>JANQMN010000131.1 GCA_028280065.1 Hahella sp.
TGGAAATTAAGGTAACCGCCACCAGGGCCACCAACTGCGGTGGCACGAACCTTTTAATCTTCTGCGGCATGAAAAACAGAATGATAAGAGTGAGCACGCCCAACGCCAGCTCCCCAAAATGGATATTGGCCAGCAGGTCGGGCAGCGCCATCAAGGTTCCCATCGCGCCGCCCGGCGGCGTGGATTGCCCTAAAAATGGTCCGAGCTGCAAAATGATCAATATGACGCCCACCCCGGACATAAAACCGGAAATCACACTGTACGGCATGAGAGTGATGTATTTACCCAGTTTCAAGGCTCCCAGAGCAATTTGAAACAGGCCGGCCATCATCACCACGGTAAAGGCCATTGCCAATCCATGTTCCGGGTGTTCAGCCATCATGCTGGTTAACACTGCGGCCATCACCACGGTCATCGGGCCGGTGGGCTCGGAAATCAGTGTGCGGGAGCCGCCAAATACCGCGGCAAACAATCCGACCAGTATCGCACCCCACAACCCAGCCTGGGCGCCGGCCCCGGATGCGACGCCAAACGCCAATGCCATGGGCAGGGATATGATCGCGGTTGTCACGCCACCGAACAGATCACCCTTGATATTTAGCTGTTCAAATCTGTTTGCTGCCAATGACCAATCCTCGCTAGTGTTATCGTCGGTAGCGTCCATCATCTTTCAGCCCTAAGGCGAAAAACAATTAGCCATTAGATTCATACCTGTTGTCTCAGTTAGACGGTATTGGATATGTCGCCCGAATTGACAATATCCGGGACGCACTCACGAAATGTACGAAAAAACCCGGCAAATAGGAATCAAAGAAACCGGCTGGAAGGAAATCTCAAGGAAGGAAAGGGACGGCCGCCCGCAAATCCGGGCGGCTAATGGAGCGCTACTATCAATAGGTGCCGTTGGATTATTCAAATACTTCGATGATCTTCCGGTAATGGGTCAAATCCGGAAGCAGCCGGTCGGCGATTTCCAATCCGGGATGAGTACCCACGCCGATCGCATACATACCGGCATCGATAATACCCTGCAACCCGGCGACAGCGTCCTCGACACCGACAACCTGTTGCGGCGGCAGGCCAAGCAACTCGCAGCCCTTACTGAATAAATCCGGCGCCGGTTTGCCACGGGCAACGGAGTCCGGCCGCACAATGTCTTTGAAGAAATCCTTCAACCCCAATTTCTCCAGTATATAGGGTGCGTTGTGGCTGGCGGAAGCTAATCCGCAGAGTATTCCCCTGGCTTGCAATCCTTCCAGCAACGGTGTGACGCCCGGTAGAATATGGCTCGCGTCCATTGCCTCAACCAAACTCTGTTTATACAGGTCATTTTTCAATGTAATCCAGTGATCTATGTCCGCATCGGACATTTGCTTCTTGTTGGCAGCCAGTATCAGCAGAAAACTATCCCGGCGACTGATGCCCCTGACCGCATCACCCATTTTTTCGTCGAATTTCATGCCAAGCTGGTCGGTAATTTTAATCCAGGCGCGATTATGAAATTCCGCAGTGTCGGTGATAACACCATCCAAATCGAACAGCACGCCTCGGTGCGGAACTTTCTTGGGGCGTTTCCCGGCAAACGCTTTGACTTTGCCAACCTGCCGTTGATGCTGCGCTTTTAACCAAGAAATCGACACCTCCTCTCCCTTGGTATCCGCGAGATTGACCGTCGGATAGGCCTGTTTAACCTGCCACCAGGTGGCGTGATCCCGGCAAACGGCCAAGACTTGTTCCGGCAGTAAACCCTGCCGGTTCAACTGTTGATGGATCTGGTCTTCCCAGGCGGCCGAGTCGGACTCCCCGACCTGGAGAGTTGCAACAACCGGCACACCCGGAGCCTGTAGTTCCTGTTGCTCGGTCTCGGTAGCAGACTTAACGTCCAGCAGCCCAACCAAATCCGGCACCATCGGGCAAGTCTCCTGACTGCCCTCACGCAGAGTCTTTCGGTTACCGAATACCATTATCTCCAACGCATTGCCCGCCAATAACCTGAGACGGATCTCCGTATCACTTAACTCCAGATTGAGGCGCCGTCCCTGCAGCACAAGATTCACGGAAAGACAGGGTAACTGCACCGGCAGGCGTGGTCGAAAGCGCGGCATTCCCTGAAAAAAATCGAGACCCAGAAAACCGCAAATCACCATCAGATAACTACCGCCCATGGATGCAGTATGCAGGCCGTGATCAACATTCCCATGCAAGTCCTTCCTGTCGGTATGCAGGGTTTCGAGAAAATACTCCCAGGCCAGTTCGTCGTAGCCGGCGCGATTGGCCGCTATGCCTTGAGCACAGGCGCTAAGGGACGAATCGCGGGTTGTGGTTTCCTCGTAGTAGGCCAGATTGCGGCGATACAGCGCGGGTGAAAACGCATCCGGATTCTGAACCATGGCCATCACCACATCGGCCTGTTTCTGCACCTGTTTGCGATAGATATTCAGGGGATGAAAATGCAACAGCAGCGGATATTGCTTGGCTTCGGTGGCAGCAAAGTCCCAACGTTCCTTTGCCAGAAAACTATCGTCCTGGGGTGTGATTCGGTTACTTAACGGAAGATAGACCGCCTCTGCCGCCGTCTGCCAATCGGCGATTTCGGTGTCGGTCACGCCAATTTGTTGCGCCAGCGTTTTATCGCCGGAGACAAACTTGACTGCCGCCAAAAGATTGTTTTTGGCAGCCATATTGGTGTAAAAGTTGTTATCCACCAGGGCGGTATATTCGTCCGGACCGGTGACGCAATAGAATCCGAAACCTTTCTCCGACCAACTGCCCAAATCCATCCAGAAGCGTGCCGTTTCGGCGAGCAATTCCGCACCCCCCTCGGCCAGCAAACTGTTATCGCCTGTCGCTTCCAAATACCGGGCTAGCGCCAATGCTATATCCGCGTTGATGTGATATTGCGCGGTCCCCGCAGGATAATAGGCAGAGGCTTCTTCGCCATTAATTGTCCGCCACGGAAACAATACGCCACGATGATTGAGTTTTCGCGCCCGCTGACGCGCCTTCTCCAAACCCGATATGCGATACTGCAGCATACTCCTGGCGATTTCGGGCTTGGTATAGGTAAAAAATGGCAGCACATAAGTTTCCGCATCCCAAAAGAAATGCCCTTCGTATCCCAAGCCGCTCAGCCCTTTCGCAGCGATACTGCGGTTGCCGTCGCGCCCTGTCGACTGCAGTAACTGGAACAGGTTATACAACAGGCTTTCCTGGGTTTCGGTATCGGCGCCTGTCAGCACCATGCAATCACGCCAAAAGTCCGCTAAATAGCGCTGTTGATTCTGTAAATGTTCTTCAACACTCGCCGCCATCATGGCTGCAAGCGCTTGCCGGGTTTGCTCGGTACAGCTTGTTATCGATTCCGACTTGCCATAATCGTAGGCAAGCACCTTGGTAAACCGCAGGGTGGTTGCAGCAGTATCTCCTTGCAAACGCCATTCAATGCCCTGCGCAGTCTCCTCACACCTGGGTTCTTCCCAGTTAACGCCTTCGCTAAGGTGACCCGCCAAGGCAACCGCACTAAGGTCGGAACCGGTGGCGGTAATGGTCATCCCTTGCGGCGCACTGCTAATATGCCTTTCGGTGATCGCCACGGTGTCACCCTTAAAATGCTCCGGTAACCGCGGATCGTGGCTCCCGTGATTGGCATAGCTCACGGCCAAACCGTGCTTCAGCGAGACGGCAAGCCCGGTGTTAGGCAAATCGATCTCCCAGCTTATCAGGCAGGCGCCTTTGCTATCGAACGGGACTATACGAACAACTTTACCGGTAACGACATAACCATTGGGGTGTTGCCATTCAAAGGACCATTCCAAGGTTCCCGACTGCATATTCAAATGACGATCACGGATGGTTAAAGCGCCATCCCGATGCAGCACCGCGCCATCGATTTTCCAATGAAATGCTTTGCCCTCCGGCAAGGCTATCATGGTCTGCCAGCGCTCGGCATAGCCATAAGCTTTTTCGCCATAGGTAATAGGACCGCTTTCGTAAAAGCCGTTAATATAGGTACCACGCTGCGACGCATAACCGGGTAGTTCACAATCGCCACGCAAACCGAGAAACCCATTTCCCAGGGTAAAAAGGCTTTCGTACTTACCGCGTTTAGCAGTATCGAATTCTTCTTGCACTATCTTCAAAGAAGCATCGATGGCATCCATCTTGGTCATGGCAAACCCTCAAAGAAATATGGAATTACTAGCTATCCGATTCCGGACAGCTTTCACGAATAATGAGTTCTGTGTCTAACTGCACGGAATCTTTGTGCTTGTGTCCCAGCAGCATCTCGACTGCCTGACGGCCCTTTTCGACATTGAACTGGTGAACAGTGGTGAGTGATGGATGAAAGTTCGCGCCGGCCGATATGCCATCGAAACCAACAACTTTGACATCTTCGGGAACTTTCAGTCCCAACCGCATCACGGCCTGTATCGCCGCCAAGGCAATGCGATCGCTCATACAAAGCAATAGATCCGGCCTCGGACGCAGGCTTAATGCATCTCTTGCCGCCTGATAGGCGTAGTGATGAATATTTTCCGGAACATGCCAGATATTACTGGCGGGAATATCAACCCCCAAGTTTTCCGCGGCATCCATAAAACCGAGCCAGCGTTGATAGGAAACCGGCGTGGTTTCCTGTAAATCGGCACTGTTCCTCAGACGTTGAATGCGCGCATCTTCCAACATACGCAGACCCAGCACAGCTACCCGATTCGGCTTGTGAGCGAAGGCATGAGAGGCAACTTGGCGCGCGCCGCCGCGGTTATCAACCGTGACCGACGGGAAATCTTCCCAAGTAAAATCCACCGTAACCACGTTCTTCGTCGGCAACCGTAAACCGTGCGGCTGACAATGCTGCAAGCCGTACAGGATCAAGCCATCCCCCATAAACGACAAACGCGCGCTACCGTTGCCTGCTTCCAAGGAACCTGCGGACAGCAGCAGTAAATTGTAGTGATACCGGTCTAATACTTCGCCGACGCCTTCCAGAAAGTGGCTGGCAACCGGATCGGTAACGCTGTAGCTGATGCGGTCGGACAGCACCACGCCTATGATACCGGTGCGCCCGGTTCGTAAACTTCTCGCCGCAGCGTTCGGGCCGTAGTAGCCCATCGCCTCGCATTCAGAGAGGATCTTTTGGCGCAAGCCGGCCGACAACTGGTCCGGCCGGCTAAATGCATTTGAGATAGTGGCTGTCGAGACACCAATTTTCGCAGCCACATCTTTGAGCGTTAATTTCGCTACCATTGGGATACCAACTATTCCACTGCAGTCCAGCAATCACCGCTGCAATTGGTGGCAAATTAACGATTACCTAGCCAAACGCGGGAAGGCTTTTCCATTACTGTCAAACAGGTGGCATTTACCGACAGGCACCTGCAGCGACACGCTATCACCAGGGTTAAACGGACTATCGCCGTCGTTACGAGCGGTAACCAAGCCGTCGTGACCTTCAACATGCAAATATAGGTAGGAAACTTCACCCAGCCGTTCGACATAGGAGACCTTGCCAAGAACATCGTCGCCTTCAGATTCACCCGAATGCAAATGCTCAGGCCGTATACCCAATTCGATTTTTGCGCCTTTTGCGGCGCTGGTGGCATCCACCGCCGCATGGACTTTAGAACCATTACAAAGCTGAATGGTTGCCTGTTGCGCGGTTGCTTCCAGAATTTCACCGGCAATAAAGTTCATCTTTGGCGAACCGATAAATCCGGCGACAAAACGCGTGGCCGGATTATGGTAGAGCTCCAACGGGGGGCCGACCTGGGCAATACTGCCTTCTTTCTGCACCGCTTCACCGGCATTCAACAGCACGATTTTGCTGGCCAGGGTCATGGCTTCCACTTGATCGTGGGTAACATAGATCATGCTGGCCGAAAGGCTGTCGTGCAGGTTGGCGATTTCCAACCGGGTTTGCACCCGTAACGCCGCATCCAGGTTGGAAAGCGGCTCGTCAAACAGGAACACGGAAGGATTACGAACGATCGCCCGGCCGATTGCCACCCGTTGTCGCTGGCCGCCGGAAAGCTCTTTTGGCAGCCGCTCCAATAAGTGACTTAGCTGCAGAATCTCACCGGCATGCTGGATTGCCTCGTCGATTTCCGCCGGTTTTTTCTTGGCAATTTTCAAGGCGAACGCCATATTCTCAGCAACGGTCATATGCGGATACAGTGCATAGGATTGGAATACCATGGCGATACCACGCTGTGCCGGCGGCACATCATTCATCACCATACCATTGATTTCCAAAGTGCCGGCAGTAATGGATTCAAGTCCTGCAATCATTCTCAGCAGGGTAGATTTTCCGCATCCTGAGGGGCCCACAAACACGGTAAAATCCCCTGACTCCAGTTCCAGATTGATGTTTTTCAACACCTCAACCGGACCATAGGCTTTTTGTACATTTGTTAGTTTTATTTGAGCCATATTGATAATCTCTAAATCAATTCCGCTTCGCCAACTTCATCCACCGGAAGCTGACCGGGATAATTTCTGTAAATTCATGCAATAACGAATTAACCGCCTTTTACCGATCCAGCGAGCAGTCCACGCACCAGGTATCTCTGCATCGAGAAGAACACAAAAAGCGGCACGACAATGGATACGAATGCGGACGCAGCAAGAATTTCCCAGTCGCCACCCCTGGAGCCTAACAATTCGCGCAAGCGGCCAGTCATGACCAACTGCTCTTCGTTGTTACCCAAGAATACCGTGGCAACCAGCAAATCATTCCAAACCCAAAGGAACTGAAAAATTGCAAAGCTCGCCAAAGCAGGGAAGGAAAGCGGCAGGATGATGCGCCGAAAAATATCGAAATCCGTTGCGCCATCGACTCTGGCGCTTTCGATTATTTCCCGTGGCAATCCAGCGATATAGTTTCGCAGCAGATAAATAGCGAGCGGTAAACCGAAGCCGGTATGGGCCAACCATATTCCAAGGTAGTCCTTACCGATGCCTATTTCGTTATGCAACTTCAAAAGCGGAATAAGCGCCATCTGCAGCGGCACAACCAACAACCCTACAACAGCGGCAATCAATAATGCGCGTCCGGGAAAGTTCATCCATGCCAGTGCGTATGCTGCGAAAGCCGCTACTAGTATCGGAATGATGGTCGCCGGTATTGTGACGGTAAATGTGTTCAGGAAAGACCGTCCGACACCTTCTGAAAACAACACTTTTTCATAGTTGTCCAGGGTGAACTTAGGTGGCTCCTGAATAGTGGCAAAAATTCGAATCCCGCGTCTCGACTTAATCGGTTCCGGAGAACTGATCACATAGTCGCCGTTTGATTCTACAGTCATCTGACGATTTCTTGTCATCTCACCGGTTTCCCCGGGCAGATACTCTGTTGGTGCCTTAGAAGAAACACCAAAAGCAAGTACACTGCCATCGCTTCCGTCAAAGAGATTTCCAGTGATCTTGTATCCACTCGCATCCTGTATTTGGGCGTCGCCGGGCGCTGATCTGAATATCACATTTTTCTCGGCGGCAAACAGCGCTTGCCACCATCCTGAGTTGGCAATCTGATCGGCATCCCGGAACGAAGAAACTAACAGCCCGAAGGTGGGAATAGTCCATAGCAACACCAAGGCTACGACTGAGATATTAATTGCCCAGGTCAAGCGGGCTTTTTGTCCAGCAATATCAGCCATTTATCTCATCTCCTTTCGTGCGTTACGGATATTCCACACCATGATGGGCGTAACCAGTAACATGATGACCAACGCGATGGTGGATGCCCTGCCCGAGTCTGCACCACGGAACATCCAATCAAACATGAGATTGGCTAGCACCTGGCTACCCCACTGGCCATTGGTCATGGCTAACACGATATCGAATACTTTCAGTACTGTGATGGTGATGGTAGTCCAAACCACCGCAATGGTGCCCCAGATCTGCGGTACTTTGATCTTCAAGAAGATCTCCAGAGGCGATGCCCCGTCAAGGATTGCGGCCTCGATGGTTTCTTCCGGTATGCCGCGCAGGGCAGCTGACAAAATTACCATGGCAAAACCGGTCTGAATCCAGATCAACACGATCATGAGAAAGAAATTGTTCCAAAAATCCAGGGTAATCCAGGCTTCCGGAGTTCCGCCAAACATTTCCACCAAGGCATTGAGCAGGCCGATTTCAGCGCTGGCTTCGCCACGATAGTCGTAAATAAATTTCCAGATGACCGAAGCACCGATAAAGGAAATCGCCATCGGCATGAAAATCAGCGACTTGGCCAAATTTCCCCAGCGGATATTATCCGTTAACTGAGCGGCAATCAGGCCAAAGAAGGTAGAAGCACCCGGTACCACAATCAGCCACATCAGGTTATTCAGCATCGATTCCTGAAATTTGGCGTCCTTGATCATCCAAATATAGTTATCGAACCCCACGAATTTTTCCGCGGAAGCATCATGAAAAGATAACCAGACGGAATTAACTACAGGGTAGACCAGATACAATGAAAGAATCGCAATCGCCGGTCCCAGGAACAACCAAGGGCGAATGGCGTTGGCGCGATTAATATTGCGACCGGCATTCGGCCCCTTTGCGGGGTAGGCTCGATCAAGCAACAGGTTGGAAAAATAGAAGTATGCAACACAGCCGAACACCCCGATAATAATTGTCGAGAATGCCAACAAAATTTGATTCATAACAATACCCCCACGCATTCCACCGGCCAACAACAGGGCCGGTGGAATAATGTAATGATTTTATGAAGGGGACTGACTACTTAATGGAATCCCAGGTTTTCTGAATATCATCAGCAACGGATTGAGCGTCGGTACCACCGGCGTAATCCACCATACCGGTCCAGAATACACCGGCCCCTATCGCGCCAGGCATCAAATCCGAGCCATCGAATCTGAAGGTATCGGCATTCAACAGAATGTCGTTCATCTTAGCCACGGTCGGATCTGTGAACACTTCTGTATTGACGCCCTTATGCGGTGTCAGGAAACCTTTCTGCGCCATCCATACTTCGTGGGCAATTGGCGACTTCAGGAAGTCGATAAATGCCCTTGCAGCTTTCGAATCTTGAGTGATCGCGTACATAGTACCCGCGCCAAGGACCGGATTGCCCAGCTTCTTGCTGGCATAAGATGGGAAGTAGAAGAAGTCAGCATCTTCTCCGACCACCGTGCCTTTGGGGAAGAAGGTCGGTATGAAGGAAGCCTGGCGATGCATGTAGCATTGCGGAGGCGAGCTGAACAGGCCTTTCGGGCTATCGCGGAAGTCTGTTGACGCCACGGCTCCGGTTCCGCCGGCGACATATTTCTCATTCCGGGCAAACGTACCGAACGCTTCAATGGCTGCCACAACTTTCGGATCATTAAATTTCAGATCGTTAGTTACCCAACGGTCATAGTCGGCAGGAGACTGGGTACGGAGCATCATATCTTCAACCCAATCCGTGGCCGGCCAACCGGTGGCTCCGCCCGAACCTAAACCGATGCACCATGGAGTGCCACCGTCTTTTACGATCCGATCACTTAATGCAATAAGTTCTTCCATGGACCCAGGGACTTCATATCCGGCATCCTCGAAATTCTCCGGGGAATACCAGACCAGGGATTTGACATCGACCTTATAGAAGAAACCGTAGAGGTCTTTTTTGCCATCCTTGCCTTTAAAAGTGCCAAGATCGACCCAGGATTGGCCGGCAGCATAGTTATCCCGTACCCAGTCTGCGGTTTTACTTTCCAACGGGACCAAATGCCCTTTCGACGCCAGATCAGCAGCCAGTCCCGGCTGTGGGAAGATAGCGATGTGAGGAGGAGATCCGGCTTCCAGATCAATCACAATTTGCTGCTCAAAGGTGTCCGAGCCTGAATACTTAACGTTTGCGCCGGTAGCGGCTTCAAAATAGGATATGACGCTTTCGACTAAATCTTTGTCGGGACCGAGCCAAACACCGAATACATTCAGTGTTTCGCCCTTAAGGTTCATGGACTTCAGATCTTCATAACTGTCCCAACTAAACTTGGAATCGGCGCCGGGAGGATACTTCAGCTCGTCAGCAGAAGCAGTACCGGCCAGAAGGCACCCGGCCATAACAGCGTGGGGAAGAAATTTCATCATAAGATGGTCTCCTTGTTGTTATTTTGCTTGTTAAGCAGCATGGAGTTTTTTGGAATTGCGGAATTGCAGGCTCCAAAAGTTGAGTTACGCTCGTTGTAAACAACGACTTTCTAAATCGTTTAAGTTCCAGATATCCTAGCAGAGACCGTTGCTTTTTCAACCAATTTGGTAACTTAAATCCCCCTTAATTGACTTAGACTAAAGTATTAGTAAGCTTTTTAGATCAAAGATAGCTTTTCAACTGGAACAGGGTATCGAATAAGAATAGCAGCAATGGAAGGACTTGTTAGGGAAAGGCGAACCGGTCGGTCCGCCAACATGGGAAAGAGCTGGATCAGTTGATGATATAAGCTCCTAACTTCATCCGCTTGGCCAGCATCACCCGGCCTTGCTTCGCACTCATATCGGGATTTTTCATAAACTCGTCAATAGCGCCATACATCTCGGTTTGAATGCGTTCGGTAGTCGCCATGCCATGGGCGATACTGGGCAGTAACGCCTTCTTTTTCTCAGCGGCCACAAACTCTTGCAATCCGTTATTGGCACAGGGATCGAACTGGTTTAGCGAGATGTCAGTACGGGCGGGAATCGAGCCCTTTACCAGATTGAAACTGGTTTGGAACTGGTCATTCATGACCGAGCTGGCAAGCACACGCTGTGCTTCAATCTCTCCGGCTTCCTCCAGCTTAAACATTACCAACGTATCCAGGTTGTATAGAAACTTATCCTGGGTGCCTGGTAGCGCCACGCATCCAAAGTCCGAATTCGCTTCCATATTGGCATTCAAAAACTCACCCTTGGCCCAATCACCCATTATTTGAAATGCCGCCTCGCCGTTGATAACCCTCTGAGTGGCATGGTTCCAGGCGGTATTGCCGGAGTCCATATCGAGATAAGGCTGGATCTTACGTAGCTTTTTGAAAACCTCTTCCATCTCCTTACTCTTTTGCGACCGGTAATCCTGTTGCACAAATGCCTTGTAATACAACTCAGGGCCTCCGACAGACAGCGCTAAGCCTTCAAACAGGGTCGCATGCTGCCAAGCCTCGTTGCCGTGGGCGACAACCTTATAGCCCGCCGCCTTGATTTTTTCTGCGGCTTCAAAGAAATCATCCCAGGTATTGGGAACCGATACGCCGGCTTTTTCCAACACTCCCAAGTTCACCCACATCCAATTGGTACGGTGAATATTTACCGGAGTGGCTACGTATGAACCGCGAAACTTCACAGTGTCGGCGACCACGGAAGGGAGCTTAGCGTCCCATTGTTCTTCTGCGGCCAGACTATCGAGATTCTGTAAAAATCCCATGCGCGCCCAGCGCTGGATATCCAGCCCCTTAACCATTGCAGAGGCGGGTGGATCACCGCTGACAACCCGCGTCCTCAGCTCCTTTTTGGCACTTTCGCCACCGCCTCCCGCAATAACGAAATCCTTCCAGGTGTGCCCTTTGTCGGTAACGAGCTCTTTTAGTACATTGATGGCTTTTGCTTCGCCCGCCGAGGTCCAATAATGGAGAACCTCGACAACTTCAGCAAAGACCGGGGGCGACAGGATGAACGATAGTCCCAGAATGAAACGGCATAGCGATGATTTCATGTAACAACCTCATGTTATTTTTATTGGTAGGGATTTTTACGTATAGGTCATTTATCATACCGGGATTCATAGAGGTTAGCCTGCGTGTCCCGGTTAGATTTGTACCTCTTTGGTTATGAAACCTTGCAGTAACCTTGCAAAAACTTGCGGAATCTCGGGAAATGTCGCAAATCACGAACAAGAATTGCACTCTTGTAAAATCTCCTGCAAGGCAACCGCCGGATTCGCGGCTTGCGTGACGGGGCGCCCTATCACCAGATAATGACTGCCGTTTTGCAAGGCCTGCGACGGGGTTACAACCCGCGACTGATCGTCAGCGGCAGCCGAAGCAGGTCGAATCCCCGGCGTGACAAGACAGAATTCGCTTCCGAGGTTTTGCCGCAGACTCGTCGCTTCCTGAGCGGAACAAACCACGCCATCCAACCCACAGGCTTTGGTTAAGGCTGCCAGCCTTTCAACCAATTGGCCCGTCGGAATGGCGAATCCAACTTCCCGGATATCCGCCGAACTCAGGCTGGTGAGCATAGTGACGCCGATCAACAATGGCGGATTGGAGAACTGCTCGAGGACTTCCCGGCAACTCGCCATCATTTTCCGCCCCCCGGAGGCATGAACATTAACCATCCAAACCCCCAGGCCGGCGGCGGCTTTTACCGCCTGGGCGGCAGTATTGGGAATATCGTGGAACTTAAGATCAAGGAACACGGAAAAGCCTCTGGATTGTATCCACTCCACAATTTCCGGACCGAACCGGGTAAAGAGCTCCTTGCCTACTTTCAAACGGCAATGGGCGGGATCAAGCTGGGACACCAAGTCTTCAAGCGGTTTTCTTTCGGAAAAGTCGAGCGCAACAATAATTTGGGGCGTTTCTGGATTCGTCATAAGGCAGCTTCGTTTTATCTAGTGTTTTTGAGTAAGGCAATGAATTCCGGTTAGTCCTTCCAGAGCAAAGGCTTTACGGTCGCCCAGGACTTACACTGCGGACATAGCCAATGCAGCAGACCGCCGGAAAATCCACATTCCCGGCAGCGGTAATCCGCTTGCTTCTCCAGGAGAGATTCCAGTACTTCGAGCAAAATTTTAATCCAGCGCTGGGTTTCCGTGTCGGCATAGGGAGCTAACAATTCCAACAACGACCGCGTACCTTCCAAGCTCGGGTGTTCGTCTAACTCCCGCAAAAGAAATTCCGTTGCCTGCCAGGTACTATCCTGCTGTTTGAAATACTGCGCCAGCTTAACCATTAGTCTGGCAGACGGCTGGCGCTTCCACAGTTGCTGAAGCTTGATTTTAAAGTCGCTCTCACGGCCCTGCTTGCAGTAGACCTGCTCCGTTTGGGGGAGAATTTCCAATAGAAAGTCTTCATCTTGGGACTCCGCAGTCGCCAGGTATTCGAGTGCTAACGAATATTCCGCTTTGCCGGCCGCCAGCTTGGCGAGCAATAAGGCCGCCCGAACGCATTTGGGGTCATATTGCAGCGCTTGCTGCAGATACGCTTCAGCCTCTGACGGATCTTTACGGCGCAGCGAGCGTTCGGCTAGTTCACAGCAGTACTGCCCAATCCTTACCTTCCATTGAGGTTCGGGACCGGCGGACAAACTCAGAACGGTATTTCGGGCTAACTCCCAATCTTTCTCATGTTCATAGATTTCGAGCAATCGCTCCATAGCCCGCGCTTGCCATACGGGATCTTCCAGCAGGTTTTCAAACAACCCCTCAGCGCGGTCATAAAGTCCGGCCGCCAGGTAATCCTGAGCCAACTCGAAATATAGTTGACCGGTATCCAGTGTCTCGAATGTCGGACCGGCCAGCAGTTTTTGATGGATGGCAGTAGCTTTTTCGATTTCGCCCTTTCGCCGAAAAAAGTTGGCAATCGCAAGATGGAGCTGCAGTGTGTCTTGATTTACCTGGAGATCCTGGACAAATGAGTCAAGGGTAGGCGCATCGTAGGCATCGAACAGATACTGCAGTGAACGCGGTGGGCGCGCTGACGGTTTGGCTTGGGACTTGGCATGTTGACGTTGTTGTAAAGTGGCGATCAGCCAGCCGATACCGATGGCAGCAGCAACTAGCAGCCATTGGATCAGAGTTTCCATTAGAGACTACTTGGCGGTTACGACATCTTGGGCGGTCTGAGATGGAGCAGGTCGCCGCCGCGCTAACCGGCGGCTCACCCTGGTAATACCGGTAAGCAATATTCCAGCGACTATTCCGAGAATAAATGAACAGAGTAAAAGTATCGAAACAGGCAGCGGCGTTAATGTCGTAAAGACCAAATCGAGCTGAACGCTTTCTGTGTTGCGTAGCGCAAGAATAACTCCTGCCCCGGCGCTAACCAGGCAAACTAAAAGAAGTAATATCAGTTTAATCTTTGCCACATTTCCCCCAACATTAACGCCCTGAAATTCCTGAAGAAATATTGCTTTTCCTTCGCCCGGCCCACAGACGGCAGCAACATGGTTTGTGCTTGTTCGAAGGGTTTGTATGGTAGCACAGGTTGACTGGCTGGTGCTGCCGCTTTAAAGAAAAAGCGATAGAGCTCTTACATGGAAGAGCTTCGTTTTTCGATGAAAAAACTTAATAACCGGCTTTCAGGCCATCATTTACTTCGTCGCGCAGCTCTTTTCCCGGCTTGAAATGCGGCACATATTTAGCCGGAAGGTGAACGGTTTCCCCTGTTTTCGGATTACGTCCAACGCGAGGGGCACGGTAATGCAGGCTAAAACTACCAAAACCACGAATTTCGATCCGTTGGCCTTCTGATAGCGTCTGCGACATATATTCAATGATCGTTTTAACGGCCAACTCAACATCCTTAATGGATAACTGAGGCTGTTTCGCTGCAACGATTTCTACTAGTTCTGACTTGGTCATAGCTGTTTCCTTATCCTAGCCACAGTCAAAAAGTCTAGTAAACGATTGAAAAAAACACAAAAAAAACGGGCATATAGCCCGTTTTTATAATATTTAGTAGAACAATCAGCGCTAATTTTGCTGTTGCATCTGCTCTTTGATCAGATCACCGATAGTGGTCGGGCCTTGCGCTTCCGTCTGCTTCTCTTTCACGTCGCGAATCGCCTGCTTCTCTTCGTCAATATCCTTGGACTTGATAGACAGGTTAATCACCCGATTTTTACGGTCAACGCTGATAATTTTCGCTTCGACTTCATCGCCTTCTTTCAGCACATTACGCGCATCTTCAACTTTGTCGCGGCTGATTTCGGAAGCCTTCAGGATCGCTTCGACATCGTCATTCAAGGCGATAACAGCAGCCTTGGCGTCGATGGAAGAAACCTTACCGGTAACGACAGCGCCCTTCTCATTGAGTTGTGTAAACTCTGCAAACGGATCGCTTTCCAGTTGCTTGATACCCAAGGAAATCCGCTCACGCTCAGGATCGATGGAAAGAATGACGGTTTCGATATCGTCGCCCTTCTTGTATCTGCGGACGGCTTCTTCACCGGTCTCGTTCCAAGAAATATCCGACAGGTGCACCAGGCCGTCGATGCCGCCGTCAAGCCCCAGGAAGATACCGAAATCGGTAATGGACTTGATCTTGCCGTTGATGCGGTCACCCTTGTTGAACTTACTGGAAAACTCTTCCCAGGGATTCGGGTGACACTGTTTGATACCGAGAGAGATGCGACGACGCTCCTCATCGATATCAAGGACCATCACTTCAATTTCGTCGCCTAACTGGACCACCTTGGACGGATGAATATTCTTGTTGGTCCAATCCATTTCGGATACGTGAACCAAACCTTCCACGCCTTCTTCCAGCTCGGCGAAACAGCCATAGTCGGTCAGGTTGGTGACGCGGGCAGTGACGCGGGTATTTTCCGGGTAACGCGCCTTGATCGCCACCCAAGGATCTTCGCCAAGCTGCTTCAGACCCAAGGATACGCGGTTACGCTCACGATCGAACTTCAATACTTTAACGCCGATTTCATCGCCGACATTAACGATTTCGCTTGGGTGCTTGATCCGCTTCCAAGCCATATCGGTAATATGCAACAGGCCGTCGACGCCGCCCAGGTCAACGAATGCACCGTAATCGGTAAGGTTCTTGACGATACCCTTGACTTCCATGCCTTCCTGCAAGGTTTCCAGCAATGCTTCACGCTCGGCGCTATTTTCCGCCTCAAGCACTGCGCGGCGGGAAACCACAACGTTGTTACGCTTCTGGTCGAGCTTGATGACTTTGAATTCCAGGTCTTTGCCTTCCAGGTGCGCCGTGTCGCGGATAGGACGGACATCTACCAAGGAGCCTGGCAGGAACGCGCGGATACCGCCTAATTCGACGGTAAAGCCGCCTTTAACTTTGCCGTTGATAACGCCGTTGACAACTTCGTCTGCCTCAAAAGCTTTTTCAAGCTCTTTCCAGGCTTCGGCACGTTTGGCTTTTTCTCGGGATAGGCGGGTTTCGCCAAATCCGTCTTCCACGGCATCGAGAGCTACGTCGACCTCATCACCAATTGCAAGATTCAGTTCTCCTTTTTCATTTAAGAACTGAGAAACGGGTATAACCCCTTCGGACTTGAGTCCAGCATGGACAGTGACCCAATCCTGGTCAATGTCGACGACGGTTCCTTTAACGATGGAACCTGGTTGCATATCAATTTCTTTTAAACTTTCTTCAAAAAGCTCAGCGAAGCTCTCGGTCATTGGGTTTCCTGTGTGAATGAAAAACGCTTCCGTACGGCCAGCCTGTACGGTCTATTAACAATACCCCGGCATTCCGCAAGTCTGGCATTTAACGGAATCGGGATGAAAAAATTTGTTTTTTAACGAGTAAGGCGATATGACAGCGACTGTCAGCCAGCCTGTTTTTCAGACCAGATTCGCATCACTTTTTGCAACACCTGATCAATGGAAAGTCCAGATGTATCAAGGGTTACAGCGTCATCGGCAGGGCGTAACGGGGCATGTAAACGGTTCATATCCCGAGCGTCCCTTTCCTCTATCTCGTTTAAAAGGTGCGCAATTTTAACACTCTGCCCCTGCTGCATCAACTGCCGCTGTCTTCTCCTGGCACGCTCTTCTGCGCTGGCAACCAGAAACAACTTGCAATCCGCATTCGGAAACACCACCGTGCCCATGTCCCGACCGTCGGCGATTAATCCGGGTGGTTGTTGAAAGTCCCGTTGGCGTTGCAACAGCGCTTCCCTAACCTGCTGATGAGCGGCAACTTGAGAGGCCATTGCGCCGCAGGATTCGGTGCGAATTTCCAGCGTGACATCTTCGCCTGCCAGATTCACGGATACAGGCTGATCCGCCGCGCCTGGAACAAACTCCACAGCCAAAGTCGACGCAACCCTAGCAACCGCCTCGGCATCGTCCAATGCGACGCCCTGTTTGGCGGCGCTCAACGCGGTCAAGCGATACAAGGCCCCCGAATCCAAAATCCGCCAGCCGAGCTTGCCGGCCAACAGCTGAGCGATCGTGCCTTTACCGGACCCGGAAGGCCCGTCGATGGTAATGACCGGTGCAGACGATTGCGTCATGCTTTCTCCACCATTTGAATATTAAACCCTGAATCCTTGAGCAAGGACCATATATCCGGGAAGGTTTCCGCTAATTTCTCAGGCATCGCCAATTCCTGTTCATCTAACAGAATACTCGCCGCCAAAATCGTTGCCAAATCCAGGAAAGGATCGCCGGCAGCCTGGCGGCGCACAA
Organism: Hahella sp.; assembly: GCA_028280065.1. Taxonomy (GTDB): domain Bacteria; phylum Pseudomonadota; class Gammaproteobacteria; order Pseudomonadales; family Oleiphilaceae; genus Hahella. Next base: position 17,351 of record JANQMN010000131.1, read on the forward strand.
CCGGGAGTTGCACTGCCGATGGCTCGATCGGCTGAATTATCCAACGCTCGGCCTCTACAATCAGCTTGCAGCCCAACCAGGCAAGATGCTCAAAAAGACGCAATATCGTTTGCCGTTCGACGTCACCGAGCTGCTGACAATCACGCAGCGTGCTCGGCGATTCGGCGAACAGCGCCGCAACGATTAACGCCGCCATCTCATCCCGCATCCTATAGAAATCTATTGCCAGTAGATTAAATCCCTGCAACGGCGCACTTCTGATACGCAGATCGGCAACCGGTTCGGCACAGACCCGGTATTCACGCAGGACAATCACGTCAGCACCCATCTTCCGTAAAACCTCGTATGCCTTGAGCCGGAACGGGTTCAAGCCAAGGTGGCGCAGGGTTAAATCCGAGGATTGCACGAGGCTGGCGATCACGATAAAAAAGGTTGCCAGGGAAATATCCCCAGGTATATCCAACTGGGTCGCCTTGAGCGTTTGCCTTCCAGGAATTCGGATGTGCCCGCTGGAGCGTTGTATCGGATAACCGAAGCCTTCCAACATCCGCTCACTGTGATCCCTAGTCAACTGCTGTTCAACGATTTCCGTCTCCCCTTCGGCGAAGAGGCCGGCAAACAGTAGGCCCGACTTCAATTGCGAACTCGGCTCATCGAGCTGATGCAGGCAGGCTTGCAAAGCCGTCTTGCCATACAGCACTACCGGCGGCTTACCGTTGTCTCCAACTTCGATACTCGCTCCCATCAGCCGCAATCCGTCGGCAATCTTGGCCATGGAAAACTGCTGTATCGTCGCATCACCGACGATTTCACTGGCGAATCTCTGACCCGCCATTACGCCGGACAATAGCCGCATCGAGGTTGCCGAGTGTCCCACATACAGCGGTCCGGGCGGCGCATGCAAGCCATCAAAGCCAACGCCATGGATGACCATTCTTCCCCGGTCAGGCCCTTCAATCACCACGCCCATGTCCCGAAACGCCTGCACCGAAGCCAAGGCTGCTTCACTTTCCAAAAAGCCTTCAATATGCGTTGAACCCTCTGCCAGCGCTCCCAGGACCACGGCGCGATGAGCTATGCTCTTGTCGCTGCAAACTCGAATATCTCCGCCTATTCGTTTTGCCTTGCGAATCCGGATCGCCATCGCAACGGGCTTATCCTGCCCCTGGTGATACCCCTGTCCGGCCAGCATTCTGCCGAAATGTTCCCGGGCTGCCTTGGCCCTGGTAAAAACGCCGAGTAACTGTTCGCCTTCGCCTTGGGCGATTGCCTCCCGAAGTTTAGCCAGGTCCACACTGAACCGGTCGATCATTTTTAACACAGCCCGTTGGTTAGAGAGATAGATGTCATGCCACATTACCGGATCACTGGCCGCGATACGGGTAAAATCACGAAAACCGCCGGCAGCGTAGCGAAAAATGTCCTTGTTATCGTCGGCGCCCGCAAGGGTGTCCACCAGAGAAAAGGCAATCAAATGAGGCAAATGACTGGTAGCCGCCAACACTTCATCGTGATGTCCCGCCGACATCATCAACACTTGCGCACCCGCCGCTTTCCAAAGGCGCGCGACACAGTCCAGAGCGTCCATGGACGTTTCCGGAAGCGGGGTCAGTATGGTCTTATGATCTACAAACAACCCGGCATCCGCTGCCGCCACCCCGCTCTTTTCCGATCCGGCGATCGGATGCCCAGGCACGAACCCCGGAAAAGGTCCGGAAAACACCCGTGAAACCGCCTCGACCACAGCACCTTTGACACTGCCCATATCGGTCAAGACATGATGGCTTTTAAGCTCTCCGGCCATCTCCGACAACACCGGCTCAATAGCTTTCACCGGTACGGAAAGGACAATAACGCGTGACTTTTGCGCCAACTCTTTCAAGTCACCGCAAGCGTGGTCTATCACCCCCATTCGAACGCCGGTCTGCATCTCATGCTGACGTAAATCAAAGCCATATACGGTCTTGACCGACTTTGCCTGCTTGAGCGCTTTTGCAAATGAGCCGCCGATCAACCCGAGCCCGACAATACCGATGCTGTCGACGGCGGGTTCCGAGGGCGAATTGGTCTGTAGACTGGTCACTGCAGATTTCCAAAGATAAGGAGCTTCATTGTCGGCATGCCTTGCGACTGCCTGACCTGTTAAGATAGCTGATAAATTCCGGCACCGCGAAACCGGCAGTAGCAATGCAATCGAACAACGATTGTTATTGAGCTAAAGAACGCCGAGCGGGTAGGAACCCAGATGCCGGATATCCAATACCTCTTTGCCAAGCTCCGCGATAACCTCTGCAACTTCCGGCTCATCCCAGTGCCCGCTGAAATCGATAAAAAAATGATAACGCCGTTCACCACTGGAGGCGGGACGAGAATCCAACCGGGTGAGGCTCAGTCCATGCAGATAAAAGGGACCCAGCATTCTATATAGCGAACCTGGCTCATCTTTAATGGTGACCAAAATCGTTGTCCGGTCATTACCGCTCGGAGGAATGCGATCCTTGCCTACGATAAGATAGCGTGCGATTTGATTCGGCCGGTCTTCAATGTTTCCAGCCAACCGGCTTAATTCAAAAAGTTCTTCACAGATTTTCCCGGCCAGGGCCGCTGCGTTTTTCTGTTTTGCTGCAGTTTCGGCAGCTTCTTCATAGGTGGATACCGAGACACGTTCAACGCCGGGCCAGTTTTCATCCAGCCATTGCCGACAGTTGGCAAAGGTATCCGATTTGGAATAAATCACCGAGATGTCTTCCACCGGCGTCATTTTCGAGGCGAGCAAATGGTAATGGGTTCGAATCTGCACTTCCCCGCAGATATTCAACGGCGAGTTGACGAACACATCTAAAGTGTGGCTGATCAAACCTTCGTTGGAGGTTTCGACCGGCACTACGCCATATTGGGCGGTTCCCGCCTCCACTTCTCTAAACACTTCATCAATTGCCTGATGCGGCAAAGCATGCACGGATTGGCCGAAGTGCTTAATCGCCGCCTCGTGGGTAAAGGTTCCGACCGGTCCCAAGTATGCTACGCGGAGAGGTCGTTCGAGCGCCAGACAGGCGGACATCACTTCGCGAAATAACCGGGCTACTTCTTCGTCACTCAGCGGACCGGGGTTGCTTTCCATGATCTTGCGCAATACCTGGGCTTCACGCTCGGGGCGGTAGAAGATAACTTCTTTATAAGATCGATTTTTCAGCTTGACCTCGGCAACCTGCTGCGCACATTGCGCCCGCTCGGAGATCAAGGCTAACAACTGACCGTCGATCGCGTCTATGCGATCCCGAAGTTTGCTCAATTCAACCTGTTCGTCACTCATTGCAGTCGGTCTCCTAACCACCCAGTGGCCAATCAATCCATATCGGTTTCGTCTTCGCCGCCGCCTGATCCGGCTTCGCGCTCCTCATCCTCTGAGCCGGCGTCGCTATCGTCAGTCTGGTCCGCTACCGCAGAAACGGCTTCGTCGTCTTCCTCGGGTTCGGCAATCCGTTCGACACCCACCAGTTGCTCATCGTCCGCGACTCTGATTAAGCGTACTCCCTGAGTATTACGGCCAACCACAGATATTTCTCCCGCGCGGGTACGCACCAGCGTGCCCTGGTTGCTGATCAGCATCAGTTCATCGCCTTCGATAACCTGCACTGCGCCGACCAACTTGCCATTTCGATCCGAACACTGAATTGCAATTACACCTTGTCCGCCACGCCCGTAAACAGGGAATTCGGTGACATCGGTGCGTTTGCCGTAGCCTTTTTCGCTGGCGGTCAGGATGAACGCCTCGTCGTCGGGCAGAATGAGAGAAACAACGGTCTGCCCTTCCACCAAGCGAATCCCCCGAACGCCTCGCGCTGTACGCCCCATGGGCCTAACGTCACTTTCATTGAACCGGATAGCTTTGCCGCTATCGCTAAACAGCATGACGTCGCTTTCGCCGTTGGTGATCGCCGCGCCGATTAAAATATCGTCGTCATCCAGATCAAGCGCAATCAACCCGGAAGACCGCGGGCGAGAGAAATTCTCCAACGAGGTCTTCTTCACCGTGCCCTTGCGCGTAGCCATGAACACATAGTGATCCTGGGCATATTCATTGACCGGTAAAAGGGTGCTGACCCGCTCGTCTTCCGCCAATGGCAGGATATTAACGATGGGCCTACCGCGGGAAATACGACTGGCCTGGGGGATCTCGAAGGTTCTCAGCCAGTACACCTTACCGTGACTGGTAAAGCATAAGATCGTATCGTGGGAATTGGCGATAAGAAGCTTTTCAATAAAATCCTCATCCCTGACAGCAGTTGCCGACTTGCCTTTGCCACCGCGCCGTTGCGCCTGATAATCTTCCAGCGGCTGGGATTTGGCATAACCTTTGTGAGATAGGGTAACGACCACATCCTCTTCGGCAATCAAGTCCGCTACCGTGAGATCCCGCTTGGAACTACGAATTTCCGTCAGTCGCTCATCTCCATAGGTATCGCGGATGTATTCAAGCTCTTCGCGGATGACTTCCATCAACCGGTCCGGGCTTTGCAAAATCTCTAATAACTCGGCAATTTTTTCCAGAATAACCTTATATTCATCAAGAATTTTCTCGGTTTCCAAGCCGGTTAATTTTTGCAGGCGCAGTTCCAGAATCGATTGTGCCTGGGCTTCCGACAAATAGTATTTGCCATCCACCAGCCCTAACCCGGGCGGCAGATCGTCCGGGCGGCAGGCATCGGCACCTGCCCTTTCCAACATGCCGGTCACCGAACCTGGTAGCCAGCCCTGGGCCATTAACTTTTCTTTCGCTTCGGCGGCAGTCGGCGATGCCTTGATCAAAGCGATAACGGGATCAATGTTTGCCAATGCAACCGCCTGGCCTTCCAGGATATGCCCCCGTTCCCTGGCTTTGCGCAGTTCGTATATGGTTCGGCGGGTGACCACTTCGCGACGGTGGCGCACGAAATTTTCGATCGCATCTTTCAGATTTAGCAGTTTTGGTTCGCCATTCACCAGCGCAACCATATTGATGCCGAAAACCGTTTCCAGCGGCGTTAAGGCAAACAAATTGTTCATAATAACTTCGGCGTTTTCACCGCGTCTTAGCTCAATGACAATTCGCATTCCTTCCTTACTCGATTCGTCCCGAAGCTCGGTAATGCCTTCGATCTTCTTGTCTTTCACCAAATCGGCAATTTTTTCAACCAGTTTGGCCTTATTCACCTGATAGGGTATTTCCGTGACAATCAGTGTTTCCTTGCCGCTTTTGGGATCGCTTTCAACTTCATATCTGGCACGGATATATATGCGGCCGCGCCCTGTGCGGTAAGCTTCAATAATCCCCGCTTTGCCATTGATAATTGCCGCCGTGGGAAAATCCGGCCCCGGAATGTGCTCAATCAACTCATCGATACTGATATTCGAATTTTCGATATAGGCCAAGCAGCCGCTGATCACTTCTCGCAGATTGTGCGGCGGGATATTGGTGGCCATACCGACAGCAATGCCGGAAGAACCATTCACCAGAAGGTTGGGGACTTTGGTCGGCAGAACAACCGGAATTTGCTCCGAGCCGTCATAGTTAGGTGCGAAATCCACGGTTTCCTTTTCGAGGTCCGCGAGTAGTTCGTGGGCGAACTTTTCCATGCGAATCTCGGTATACCGCATGGCGGCGGCGCTATCGCCGTCGATCGATCCAAAGTTGCCCTGCCCGTCGATCAAGGTATAGCGCAGGGAGAATGGTTGCGCCATCCGCACGATAGTGTCGTAAACCGCCGTGTCGCCGTGGGGGTGATATTTACCGATTACGTCACCGACGACACGGGCCGATTTCTTATACGCCTTGTTCCAGTCATTACTGAGCTCACTCATGGCGAATAACACCCGCCGATGCACTGGCTTTAAGCCATCTCGTGCATCCGGGAGGGCTCGGCCCACGATGACACTCATCGCATAATCCAGGTAGGATTGTTTTAACTCGTCTTCAATGTTTACGGGGAGGATTTCTTTGGCAAAGTCAGCCATATGTAGCTATATCCTGTAACTAAAAGGACTCATCGTTATTGTTGTAAGGAAGCCGTACAACTATTGGCTATGGTTACCGGAACTTAAGAGGAAATGCTTGCAGTCCGGCGCTCTGGAAGCAGTATTAATCAAGGACTCACGATCAATCAGCCATTCACTGACTGGCGTCGGCAGTGCCGTTTTCCAGAGAGATATCACAAGCGCCAAAGAATACCATAGAACGCGCCGGCAACGAAGCATTCTAAAGGTGTTTTTAGCGATATTGAACGCCCCTGGGAATCCGGGGCGACTGCATCAAGCGGTCTTATGGATCTGGTCGGGACTGACAAAATCACGAATCGCCCGCAAAATGTCTTTGCGGCTAATCTGCCCTACCAGCTTGCCATCTTCAACGACCGGAAAACGCCGCCGATTGTCTTTGGTAAAGCGGTCGCATACAGTCAGGATATCCAGATCCGGACTGACCGTTTCCACACTGGTGGTCATAAATTCCGAGACTTCACCGCCGAGAGATTCATAGTCGTAATAACTCCCGCTGACAATACTTTTCAAGCAGTCCAGTTCCGAAAGAATCCCCACAAGCTTGCCTTTGGCATCCACTACCGGTGCGCCTGAAATACTATGACTCAGTAATTCGTCAATTGCCGCAAAAAGGTCGGTGTCCGGATGAAACACAATTAAGTTAGTCACCATATAATCGCGAACTTTAACTGATCTAAGCATGGACACCCTCTCCTGTCCTTTCACTTTTGGTATTTTGCCGTAACCCAGCAATGTTTTATAAACATACGCTCATCGCTGCATTCTTGCCAGCCAATTTTAGTGACACGGTTTCCAGTAAAGTTCTATTCAAAAACAATGGTTTTGTTCTCATGCACGATAACCCGGTCCTGCAAGTGATAAAGCAGGCCACGGGAAAGCACCTGGCGTTCGACATCCCGCCCCAGACGCACCATGTCTTCGATGGTATCGCTATGATTAATCCGCCGGACATCCTGTTCGATGATCGGACCTTCATCCAAATCTTCGGTAACGTAATGGCAGGTCGCGCCAATCAGTTTTACCCCGCGCTTGTATGCCTGATGGTAGGGTTTTGCGCCGGCAAATGACGGCAGAAAGCTATGATGGATATTGATGATCTTACCTTCATACTTAGCACACAATCCAGACGGCAGAATTTGCATGTAGCGGGCAAGAACCACTACATCGGCGTCATATTGATCGATCAGTGACTCCACTTCCGCAAACGCCGGCGCTTTATCCTTTGAATCCACTTTTACCAGGTGATACGGAATGGAATGCCATTCGACCATGCGCCGCAAATCGTCGTGGTTGGCAATTACCGCGACAATTTCGCCATCCAGCTCTCCGGTGTGATACCGATGCAGCAGATCGGCCAGGCAATGGGACTCCTTACTCGCCATCAACACAATTTTTTTGGTCTTGGCTGAGTCGGCAATATGCCAGCGCATTTCGAACTCGTTGGCGATCGGTTCAAAGGCTATGCGGAAAGAATCCAAATCGAAGGGCAGGGAACTGGCGCGGATTTCATTGCGCATGTAGAACCAGCCATTTGCCGGGTCCGCATGATGGCTGGCTTCGGTTATCCAACCATTGTAGGTTGCCAAAAAGGTGGTGACTTTGGCCACGATGCCAACCCGGTCAGGGCAGGCGATGACCAATCGATAGGTTCTTTCCATTGTTTATCGGTTCCAGTACTGCTAATTCATCAAATTTGGTTTAAACATTGTCACAACGTTTCGCCATGGCGAAATCCAGCTCATGGAGACCCTTGATTTTGTGGCTCCACCAGCGCACGGTCACCGCCCCCCATTCGGTGAACAGTTCCGGATGATGGCCGACTTCCTCGGCAATTCCCCCTACACTATTGGTAAACGCTAAAGCTTGCTTGAAATCAGAGAAGCCATAGCGTTTCTCAAGCATCGGGATAGCATCGCGAGTAACTAGCTGCCAGCCGCTCAACTGGCTGAGATAACGTTCCGCTTCTTCCTCCGTCAGCTTTGGCGCATCTGGCCTACAGGCTTCGCAACTTGGTATTTCAGCAGTCATTGTCGACCTCCTGATTGAGATTAAGGCATTATATTTATCGCTTGTTCTTCGATCCTGTCGCGCCATTCCGCCGGACCGGTTTGGTGGACCGACGTTCCGGCAGAATCGACGGCGACGGTAACCGGCATATCCTGCACATCAAACTCGTAGATTGCTTCCATACCGAGTTCGGGAAAAGCCACCACTTCGGCGTGTTTAATGGCCTTGGACACTAAATAGGCGGCGCCGCCGACCGCCATCAGGTAAACCGCCTGATGATCACGAATCGCCTCAATCGCCAGCGGCCCGCGTTCCGCCTTGCCAATCATGCCGAGCAATCCTGTTTTTTCCAACATGGTGCGGGTAAACTTATCCATTCGCGTCGCCGTGGTCGGACCGGCCGGACCGACGACTTCTTCCCTGACCGGATCAACCGGGCCGACATAATAAATAAAGCGACCGGACAAATCGACAGGCAGTTGCTCGCCCTTGGCAATCAAATCGACCATTTTCTTATGGGCTGCGTCGCGACCAGTGAGCATCTTGCCCGACAGTAAAAGCGTATCGCCGGGTTGCCAGCCTAATACGTCTTCTTTACTGACCGTATTCAAGTCAACACGCTTAACGCTGGCGGAGACTTCCCTGGTAATTTCAGGCCAATCCGCCAGGTCCGGTGCTGTCTGCAAAGCGGGACCCGAACCATCCAAGGTAAAGTGGGCATGACGGGTGGCGGCGCAGTTGGGGATAATCGCCACCGGCTTGTTGGCGGCATGGGTCGGATAATCCTTTACTTTCACGTCCAGCACGGTGGTCAGCCCGCCCAGCCCTTGCGCCCCGATGCCCAACTTGTTGACCTTTTCGAATAGTTCAAGACGCAGGATTTCGGCCCGTGTCGATGCACCTTTTGTCCGCAGATCATGAATATCGATGGGGTCCAGCAAGGCTTCTTTGGCAAGCTGCATGGCCTTTTCCGCCGTCCCGCCGATGCCGATTCCCAACATTCCGGGCGGACACCAGCCAGCCCCCATTTTCGGCACTTGCTCCAACACCCAATCGACCACCGAGTCCGAAGGATTCAACATGGCAAATTTGGTCTTGGCCTCGGAACCGCCTCCTTTGGCGGCCACATGCACTTCGACCTTTGCCCCCGGCACCAGCTTCATATGAATCACCGCAGGCGTATTGTCTCCGGTATTCTTTCGGGCTCCGTCGGGATCTGCCAGGATTGAGGCGCGGAGCACATTGTCCGGGTGCTGGTAGGCCTTGCGAACCCCTGCGTTGACCATTTCCTCGACACTCAGTTCAGCATCCCAGCGGACCTCCATCCCCACTTCGACAAATACCGTCACAATCCCGGTGTCCTGACAGATAGGCCGATGGCCTTCCGCGCACATGCGGGAATTAATCAGGATCTGCGCCAATGCGTCCTTGGCGGCAACGGACTGCTCCCGCTCGTAAGCCTCATGAACCGCCTTGATGAAATCCACGGGGTGGTAGTAGGAGATAAACTGAAGCGCGTCAAAAACACTTTCAATAAAATCCTGTTGCCGAATGAGTGTTGCCATTGGTGCACCTTTTTTATTTATTGACCGACGGAAGCCTTGCGGAAGAAATAGTAAGGGGCCAGATTGTAGCCTAATTTGTCCGGTTTCAGAACTGCTCCTGTATTGGAAGTCACGTTAGGCGCAGGCAAACTGATAAGAAATCTATGAATGACCGTCACAACTTCCATTTTTTGAACTAAACTACTGAAGATTCAGATAAATCGCGTAATTTTTGAGGCACAGGATAAATATTCACGTAAGTTTGTGGGTTAATTCTTTCTCGTCAGAGAAAACTGGCCTATGCTTGTTACAGTTTTGAATTAGCCGGGTGTCCGAATCGGTTGACGTCCCAAAAAACTACACATAAAGCAATAATAAAAGGAAAGAAGGTCCTATCTTATGTTCAAGAAAACCTTTTTGAGTATGACAGTCGCGTCATTCCTCGCACTTTCAGGCTGCAGTGATAACGATGGCGAACCCAATAAGGGCTCAAGAAACGAATATGTCGGTGGTGTGGCGGATGAATTTGAAGCTTTGACTGCCGACGGAAGAATATATCCGGTGTTTAATCCTGCACTGAGTCAGGTACCGGTTCCTAACGATTTCATCTTTGACAGCACTGCAGGCGACGGCACGTTTTCGGATGCTGCCCCCGGAGAAACCAATCCGGTTTTAGTCGCACTGGGTTCATTGAGCGGCGCTTCCACCGTCGCACCAATTGATATCCCTCTATCCGGCGAAGTCGATCCCGGCACAATTGACGCCCGCGCATTTATGCCTTTTGGCACTAGTATCGTGCCTAATCCGGAACAGACCGTTTTCGTCATAGAACTGGACTATGCCAGTGGTGACCCACTGCAAGGCTTGCTTGCGCAGGAAACGCCGACCATTCCGATAGCACTGGCAGCACAAAATGCGGCCAACCCCGAGAGTCCGCTGGCGCCGGCAGCCGGTTTGCAGCTTTTTCAGGAGCTAAGCAACCCTTCTTTTGAGGCAACCCAGCTTAATCTGGGCGGCGTTTGGACATTACGGATTACGCCGACCAAACCCCTGAAGCCGAAAACCCGTTATGTGGTAATGCTCACTGACGGCATATTGGATACCCAAGGCAGACCCATTGTTCAATCACCATCTTATTACAACCTGACCAATGAAGAACTGCCTTTGGCCTCTCCCACACTTGGTGCCCTACGATCGCTGGTTAACCTGTTTTGGGAAAGCATTGGCGGCACTTATCTCGCCAATCTTACTAATGCCGGGCGTCCTGACGAGGCTGATCTGAGCGTAAACAATATTGCACTGAGCTACTCGTTTACGACCTCCGGCGATGAAAAGGTGCTGGAGTACATAGCCAATCCGACCGAATGGTTTATCGATCAACTGACCACCTTTGTCAGATTGTCGGCTGTCGGCACGGTGACTTCCGACTTAACCGGAGACGGCGCTGTCGATTACTTTGACAACGAGTTTGCCGCAGATGCCGCCGTTGCCGGCTTCCCAAGCGATGAAATCGCTGCCGCACTCGGGCCGGTATTCGCCTTTCCGCCACCCAATGGGTGCCAGGGTTTAACTGGCGAAACAGCGATTGCCTGCCTATCGACAGTCCTTGCCACTGCGCCAAGCAGTCAGGGCGGTTTTGCCGATCTTCTACCCACACCGGAAGCTCGCAATGTCGCGGTTACCTCACGCAATACTCCGCTGGCGTTCGTATCGGCACCGGCCAGCGCCGTGCTGACTTCTGCAACTATCACGCCGCTGGTGGCTCAAGGCACCATCGATGTCCCCTACTACCTGGGCATTCCCGGTTCGGGAGACGCCATTACCGGATCATCATGGAAAGCGGATACAACATTGGCCGGGGCCATGAATAGCGCATTTGCCAGTATCGGGCTGGCATTGCCGCAAGGAACCGGCGCATCGGATGTCGTTAACTATATCTTCCCGTTCCCGGCCCAGTCTGATGGCGACACCACGGCCGAGGGCATCAATGACCTTACGATTCCCTGGCTTGCCATTTACCCCGACGCTAACTGCCCGATGCCTTACCCAACGGTTATTTTCCAACATGGGATCACCACGGATCGGAGTGCGGCGCTATCTGTCGGCGGCGTGATGGCGGAACGCTGTTTCGCAACTATCGCGATCGATCAGGTAGTACACGGAGTTTCTCCAGTCTCTACCGAAGAGAAGCTCGGCCTTGCGGAAACGCTGCTAGGGATCGGCCAGGAAAATGGCTTGCCACCGAATCTGGCCCCAGGTGAAGCCAACAATCAGGCGGTTGCGGACGGCACCATCACGCTTGGATTCGTCATGGCGGCAGCGATGATCGAAGATCCGGAAATCGCCCAAGGCATTATCGACGGTGTAATCTCCGGAACCGCCAGTAGTGGCGATCCCTCGCTGGATGCCGCAATCGTGGCCCTGAAGTCCTTTGAGGGGGCGGTCGCGAACTCGGGCAGCACCATACCGGGCATTGCCAGAACCGATCACGAACGCCATTTTGGCTTTACCGCGGATGCCTCATTGAATGCGGTGCCGATGAACTTTGACGAGTCCGCCGCGTTCGGAAGTTCCGGCAGCCTCTATATCAACCTATTAGGTTTCCTCAACTCCCGCGACATCAATCGCCAAGGCGTGGTTGATCTGTTAAATCTGCGGGAAACCCTAAGCACGATCGACCTGAATGGTGACAGCGTGCCCGATCTGGATGCAGACAATGTTTCCTTCATGGGACACTCTTTGGGTACCTACACCGGTGCGACGTTCGTGGCGATTGCCAACATGTCGCCGGTGGGCAACATCACCAGCGCTTCATTGCTGACCCCGGCAACCGGCGTTGTGCGAATGTTGGAAAACTCGCCTGCCTTCGCACCAACCGTGGTTGGCGGTTTGGCGGGCGCAGGAATCAGCCAGGGTTCTTCCAGCTATGAAGCCTTCCTGAACTTCTTCCAAGCTGCTTTGGATGCGGTTGATCCGATCAATTTTGCCGACAATCTGAATACGTCCATCAACTTCGCCGATCATGCCTTCACGAGTCCAAGCTACTACAGCTCCTCGTACAGCCGTTTTCAAACGTCTGCAGATGACACCGGGGTGTTGATGATTGAAATCGCCGGTCGCCCTGACGCCAACGGGAACCCGCAACTCGGGTTCGCCAGCGACAATGTCAATCCGATTGAAACCGAGACGACTCAGTTGACCACGCAATTCGGCACCGCACTGCCGACGCTATTGTCGGGTACGGAGAAGTTAGCCGAAAACATGGGTGCCGTGGACGTAATGGCATCGGCCCCGGTGGACTTGGCCTCACCTGATACAATTCTGAGTCGCTTAAGCTTCGGTTCACATGGCATGTATGTCCTGCCTATTCTGCAAAGCGGAGAAGAACAGCTCTATGGTGACGGTGCAGCGGCAGAAGAAACAAGGCGCACCGTAGCCTTTATCGAAGGATTAACCCAGTCCATTGCGTTCTTCAGCGCGGGCGGTGAGCTGGCTGACGGTGCGCAACTGGGTGGCGCCATCCCGGACAGTGTCGATACCGGATTGGACGCGGCAGCGGCCTCGGCAGGCGTGCCTAGAGATCTGATATGCGCCTCCATCGGCATCGGTGGATCAGATGCAAATCCATGTTCGACGCTGGAAGCTGAAGCGCAATTCAATGCGCGGACTAACCAACAGTTGAATCTATAAAAACGATCTTGTGTTAAAAAAACCCGCTACGGCGGGTTTTTTATTGCCTGGCGATTAAAAAGCATTTAGAAATCCTGCATTTACCCACATAAGCACCTTGCTATACTGTAATTTAACAGGTATCACGCTTTGCCAGTTTTACAACCTTTTGATTAATTGAAGCGACCGTCTTATTATGCCGGGCCAATGAGCAAAAACCAGAATCCAGATAATGCATCATCCAAAGTGATGCAAGAAGTGATAGCACTCTTTATTGACGGCATAAAATCCCGTTTTACCAAGGCACTGGATGCATTGGAGCCGCAGTTATTCAACGAAGCCCGCTGTTCCAGCGATATGCGGATCAAGGAAGACTGCATCCTGGCAATTGAAACGCTAACGGCGAAACGGAAGGCAATTTCGGACGAGTTTCTTAGCCTGCTGGAGAACGGTTGCAACAGCTTTCGTCCGACCAATCTGCAAGCAACGCAAAGTAAACCTGCACCCGTAACCAGCTTGGATCTCTCCCACCTAAGCCTGGTCGACGATGACACCCTGCAAGAGCGGATTGATATTCAAACGGTAGTAGCCGAATCACAACGAAGTTGCGAACACTTATTGATCCCGATTGCCAGCGGTTTTGCCAGAATCTTCTCTGTTCCCGAGGTCGACAAATTCGCCCACCCATTGGCTCCGTCCCGCCTTGGCGACTGGCTACAGAGCACGCTGCATGAAGGCCGATTTGCCACCGTGGCGCGCAGCGTCATTTATCAAACATTCAAAGAAGAGCTCTTTGACACCCTCGCGCCTTTATACAAAGAAATCATCGATCTGTTTCAGGCATATAGCATTGAACTGGCGATGCAGCGTTCAAAAACCAACTCCTATAACATTAAAACCCTGAGCTCACACCCCGTTGATCTGGGATTCGTTTCCACCGCGCCGGAAGCAAAGTATCGCCGGCGCGGTCTTGACGAGCAAGTGGAAACCGAAAGCACGGGCGAATCCTTGGCGGATGAGGATTCCATTCCGCAACTGGAGGAGGAAATCTCGGTTGGTGCCAAGCAGTCCGGCCCCCTTAATCTTGCCGACTGGCTCGAAAACAACCAGGTTCCCCATCGGGTGCGATTCGATGAGGGAATTGTCTCCGAGATTGACGCCAGCTTTGCGCTTTCCGAAATTCAGGCAGATGATGACCGGACCCTTATTTCGGTATCGGCCAAACAGTTGAACCAAGTGCTGGCCGCCATCCAATTGGAGATGCTGAGAGACGAGACCGACTGGGTAACAAAACTACGCCAATACCTGGCAAGCCGCACGAACGAACATGAACTATGGGTGATTAATCCTCAACATGAGAACATCATGCGCTTGGTAAATCATGCGCTGAATCTCATCTGTGAGATGTTTCATCCTTCGGTAGCGCGATATTTGAACTCCCTGCGCGTGGCATTTACCCGCATGGCCATCACGGATGCCGGTTTTCTCAACAATGTTATGCACCCAGCAAAGTCTCTCTTTGACGGATTGACATACCTGTGTTACGGCCTGAACCCGATGGACAAACGCATCATCAAGCACCTGTTTCGGACTGTTCGAGAGATCTACGAAGCCGGTGCCGGAGAAGGGCCTGGACTGGAGAAAATCCGCTATGAACTGCTTGCCTTTATCGAAGTGGAGCAACACACCTCGCTAACCGAGGAAAAAGCCACGCTGCAAACGCTTTACAAACAGCAGCAACGGTTTCTGGCGTTCAAAACCGCTGATGCGTTTATTCAGACGCGCTATAAAACGCTTGCACACTTATTGACCTTTCATAAGCTACTGCACTCCGCCCTACGCCATATCTTGGCGGAAAGCTATTTAAACGGCGGTGCCGGAAGCGAAGATTGGCGATTGACTACAAAGGTTTTCTACGCCCTGATGTTTGCTACCCAAGCGGCGGCAACAGAAGACAACAAGCACAAAATTCTGAGCGGCCTTCCCAAATTGCTCGGCAAATTGAGTGAATTCTGCAAGAAACACCGCATTCCTTTGGATGTTCAATCCTTAATCATCAAGCAATTGAACGAAATCCAAACCCTGATCGTCGCGGGGAAAGACGGCTCCAGCCTTCGGGATGAAGACTTATCCGAAACAAATACAATCCAATATCTGCTCGACAAAATCAAAGCGGAAACCAAAGAAAGTTATCGGCAGAAGCAAATCATCGGTCATGAGCACAGTACGCCGGCACCCTTTACACCAAACGCCGAAGCTAAATTGCTTGAACCCGGCCAGCTGGTCGCATACATCGTCGATGAGCAGATATTAATGTGCAAATATGTGTATCACTTTGAGCCTTTGGACAAACGGGTATTTGTAAATTGGGAAGGACAAAAGCTTTTTGAAAGGGAAACCCATTTAGTGAAACAGGATCTCGCAAAAGGCTATGCAAAACCCCTGGGCTTGCCTGTTCCCATTGAAAGTGCGCTTCGCTATGTTATCAAACAGGCAACGGCAGATAACTGACAACGGCGATTAGCGGGAGAAATCGCTGCTCCCCACATACCTTTCATAGATTTCCGCTATCCTGCCAACGCTTTGCAATTCCGCAAAGCGTTGATTAAAGATATCTCTTACCGCTCTATCCTGAAAAATGAATCCGCAGCGGTTTTGTCCAAAGAGCGCAAAACTATCAACAGCTTGTTGGGTGTTAATCTTGCCTTCGGCTCCCACTTTCTTACGAAAATATTTGAAGATTTCCTTATCCAGTTGAATCACGTCCAAGCGCTTCGCAAACAGCATCTTAATTTGCAGTTCCTGGTTGGAGTGTTCCGAATAGGTCGGGTTGGCCGCAACCATTTCCGCATATTCCGCCCCGAGGACATATTTTGCTCCTTGCCAGGCAAGAACACTATGCTGCCGCAGATCGCTGATTCTGGTAAATTTGAAGCCGTTATCTTTTAACGAATAAGCATAGTTTTCATAGGCATAAACAATATCAGACAGGTATCCTTCAAGCTTTTCCCGAGCGATCACCTGTTGATTCATATCGATAGTGATGTCGACTTTTCCGGACCGAAAGGAAAAGATTCGGCGTGCATAGGGATCATATTGCGGCAGGATTTTGTAACCCTCCGACTCCAGCGTTTCTTTTAAAATATCTACCAGAATCCCGCGTCCGGCATCCGGTATTACCCAGGGTGGCAGCGCATTACCAAAAGATATGCGCAACGACTCTGCGGCTTGGCTGCCTAAACTGCTTCCTATCAGGCATAAACAAAATAAAAGAACGCGACACGACAACGGGCATTGCCTCCGAATTTCAAGGGATAACCCAGTACCCCCTGTTCGTCCCTAAGTATAGCCGTTCAGAAAAACGCGAACCCGAGAAAAAATTTTATTGAAGAAGAAGTCAAGGAAGCCGCCTTTGCAGGCGGCCGGGGAATAGAAGTAGTACCGATCCTACTTCATGCTTCGCCCTTTGTCCGCGGCAATTCTCAACCGCAAGGCATTGAGCTTGATGAAGCCTTCGGCGTCTCTTTGGTTATAAACACCACCATCGTCTTCAAACGTAGCGATACCTTCGTCAAACAGGCTCTGATCCGATTTTCGTCCGGTCACGGTAACATTACCCTTATACAGTTTGACACGCACAACGCCGTTAACCGGCTCTTGGGATTCATCAATCAACTTTTGCAATGCCAGACGCTCCGGCGACCACCAATAGCCATTGTAAATCAGCTCCGCATATTTCGGCATCAGGCTGTCTTTAAGGTGTGCCAATTCCTTGTCGAGAGTCAGTGACTCGATTGCCCGATGGGCACGCAGCATAACCGTCCCGCCGGGAGTTTCATAACATCCTCTGGATTTCATGCCGACATAACGGTTTTCGACAATATCAAGCCGCCCTACGCCGTTTTCGCCGGCGATCTTGTTCAAAGTTGCCAGTACTAAGTGTGGAGCCATAGCTTCGCCGTTGATAGCGACGATATCCCCTTTTGCATAGGTAAGCTCAAGATTGGTAGGCTGGTCTGGAGCAGACTCCGGCGCCACCGACCAGCGCCACATATCCTCTTCCGGTTCTGCCCAAGGATCTTCCAGGATGCCGCCTTCATAGGAAATATGGAGCAGATTGGCATCCATCGAATATGGAGATTTGCCTTTTTTCTTTTCGACCGGAATGCCGTGCCTGTCACAATAGGCCAACAGTGTTTCCCGGGATGACAGGTCCCACTCACGCCAGGGCGCGATTACCTTAATACCGGGTTTCAATGCATAGGCGCCCAACTCAAAACGCACCTGGTCATTCCCTTTGCCAGTCGCTCCATGGGAAATCGCGTCTGCTCCCGTGGCATTGGCAATTTCAATCAGGCGTTTTGCAATGAGCGGTCTGGCAATAGAGGTGCCGAGCAAATATTCCCCTTCATAGACGGTATTTGCCCGGAAAATGGGGAACACAAAATCGCGGACAAATTCTTCCTGCAAATCGTCAATGAAAATTTCTTCAACTCCCAGCGCTTCGGCTTTTGCCCTGGCCGGCTCAACTTCCTCTCCCTGCCCGATATCAGCCGTAAAAGTCACCACTTCGCACTGGTAAGTTTCCTGCAACCACTTCACGATGACCGAGGTATCCAGGCCACCGGAATAGGCTAAAACCACCTTTTTTATTTCTGACATTTGGTAGGCTCCCTTAAATCACAAAGGCGCCATTCTAGCGCCTTGTTGGGATAACAACCACCGCTAGTGTAATGTCCCATATAGATAGCCCATTAAGCGACTCGCTTAATGGGTTATCTATATGGGACATTACACTAGTACTCCGGAACTAATTCAATCCTTCTGAAAGCACTTCCAAATCCAGCTCCTCTTCCTCCTCCAGCGGGGTGCCACCGCGATCCAGGCGCACGGTGGCGCGGCGGTTGCGCGCATGTCCACTCTTGCTCTCGGCCTTCACAACGGGATAACGCTCCCCGTGATAACGGGTGGTGATTATCTCCCCTGGAATTCCCTGCCGTACCAAATAGTCGGTGACTGCCTCCGCGCGCCTTTTGGATAAGCGCCTATTGTAAATTCGGCGGCCGGTGACATCGGTGTGCCCATCGACAAATATCGCCGTTACCGAAGGATCCGCTTTGGCATACAGAATAACCTGGTCCAAGGTCTTTTTGTCATCCGTGGAGAGAGTGGATTCATCGACTTTGAAGAATACCAGGCTACGTTCGACCTGCCGAAAGTTCACCGGTAAAAGACTGGCGACACAGGTCAGGTAATCTTCATAAAATCCTTTGAAGTTTATCGAGGATACTTCAACCCGCACGGTTTCGTTGTTGAATTTAGCCCGGCGGGTAAAGGTCGGCAGCATGCCCTGGAGCAGGCTTTCCATCATCTGGGTCGCCCGCCGGTTTTCAACCGTAACCGGTCTGGTCTGTTCAGACACGGCAACAAACCCCAAGTCGCGGATCGAATTTCCCGGTCGCCACTTGGGCGCTTCGATCACGAGTGCGGCCTGCCCGGTACGCATGGGATTACGCGCGGTATCGAGAAAGAACTTCAGCGATTCGCCGGCCTCATGGTAAAAAGTGGCTCGGCCATAATCGGGTATAGTATGGGTCAGGGCGCATTCAAATATCGAGGAGGACAGATACCATTGGCTTCTTTCGATTCCGGCGCTATAGGTCATGCCCGAAACAGGGGACATCCAGCCTAACGCTATTAAGCAGGTAAGCGCTGTTAAGAACTTGATATTGCCTTTAACACTTCGAAATCTGATTGTTTTCATTTCTGATCAGCAGGTATTCGTATATCTGCTTTTATCGGCATCTTCGCAAGTTTCTAAAGCAAGGGCTTTTATTAACCATAGATTTTACCCGTATTCTGCTATACTGCCGTTCTTTTCCAATTCTCTGCAAAACTCTTAAGGACAGTTATGCCTGAGCAGTTAACAATAATTCAACCGGATGACTGGCACCTACATCTTCGCGATAACGCCGCCCTCGCGACCACGGTACCGGCAAGCGCCAGGGTCTTTAAACGAGCAATTATTATGCCCAATCTGGCGCCACCGGTGACGAATGTATCTCAGGCTACCGCTTATAGAGAACGAATCCTTGCTCAAGTGCCGGACGGCCTGGCATTCGATCCGTTAATGACATTGTACCTCACTGACAATACCTCGCCGGCGGATATTGAGGAGGTCAGCCGGTCTCCCTGCGTATATGCCTGCAAGCTGTATCCGGCCGGCGCCACGACCAATTCCGATGCCGGTGTCACCGATATCGGTAAACTTGAGCCTGTATTGGAAGCTATGCAAGCCTGCGCAGTACCCTTACTTATCCATGGCGAAGTGGTACAGGATCATGTGGACATTTTTGACCGGGAAGCGGTATTCATTGACAGCATTCTAAAGCCTTTAGCGGCAAAGTTTCCCCGCCTGAAAATCGTCCTTGAACATATTACCACCAAGGATGCTGTGGAGTTTGTCCGAAGCGCCGACGCCAATGTCGCCGCCACTATTACCGCCCATCATCTACTTTACAATCGCAACCATATGCTGGTGGGAGGCATACGACCACATTACTACTGTTTACCTATCCTAAAACGCCAAATACACCAAACGGCTCTCTTGGACGCGGCTGCTTCCGGTTCTGCAAAGTTTTTTCTGGGAACCGACTCTGCGCCCCACGCCCAGGGCGATAAAGAATCGGCCTGCGGATGCGCCGGTTGCTTTACCGCGCCAAACGCCATGGGATTGTACGCGGAAGCTTTTGAGGCGGTGGGCGCACTGAATAAGCTGGAAGACTTTGCTAGTCGTTATGGCCCGGAGTTTTATGGATTACCGGTCAATACCGGAAAAATCCACCTTATAAAGAGTCCATACACCATTGAGGCGAGCCTACCTTTCGAAGATAGCCGGATCATCCCATTCCGGGCCGATGAAACCTTGCAATGGCAGACAAAACTTGGCTAACCGACCGGCAACAGGCCAAACCACAAGGACGGGCCTTAACGCCGGCCTGATGAATATTAGCGGATTAATTAAGTAGAAGTCTGGTGTCAGAACAGAAGAAAAAGGCAAAGTCACAATTAGCATTGCGGTTTCGGGGCTTTCTTCCCGTAGTCATTGATGTTGAAACGGCAGGCTTCAATGCCAAAACAGATGCGCTGCTGGAAGTTTCCGCCGCCATAATCAACATGGATGCCCAGGGCTTGCTTTACCCTGAAGAGCCGAAAAGCTTCAATATCGAACCCTTCGAAGGCGCCAATATCGAAGCCTCGTCGTTGGAGTTTACCGGCATTGATCCCTACAGCCCGCTTCGAAACGCGAAATCAGAGAATGACGCTCTCACGGAGTTGTTTCGGTCAATTCGCAAGGCCGTCAAATCACACGGCTGTAACCGCGCTATTCTGGTGGGCCATAATGCGACGTTCGATCATTCTTTTCTGTTTGCCGCCGCTGACAGGCAGGACATCAAACGCAACCCCTTTCATCCTTTTTCAACCTTTGACACCGCAACATTGGCCGCATTGGCCTATGGCCACACGGTGCTTTCCCGGGCCTGCCAAATAGCCGGAATTGATTTTGATAACAATTCGGCGCATTCTGCTGAATACGACACCGTGAAGACAGCGGAGTTGTTTTGCGGCATTGTCAATCGCTGGAAGGAAATGGGAGGGTGGCTCCCGGAAGATATCGAGTTGTGTTAAGAGCCGCCCACCCGATACTGAACACCATTATCGATTGGTAATTTCGGGAATTTTTTTCTATTACTACTGTCATATCCTGTACGAGATTTCTAATTCAGGATTGAGAAAGTGAAACATCCAAATTTAACTAAAATAGCTACCGCATTCGCGCTATTAATCGTTAGTGCGTCCTCCCTTGCCGAAACGGAACAAGCGATCTTCGCCGGCGGTTGTTTCTGGTGTACTGAAGCGGACTTTGAAAAAGTTCCCGGCGTATTGTCTGCGGTTTCCGGCTATATCGATGGCCATGTCGAAAATCCTTCCTACAAGCAGGTGTCAGCGGGCCAAACGGGTCATACGGAAGCGGTAAAAATCAGCTTCGACAACACCCAGGTATCCTACGCTCAGCTACTAACCTATTTTTGGCGCACTATTGATCCTTTGGTCAAGAACCGGCAGTTTTGCGATATCGGCAGCCAGTACCGGACAGGGATATTCACCCTTGACGAGGAACAGAAGGAAATGGCTGTAGCGAGCAAGAAACAAGTTCAAAACCAGCTTGGAGAAAGAATTTACACTGAAATCAGTGCAGAGTCCAAGTTCTGGCCGGCAGAGGACTACCACCAGGATTATTACAACTCAAGTTTCGGAGTTCAAAAACAGAGGTAAAGATAACATAATTCATTGATTCATATAGAAAAGGCAGTCGCTGACTTGGTAAAATTTCGTTGCACT
>JANQMN010000132.1 GCA_028280065.1 Hahella sp.
GACAATTGATAAATCTGTTTCAGTAGATGCAATCCAATCATCAATCGATGGGGAATAGCGGGTCGACCCGCCTTGGCATAAAACGGATCTAGTTGGCTATCTAAATGGCCCCAGTCGATTCGATCAGCGAGCTGAGCTAGCTCATGTCGGAGGTTGATGATCTGGTCAAGGCGGGAGCGAAATAGGTCATCAGATGGCGTATTAGGCGTCTTGCCTTTCATTATGTTGTCTCCGAAATTGCAAGCTTTTCACCACTATACCGAGGCAACCTTGCAATTTGGAGGTTTTATTCACAAAGAAGAAGCCCCGAAGTTCAAGGGCTTCGCGGGTTTTTCACGGCCGACCAATTACATACTTGTTAATGATTTCCCGATGTCCCCCGCTTTCCTTAAGCAAATAGCTAATATGTTGACGTCAATTCTGAAAAGACCGTCTTCAAGTAGGGTATCCTCCTATCGCGCCGAAAAGTGCAGGAGCCTCCGTACTACTTTTTCAAGTCGTTGTTGCTGTTGCTCCGAGACGAGTTCTCCCGAGGCATCGAAGGCTTCGTGGGCTTTATTAAGCGCCAATTGGTCCGGGATGACGATGCAGCCCAATCCTTCGAGTATAAACCTGACATTGGGTAAAGCTCTTATTCCCCCCAACGCCCCTGGTGATGCAGCCAGCAATGCGACCCATTTATCCTGGAAAGGTTTATGCTCGCTGTCGTCGGGTCTGGAAAGCCAGTCCAACGTGTTTTTCAACACCGCGGTAATGCCGGCATTGTACTCGGGGCTGGCAATAATAAATCCTTGATGTTCTGCAAACATAGCCTTCAACTTGCGGGCGTTTTCAGGCATGCCGGATGCCTTTTCCAGGTCTCCGTCGTAGATGGGTAAAGGGTAGTCCGCCAAGTCGATTTCGGTAATAGAAGCGCCTAGGCTGGCTGCCTTTTGGGCAGCGGCATGGCAGAGCTTTTTATTAAAGGAATCCTTACGGAGGCTACCGGCAAAGCAAAGAATTTTCGTGGACATTGGTCTTTCCTGAATGAGTAGTAGAATTCGAGATACGAGTATTCAAATCTTATGGTTTGCTAATGCGTTCGGAAAGAGGCGGGACGAAACTGAGATCGGTATCCCAGGGAAACCGAATCCAGGTGTCCTGCGGCACTTCCTTAATACATTCGTCAACGCGCTCGCGGCCTTCCGGTTTGGCATAAAGGGTTGCAAAATACGCTTTTGGTAATAGTTCCCGGACGAATTTTGCGGTGCGTCCGGTATCCACCAGGTCATCGATCAATAAGTACCCTTCGCCGTCATGATCAATATGCAGTGCATTCAATAGGGTTACCGAATCACTTTGGGATTGACCTTCATAGCTGGCCACGCAAATGGTATCGACCTGCCTGATGTTGAGTTCTCTGGCAATGATGGCAGCTGGGATCATACCTCCCCGGGCAATGGCAATAATGCCTTTCCAGTCGTCCTTGTGTAAAAGACTTGCCGCCAAACGTCTGGAATGGCGCTGCAGTGCATCCCAGGAAATATAAATGTCGGAGTGATACTGCAGATCGGACATAAAAACTGTTTATCCTTGTAGGTGAAAAAAACTGGTTGCCAATTAAGCGTTCTGATTTATAGTTAGTATCTCCAGCTCAATAACAACAACTCGATCAGAGCTAAATTATGCCCGCCATGCCTTCCGATTTACCCGTTGCCCCTTCTTGTTTACGAAACCAGCACGCAATTCTAGGCGTTTTGCTGGAAGTCTTTGCCGATACAAAAACGGTTCTGGAAATCGGCAGTGGTACGGGCCAACATGCCGCCTATTTTTCTGAAAAAATGCCGAATCTTACCTGGCAACCCACGGATTTACCCGATTGTATACCAGGAATAGAACGTTGGCGCGAGCATATCAAGGTAAATAATTTTAAGCCCGCCAAGGTATTGGATGTGGCCAGTTTGCCTTGGCCGGAGATAGGGGTGTTTGAGGCGGTGTTTACTGCGAACACTTTACATTTCATGCCTTGGGCGCAAGTCGTCGCACTATTTGCCCATCTGCGAGAAGTCACGTCATCAAACGCGGTTGCCGTGATTTATGGACCGTTCAATCTGCACGGAGAATTTACCAGCGATGGAAATGCCGCACTGGATGCATGGCTCAAGGAACGCAATCCCGCTTTTGGTATTCGAGACCAAAGCGTCGTATGTAAAGTCGCCGCCGATAGTGGCTGGCGAATGAAGCAGGATATCGCGATGCCGGCGAATAATCATATTTTGGTGTTTGAACTTACTTAGCGAAGTCATTTAAAACCCGATTTCAATAACTAAAAAGGAATCTATCTCCACCATGCGAAAACTATTACCAGCCATAATACTTTGTATGCAGACGGTTTCCGGCGTCTGTTTTGCAAATCTCACCACTTCACAAGAAATTCAGCAGCTTTATATCGGCTATCTGGGCCGCGCAGCAGATGCTGCAGGCTTGGCCTATTGGACCGGGGAAGTCGATCAAGGAAGAATTACCGTTGACCAGATTCGGATAAATATTGTCAACGAACAACCCGAGTACTTGGAAAACTATGGACAGCTTACAAACACCGAGTTCGCCATCAAGGTTTATCAAAACCTGCTCAATAGGGAACCGGACCAGGCGGGACTGGAATATTGGGTAGGAGAATTAGATTCCGGCAGTGTATTACCTGAAGTTTTGATCCTTGCCTACATTAACGGTGTTTCTTCTGAAGAAGATGAGAATATCCTATCGAACAAACTCACGGTGGCAGAGTGCTACACGAACAACCCTGATATTTATAGTGCGGATCTGGTGGAAACCATCATTGCTGAATTGGACAGTACCTCGGCCTATGCGCAGTGTCCGCCGGTTGCAAACGCAGGTGCGGACCAAACCGGTCTTTTGACTGGTGAGCTGGTTCAGCTTTCCGGAAGCGGGCTGGATGTGGAGGGGCAGCTAAGCTTCTTGTGGGAGCAGACAGCCGGTCCGGAAGTTACTTTGTCATCAACCGAGTTGAGTAATCCTTCCTTCACGGCCGTCAGTGCGGGAACTTATGCGTTTTCGTTAACCGTTACGGATTCTGCGGGAGCTAGCTCCACTGATAGTGCAGAGGTTTTTGTCAGCCAAGCGCAAATGGAGCGGGCATTGGAAGCAAATCTCAGCTTTGACCGAACATTGGTCAAGGCGGGCGAAAGAGTTCTAATCCTGGTTAATGTCGGCAATAGTAAACTCCTGCCGATTTCCAATGTTTCAGTGCAAACTACGCTGCCCGAAGGGCTCAGCTTTAACTGGGCTAACCAGTCGGAACCGAATGTTACCAGCGGCTGCAGCAACTGTTCGGGTGGCTCCACTGCTGCATGGAGTCTGGGTACATTGGATGCCGGTGAGTCCAGGACAATAACCTTGGATGCTTTGGTCGCCGGCGAATTGTTGTCGGGTGAACGCCTGGATCTATCCTTTTCCGTTACGGCGGACGATGAGAACACGCTCAATCTCAACCGCAGTATTGACGTGCAAAATGATTTAGCCGCCAGCATGGCCTTAGGATTGTCGAATGATCCTTTGGTGCCCGGAGAATCGATGACATACCGTGTCGATCTCGGTAACCTCAGCGACGGTTTTATTACCAACGCTCGAATAGAATTGAATCTTCCTGAAGGCCTCACAGTAGATAGCGTTAGTGATGACGGCGCGGTGCCGGACACCGGCCAGATAGCCTGGGATATTGCCAGTATGGCAGTTGGGGAAACGCTGTTTCGTGAGGTTAGCGTGACTGTCAGCGATGCGCTGCTGGCAGGCCGGATTCTGACTGCAAATGCTCAATTGATGCATGACGGCGGATTGGTTGTCGATCACCAGGTAGAGCATGCGGTGACGCTGGTAGATGATGCGCCTTCCTTGAAATTGGATATCAATA
This sequence comes from Hahella sp., assembly GCA_028280065.1. Taxonomy (GTDB): domain Bacteria; phylum Pseudomonadota; class Gammaproteobacteria; order Pseudomonadales; family Oleiphilaceae; genus Hahella. Next base: position 3,911 of record JANQMN010000132.1, read on the forward strand.
CATCAAAACGGATAGCTCAGGCCGGCGAGCGGGTGCTCTATACCATTACTGTCAGTAATCCATCATTGCTGCCCATTAATGATACTTACGTTCACATGCACGTTTCCGAAGGATTGAGTTTTAATTGGAGTACCCATGTCGAACCGAATATTCATGCCGGTTGCAGTAATTGTTCGGAGGGCTCTTATGCCGGCTGGACTTTGGAAACTTTGGAGGCTGGTGAGAGTCGTAATATTACAATTGATGCCGCCATCGATGCAGATCTATTAAGTGGAAACCTGATTGTATTACCGGTTAGTGTCACGGGTAATACTCTGAAAGATACCATCAAGCTCAACCATAGCCTGGCTATTCAAAATGATCCGGAAAGCATTATGGCGCTGAGTATTTCCGATGACCCTCTGATTCCAGGAGAATCGGTTGGGTATCGGGTGGACGTCGGCAATATCAGTGCTGGTTTTATCAGTAACGCCCGCATTGAACTGAACTTGCCTGACGGCTACAGCGTCGACTATATAAGCAATAACGGTTTACAGCCCACCGCCAATCAGATCGTTTGGGATGTTCCGAGCATTAGCGTCGGTGAAGCACTCTTTCGCGAAGTAGAAGTCACTGCCAGTGAGACATTGCAGCCTGGAGAAATACTCAATGCTGAAGCACGACTTATGTATGATGAAGGCTTGGAAGTGGATAACCTGGTAGAGCATTCACTAACCGTTATTGAAGATGCGCCGACCCTCAATATGCGAATTCATAGTGCAGCTCGACATGCCGTCGCGGGTGAACGCATGCTGTATACCTTTACCGTTAGTAACACTTCACTGCTGCCCGTTGACGATGTGCTTGTACACCTTCATGTACCCCGAGGCTTGAGTTTCAACTGGAGTACCAATGTTGAGCCGAATATTAATATAGGGTGCAGTAATTGTTCGGAATCCTCTTACGCCGGTTGGACTTTAAATACGTTAGCGGCCGGTGAAAGTAGAGTTATCACCATTGATGCTGCGATTGATTCCGATTTGCTGAGTGGCGATCTTATTCACCTTCCGCTTTCTTTAACGGGCAGTACGTTGGAAGATACTGTCCAACTCTCCTACACGCTTGCCATTCAGAACGATCCGGATGAAAGCATGGCGCTAAGTGTTTCTGAAGATCCTCTGGTGGCCGGGGATAGTTTCATCTATCGGTTGGATATTGGGAATGTCAGTGCCGGTTTCATAAGCAACGCTCAAATTGAATTGAATTTACCGGATGGCCTGACTGTACAAAGTATTAGCGATGGCGGTGTACAGCCCCTGGATCAGTTGGTCACTTGGGAACTACCCAGCATGACTGTAGGTGAGTCGCTTTTCCGCGAAATAGCCGTGACTTCCAGTCAGGCACTTCAAACAGGCCAAATTCTCGTCGCGGACGCAAGGCTTCTGCATGATGGCGACTGGGAGGTGGATCAACAGGTAGAGCAAAGCGTTACAATACGAGAATCCGCCGCGCCACTTGATCTTGATATCAGTTCGGCATCCCGCAGCGTGACCGCAGGAGAGACAGCATCCTATACAATTACCACGACCAACACCTCTCTCTTGCCGGTAGATGATGTTATCGTCCATATTCATGTCCCCCGAGGCATAAGTTTTAACTGGGCCAATGACGCAGAACCCAATGTTACCTCCGGATGTAGCAACTGCTCGGAAGGGGCATATGCTTCCTGGAGTCTTGGGACATTGGCTTCTGGGGCTAGCCAAGAAATCACAATTGATGCCGATGTAGCCGCAGACCTCTTGAGTGGTAATCTGAGCGTACTTCCCGTCACAGTTAGCGGCAGTACGCTGGAAGATTCTATTTTCCTTACCTATACGCTAGCGATAGAGTAGTCAATTGATTCACCCGCCGGAAGTTTCCGCCGGCGGGATTCCTTTAAAAAATGCTAAGGATTAACGGTTACTTCAAAAGCTTTTACGAATGTCGTTCCGCTGCCGGGGCCAATCTCGTTGCCAAATTCGATACTGGCCAAGTACACTTCAGGACTAACGATTTCTTGGGCAATTAAATAGTCAATAAAGTCCTCAAGGTGTACTGTACCTTGCTGGCGTTCTTCCAACCTAACGAAGGCTAAATAAGTCCAGTTGCTACCTGCCGGCTCCCAATCGGGCTCTCCTTGATAAAAAGCGTAAGTGCCCGATTGCGTGACTACATCGCCTTGATATTGGCCGAAGGGTGTCAGACTGCCTGCGTCTTCCCAAATCATCAATTCAAAAATGGCATTGCCTGGGTTAACCAAATCCGAAGAGGACAGCCAATTATCGAATGCGAGATTGTAGGTGCCCTTTATGTCCAAATACTCCACAGCGTATGACACCTGTATGGAGTCGATTTTATCCAACCTGATCGGAAGTTTTTCCGTGGTACTAGCGGGGTACCATGGTTTCCATCCATAGATTACTTCCGGATAGCCCATGACGGTCTTCGCGGCTCCTGGATAAGACCAACGCCATCCGAAATTGCCGAGGCTGACATCCTCTAAAGTAAACACACATTGACCGAACCTGTCGCTGTCAGCTTGGGCTGCATTCCAACTATTGTTCTCAACCTTTAGTTCCGAGAGTTCGAAAGTGGCAAATGGCGAACAGGCCTGCTGGTTTATCAGATTATCCAAATCGCTGGGAGCGGGAAATCGGGAAATGGACGTGTCGTTGCTTGAACAGCCGGAAGCAAGATAGAGCATAATCAGTATGCTCATTAGTTGCCTGGCGGTTGCGAGGATTGAAGTCTTATTGAGTAACGTATGCCGGGTAATCATGGAAGTAGTTGACCCTATTTGGAGAAAGGCTTTTTGGTAGCGGTTAATTGTAGACAGCAGTATACAAACAGGATTTGTTCTGCGGCTAATTTTTCGGAACCAGCCGTGCGCGAACTTCGTCAGCTATTGATCTAAGGCTTCGAAAAGAAATCTTTTTATAGATGCATACTATCGATTGAATATATTTAATTGAGTATATCTATTTTATTCGGCTGGTTATCATAGCCACAGTAGTTAGACAAACTCAATGCAAACGGAGAAGAGCGAAGATGTCAGAGATTAATATCGGTATTGAAGAACAAAGTCGGATTCGGGTGGCGGAAGGACTAAAAAAGCTTCTTGCTGATTCCTATTCACTTTACTTGCAGACCCATAACTTTCATTGGAATGTCACAGGACCCCAGTTCCGCGAGCTGCATTTAATGTTTGAGGAACACTATACCGAAATGGCCACAGCGGTAGACGACATTGCAGAACGCATTCGAACTCTAGGTATTTTTGCGCCAGGGACTTACAAGAAACTCGCGGACTTAAGCTCTCTGGAAGAAACCGAAGAAATTCCTTCTGCAGATGAGATGGTCGGATTACTTTTGGTCAATCACGAGCAGGTTGTGCGCACATGCCGAAGTGTTCTAAAACTGGCGCAGGATGCCGATGACGAATCGACCTCGGCATTGGTATCCGACCGGATGCGGGTTCATGAAAAAACCGCCTGGATGCTGCGAGCCCTACAACCCAGTAACCCCTAAATGAATCAAAGCAACATATGCACTAGGGCGAATCAGTTCGTCGATTTGTAAGAGGAGCATCCTTGCAAATCTACTTGAAAGGGATTGGGCCAATCGTTCTCATGGCTTTGAATAATAAAGCACCATTTTTCACCTGGTAATGGGAGATTTCTGAATTCTTTGTAGCAAGTCTCCCACTTGGCAAGTGGACTGTGACGGCCTAGCAACTAGTCAATTCAGTCGCTAAGCTGAATTAGATTGCGTTCGCATGCCAAGCGGATCTGTCGGTTGAACGACGCCCTGGTTTTACCCGGCGATTAGTCGCATCGAGGTCAAATCGAATCTCTTGCCTGCGTTCGTTATCTTTTCTTCTATGTAGTTTACGCCGTTCGAAACCGTTGTATTTCGTGGGGTTGCGTGATTCAAATTGAGCAGTCATTTTTTCTTACCTTTTTGTGGATTCGGTTTTTTATTTATAGCGTATTTATACCTTGGAACCCCTCATCCGATGATTTTTGACATCTTCGAAAATGCGGCGCGGGTTCAGACGGAAATGTTTCGGTAAAAATCCAGGTAATGCGTTCTTTCATTGTTAAAGATTGTGAATCTCAATCCTTTTCTGATGCCGACACAAGGTATCGAAGGTTAGATCAATATAACATCAATGCGATTTTTAACCGGCGATAGGGGAGCAGCGTGAACGCGGTATATGCAGGATTTGCTCTATCGGTCAACCCTTAACAGTCTTGCCGATTTTGTCATTTATTGAAGCTAAGATCTCACTTGCCGTCTTTTGGATTTATATCCCTGGGAAAAAAAGGCCATTGAGCTGAGGTGAGGAACAATGGCCCAGAAGGCTGACTATTCGGTAGGTGTCAGTACCAGACAGCTTTCGTATTCAAGATTTAGTGAAATTCCGCTCAGTAATTCTTCGATCACATCTGCATATGTCTCCGGGTCATTGGTGTAACATTCACTTTGAATGAGTTTGTATCTAAGTATCGATTGATCATCGGGAAATGCGCCGTTGACGTAAGCCACAATCAGTTGTTCGGGCAATACATTTCCCAGGTTCAGCTGTTCTATCCAATAAGCCAGTCCCGCCGCGTCGGGCGCCCGGTTAAACAGGCCATGGTAGACGGCTTCCGCAAGTTCCTCATTGGACAGCAGCCCATAGTTTTCAATGTATTCCGGCTGTTCGTTAACGATATTGCCCCGTAGTTGGTCAAGGCTGATCAAGCCTTGGTTCACCTGGTTTTCCCAGTAGTCCAAACCCGCTGGATCGGCAGGCCGTCCAAGGTAGGCGACGTATAGCTGTTGGATCTGTTGCCGCAGGGTGAGGGAATCGGCAAAGGAAACGCCATCGAACTCCACTGCGCCCATGTCACAGGTAGTATTTTCGATCCCTTCAGCATCGAGACGCGCATTTCCAAGCGTGTCGGTGATTTCGCAGGTGGCATCGTCGCCGCTGTCTATGGCGGGACTGTCGCCTCTTAACTTTTGTACTGATTGCAGAGGACTGATCCAGCCTAAGGGCTCAAGATTTACCGCTTCGCCAAGGCGATTTCCGCCATTGTCTGTCAGGCTCGCAGCGTTGAGCTGTTCAATTGCGCTATGGGAGAGCAGCAAGTCTCCGCCTGTAGTCTTAACATTTTGTACGATGCTGTTACTTGCCTGGGTATATCCGCCTGCGACTTGGGAGAGATCCTGACCTTCGCCACAGGAAGTCGTGTTACCGGCGATGGTGACGTTGTTCAATACAGTACTGCCGTCGCCATTGGTGTGAAGGCCGCCGCCGGAACTCTGGGTGACTGTATTACAGCCTGCGCTGTTGCCGCTGATCGTAGCGTTGGTGATTTCCAGCACACCACGGTTGAAGATCGCACCGCCGGGAGCCGTTTGGCTACCTGTGGAATTGTTGATCAGGGTTACCCGGGCCAATACCGCCTCAGAATTTGAAGCCAGATAGACCGCGCCTCCTAAAGTGCCGGTATTGTCACTCATCCGTACTTTACCGGCGGCCAAGGTACCGCCCTCAACGCGAATCGAACCGCCGCGGCTGGCGCTGCTATTCCTGATCACGCTGTCTTGGACATCGACAAACACATTCGCATTGTCCACTAAAATAGCGCTATCTCCGTTATCGGCTAACACGACACCGACAATGCTAATGTCTGCCAGGCTGATATCGAAGGCGTTTCCATTGGCATTGGTAATTGTTACGTCAGGAATTCCGTCGCTATTGACGTCGCCCTGAATACTCAGATCGACCACATTGGTAAGGGGGCTTTCCAAGACGATCACAGGGTTGTTGTCAATATCGGTGTCGGCTGGAAAATACTCCTCATCGAACACGATCGTATCGCCGTTGACGGCATTGTCGATTAATGCTCTCAATGTCTGGTCACCGCTGTCAGCCGTCGAACGGACGGCAACACTTTGGGTCACCGTTACATTAAAACTTCGAGAAACAGTGAACAGGTTGTCTTGGACCGTGATCGTGACGACGGCATTGCCAAATGTATCCGCGACCGGGTTAATGGCAAGCGTGCGGTTCCGACCTGATCCGCTAACTACCAGGCTGTTGGGAGGCAGCAGCATGTCATTGTCACTTTCTACCGAGACTTCCAGGTCACTTTCATCGGCATCGTCAGTGATCGTGAATGACAGGCTGTCCGAGCCGTTTTCCGGTATCTCCAGATCATCTAGGTTAGAAATAGTCGGTTCCTGGTTCGGCGCGGTAATATCGACATAGAAACGTTCAAACGTGCTCAACTGTCCGTCACTGACATTGACACGAATAAACGCCAAACCGGTCTCGCCAACTGCGGGAACCACCGTCAACGTGCGGCTTTTACCGCTGCCTCCAAGACTGAGATTTTCATCGGGAATCCGGGTGTCGTTTTCCGACTCGGCAGTAATGGTAAGGTTTTCTTCACCGCCATCGTCTTCCACTTCGAATTCAATCAACAGCGATTGATGGTCCTCATCTGTTGCGCGACCCACCATGGTTTGATTGGCTATTTCGCTCATGCGGGGTGCTTCATTTTGGATTGCCACAGTCACCGTGAATGACCTCTGGGATATGTTCTGCCCATCGTTAGCTTGTACGGTAATGGTGGCAGTCCCTTCTTCATCGGATTCAGAAATTATCGTTAACGTTCGATTGGTCCCGCTGCCGCTGATATCCAGCCCACTGTTAGCGATCAGGTCTGTATTGCTGGAGAATGCCGTGGTAGTCACATTGCTTGCGCCATCGTCGTCACTGACAGAGAAGCCGATCTCCAGCGCACTGTTTGGATCCATGCTCACATCATTTAATCCAGTTATCGTGGGCGGATCGTTATCGTCCACAGGATCAGGATCAGGATCAGGATCGCTATCGGGATCCGTGACGGTCACGGTGAAGCTGTCCTCCGTGGTAAGGTCGCCGTCATCGGCGGTTACGGTAATGGTGGAAGTGCCTTCGGTGAATCCAACCGAAACCGACAAGGTGCGGTTTGCGCCGCTGCCGCTGAATACCAGGTTATTATTTCTCACGACGCTGGTATTGGATGAGGATGCAGCTAGCGAGACGCCGGACGCACCATCGTCATCCCCGACCGTCAAATTAAGAATGCCGACGGAACTGGTTTCCAAGGAGAGATTTTGCAGGCCGCTCAAGGTTGGAGCTGTGTTGCTGCCTCCGCCACCACCCGAGGATGCATATAAGAATTGAGCGCCGGCGATGTCGTTGGGGTGCAGGGACGCTCCGCGCCCGTCACCGTGCAGCCACGCGTACATTAGCGCCTCGGTATTGGAATCATGCCCGAAACCAAGGGTATGGCCAATTTCATGGGCAAGAAGTTCGGCAGCATCCGCCTTGCCGTTATCATCCATGGCGCATTCCGCGCCATCCTGAATAATGACGTATGCGGCATAGGCAGAGTTGTAGGAAGTGCTGTTGTAGGTATGGCTCCCCAGGGACCACCATCCGCCGAAACCTAAGGTGCCGCCCACGCCGCAGTTATATGAGCCGCCGATTTCATTAGTCGGGTCGCCGAACAGCACGACGTTTTCCGTCATGTCGCTATCGGTGTTTGTGGAAGTGGTCGTGCCGGAAATGCTGATTGAGATGGTCGTGTCCGAGACACTGCTCCAAGCATTGGCGGCGGAACTCAGTTGTGCCGAATAGCTACTTCCGCCATTACGCTTGAAACTGTAAACAGCGCCATTCTCCCAACGCCCGCCCTGCAACACAAATGCTTTGCTGTCGAGTTCCAGGAAAGCACTTTTAATGCTCTCGTCGGTTACGAAGTAACTGGTCTGACTACCAATGCCGTTGTCCGGTTTACTGATTTGCTTGGCGGTATCTGAGGAAGTAACGTTTTCGGATTCTTTCTGGATGGCTTTTAAATAGTTTTTGAAGCTTTCCAAAGACCGGACCGGGGAAGGTTCTTTGTAATACTTGGTCGCTTCTTTAAAGGATCGCGCGTGACTTCGGGCATGCGCACCGTAATCCGCACCTTCCAACTTCCGTACCGCATAGGTTTGGCCGGCATGGGTTTTGATTTCAAAATGGCCCAAGGCAAATTGTTGCAGTTGATAGGCATTCCCATTCGGGTGCAGAAAAAACAGAACCTTAGAACCATTCTCAAAATGGGGAGCGCCTCGAACGATGAGTTGTTTTTCAACGTCTAAGTTGGTGCCCGGGATTTCCACGAAGACCAAATCATCGGACACACCCTTGATCGTCTCAACCACCTGCACGCTGTAGCGCATCGCGCTCACAAAACCACTGCCATTAATCACCGGCTCTGCGGCCACGATATCGCCCTGTATCACTAGGGGGCTATCCGCGAGTAAATCAGCATCTTTCATCTGGATGTAGGTAAAGGCTTGGGCGATGGTTGGGGACATCAGCATGCAGATAAGCAAAGTGCTGACTAATTTACTCCAAAGGCTGCGCATTTATTGACCAATATAAAGATGATATTGGTTGAAATTTTAGCAAAAAGTAGGGTGGAGATAGTTAAGGTTTGTAATCTTGGAGAGTGCTTAGGTAAGAAATTGAACCGGGTCTCATTAAATTATGGCCCGATCGAATAGGTGGAGGTTTTTTATGTATCTCGATTGCCCCGGCTAGGAAAGCCCAGGGGTTTTCACCAGTTGCCCGTCCCGGAGGGTTTCGCCGCCCTTGATCACGACCCGGTCTCCCAGATGGATGTCTCCGGAAACCTCTACCAGATCGCCGAATCCTTCGCCTACGTTAACGGATATGCGTTTGGCTTTCATATCGGCGCCTACTTTAAATAGAAACACTTCCCGGTTACGTAGGATCAAGGAATCCCGTTGTACCACCAGGACTTCTCGTTCGTCCTGACGGGGGATGCCGACTTTTACTGCCGAGCCTATCATTAATGCGGCATTGGAAGCATTTAACCGTAGATCGAAGGTTTGCGATCTGGCATTGCCGACGGGAATGATCTTGCTGATGGGCAGTCGCAACTGCAGTCCCTGATATTCCGTGGCCAGATGCATACCTTCATTTAGATAGTTAGCGGCGGTTATGGGCGTGGCGACGCGAACTTCCAGGCGTGTCGATTCCACCAGTTTTATAATTGCGGTGCCGGTGCCGGCATACTCGCCTATATTGCTGAGATGGGATAGGGCGATGGCATCGAAAGGCGCATGAAGCTCGGTCTTGCTGAGTTCGTACTTGGTCAGGGCTAACGTTGCTTCCGCGACCTTGGTATCTTGCCGGGCAACTTGCTGGAGCATTTTCGTTTCATCGAGGTTTTCCTGAGATGCGGAGTTGGTGACTTTAAGCTTTTCTAAACGCGCAAGTTTTGTGGTCAGGTATTCCAGGTTGGCGACGTTGCGCTGCAGGTTTGCCTCATCTTCCCGGAGCCTGATTTTTAGTCGGTTGGCATCCAGCCTGGCCACCACATCGCCTTTCGCTACCTGGGTTCCTTCTTCCACCAACCAGGCGACGCTGCCTTCAATTTCCGCGGCCAGATTGGTTTCGCTGCCAGCAGTAACAGTGCCGGGCAACCACTGAACAGGTGCAACCAGTTGCTTCGTAACGTCTGATAGTTCCACTAACACCGCACGTTCCTGCGCGGCGGCCGGTAATCCCAGAAGTATGGAAAGGGCGACGAGTGAAGGCAGAAAATTACTTCTAATTAGGTTTTTCAACGTTTCTATTCCAATTCAATAGTTAATCACGGCGTTGTCTTTGCCGTATCCACAGAAAGCGGCTCTATCACTTCCGGGGTCGCAATTGCCGGTTTCGCTTTGCCCATGCGCAACAAACACGGCAGCAGCACGATAGTGAACAGGGTACTTACGATCATACCGCCAACTATTACCGCCGATAAGCCCCTATATATCACGCTTCCCACGCCGGGCATCAATAATAGCGGCAGCATGCCGAATATACTTGTCAGCGTACTCATAAAGATAGGCCGCAGACGCAGCTGCAAGGCCTCTTCCACCGCCGCATGACGGCCGACACCTTCCCTTTCGGCGGAGCGGGTTTGATGCACCAGCAAAATGGCGTTGTTGACCACCAGCCCAAGCAGAATGACAAAGCCGATCATGGTCAGCAGGTCGAGCGGTTGAAAAGTAATGAAATTGAGCAGGTTAATGGCGCTGACGCCTCCCACCGTGGCGAGAGGAATCACCACCATCACCAGCATGCCGTCGCGAAGGGATTTGAATAATGCGCTGATGAGCAACAACAGAACCACCAAGGCGATAGCAAAGTTTTCGCCCATGGACTTGATGGCTCTTTCCAGGCTGTCGGCGCTTCCGCCATAGCGAATATTGCCGTCACTGGGCAGGTTAGAACGTAAAGACGGTTCAACCTTTTCCTTTAGGGTGGTCAGTGCCGCTTCCAACGAGACATTTTCCGGAGGGACGACATTCAGGAAAATGGATCTGGACCTGTCCACCCGCAGCAGACGCGAGGGGCCGGTGGTGCGGTTGATGGAAACCAGGGAACCAAGCTGTACTATTTCGCCGTCCGGTGTGACCAATGGCGTATCGGCCAGTTGTTCGGGATTGCTCCAGTCAGAGGCTCGCAGAATGATATTCATCCGTTTCTGACCGTCAAAATGTTCGCCGACATATAAACCGTCTCCCATGGCGCGGACAATACTGCCGATATCGCTGCGCGTCCAACCGACAGTGTGGATCTGCCGGTCGTCAGGCACTAAGCGCAACTCCGGTTCTGCCAATTGGGTCGAAGGCCAAACGTTGACCATAGCACCGGGAACGGCTTCTTCGATCAGATTGCGGCCCTGTTGCGCTGCCTCAATCAACGCACCGGAGTTCGCCGACTGCAAGGTTACGCTAATCTGCCGCCCGCCTCCGAAACTGCCGAACAGATTGCCTTGATCGGCAAACATGCGCACGTCGGGAAGGTCAACAATGACATCTCGCCTGACAATATCCAACAGCTCTCCGACCCGTTCCTGGTCTTTTACCCGAATCCCGATACTTCCGCCCCAGGCAGTGCTGGTAAGAATGTAGTAGTTTTTCAGGGCCGGTTGCTTTTCACCCTTCATATAGGGCTCTAGTCTTTTGACAATCACGTCGACAATTTCTTCCCGGACATAGTCGATATTCGATCCCGGTGGCAGTTGGAAGAAGGCATCGACGGCATCCCGTTTGATCGGTGGCAGATAATCCAAATCGGGCAGGGTGGCAATCGTGATCGCCACGGGAGTGGTTAGCAGCGTGATGGCTACAATCCAACGTCGCAGCCGGGTATTGGTGAGCGCCATAACGCCTCGGGTAACCCGCTTCCATAGGTTGGCATTCGCATCCCGGATCGACTTGTCGTGAAACCAGCGGCTTGCCGCCACGGGCAATATGGTGACGGCAACGATTAGCGAGGCAATAACGGCAAAGGCAATGGTTATTGCCAAATCTCCGAACAGCTGTCCTTCGACGTCTTTCAAGAACAGTACAGGTATGAATATGGCGACGGTCGTAGCGGTTGAGGCAAACAGTGCCCCCCAAACCTGATTAGTGCCCTCGATGGCGGCATCGAAATTGGATTGTCCCTGTTCCCGCAAGCGAACAATATTTTCCAGCACGATGATCGCCGCATCCAGTACCATCCCGGAAGCGAACGCCAGACCGGCCAAGGAGATAACATTCAGTGATCGATCGCCGAGTTTCAAGGCGATGAAGGTGGTCAGCAGGGACAGCGGAATCGCCATGGCGATAATCAGGGTTGCCCGCATTTTTCGCAGGAAGTACCACAACACGCCGATTGCCAGCATTATGCCGAGCAATAAGTTGCTGGTTACCAGGTTAATCGCCCGATATATAAAAACAGTGGCGTCAAAGGATTGCACCATTGCCAGTCCCCTTGACTTTAAGTCCTGCTCATTCAGTTCTGCGACAACATCCTTTACCTTGTTCAGCGTTTCCAGCACGTTCGCGCCGCTCTCCCGCTCGACACGGATGGAAAAGGCCGGATTGCCGTTTTGCACGACGGCACTGTTATTGTCCTGCGGCGATACGGAAATCTGCGCAATATCGCCAAGTTTCACCGCTTGACCGTCGCGCCATTCCAAGACCAGTTCGGCTAGTTGGTCCGGACTGTATCGACCGGAAAATCTCAGGGTGTACTGCCGTCTGCCGACGTCCACAAATCCGCCGGAGACATCGTCCGCGCCGCCGACCTTGCGGGCCAAATCGGGAATCTCAATTTCATATTGAGCAGCTTTGATGGGATCAAAACGAATCTGCAGTTCTTCTTCTGCATTTCCACCTCCCCGTATATCGACGCTGGCCACGCCTTCAACCGCTTCAATAGCGGGGCGGATTACGTCTTGGGCAAATTTTACGTTCTCGATAAAGGGGGTATCGTTACCCGGCAGGCTCTGCAGGAAGAAATAGGTTAACGCCGGTCCGTTTCCCCCGCCCTGGCCCATACTGATTCTCGGGGCGGTGGCATCCCGTGGCAAAGGAGGTAAGCGATTCATACGGCTGATGACATCGATCAGGGTCTTTTGCATGTCGGTATCCAAGCCGAAACGCAGGTTAATCTCACTGAATCCCCGGTTGGCATTGGCATTTAGTTCCTGCAGTCCCGGCACACCCTGCAATACTTTTTCCTGCGGTTCGATGAGTTCCGATTCGATTTCCATCGGCGACGCAGCACGCCAGTTAGTGTGGATAGAGATGGTTGGTTGCTCGATATCCGGGAATAGCTGAATGGGAAATTTGGTGACGCTTATCAAACCGAAAACGACGACTAAAGTGACGATTACCGTTAAACTTGAAGCGTTACGCAGGGCTTTTTCGGTGAGGCTCATAATGGTTTTGTATAGCTTTTATGTCTAGCGCGGCTAGTGAAGGAGGCGAAGGCTTTTGGCCGTCACTCCAGTTTGCGCCTGCCATGCCGGTAAGCAGCCAGGGCTGGGAAGCGAAATATTACACCTGTCTTAGCGACGAATCGACAGGCATTTGCGATAAACTGCCGATGAGATGCGATGAATGACAGTGTCTTGTTAAAGTAGACCTTTTTTTGATCCGTGGCCAGCAAAAGCGATGTATAACTACCAGACAGTCGTTACTAATTTCGGTCTCCTGTTTTTTGGGCTGTACATTGTTATGTCCGGTTGGTTGCATGCACAAGAAAAACCTAGTGAGACTGCATTAGTGCTGGTGGGAGAGCGGCGGTTTCATCTGGAACTTGCCGAATCCCGGCAAGATAGATCGAAGGGGCTCATGGGGCGGGATTCATTATGCCGGGATTGCGGCATGGTGTTTCATTATATTACGCCTAAAAGAGTGAGTTTTTGGATGAAGAATACCTCCCTGGCACTGGATGTCGCTTTTGTGGATGAGGCCGGTAAAATTACCCAAATTGAACGCTTGGAGCCGTTGAGTGAGCAGATAATCAAGTCTCGGCAAGATGTGAAATTTGCCTGGGAAATGCAAAGAGGCTGGTTTGCTGAAAATCGCCTGAAAGTAGGAGATAGAATTTCGATTATTCTCCCGTAAGTTCTGTAGCCGGGATTTACCTATGGCATTCAATCAAAATACCAGCGACGAGTTAGTTCTGAAAGTCGAAAAGGCTTTTGACACATTAAAGCAATCCGGATATATCGACCAGCTCCGAAATCGATATATGGATTAGGCGCTTTTACCTTGGTCATTTAAGGTTAAAGAATGATCTTTCCAGACGGGTAAAGGCTCCTAAATAAGTAGAGAGTGAAGTTAGGTTACGTATTTTCCGGAGTTTGGCGATGAATCGATTGAACATTTTCCTGGTTGTTGTTTTGCTCCTGAGCGGCTGTTCGGAAGAATCAGCTTTGGATACGAAAAAAAATACCCCTCAAGACCTCATTGCGCATTCGGAGACTTTTAAAAAAGGCGTTGTTCGAGTTACGGATAAGGTTTATGTCGCGATTGGCTATGGACTGGCAAATTCAATCATGATCGAGGGGCACAACGGATTGATTATTGTCGATACCATGGAAACCGTTGAAGAAGGGCAAGAGGTGCTTGCCGCGTTCCGGGAAATTACCGAAAAACCGGTTAGAGCCCTGATTTATACCCATAACCATGCCGATCATGTTTTTGGCAGCGCGGCTTTTGTTTCAGAAGGAAACGGCGACACTCCGGTGGATGTGTATGCGCATGAAACCACGCAATACTATATCAACCGTGTCGTCAACAAAATCCGCCCGGTCATCGCCGCCAGAAGCATGCGCATGTTCGGTAGCCACCTCAATCAGGAAGAGCTGGTTAACGCGGGCATTGGGCCTTATCTGGGTGTAGAAAAGTCCAGTGTGCTCCACGCTATCAGTCCGACTCATACCTTTAAAGACCGGCTAAAGATGACAATCGAGGGAATTGATATTGAGCTGGTACATGCGCCCGGAGAAACAGAGGACCAGCTGTTTGTATGGTTACCCCGGCAGAAGGTATTGATGCCGGGGGACAATATTTACAAAGCTTTTCCGAATCTCTATACCATCCGCGGGACCTACTACAGAGACGTTAACAAGTGGATTAACAGCCTCGACAAGATGCGCCGGCTGCAAGCGGAATTTGTCGTTCCCGGTCATACCAGGCCCATAGTAGGGAAGCAGAATGTCGCGGAGACGTTGCAGGTCTATCGCGATGCCATTCAGTTTGTCCATGATCAAACCGTCAGACTGATGAATAAGGGATTGACGCCGGATGAGATCGTGCATCAAGTTCATCTACCTGATCACCTGGCAACTCATCCTTACCTGCTGGAGTTTTATGGCACGGTCGCCTGGTCGGTCAGAAGTGTGTTCAATGGCTATCTCGGTTGGTTTGACGGGAATTCAACGACGTTAAATCCTATCTCACCTCAAGAAACGTCGAAACGAATCATTCGCATGGTCGGTGGCAGCGGGGAACTGCTTGCACAGCTTAATGAGGCTGTTCAAGTTCAGGACTTGACCTGGGCCTTAAAAATCGCCGATACGCTGATGTATAGCGACAAAAGAGGAGAGGCCAGGGCGATCAAAGCTCAGGTGCTCCGGAAGCTAGCCGCCATGGAATCGAATCCGAACGCTCGGCATTACTATTTTACAGAGGCAATGGAACTTGAGGATGACGATTTTACTCCCGCGATCTATCCGAAACCGCAACCGGAATTTATTGCCCAACTACCGGTAGACAATGTATTTCGTACTATGCCGGTGGCTTTAAAAGCGGAAGATACCCTGGATGTTGAACTCACCGTACAGTTTAATCTCACGGACATAGACCAAATCTATTCCATCCAAATCCGTCGTGGCATCGCCGAGGTACAAAACCATGCCCTGGGTGAGCCAGATGTGGTTATCACTACGACTGCGAAGGTTTGGAAAGAAGTTGCAGCCAACATCAGAAATCCATTGGGTGCTATTGTTTCTGGCGATTTGAAAGTCTCTGAGGGGAAATTGGCACTGGTTGAGTTCTTAGGGTATTTTGATTTGCCTGAATATGACTAGGGTGGAGATGTCTGCTGCTTCGAGGCTCTTTTCTCTTCCATGACCTCAATCCATTTCATGGTGTCTTTGTCGGTGCCACAGATGTGCCGTATAACCCAGCGGCGCAGAAAGCGTCCCAACTCATCAAGATTGATTTGTTCGTTGGCCTCCCAGGCTTGTTGTTTTTGAACCATAAACTCAATGAAGTCCTGATGTTCCTTCTTATGCGCGTCGGTTTGCGGGTAGCATCCCTCTTCAATCAGTCTTTCTTCGTAGCCGAAATGGTATACGGTATATTGCACAAGCGCGCCGAGGAGTTGGCCGATCGCGCTATGACTGTCGTGCGTAATCTCCGTACTGAGCCAGTTGATCAGACTGACCAGTTTCTTGTGTTGTTCATCAATGTCTTCCCTTCCCACGGACAACTCGTTGCGCCAGACAATCACCTGATGCATATCATACCTAATTGGACTTCTGCAGCTTTTCCTAATACTAGACTATGTCGGATATTTTTACCCAATCGCGGGTCGACACCGTGGATTCTCATTAGGAATGCTATTTAGCAGAGCGCAGTTTCAATGCTATGCCGGTAGTGAGCAACAGCATTTCTACGCCAGAAATTTGAGAAGCTACGCCAGATATTTGAGAAGCCGTTCGGCAAGTGTTTTAAACTCAAAGGGTTTTGCGATATGGTCATTCATGCCCGCCGCTATGGTTGATCTCGTCATCTTCCACTTAACAAGATAGTCAAGTTCAGCTTGTTTGGGTGTGTGCTTATTAGCGCTTTTAAAATACTAGGATCGCAAAGTGATAGTCACAAGGGGTGTTTAACCCGGACAGGGATATGCATTTGAAAGCGCTTTAACGACCAACTGCGCCGCAGGTAGATCCAAATGGGCTTCCTGCCGTCTCGCATAAGTAATATAGGCCTTAGACAGCTTTTTGGCAGATAGCCCTTCGGGTACGCAAGCCTTGTGGTTTGCTGAAACTAGCGGAAGTCTGATCGCTTCCTCAACACCACTAACGAAACCCCAGCAGTATCTTTGACGGAACCTGCCAAGATCGGTCATCGAACTTGATACGCAGTAGGTCAACAGGCCGCGTGCGGTAAGTTGCTGGGGGAATATTGGTTGTTCCGAGTTTTGCTCCGCGAATACGGTTGAATACCAGGCGAGCATTATCATTATAACTAAACTTTTCAATTGCATATCTACCTCGTAAACTTCACTGCACTGATATATTAATTGGTATTAAAGGCTGCTTAAAAAGCATTCATGGGTTAATAGCCGCTTATTGGCATTCATCTGAACAGCCAAGGTATTCAAGTTTCACGGATTAATATAGCCAATTTTTTTACAAACAAAGATAAAGACCATCACCAGTCAAAAAACTGGAGGGCAGAATGTCCATTTTGCCTCATATCATTTTCCACTTTCCTCTAGCTGTTTATCCTATCGCCCGCTGTCTATACTGCTTTACACAACAGATTGACTCTCAATTAATCAGCGGGTGGTGTCTGCATGGAAGACTATATTGTTTTATGTATCGATGACGAGCGTGAAATTCTGGATGCGGTTTTGCAGGATATCGATTCATTGTCTTCGCATTTTATTCTCGAAGCTGCGGAAAGTGTCGCCGAGGCGCGGGAACTTGTCGAAGAGTACTCCCTGGCGGGTAAGAAACTTGCCTTGGTGTTATGCGATCATCTGATGCCGGAAGAAAAAGGTGTCGATTATCTGGTTGAGCTCAACCAGAACGATGAAACCCGGAATACGCGTAAGGTGTTGCTAACCGGGCAGGCGGGTTTGGAGCAGACTGTCGATGCAGTGAACCGGGGCGGCCTGGATTATTACATCGCCAAGCCATGGGATTCCGAATCGCTGATGCAGGTCGTTATCGATCAACTTACCACCTATATCCTCAGAAACGAGGAAAATCTCATGGATTACATTTCCGTGCTGGATCAGGAAAGGCTCCTAAATGCCATTCATGAATCCGGCTGATCCTGAAAATTATCCTCTTCGCACCCTATTTATTTAATCTCCAATACCCTATGAAGAAAGTTGTTATTGCTATTTTACTTCCGTTGGCGCTGCTATTGATTCCAACGGCCTGGATTCCTATCGAAGGACTGACCTTGATTGAGCACCGGATGCTGGCTATTTTTCTGCTTGCCATTCTGTTTTGGGTACTGGAACCGATCCCGATATTTGCCACTTCGGTCTTGGTAGTCGGCCTGGAGCTGCTTCTGATATCCAATAAGGGGCCGGTTTTTCTACGTACCGGGTTCGGCACGGAAGGATTCGGCACGCTGATGGATTATTCCGCGATATTGGGGACCTTTGCCTCGCCGATTATCATGCTGTTTTTAGGCGGTTTCTTTTTAGCCATGGCAGCCACCAAATATCGATTGGATACCAACTTGGCGCGAGTTTGTTTACGGCCTTTTGGCGAAAATCCCCGGATGGTGATGCTGGGGTTAATGTTGATAACCGCTTTTTTTTCCATGTTTATGAGCAACACTGCAACCACCGCGCTGATGCTCGCCATCCTGGCGCCGGTGTTGAAGTTGTTCAAGAAAGACGATCCGGGGCGATTGGCATTTATTTTGTGCATTCCTTTTGCCGCCAACATCGGCGGAATCGGAACCCCCATCGGAACCCCTCCCAATGCCGTCGCGATGAAGTACCTTGCCGGGGAGAATGCCGTTACCTTCAGTCAATGGATGGCGTTCGGAATTCCCTTTGCCGTTGTCATGCTTGCGCTGGCCTGGTGGTTACTTTTGAAATTCAATCCGCCGAAAGAAACCCGGATGCAATTGGTTATCAAAGGTAAGTTTGACCTCAGCTGGCGGGCCATCGTCGTCTATGTGACCTTTGCAGGCACCATCCTGCTTTGGTTGACCGGCGCGCTGCACGGTATGAACTCCTATGTAGTCGCCATGTTTCCGGTCGTGATATTTGTTGTAACCAGTATTGTCGGGAAGAATGACCTTAAGAAAATCAGTTGGGATGTACTGTGGCTGATTACCGGCGGTATTGCGCTTGGCATGGGCTTGGAGCAAACCGGCTTGAGTAAAAGCATGATCGATAGCGTGCCTTTTTCGGCATTTCCTCCGCTAGTGATTGTCCTGATGGTAACTATAGTCGCCATTACCATGTCCACTTTCATTTCCAACACCGCAACCGCCAACTTGTTGCTGCCGATCATGGCGGCGCTTGGTGCTAATTTAGCGGCATTGGAAAGTTGGGGCGGAGCAAAAATGTTGATCATTGCCGTCGCGCTGTCCTGTTCCTTTGCAATGGCGCTGCCGGTCAGTACACCCCCAAATGCCATGGCCTATGCCACAGGACTATTGGATACCAAATCTCTGATCAGAGCAGGTATTTCCGTAAGCATTCTTGGCCTGATATTTATTTACGGCCTGATGTTTTTACTGAACCAAACTGGTTTCGTTTGAAAGCGGCCACATTTGATTGAAACGTTTAGAAAGCGCCATGAAAAAATATGTGATTTTGTGTATTGATGCCAATCCCGGCGTGCATCGGGAGTTGCAGCGGGATTTACACAGACTTAAGGCTTTCTTTGAATTTGAATCTGCGACCAGTATTGCCCAAGCGCGGACTATTTGCAGCGGCTTTCCGGGAGAAGACAGGGAACTCTGCTTAGTCCTCTCCGATAGTTTGTTGCCGGATGGACTGGCAGTGGATTACTTCGTGGAACTGACCGAGTGCGAAAGCACCCACGATGCTCGAAAAATGTTGCTAACCGCGAATACCAATGCCGAAGAACTTATCAGCGCGGTTAACGAGAGCCGTCTCGACTTTGTTATGGCCAAGCCTTGGAATTCGGAGGAATTGCTAGCTACTGCGGTCGATCAGATTACTACCTATATCATTTCCCATGAACCTTCTTTTATTCAGTTTTGTTCGGTTTTGGATGCCAGCCGCATTACCAAGGCTTATGTGGATAAGCGAATCTCCAGCTATACCTCAAGTGTGTTGGACTTTTCAGCGGAATCCGGCCAGCAAATTCGGGAAAAACTCATTCAAAAGCTCTATGACCACTTTGAAACAGTACCCGAAGAAGACGTGTTTAGACATTACAGCCAAAACCACACAATGACGGTCGAAGGGCAAACCAATGACTTTTTATGGTTCGTTGCCCATGGTGAAGTGATACACGAAAAGCGCACGCCGCAAGGTACCAATCGAATTGTGATGCGTGAAGGCGATGGCGCCTTGGTCGGTATGATGTCCCTGATCGGTCAGGATAAGTCGTATTTTACCAGTTACACCGCCGGTAAAGCCGGTGTTATAAAACTCAATAAACAGCAATTGAATCGGGTCATTGAGCGTGACAGTGAGTTCTTACCGCTGTTTACCAATGTGCTGATGCGCAACTTAAATAAGCGCTTGAAGCAAAGCTACGAAACTGAACTGAAGCTGGCGGATACGCTGGAGTATCTGGAAGCCGCGCAAAGCAAACTGGTGGAATCGGAAAAAATGGCCATGCTTGGGCAACTGGTTGCCGGTGTGGCCCATGAACTTAACAACCCCGTGTCGGCAATATTGCGGGGTACGGAATACCTGAAAAATCAGGTGCCCGGGTTGATCTTTGAGCAGCCCAAACATGCAAACCTAAAACCGTTGGCGTCGCAAATACTCGATGCGGCAACGCACCTCCCACCGCTGTCTACATCGGAAATCCGCAAAAGGGTGCGCCAGATTAGCGATGTTGTCGGGTCTCACGGACTGGCGCGAAAGATCGTGGAGTTGCAGCTTGATGAGCCCAGGCTATTTAAACGCTATCTTGCACCTCTTGGTGAAAATCTAAAGTCGGCAGTGGATTATTTGGAACCCTTCTTTCATACCGGAACTTTTCTGCGGAATACCGAGGTCTGCAGTGAACGAATTTCCGGTCTGGTGAAAAGTCTTAAAAACTATTCCCGCCAGGATCAACAGGAGTTGCTGCGGGTCGACCTGCATGAAGGTTTGGAAGATACCCTGATGATTTTTTCCAATCGCCTGAAAGACTATGAGGTGATACGTAATTATGGGGAGTTGCCCAAGGTAGAATGCTATCCCGGTGAAGTTAACCAGATTTGGACCAATATGATCTCCAATGCTATCGATGCCACCGACGGTAAGGGCCGTATTATAATCTCTACGAAATTGATGGAATCGGCGGTGGGCGAAGTCGTCGAAGTCACATTCGAAGATAATGGCCCCGGTATTCCGAAAGCATTGCAGCAGAAAATCTTTGAACTGAACTTCACAACGAAGAGGGAAGGGCATTTCGGCTTGGGGATCGGCCTGGCTGTTTGTCAGCAAATAGTCAACCGTCACCATGGGCGGTTATCGGTGAAATCAGAAACCGGGAAATTTACCAGGTTCATTGTCGAGCTACCCGTTGAAACCATTATTGAGTAGCTCGTTAAATCATCCGTCTGGCCGGATAATTATCGTCTTACTCAGCTTTCTTGATCAGATATAACCCCCAGCCCCAGGCAAGACTGCCCATGACGAGCATGCCGATTGCAATCTTGGGTCCCTGGTCAAAGGTTTCTTTCACGCCTCCCGCCGCACTCAATGCGATGAAATCAAATACCGCATGAACAATAATCGGAAGAAGTATCGAGTAATCTCTTAGCCGGGCCGCGGCAAAGATGGTTCCTAAACCGGCAGCGAAATACACCTGTGCCAAAATGATTAGGGCCGGTATATCGCTCTGCAGTCCGAATAAATGCATTCCGCCAAAGGCTGCTGCGGAAATTACAATCTTCTGCCGCTTCGTATGGTTTTTTGCCCATGCAATAACGGCTCCCCGAAACATTAGCTCCTCTGCAATGCCGACAGCGATTGCGAGGAAAAAAATCTGCATAACTACACTGGTATCGGGAATCCCCGGTGATCCAAGTACGATCAGCACCAGAATCGCTAGAAAAGGCCAGTACAGCGGGATGGTTTTCCAGTTGGCGGCCATTTGCAAGCCGTATTCCCCGGTCTTTTTCATTGCCAGGACAATGCTTATCAGCAGTAGAACCAGCCCCCATTTTTGAAGTAAATGTCTGTCGAGATCGTTGTCGAAGGCCATTCCGTCCGTAAGGCCATTAAAAATGAGCCGGTATCCGAATACCAGAATATAAAGGGCGAGTATTAACCAGCAAAGTCGCACAGTTGACTTCTCCTGCATGTCTATGTAAATCTAAATTTACATTATAAGCAGATAGGTTTAAATGTAAATATATATTTACATATTGAGAGTTCATGAAGTTAACCCACAATCCACAGCAAGCCAGATCTATTGCCACTCAGAAGAAGCTGCTCGATGCACTATCCAAGCTCTTGCGGCATTCGTATTTTGAAAATATCACTACCAAGCAAATTGCCGATGAAGCGGGATTGACACCTGGGACGGTCTATCGCCGGTTCAAGGATAAGGATGCAATGCTGCCGGTGTTATACCAGCAATATGATGATCAAATTCAGGAATGGAGTGAGCAATTATGGGATGGGGCGAGCCTTTCCAAGTTAACTACACTCGAATCGCGGATGGAATATGCCATTAGGAAGTTGGTGGACTTTTATGAGGAGCATAAAGGCATATTGCGTACCCTTCATTTATACAGCCGGTTACGTGGTGAACTGACAGTGCCGGGAGTATCGGAACGGCGGGAGAGCCAGTTTCGCAGGCTATTAGATCCGGTATTTGAACTTGCGGATCCCTCGGTACCCGCCATTCGGTTTCGGATGCTGATCCTGGTTTTATTGAGCAGTATTCATGAACAAGTGTTATACAAGGAGTCAAAACCTGCCTGTATTTTGGCTTTGGAGAAAGAAACCTTTATTCAGGAGATAGTTCTGAACTTGACTGGCTACCTCTCTCCCGACTTGAGATTGATAAATTGAAGCGGTTAGATTGCATTGGAAACTCATCCGGAAGCATCCCGTTGTTGCGGTGTCATCCTAGGAAATCTCCTCTTAACCGGGAAATAAAATTATGGAAAACCTGGATGTATTTGCGCTAGCCAGCCCCTGTAACAGTCTCCTCACTATGCAAAGAAGATAAGTTTGCAGCGTGGCGTTTTTGAAATCCGCGTTCTTCGCCCGATTTTCGCCAAAGTAAAGTGCTCGGTATTCGTACCAAGCCGAGTTGAATGATTGCAGCCATGCCTTTTGCTGGAGCATTTTTTCGGGGGGATGCCCGGTCCAGTCCTTGGGTAGGCGTGATTTATCACTAAAATGCTAATAAAAACAAAACTATATGCCAGTTGGTGAAGGTTTTGCTTGATTTTTTCCAGCAGTAAACAAACGATTGGTGGAGAAAACAAGGAATGACCCCGGAAGAAATCAAGTTGGTACAAGATAGTTATGCCAAAGTGACTCCCATTGCTGGAAAAGCAGCCGAACTCTTTTACGGAAAGCTGTTCGAAATAGCACCCGAAGTAAAACCACTGTTTAAGACCGATATGGCGGAGCAGGGGCAAAAACTGATGTATATGATTGGGGTGGCCGTTAATGGTCTAACCGACTTAGGGAAAATTGTACCGGCGGTGCAACAACTTGGTATCAGGCATCTTGATTATGGTGTAACCGAAGATCACTTTGCACCTGTCGGCGAAGCGTTATTGTGGACCTTGGAACAAGGTTTGGGGGACGCTTGGAATGAGCCTGTCAAAAACGCATGGACAACGACCTACTGTTTGCTCACCGATACCATGATCGCGGCCATGAGGACGGCCCGGAATGCCCCGGTTGAATCTTAGGGTATGTTGACCCAAGGGTATCGTTACTAAAAGGGCAATTTTTTGCGAACTAGCTATGCTCCTGGAAGTGACATTTGGCAAGTTGATATGTTGCATGCTTATTGTTGGACCAATGCGCTGCACCGCTTCGGCAATAACCAGGTAATTCACGGATCAATTCCATGGTTATGCGCATGGTCCAAAATGCGAACAATCTGAGATTTGCCGCTTTCCAAATCAGCCCGTCTTTGAGCATGAAATAGAGTTGGGTACCGAAGACTGCCACCAGAGTTAACGGCATCCAAAGGGTGACGAGGAGTATAGGCAGCAACAGCTTATGGTTTGGATATTTCGCACGGTATAAGTCTAAGCAGACAGACTGATGTTCCAGTTCCTCCAGCGCATGCCAATCTAAAAATTTAATTAACTCATTGCGCTTCCTACCGCAGATCAGGCCACGATTTTCGGTGTAGGTTGCCGCGAGGGTGCCGGTAAAATACTCAAAGGCGGCAGGAATACTGGTTGCCGGGAGCAGTCTTTTCAGCAGTTGCATAAACTTGCTTTGGAAAAATGTAAACAGCCGAATAGCGGGATACCGCTTGGCCAATATCGTATTGGTGTGCCGGTGCCAGCGTGCGTGAGCGCCTTCCTGGCGAATGAGCGCCAAAACTTCGTATCTTAATTTAGGATCGTTAATATCATCGATTTCTTGCCTGGCAACCTCCATTACTACCCGTTCCGATATAGGAATGAATACCGAAAGCGCGTTAAAAAAGTGACTGATAACAGGATCGTTCAACCAGACTTTTTCAGACCTGTTAAATCGGAACTGTGGTGACCTCCGGGTGATGACCACAGAGTTTGGGGTAGAGCTCGGTTTATTCGCTTGTTCAACTGGGAGTTCCGGGATCATTTGGTGTAGAGCATTCCATTTAGGCAAGTTGGTGTAATCCATTTGATCGTGTGACCAGTGGATTAGATTAAATATATGCAATAAATTGCATATGGATGAGTATAGCGAAATACTGACAACAGGAGTGGGAAACGCCTCACAATTACCACCTTGAAGACTTACCTGAAAATTATCCTACACTTGATAACGAATAGTCTTTTGAAAAACACCGCCAATGCCTAGTTCCTCAATGTGGTAACAATTATTCACAACGATATCAACGATATCAACGATGCCAAGACTATCGTCGATATGGATCAAGGCTTTGAAGTGCATCTGATAGACTTCTATACTTTATGCAAGCTAGCGAAACGGCCGGGACTGTATCACCTTCAGCGTTTTCGGTAATACTGTTGCACAAACCCGATCTTTGTCTTTCGGTCGCATCGCCATTCGTCAACCTGTTAATTATTGTTCCTCCACTCAACTTGTCTGTATAGTTGTGCGCTTGGCTTTCCGCCTCTTTTCCCTCGTAAGACCGGTTTATATTATAGGAGTCCAAGTTTTTTAGGGTACGGCATGAACCGCTATTATCGATTCTTTAACCTCCTTGGTTTGGCTCTGGTGTTTCTATTTGCCGGATGCCAACCAAATCAATCTTCCGATCCTATCACTACCGGAGTAACGTCGCCTGTGGCTAGTCCTTTATCCTTGAACTTGCAGGAAGCAACTAATCTCATTCAGCTTCCGTTACATTGCCTTCAGCAGGAATATCCAAACCGCCTGGGCCAGACCTTGGGCAGTGGGGAAGATATCGCCGAGCCTCATGTGCTTCATCCGGCCTTTTTTGGCTGCTTTGATTGGCATTCTTCGGTCCATGGACACTGGTCCCTGGTTAAGCTGCTAAAAACCTTTCCAAGTATTGAAGGCGCTGATATTGCGAAAGCGAAACTTCAGGAGAACTTGTCCGCCGAAAATATTCTGGCTGAAGTAAAGTACTTCCAAGGGAAGTACAACACCTCCTTTGAAAGAACATATGGTTGGGTTTGGCTGCTAAAACTCGCGGAGGAGCTTCATACCTGGCGCGATCCATTTGCCAAAGAACTGGATAAGAATCTGCAGCCATTAACAGATTTGATCATCCAGCGATACCTGGAGTTCTTACCGAAGTTGCTTTATCCCATCCGGGTGGGCACCCATTCCAATACGGCTTTTGGCCTTACATTTGCCTGGGATTACGCAGCAACCACCGATCACCAGGAGTTAAAGAACCTCATCGGTAAACGTGCCCGTGATTATTTTCTGAATGATGCCAATTGCCCGTTAAGTTGGGAGCCGGGAGGGTACGATTTCCTTTCCCCATGCTTTGAGGAAATTGATCTGATGCGAAGAGTATTGGAAAAGGCGGAGTTCGAGTCTTGGATTAGGAAATTCTTGCCGGCATTGCTGGAACCGGATTTTGCATTACCCGTTGGCAAGGTTTCTGATCGCAAAGACGGACTTCTGGTTCACTTGGACGGACTTAATTTCAGCCGGGCATGGGTGCTTTATGGCCTGGCTAGGCAGTACCCCGGGTTTGCTCACTTAAATGCCATTGCCAACGCCCACGTGCAACATTCCCTTCCTGAACTCGTGGGCGATAGCTATGAAGGTGGGCATTGGTTGGGTTCATTCGCCATTTTGGCGCTTGCTAACTAAAGGAAAGCCTCTGTGATCGCCCGCACGATTTCGGGGCCTCGTTCCAACTGTCTAACTCTTTTCCAAAGCCGCTCCGGCTCTGCATTATAAAAATGTAGTAACTGGCTGGACTCTATCCAGTGTAGTTCCCGGCGCTTTTTAAAGCGCCGGTTGTTATCCAACCGCCACGCGGTATTTAGTGGATCGAGATCTTTATATGCAAACTCCACGAAGAAGGAGCGCCATTCTTTGGGTTTTTCCTGGTCCAGGATTTGTCGCCGGCTCCACCAATCCGGATGGGTCGCCAACGTCGATTCTAAAAGCTTGAGAACTTGTGCAGCCTGACTGGCAATCCTTTCCGGGGAGCGCACCGCCTGGTCAATGTCATCGCTAAGCCAAAGTGTTTCCGTCTCTTCGACAAACTCTCTTGCCGCCGTTTGTTTTTGTGATTCGCCGGGATTACTTCCGCCTCCAAAATCGATGAAATAACCGACTTTACGACCGGTAAAGGTTTTTTGTAAAAGAAAGAAAGTTTGCCCGGATTTTCGACAAAATGGGATTAGGCCGGCACTTTGCTTAAGAGGAGTAGGCGATTGGTGGCTGTCCGGAGGCATATTTATTTAAGGCAATAAGCGATAAACTTCGCACAGGCCGGAATTCGGACCGCTAAATCATCGAACATTGGCCGCCGCAGCCGTTAGGTTTTCCGCATGCGGGTTCCGGATTTTTCAACGCATTGCTTTTAACAACGCTGGAGCCTCCTATCAAACGTGTGACTTTGGTTTCCGGGGCGATGGTACCGGGGTCCAAATCACCGATGTCGCAGAGTTCCTGCCAGGTTTCTGCTTTTAACGATAGGGAATGCTTAACTTCGTAGACCTCTTGGTTTGCTTCGCAACGGTAGTCATAGGTTGGCATGGCGGTACATCCCGTAGATAAATGAAAACACCATTCTAACGTATGATAGAAATCTTTTGAAAACCCGTTAGTAGCTAATACTCCGGAAGAGGTAGACTTGTTGTGCCAAAACAGTCGTTACCCATAAGCGAAGTGTCCTGGATCTTGGTAAATGGGTTGGTCAATCTTTACTGCTGGCCGCTTAGTAACGCCCTGTTCCTGAAGATGTTTGCGTATTTCGGCCATGCGTACTTGATATCGGAGTTCGCCAACGACCATCGTAAGGATAAACACCAATATAAGTGAAGGAATATGAATAATCATCTTAACCCTCCAGTGTTAGTGATGGAAAAAGGCGATATCCTTTTGCCTTTGACTTAAACCTACCAGAGTGTTTTAGGCGGGAAAAACTAGGTCTTGACAAAGCAGCCTATACAAGAATTGGAATAAAAATAGAAACGGGAAGACGACGCTAGATCGACTTCCCGATTATTTCAGATGTTACCCTTTTCCTTTTTGATAAAAGTTTTCAAACACATAGTTGGTCGCTTCGACAAAGCCTTCGATACTGCCGCAATCAAAACGCCGGCCTTTGAATTTGTATGCCAGAACACAACCATTTTTTGCCTGGGTCAGCAAGGCGTCGGTAATTTGAACTTCACCATTTTTGCCAGGTTCGGTACTTTCAATAATTTCGAAGATATCCGGCGTTAAAATATAACGGCCGATAATGGCATAGTTGGTGGGGGCTTTTTCTTTCGGCGGTTTCTCCACCATGTCGGTGATACGAAACAGGCCTTCTTTCATTTCTTCACCGGCGATGACTCCGTATTTATGCACCTCATCCATCGGCACTTCCTGGATCGCCACGATACTGCAACGGAACTGGTTGTACAGCTTACTCATTTGCGCCAAAACGCTGTCTTCGCCTTCTTCCACCACACAAAGGTCGTCGGCAAGAATAACGGCGAAAGGTTGGTCACCGATCATGGACCGGCCTGAAAGTATCGCATGACCAAGACCTTTCATTTCGTTTTGGCGGGTGAAAGTAAAGGTATTGTTATCAATCAGGTCTCTGATGGTGCCTAACAAGGCTTCTTTACCTGATCCGGCTATCTGAGATTCCAGTTCATAAGAAATATCAAAGTGGTCGGCGATAGCGCGCTTACCGCGACCGGTGACGAAGCCAAAACTATCGATTCCCGCCGCGACTGCTTCTTCTACGCCGTATTGCACCAGCGGCTTGTTAACGATGGGCAACATTTCCTTGGGCATCGCTTTGGTAGCGGGAAGAAAGCGTGTGCCATAGCCTGCAACTGGAAACAAACATTTTTTTATCATACTAACTCCTGAACTTGATCCCTAAAGTTATCTGCATTTACAGGATGCAAAAGCTGTAAGTAGTGTAGTGCAGTTAACGATGTTGTGGGGCAAAATTTCACAAAGGCGAGAATTGAGCCTCATCATTTTACCCAGGTAGGTTGCAGCAAAAGTCAGGCCAATTCAGTGTGTATTTGGTTAGATCTGTAAGTAAGTCGATTCGTTGGAAATTGGTTGAAAAGTCGCCGTCCTTGGCTGCTCATGGCAATTTGGCGCAAATTGAGATTAAGTATTTATTAGAGAACAAATTAGTGTGGCTTTAGCCGCACTTACTATCTCCACAGTTCAGACAAGTCTGGCAACCGTCCATTAGAATCACGGCTTTTTGATTGCACTTTTTACAAGATGTCGCATTCGCGGGGAAGGCAAGGTCCTGATCTCCCTTGTGGCGTGATTCATATTCCGCCCGCTTCTCGGCAATCATGCGGCGATGGGCTTCGCTTAGCTCGTCTGCCTCAATGATGCCAAGGGCTTTCATGTGCTTTTCGATGACGGAGCCGATCTCAGCGACAAGGGAAGGCACGTACACGCCTCCTTTCTTATAGTAGCCGCCGTTGGGATCATGGACCGACAACAGTTCTTCCAGAAGGAATTTGATGTCGCCGCCTTTGCGGAATACTGCGGAAATAACCCGAGTCAGCGCGATGACCCATTGAAAATGTTCCATGGACTTGGAATTGATGAAAATCTCATAGGGAAAACGCGATTCGTGATCCGTGCCCTCATTTAACAGGATATCGTTGATCGTGATATAGAAAGCATGCTCAGACACCGGCGGTTTGATCTTATAGGTCGTTCCTAGCAGAAAATCAGGTCGTTCGATATTTTCATTCATCACCTCCGGTTTTTCTTCTACCGGCGTCGGTTCTGCGGGTATTGGATTCTCGGCAGGTTGCGGTTGCTCAACCTTATAGCGGATTATCTTCTTTTCGATTTTTACAGCCATGGGTGTTGTCCTCTGTTTTTTCAGCAAATGCACATTGCTGGAGCATCTGCTGAGTGAATTCTGCGTTGTAGGTCACTTTCGGGGTCAGAATTTCCCGTAAGTGCCCTCTTTTAGTGCGTCAAATAGGTTGGCAGCGGTATGGATTTCCCCATCATACTCTACTTCCTCATTTCCTTTGCACTTGACTCTTGAGCCGTCTTCCAACGTGAACTCATAAAAGGTGTTCTCAAGATCCTGTTCTTTCACGAGGACGCCTTGAAAAGCTTCGGGATTAAAACGGAAAGTGGTACACCCCTTGAGGCCTTTGTCATAGGCGTACATATAGATATCTTTAAAATCCTGGTAGGGGAATTCAGTCGGCACATTCGCTGTTTTCGAAATGGATGAATCTACCCATTTCTGGGCGGCTGCCTGAATGTCGACGTGTTGGGTCGGGGTGACTTCGTCGCTACTGGTAAAATAAGTCGGTAGTTGCGCTTCGGGATCATCGGAGAATGGCATGGCTTTACTGTTGATCAGATGCCGGTACGCCAATAGCTCGAATGAAAAAACGTCGATTTTTTCTTTGGTTTTCTTGCCCTCGCGAATGACATTTCTGGAATAGTGGTGGGCAAAGCTGGGTTCGATACCGTTACTGGCGTTGTTGGCTAGCGACAAGGAAATGGTGCCGGTTGGAGCGATAGAGGTATGGTGGGTAAAACGCCCGCCTTTTTTAACAAGTGCATCCACTAATCCCGGATCCGCTTCGGCGATGCGTTGCATATAGCGGCTGTATTTACCGTGTAAAATTCTACCTTTGATTTTATCGCCGATTTTATAACCGTCTGTGCGCATTTCCGGACGTAGGCGCAGCATGTCTTCCGAGACCACAAAGTCATCGTTCATAATAGGCGCCGGTCCCTTTTCCTCGGCGAGGTGCAACGCCTGACGCCAACCCTCAAGCGCCATTTCCTTGCAGACTTCTTCGGTGAAATCTACAGAAGACTTGGAGCCATAGGACATGCGGAGCATTGCCAAGGTGGAACCAAGACCCAGGATGCCCATGCCATGGCGACGTTTGTAGAGAATTTCATGGCGCTGGCCATTCAGCGGTAAGCCGTTAATTTCCACGACGTTATCCAACATGCGGGTGAAAATACCCACCACCTTGCGGTATTTATCCCAATCGAACTGGGCGTTTTCAGTGAAAGGGTATTCGACAAACTTGGTTAGATTGACCGAGCCGAGCAAACAGCTTCCATAAGGGGGAAGAGGTTGTTCGCCGCAATTGTGGGCATGTAAACCGTTTGCGTCGAAAGTGTTTATGCCGGGTATTTGCACGTCATATACGTCTTCAATTCCAGCCGGTTCAATAGCTGTAACTCTTGCGGTAAAGCGTTCACGATTCGGCTTTCGTTGGTACTTGGCAAGCAGGCTGTCAAGCACGCTCTGCTTGTCAGAATCTGCAAATCCAATTTTGCTTGTAAACCGGAGTAAGTTTTCTCCAGAGATAACAAGCTCATGCTGCGCCTTAATATCATATGGCTTTTGGCCACCTTTACCGTCTGGGAGGAGGCTGGTCTGAGCCTTTCTTCTGTTTTCATAAATTGTAGAAGCGATTCCGAGCCGCAAAAGCATTCTCTGTACCGCTTCCAACTTTGGCAAATCTGACTGTGCCAACCTCACGCTGATACCTTTTTGCTGGGTACCTTGAACAGAGCCATCGGCATCGAACAGACCGCGAAGAAAGCCTTTATAGAAAGCGCTGGAAGTTTGTTCCAACTCTGCCGTGATTATCTTGTTCCCAGGCTCCATACCCAGGTTTGAAGCGACTTCTTTAATAGCACTGGTAGACAGCCGGTATTCGTTTCTGCCTGCGATTTCCTGCCAACCCCGGAAGTCTGCTCTGTGGGGCAGAGTCCGCGCAGCTTGAAGGGCTTCTGACATAACCGCTTGAATACCGGTATTCAGATAGGCATCCGATCCGTTTACCGTCGCGGCCTGCTTCCATACGGATAGCACGGCTTTATCAGTTTTAAGCGTGCCATCACCAACCAGGAGCCCGGTGAGGTAGCCTTCACTATAGCCGTACTTTCCACTCCAATCTGAAAGTTGCCTGTGATCATTCAACAAAACTCGGTCGCCATCTTTCAATTGCCCAGCTTCGCACCACTCCGTTTCTGTGCTATAGCGGCTGAATTTGGTGACTTTGCGAACTTTGTGGTCGGCGGTGAGTTTGAGCGAAAAACCTTCGGCTGTGCTTAGCTTAACCGTAGGTTTGTTGGCAGTCTTGAAAAAGCCCTCGGGTCCGGAAGCATGTTTCCGGCTATCGACCATTGCTGAGAATGGCCGATTTATCAGATCTGAAACCTGGCGTGGGCCTTCAGAGGTTTGCACCCAGGTATCAGCTGTGACACAAGGATTGGTGGCCCGGATATTTTCGCAAAACCAGTTGTTGTTCATTTCATTGACTTTGTCGATCAGGATGAAACCCGGTTCGGCAAAGTCATAGGTCGAACTCATGATGGCATTCCAAATGTCCTGGGCTTTAACTGTTCGATAAATTCTGCAGGCCACTAGGCCTTCGCTATTGGCAACGTATCCTTCCTTGGCAGGGAACTGGCGGTAGACATATTTAGTGGAATCTGTCAGGTCCAGGCTGTCGGCTTCCACTTCCTGGCGCGTAACCGGGAATGATAACTTCCAATCACCGTTAGTTTTCACCGCATTGATGAAGTCTTCGGTAATTAACAGCGAGAGATTGAATTGCCGTAGCCGTCCGTCTTCACGCTTGGCCATGATGAAATCGAAAACATCCGGATGATGTACATCGAAAGTCGCCATTTGCGCGCCCCGCCGACCTCCGGCGGAAGACACGGTAAAACACATACGGTCAAAAATATCCATGAACGACAACGGACCGGAAGTTGTCGCTCCGGCTCCGGCTACATAAGCGCCTTTCGGGCGCAACGTCGAGAACTCGTATCCGATGCCACAACCGGCTTTGAGGGTTAAACCGGCCTCGTGGTTTTTTAACAATATGTCATCCATGGAATCAAGAATGGTGCCTGAGACCGTGCAGTTAATGGTTGAGGTGGCCGGCTTGTGGGCTTCGGCACCTGCGTTTGACATAATTCTTCCCGCTGGTATGGCGCCATGTTCCAACGCCCAGACAAATTCCCTTTCCACTTTGTTACGCGCTTCTTCTGCCTCGACAGATGCAAGCGCCTTTGCAACGCGTGTATATGTGCCCAGGATATCCTGATCAACCGGTTCACCGGATTTAGTCTTGAGCTGATATTTGGTTCCCCAGATATCCAAGGAAGCCGGCTGCATGTCTATGGGAGCGATCAGTTGCTGGACTTTAGCGTTCATGGTATCCCTCAATTTGAAACCCTTACGAGTTAGTGTCTGTTATATGGATGTCGGTTCAATTCTTTATAATTGCAGTAATAGAGTATTGCGTTTGGCGGAAAGCCTGTGTCGATACTCTGAAATGAAGCTGTTTCCGTCTATGTTGATGGAATAATGCCGTCAAGGCGCTTTTATGTGGCGTCTAATCTGTGCCTGTAGATCTGGTCGGCACTTTGAATAAACCACAAGATATTGTGGTTTGAAAAAAGGTTTTGAGGTTCGGTGGAGCGGGTATTTTTATTGTTTTTAAGCTGCATTGGGTACTCCGAACTAACTAAATCCCTTCACTTGGTAGACAAAAAAGTCATAAGACAACTATCGGCCCGGATCGAAGTGATAGTGGTGCGTTTATCTTGATTGTCTATATGTTGGTGTTTTTTTGAAGTATACCACTATATCCTGTTATGTGAAGTCGTCAGGCAAAAAAAACAAGATTTTCTATTTCATACCGATAAGGCTATTTTAGTATTTCAGCGAACCAAGGGTGATTTTGAGTCTGGTTGTAAAATGATCTAACTTGGATAAGATTGTGCGCTGGCACTAGATATAGTGTTGACCACTTGGGGGAATCTTGTGGATAAGTTGAGAGCCTCCTTCTTTTAAGATGAAGTCCGGATATACGCTGCCGGGTAAAATCACATGTTAAAAAACTGACGGATTTAGGGACAAAAACTCGCTTTATTCAGTGAACAGGAAAAAAGCAGATCGGCATAGATAAAATCTCTTCTCACTGACACTAAGTAACTTAATCGGAGCCTTGCATGGCAATCAATATCGTTGCAGCTGTACTTGCATTATTATTGGTTATTTTTCACCTGCATCATTTGGGGCTATATGATGCCTCTCATGATCAGTCCGGACATTCGGTGGAAAAAAATCTGAGTGAAATACCGGTCTTTGATTTTCGTCAGGAAGGCTTGCAGCTCCAGTATGATTTCAGCACTTCATCCAAGCTTAAGGAGGAAACGGCTCAACTACGTTAAGATCGCTTCGCTTTTCTCCTATCCCGCAATGACTTTTCGCTATCCTGCCAGCCTTTAATTCACGCTTTCTTAATCCGTCAAGCTGATCTAGTATTGGCAGACAATCGCTACGGACTCACCTGTTCGTTGACGGCCAGTTTCATTAATGAGGGAAGATGGATGACGGCTCCAAATAAGAATGTAACGCAATTATTAGCCAGTTGGCGGGCTGGAGACGGCCAAGCGCTGAATAAAATCATTGAAGCCTTGCATAGTGAAATGCGTAAGATTGCCGGTCGCTATATGGCCGGTGAAAAACAGGGGCATATGCTACAGGCCACGGCACTGGTAAATGAAGCATACTTGCAGTTGGTCGATGCCGATGTGGAATGGAACGACCGGGTGCATTTTCTTGCGGTTGCTTCGCAAACCATGCGACGGATTTTGGTTGACCATGCAAGAGCCCAAAAACGCAAAAAGCGTGGCGGCGACGATGTTCAAGTAACTCTTTATGAAGCTCAGATCTGCGATGATGGTTCGCAGCCGGATTTGTTGGATTTGGAAGATGTGTTGGAAAAACTCGCGACCGTTGATGAAAGAAAAGCCAAAATTATTGAAATGAGTTTTTTCGGCGGTATGACGCAAGAAGAAATTGCCGAGTTTTTGGACGTATCTCTTTCCACGGTGGAACGGGATTTACGCTTTGCCAAGGCCTGGCTGGTCAAGGAAATGAAGGACTAACTCACATCACTGGCAGGTAGCGCCTGATCCGGAACCGGATTCCGTCACTAGGGCTGAATCGACTTCAACTGTTTGACGACCTCTTGACGGGTATGCGCTGGGAGGTGACTGACCAAAGCCATAATCAGGTCTTCGTAACTGTTGGCGTTTGCCATGTAGCGCTTAATCAAATCAGGTGCTCCGGGACCGACAAAGGCGGTCATTACCGCTGCTAAGCGCATAAGGTATTGGTCGCTAAAGCTAATTTGATCGCCGCTAAGGGGGGATGGTTTGCTCGGCTGCTCCAACCGGCTTTGCCGTAAGTGTTGTTGAAAAGCGCTCAACCATTGCACAACCTTGGTCATGGAGTTTAAGCGCAATTCCGGATTCTTGATCAGCATACTGCGCATGAGTCGTTGCAGATGCGGATGTTTGGCCAACTTGGGGTGATCCAGATCGGGTTCGCCGTGCATCACGGCATTAAGTAATGTGGAGGTTCGTTCAGCTTCGAACAAAGGCCGGCCGGTCAACATCTCGAACATTAAGGTAGCCAGCGACCAGATATCGGTATAGGGACCGATATCGGTTCCTTCCAATTGTTCCGGTGCCATATAAGACAGCGTTCCCATACGTGCCCCGACCAGAGTAATCTCTGTACCGGCCAGCTTAGCAATACCAAAATCGAGAATTTTAACCACACCGTCGTTCTGAATCAGAATATTAGCCGGTTTGATATCCCGGTGGACGATGGCATGTTGATGTGCGGCGCTAAGCCCAAAGGCAATCTGTTTGGCGACCTTTATTACCTTTTTTAACTCCAAGGGACCTTTTTCCAGGTGGTAGTCCAGGGTTTTGCCGTTGTAATACTGCATGGCGATAAACAAGCCGCCTTCGTCGGTATGTCCCATATCGTGGATGACGCAGACATTCGGGTGGTCCAATCGTGAAATCGCCTTGGCTTCCAACAGCAGGCGTTCTTTTACTCCCGGCTCCGAAGCCACGGAAGGGGCCAAACACTTGAGGGCGACAAACCTGTCAAGCCGGGTGTCTTCCGCCTTAAATACCCATCCCATGCCACCTTCACCGATTTTAGTGACAATTCTATACGGACCCACCATGGTTTCCGGGCGAAGCTTCGGAATCACCAAAGTTTCTTCGGCTTTTTCAAGGTCGAAGGGTTTTGGCATTATTGCTTCTACTTCGTCGTCTGCCTGAAGCAGCTCTAAAACCTCTTTTAGAATCTCCCGGTCTTTACAGTGGTTACCCAGGTAAGTATTGCGTTCGTCTGCCGGTAAATCGGCAACGGCTTCGAAAAGTTCCTGAATTTGATTCCAGTTTTTGGAGTCCATAGAGAAGCGGGAATGACCTTAAGATTATTTTTAGTGATCATAGCGGAATCGGTTTGCTTTGAGTATCCTCAACATACTGACCTTGTGAAACCGCTTGCATAGTGAACTAAATGGCGAACTTATTGATTGTAGCGCATGCTCCTTCAGCTAACACCAGGCAGATGGCAGAAGCTGCGTTGGCCGGTGCCCGAGAAAATGCGGAAGAATCCGTTGAAGTGCGTTGGATTCCTCCATTAGAGGCGACGGCTGATCACGTATTGAACAGCCAAGCGCTTATCCTGGGTACTACAGAAAATTTGGGGTATATGAGTGGCGCTTTAAAGGACTTCTTCGACCGGATTTATTATCCCTGTCTGGAGCGCAAGCAGGGTTTGTCCTATGCGCTCTATATCCGTGCCGGCCACGATGGAACCGGTACCCGCAGGGGCGTGCAAACCATTATTACCGGTTTGAAGTGGCGTGCAGTACAAGAGCCTTTGTTATGCAGGGGGGAGTTTCAGCCGAAATTTGTCGAGCAGTGCCGGGAATTAGGCGCTGCCATGGCTGCAGGCTTGGCTGCCGGAATTTACTAACGTGGCTTTATATACCCTAAAATAAAAACCACTCAATCAACCAAGGCTAGTAGTGAATAACTTCAAGTTCTTAATACAGATGTTACCTAATTAATTGAGGTTTCAGTGTCTGAATTTCGTTGCCGACTATGTGCTACACCTCTTCGCCACACTTTCGTAGACTTAGGTAAATCTCCCTTATGTGAGACCTACTTATCTCCCGATCAACTGGATGAATATGAGATTTTTTATCCGCTTCACGTTTATGTATGTGAACATTGCTTTCTCGTCCAAGTCCGCGAATATGTCAGCCCGGAGCACATCTACAACGAATACCCTTACTTTTCATCATACTCCGATAGTTGGTGTGAACATGCACGGAAGTATTGTGATTCCATGATCGACCGCCTCAAATTGGGGCATGACTCATTTATTGTAGAGATTGCCAGCAATGACGGATATCTGCTCCAGCATTTTAAAAGTCGGCAGATACCATGTCTCGGGGTGGAACCCGCGATGAATGTTGCCAAAGTAGCTGAGGAGCGGGGCATAAAAACAGTTGCTAAATTTTTCGGCAAAGAGGTTGCATTAGAGTTGTTCAACCAGCTAGGGCATCCTGACTTGTTGATTGGAAATAACGTTCTTGCCCACGTACCGGATTTAAACAATTTTATCTCTGGAATGAAAATATTGCTTAAGTCTAGTGGTGTAATCACAATGGAATTTCCACACCTTCTGAAATTAGTGCAGGAAAATCAATTCGATACGATTTACCACGAACACTTTTCTTATCTATCTTTTTATGTGGTAGAGAAGGTTTTTTCGCGTCATGAACTCACTGTATTCGATGTAGAGGAACTCCCTACCCATGGTGGTTCCCTAAGGATCTTCGCTAGACATAGTCAAAATGGTTCTCTGCCAGTGACAGATCGAGTAATTAGATTACGCAATCGGGAATTAGCGCTGAATATAGACAAAATTGAATTTTATACAGAATTTGAAAAGCGAGTTTTTGAAACGAAACGGAAACTACTTGAGTTTTTAATCCAAGCCAAGCGCTCAGGAAAGCATGTCGTCGGTTATGGCGCTCCAGGGAAAGGCAATACGCTGTTGAACTTTTGCGGTATCCGCACTGATTTTCTTGATTACACTGTTGACAAAAATCCTCTAAAGCAAGGCAAATTCACGCCTGGGACGCAAATTCCCATTCTGCACCCTGATCGAATTCTTCAAACTCGCCCAGATTACGTGTTGATATTGCCCTGGAACCTGGCCGAGGAAATTGTCAGCCAGATGGCCGATATAAGAGAATGGGGGGGGCGATTTATAGTTCCAATTCCTGAAGTTAGAATATTGTAATTAGCCTTTGACTTTGCCCCCATTGCGATAAACTTAGAGCAAAGTACGAGTTTAATGAAGGAACAAATGCATGAAGGTTCTTTTGACAGGCACGGAAGGATATATAGGGATGAGGCTTGCTCCGTGGCTGATAGAAAGGGGGCACATTGTTGATGGTTTAGACACAGGTTACTATCGAGATGGCACACTCTATCTCGATCCTGTCGGTTTACCCCAGTTGCCTCATATTTTTTTTAAAGATCTACGTGAAATCAAAGCCACTGATTTAGAAGGATATGATGCGGTGGTGCATCTTGCAGAACTGTCTAATGATCCGTTAGGTGAACAATGTCCGGAGATTACATTTGCAATCAACCACCAGGGAAGCGTCCGAATGGCGGAGGCTGCACTCGAAGCGGGAGTAAAGCGATTCGTTTATGCATCCTCGTGCAGTGTATATGGAGCTGCCACGGCTGATATTGTGGATGAAAGCTCTCCTGTAAATCCTCAAACAGCTTATGCTCAATGCAAGACGCTCGTTGAACGGGATCTGAAAGCCATGGCCGACGAAAACTTCACAGTCGTTTTTTTGCGCAATGCAACCGCTTATGGTCCTTCTCCAAGAATGCGATTCGATATTGTCTTAAACGATCTATGTGCGTTGGCATGGACACAGAACAAGATTGCCATGATAAGTGACGGAAGCCCATGGCGTCCCATCGTGCACATTGAAGATATTTGTGAGGCTATACGCTGTGCGCTTGCGGCTCCTTCGGCTGTTGTAAATGGTGAAGTATTTAATGTTGGGAATACTGAGGAGAATTATCGGATAAGAGAGATCGCCTGCATCGTCGGATCGACATTTGAAAATTGTGAAATTACCACCGGCCCTCCAAGTGGAGACAATCGGAGCTACCGAGTATCGTTTGAGAAGATTGCCAATAACCTGCCTGGTTTTAAAACAGGTTGGACCGCCAAGAGAGGAGCAATGGAACTGAAGAAACTCTTTGAGCGTATTCAAATGTCCGAAAATACCTATAAATATCGTGCATATACCCGCTTAAAGCAACTGAACTACCTAAAGAAGAGTGGTCAGTTGGATACTAACTTATTTTGGGTTCCGCGTTGAAATTCATACCAACAAGGCTTGAAGGAGCTTATGTCATTGAGGTTGATCCAGCAAGGGATTTTCGTGGCTTTTTCGCCCGGCTGTGGTGTCGACAAGAGTTCGAAAAGCAAGGTATCTCGATGGACCTTGTTCAAGTCAGTGTGTCTCATAATGCACTGGCAGGTACTCTTCGCGGCTTGCATTTTCAATGGCCGCCTTCTGTTGAAGCGAAACTCGTACGCTGCGAACGGGGGCGTATTTATGACGTCATTGTGGATTTGCGGCCAGATTCCAGCACATTTTCCAAGCATTTCGCTGTCGAACTTGATAGCCAATCACACAGATCGCTATATGTACCGCCAGGCTTTGCTCATGGTTTTCAAACTCTACTGGATAACAGCGATATAGTGTATATGATGTCCGATTATCATCGTCCCGAGCTTGCCGATGGCGTGCGATATAACGACCCGCAATTCGGCATAGATTGGCCGATACAAATAACTAATTCTGTTGAGCGTGATCGAAATTATCCTGATTTTAATCCTCAAGATTTCTCTCGGCGATTTATGCAGGCTACCTGATTCAGTGCAATAACTGGGGTAGTTGATCAGGGTAAACAAAGGTAAACAATTAAGTGATTTCTCTTTTAGAGTTAAGCAAAGTAACTTGCCTGTTGTGTATAGGGGCGCATCCAGATGACATTGAAATAGGTGCGGGTGGCACAATAATGCGCCTTATCGATCAGCAACCAGGTCTTCAAATACGATGGTTAGTGCTTGCTGGCGCTGACCCGACCCGGGCGCGGGAAGCCCGACAATCTGCTAGTAAGTTCACAGAAGGCACGGATGCGGTACAGGTGGATATTCACGAGTTTAAAGATGGTTATCTACCGTGGCAGGGCGATCAGATTAAGTCCGTATTTGAAGATTTGAAGAGAGATTTCTCTCCGGACCTGATCTTGACGCATTATCGGGATGACCTTCACCAGGATCATCGTGTTATTTCCGAGCTTACCTGGAACACCTGGCGCAATCATGGAATTCTGGAATACGAGATAATTAAGTGGGATGGAGACCTGGGACGACCAAATCTATACATTCCGTTAGATCAGACCGTTTGTCAGCGTAAAGTGGGCAAAATATATGACAGTTTTGTTTCCCAGCAATCACGTAGTTGGTTTAGAAAAGAAACTTTCTTGGCGCTGATGCGCCTTCGAGGAGTAGAGTGTAATTCCGAATATGCCGAGGCGTTTCATGTCAGAAAGATAGTGTGGTGATATTACTGGCCTCAGCTTGAGACTTTCCAACCAATCTCCAAGGGGTTGCATTCTGGTTGCGGTGGATTACCATAATTGCCAAGGCCGATTACCTTGCCGGTCCATATCGTCAAAAGCTTTCTTTTCCTTAAGTGTGTCCATGCAAGCCCAAAAGCCCTGGTGTGGATACGCCAATAATTGCTTTTCATCAATAAGACGATGAAAAGGTTCTTCGACAAGCTCTTCGCCATCTCGAATATAGTCAAATATCTGTTGCCTGAATGCGAAAAAGCCGCCATTAATCCAGATTTCTGACTTGTTGGCCGGGCGAATCTCCTGTACTAATCCATCATTTCCTGTCACAACGGTATGAAAACTTTGATTTGGGCGTACCCGTATAAAGCTTGCAATCTTATTCTGTTGTTGAAAGTAATGAAGATAATCCGCTAAAGGAAGATCAGAAAGTCCATCACTATAATTGGCAAGGAAAATTTCATCATCGCCGAGATATTTTTGCACTGCCTTGAATCGCTGGCCTATATTTACATCCAGACCGGTATCTGCGAAAACTATCTTCCAGTCTGTAAGGTCCCGATTAAAAAGACGAATTTCGTTACTCGACCCCTTAATCTCGAAATCATTTGAAATCCATTCTACATAGTTGATGAAATATTCTTTGATTAGGTCTCCCTTGTAGCCCAAGCAGAGAATAAATTCTTTATGACCAAAATGAGCATAGTATTTCATCAGATGCCACAGAATAGGCCGCTGTCCAATATTCACCATAGACTTTGGAATTGTATCAGTATGCTCGCGCAGCCGCGTACCAAGTCCACCACAAAAGAGCACAACCTTCATATTAATTATCTCTTTCAATATTATTTTCGTTATCTATGCACTATGTGGATTTGACGTCGGATGCGTATGACTTCATAAATCCGGTAAAGGTGCAGTCTAATCGGATAAATCCTTTAGCAGTCCATGATGACGAAGTGCTTCCGCAGCAAGTGCAATATCCTGGAACTTCAATCCCGATTTTTCTGCAATATCCAGCAGAGTGAACTTGCTGTCAGAAAAATTTAATACCCAGAGCAAGGCCATTTGGAACCTGGGAACTTCCTCACTGCCACCAATGGTCTGGTATAAATCATATTTCGAAAGCAAAGGTTCGCATTTTGGGTTTTGATTTAAATAGGTCCGATCATTTTCGATGATATCGAAAATTTCGAGGCAAGTAGTCAGGGAGCCAGACAATTGTTCCGGAGATACAAAACCCAGATTGTCTGCCGATGTGTGGTACTCGGGAAATCTGCCATGAGGCGTTCTTGATAATCTTCCAACCGGCAAATTGAATCCAGGCGAACAATATTGCCGCTCATCATAACCGTAGGGCGAAAAATCGAATATCTCAAAGTCCCCTTGCTGCTTGAGAACTTGGATGACTGCACGGTCGATAAGACAGTTGCCTTGACGGCTTCGCTTGTAAGTCATGTAGCCAGAATCACCAAGGCAGGCGAGTACCAGGCCATGTTTGATTTTTGATACTTTCTCTTCATTAAGCGCCAGCCAGGTTATCGAACCGATCGTAGCGGGTATAAACAGAAATCGGTAAGAGTATCGAACCGGCTGAGTCTGCAAATACCTAGCTAAATATGCTGCGATAACCATACCGGAAAGATTGTCATTGGCAAGAGATGGGTGGCATACATGGCTGGATACAAGTATTTCATCTTCGGAATTTCCAGCAACAAACACCTCACCGTAGGTTAGGAAACCTGGCTTCAAAGTTGAGTCAATACAGACTTCGTATTCGCCATCAGCTAGTTCGTCGAGCTGATTCTGGCTTAGGCAGAATCCCCAGTTTTCTTGGTAGTATGATGTACGGTAAGGAATGCAATCCGGTTGCTCAGGTAGAGCAAAAAGATGATTACGCAATTTGCTGAGAGACATGCGGCCATGGAAAGGCACACTGTAGTTTAACACGTGAAGGTTGGATTTCTGGAAGTCAATAACTCGATTGCCTTGAGCATCCTTAATCCAGGCATCGCGAATATTCCACTCGTTAGGCACTTTCCAGTCAAAAACCTCTGTGCCGCTGGGGATTTCGTGGACTGTTAAAGGCACTACCTCATTCAGTCGCAATAAAGTATCTCGTACACCCTTACCGGTAATACTCCGGCAAATCGGATAGAGATCGGACATGCAGTTAAACAGTTTCCTGCCAAGCTCCTGTTCATCAGAACTGGTAATCTGATCCATTAGCATGGGGAGTTTGCTTTACCTTGGCTGCCAGTTAGTAAATACGTTGCAAGTAATAGCATAGCTGGATAGGTAGTTAAAATTACTAAGATTAGAAACTTTATAGCTGAATATTATGACTTTCCATAAAAAACTGCTTTAAAAGAAGTCTAATTCACCTTAAAGATAGCATTCCGGTAGGAAGAAAACCGATATTCAAAGATTCACTAATCCGGGTAGGTTACCAAAATATTAAACTGAAGTTTCCCTCCAGAAACTAGTTGCAAAAAACAACAGCAGTAAACCTTCAAAGGGTACTCGAAATGAGAGAAATTAAATCGCTTGATTCCAGTTTTAATGTGGAACAACTATCAAAAGGGAAATCAGATCCGGTTTGGTCCATTGCAGTATTTGCTCATAATGAGAGCCTAACTATCCAATCCGCTTTGGAAAGTGTATCGGCAACCACGGAGAGTGATGAACTGGAAGTGTATGTGCTGGTTAACGGTTGTACCGATTCAACCGTGAAGAAGGTAAGGGATTGTGCTACAACAGTAAGCAACTTGTGGCTAATTGAGATTGAGATTGCAGACAAGGCTAATGCATGGAACTTGTTTGTGCATGATGTGTTAACGCCAGAACACATGAAGAGAACGAAAACCATCTTCTTCATGGATGGAGACGTCACCATTGCTCCAAACACTCTTCCGGTATTAGCAGCAGCGCTTGCCGAAGTCCCTACTGCAGAAGCAGTTGGAGCTGTACCTGCGTCGGGACGAGACAGGGTCGCATGGCGACAGAGGATGGTTGCTAACGGAATGCTTTCAGGCAATTGCTACGGATTACGCGGTAGTTTTGTAGATTACTTGAGAAAGCAAAAAATAAGGATGCCTATAGGTTTGATTGGCGAGGATTTCTTTGTCTCCTGGTTAGTGTCTAGTGATGTCTGGAGAGAGGATAGTGCTAAAAATCTCGGTCCTCGATGCATATTTCACAACGATGCTGAGTTTTTTTTTCGTTCACTATCACGTTGGCGTCCAGCAGACTACAAAATCTATATGTTTCGTAAATGGCGTTATACGTTGCGG
Source organism: Hahella sp. (assembly GCA_028280065.1). Taxonomy (GTDB): domain Bacteria; phylum Pseudomonadota; class Gammaproteobacteria; order Pseudomonadales; family Oleiphilaceae; genus Hahella. The sequence continues at coordinate 46,931 of JANQMN010000132.1, forward strand.
GCTCTTCAGCATCAAATGTTGCTGCTCCTGCTAACCAACGGAGGGTTGGGGTCAATGCCAAAGAATGTCACAGAGCTATATCGTTGGGCGCCGCTACCTTCAAGATTAAAATGGTGTGGATTAGATACGCCTCTACGCCTAATAGCAGTGCAATGGATTAGAAGACAGAGTAGGCTGCAAGGATGAAATAAAGCTTAGAAGAACGAGTCTCCCGAAAGCTTTAAATACCGGGCTATGTCGAGCTGTAGCAGTTGCGCCCACTGAGCAGGGTTTCGTAAAGCTAACGATTGAAAGGTCCCGTTCTCTCAGAGGGATCGACCTCAGTTGCTCCGAGCTTAAATCAGGGGATTATCAAGCGCCCCGTAGCAATGCCCGTATCACCTTGCGACATGCCAAGGGAGCTAATCCGGCATAACGCCTAATCAGGTACGCCCATACCAACACCTTATCAACAAAACTGATTGGCGCCCGAATGGCTGTAAGAAAGCGGTAAGAATGAAGCTTGATTCGCTGGCCGTGTGTCGGTTTTACCATATAGCCAGACTTTGTGCCTGCGGACGAATGAGAGTCCATTAAGATTCCGGTCGTCTCAAAACCGAAACGCCGGAAAAAAAGGCGATCGGGAATCTCTACGAATTTACCGTGCAGGGTTAACTCCGCAATCATGCTAATATCCGATCCTGGTAGCGGACGGTTTAGCGAAGTTTGGCGCAGAGCAGACGCACGCATAATGCCGTTCATCACATTATTGTATTTTTCGCGGTTTAGGTATTCCGCAAATCGCCTGGACGGTCTATCGTAAATCAAGTGAAGCTGGTCTTCGTATTCGATCACCTGTTCATTAGCACCGTGAATGCTCACAAGAAAGAAGGCTCGAGGATAGGCGAGAACCACATCATCGCATTCTTCAAGGACCGCCACGCATTTTTCAAAAAAACCTTCCAGACAAATATCGCTGCACGAAGCCCATTTGAAATATTTGCCGGATGACAATTCAAAAACGCGGTCGTAATTTCTATGGACACCGATGTTCGAAGCGTTCATGGAATAGTGAACGCGTGAATCTTTAGCAGCCGCTTGGCGGCAGATTGCCTCCGTTTCATCGGTGGAACAATTGTCGCAGATGATTAGTTCCACGTCGGTGAAACTCTGTGTCAGGATTGAATCTATTGCATCCTCGATCCATTTTGCACCATTGTAAACGGGCATTCCAACACTGAGTACCGGCTTTGACTGCATCAGCCAACCATCACTAATCGTTTGGGAAAAAGTCTGTCATGGCCGAAAAATACCCAAATTGTTGGTGCCGAACAGGATATTGCACCGATTGCTTTCGTTCCATGAAAAAAGGGTTTAAGCAGTCTTTGCCAAAAAATAGCCGAACCGGACCGAAGATCAACCCGCTTATCACAAACGGACACGAATTATTGCCCATGTACTTGTCGGTAAACTTGCTTGTGTCGACCAAACAGTCCGCTAACTTTGCCCATTTGTCGCATAAAAAGCACCTGTCCCGCCATGCACTGACGACTATTGGTAAAACGCAATAGCACCTGAAAAATGGCAACAATACTTGCTAACATTACTCTGCTCAATTCTATAGTCAGGCCTTTTACACCGGGGTTATCTCTCAACACAATGCGCATGTGTCCAGCGCCGTCGCAAAAGGCGCGCTCCCTTGCCCAGCTTTTGGTTAAGCGTGAAGCGCCGAATACTTCATGACTTTTCGCCAGATGCGCAAATGCAAATATTGCCCCGAACTTTTTCAATCGTGTAAAAAATTCTGTGTCTCCTCTGCCAACCAATGCATAAAAAGGATCGAAAATTTGCCCCGGAAATCGGGTACGTATGCTTTTATGTAACAAGACGTTGGTCATACCATAAATTAAGGGGGTGTAACCACTTTGCGGAGGGTATTGTTTGGGATAACCGGCCAAACCCTGTACCCAGTCAGGTGGCGGGACTTCAAACTCAGCGATGACGTTGCCGCCCACCACATCTGCTCGGGTTAACTTCTGAAGTCTTACTAACGCGCTGAGCCATTCCTCTTCGGCCCATTCATCATCGTCGAGCATCGCTAATGAATCCGCCCGATAATCAACAAAAGCCGATTCCATTAAGGCATTGCGTACTTGAGATATTCCACGCTCCTCAACCACAAAGGCCTTAAGCGGAAATCTGAATCCTTGTTGCTCATACCGCGCGACCGTTTTAATGCCTTCCTGTAATTCGGCGTCATTGTCCGCAACCACAACCTGCACATCAAAATCTACCCGTTGGTTTGCTATCGAATCCAGCAAACGCGTTAATCCCTTTGGACGTTTAAAAGTAGGGATGCCGATAACCACTAGTGTTGGTTGGTTTGTAATGCTGTCTCTTATTTGGCCCATTAAGCAAAAAGGTTATTGGTTTTAAAGCGATGCTTAGTTCAGTGTAAAACCACTGTTCATCTACTATCGATTGAGAAAAGATGCGTTGCCTGGGAAGTGGAGGATTCCGGTGCATCTCACGACCGTAGTTCCAGACTACAAAGTATGCTATAAGATTAGTAAAGACTAACATATTATTCCAGCCACGGCCTATATAAGGAGGCGACATGGAAGAAACTGCGCTTTCCGGGCGATGTGTGGTCATTACCGGTGCCACTAGCGATATCGGACAGGCATTGTGTATGAGCATGGCGTCTGCGGGGGCAAGTTTGGTTCTGCTTGGACGCGATAAAACCACACTGGAATTTCTTGAAAAAAAAGTGAGACGTCTAGCTGCTGGAGTTGCTATCTATGAGGTCGATCTCACCAGCGATGAGTCCATAGAAACATTTGTAAACCAACTGCGACTTGAGACTGATGCGGTGGACGTTTTAGTACACGGAGCTGGCTCGTTCGAAATGGGGCCTCTGGCAAGTGCAGATGCATCTGAGTTTGACTTGCTGTTCAGAACGAATGTCCGTGGCCCATATTTTTTGACGCAGTCCTTGCTACCGCTAATACGCCAAACCCCTGGTCAGATTGTATTTCTCAATTCGACGGTGGGTTTGGAAGCAAAAAAGGGTGTTGGGCAATATGCCGCAACCCAGCATGCCCAGCGAGCCGTGGCGGATTCGCTACGCGCTGAGATCAATAATGATGGGATTCGTGTCCTAAGCGTTTATCTTGGCAGAACGGCAACTGTCAGGCAGAAACGAATATTCGAACTTGAAGGTCGCACATACGAACCGGCGCTGCTACTGCAACCTGGTGACGTTGCCAAAATGGTATTGGCTTCACTTTGCCTGCCGCGCACTGCCGAAGTTACCGAAATTCGGATGCGCCCCCTGGTCAAATCATATTAGCGCTCAGAATACGCGACCGGATAATTTGCTGGAGCATGCTCCGCACTCCATGGCTGCACCGACCAGCGTAGCTATATATTAATAACTTTAGACCACACGCGCTTCAGCAGCGTTATAGATTTTCGCAATAGTGATGGCAACCGCCATACTAATCGCCCTAATAGTTCCCGCTCGATTCGCAGTTTTTCAGCGAATGAAATTGGCGCTCTAAAGGGCATGGCGAGCCTATCCATCTCGCGCATTGTCCACTGCAAACGCCCGAATTCCATCTTGTAGGCGCCAAAGAAGGACACCCGATCTCTTTGATTCAACAATATTCCGGTTGATTCAGGGTCGAAGCGGCGATGAAACAATGGCTTAGCTATCTCGACAAATTTGCCGTGTAACGACATCTCCAACATCAGGTTAATATCGTAGGAACGTACTTCCTTGTACGGCATTATCTTTTCCAGGGCAGACCGACGGAAGATACCGTTATATGCGCAGTTAAGCCCCTCCAACCAGTCCAGGGCTATTCCGATTCGCTGGCTTGCTGCCTGATCTTCCAGCATGAGATTCTGGTAAAATAGGCATTCCTGCCCGGTATCCGACGAGAAAAGCATAGTTTGAGGGTAAGCTAAAACAACGTCGTCGCGCGATTCAAGTACTTCAATACATCGCTCGAAAAAAGTCGGTTTGCAATGATCACTGCAGCTGGCCCATTTGAAATATTTCGATGCTGTCATTCCGAATACATCGTTGTAGTTCTTAAGTGCTCCACGATTGTAGGCATGACGATGATAACGAACTCGGGAGTCTATTTCGGCATAACGGCGGCAGATGGTTTCGGTGTCATCAGTAGAAGCGTTATCTGCGATCAAGAGTTCGAAATTGGTGACGCTCTGGGACAGTATCGAGTCGATACTTTCCTCAAGCCACCGGCCGCCATTGTAGACTGGCATGCCGATCGCTAGCTGGGGCCTGATTTCCCCCCGACTATTTTCTACTGGCATCCAAATAGCTCCGTGTAATGTACAATTAAGCTACAGAAGTATATCCCAAACTGTTGAAATGGAATAACATGCGATGGTTTGAATCCGAGGATCAACCAGGCACATGGGAATCAAGAGACGCCGGCCTGTCAAAGTATTAAACGCCGTATGGCAACTAAGCGACGGAGGTATAGAATCATCTTTGGTAGAGGTTCTTCGCCATCTGGATCATCAAGAGTTCCAAATGGACTTTTTGGTGGCCTCTCAATTCGAAGGTTACTACGATTCAACCGTGAAGAAGTTGGGGGCTCGTGTCATTCTGGGCAGGGATTCTTGGCATCATGGACGAAACCTAAGGGAACTCGCCACGATCAACAAGCGATTCGGTCCTTATGATGTACTTCACGACAACATCCACGGTCACTACAGTGGCGCACCGCTACTTCGCGCAGCGCACCAACTTGAAATACCGGTTCGAATAGCACACAACCATACCATTCGACCAGAACAAGACTCAGTGTTACATCGGGCTGGCCATTCATTCTCCCGATATCTGACCAATAAGCACTGCACGCATGGAGTTGCAGGATCGCGAGCCGCAGCTGTTTCACTGTTCGGACCAGGATGGGAATGCAATCCCCGTATCGAAGTACTTCCGCGGGGATGTAACTTTAATCCATTTCTAGCAAATGGCGATCCTGCCCAGGTGCGACAACACTTAGGTATTGGTGAGGGTGAGCTGGCGCTTGTGCAGGTCGGTACCTTTAATCGAGAGACAAATCACGAATTCATCCTCGCAGTGGCGTGGGAACTCAAAAAGCTCACACCAAACTTTCGAATCCTCCTAATCGGAGAAGGCCCGTTGCTAGAACATACCCAATGCCAAGTTGCGTATGCCGGTTTGTCGGACCATATCTGGTTCCTAGGCAGGAGACCGGACGTACCTTTGCTGCTGCCCGCAATGGACGCTTTTATTTTTCCGTCTCTAACGCAGGCTTTCAGCATTGCTGTAGTTGAAGCACAGGCAGCCGGACTCACCTGTTTTCTGTCCGATCAAATTGTCCCTGAGGTTGAAGTCGTCTCCGGTCTGCTTCGCCGGATCCCTTTGGAATCCGGGCCTGAGACGTGGGCGAAGGAAATCATCGCTAATCGCAGCAAAAATGTCAGTCAAGCCGAAGTTCTTGAAAAATGCCTTGCGAGTAAACTAAATATTGATGTGTATATTGAGCGGTTTAAGCAACTCTACAATAGTGCTCTTGACTAGCTGGTTACCGTGATTTGATCAAATTGCGGCAATCTTTGAATTTTTGAGACTTTAGTCAGCGGTCAAAGTGGTGCTTTTTTTCGCTATAACCAACTTAGCTAAGCTGTCAACAAACTCAAACCGGGGAAATTTCATGTCATTGGCCAGGAAAACCAATGCAACCTCCTGTTCGGGATAAATTCTGAGCAAGGCACTGTAGCCGGGTCCTGTGCCGATTTGTTGTAGGTAATCCGGCTCTTTCCGAAAGATCTTGAACGACATCGCATGGCTAATCTGCGGTTTATTGCGATAAGGAACCGCATGCCGGGTAAGTTTGCCGAGCAGGCTTTTGTTGACGAATGGTTGATGGTTAGTCAATAGCGCATTGGCGAGTTTCTGCAGGTCGGTAATGCTCCCCAGCAAGCCGCTTGGCGCGTCGTTTTTGGGATATACCGGGCGGAACCAGAAGCGTCCGTGGTCAATACGGTCCAGTAGTTCCATTTTATCCCAGTAGAAAAACGGCAATACGAAGGTTTCCATTGACCCGACCGGATGGGAGGCAATCGCCTGGCGGTCTTCAATGTAATCAAAACTGGAACCGTCCAACATAAGAGGCTGTAAAAGGCTTTGCTCGATGAAGTCTCGGTAGTCTTTGCCGCTCACCGCAGCTATCAGTTCTCCCAACAGCATATAGTTCACATCACTATAGATGGGATAAGGCAACGGGTGTGGCTGGCGCAGATAATCCGCCAAAAGGGTGGTCATAAACTGCTTTTGGCTGGTGCTATCCGATATCCGGCTGTCCATCCAGCCGATGACATCCGGGTAAGTATCGCCCATCCCCGAGGTATGATTGAGAAAAGTACGGACGGGCAACTGGTGCAATACCGGGTGCTGGCCGGCCAAGGCCGGCAAGTAATGGCCAATGGGCATATGGATATCGAGTAGCTGGTCTTGTTGTAGCTTCAGAATTGCCATGGCGGTGAAGAGTTTGGTTATTGACCACCAGCGAAAACGCGTTTGCTCAGTGACTGCCGCAGTCCGGTTTGGCCCCTGAAAACCGAAAATGCCCTGATGAATAATCCTGTCCGGCTTGAGCACCTGATAGGCCAATGCGGTGCGGTTGTTTTGGGTATATTGCTTGGCAAAGTTGTCCAGCTCTTCAAATGATGTCATTTGCTGGATTTCGGTATGATTGGCACAGGAGGCAAGAAAAAGCGAGAGTCCCAAGGCCAGCAAAAGTTTTTTCGCTGCGGAGAAGAAACTGGATGGATTGTCAGTGACTTCCTGTACCATTGCTTTTATTTGCCTAAATCGGGCAGGGGGCTTGTTCTAGCCAGACGGAAAGAGCATTGTGCCAGACTTGCCAATTATGGCCTCCTTCCACCGTGACAAAGTTGCTTGACGGCACCAAGGACTTAACGACCTGGTGACCCGTGTGCAATGCATCCTCATGGCCACTGAGCAGATAGGTGTTCTCCGCGAATAGCGCCGTTTTTCGTTGTGATTGAATCCACTGCCATAGCTCCCCATATTCGTTATCCGTGTTTTTAGGATGCCATTTGCCGACGCCGCCGGCCGCCGCAATATCCCCGAGCGTTTCCCGGTCTCCCAGAAAGGGAGCCAGCAGAATCAATCCATCTACCTGGTCTGTAAATTCTCTAGCGCTTAGGAGAGAACCGAGTCCGCCCATGGAAACTCCCAAGACATAGACGGTTTGATAACCCTGTGCGTGCTGAAAGACCTGTTCCTGTAGATGCCTTAATAGCGACCTGTTCCGATAGTAGGCAAAGTAGGCGTCTGCATAGAGAATATCGATATCCCGGCAGGAAGCCGTCATTAACTCCGCTATGTTGTTGTCTCGGAAGCTGTCGAGGTCATCGCCTAAACCCGGTAGAAAAACCAAAAGTTTTTTGTTGTCTTCCTGTTTTTCCAGCCAGGCTGTTTCCATCTGGGTTTTGGCGGGTTTAAGTACTGAACAACCTGAAAAAATACAAATAGAAACAAGGATGATCAGGCCGTTCTTCAGGCACATATCCACTTCCCTAAGTTGGTAATATTGCCTTGGTACGAAGGAACAAGCGGTGACCGATTACATTTGTGGTCCAATCCTGTGTAATACAGGGTGCTAAACCTTGGCCGTATTAGTCGTCAGAGAGTTCATCCACTGCGGCCAGGGCCTGGGTGCCGTAAATCAGCGCGGGACCGCCGCCCATGAGTACGGCGACATCGATGGTCTCCACTAACTCCTGCCGGGTCGCGCCTGCTCTTAACGCGCCTGAAACATGTGAACCAATACAGCCGTCACAGCGGGCGGCAATGGCAATTGCCGTTGCGATCAATTCCTTTTGCTTAACGCTCAATGCGCCTTCTGTTAATGCCGCTTTATGCAACCCCAGAAAAGCGTTCATGGTATCCGGGCTGGCTTCCCGATAGGCGCGACCCATCGCCCGCTGATCTTTGTTTATTTGGGCAAAACTCTTTGCCATGGTTTCCTCCTGATTTATTGCTTGATGGGACACTACACTAGAGACCCTCCATTTCGTCAAATCCGCTGGAAAAATCCCCGCCCTGTAAAATGGATTCCAGTTCGTCGATAGAAGGAGACTGCTGGCTGGGGATCTGATCCAGGTCGTCCATGAAGGCCATCGCATCCTGGGCTGTCTGGTAAGGGATTTCCTCCATGGGCAGGTGGCCGACGCCGGGGTAGCTGATGAACTTAAGGTTGCGTATATCGGCTTTCCATCGCTCGGCAATGGCAACGGGAATCCATGGGTCGACTTCGCCCCACATCAATAGGGTAGGAGCGCTAATACTGGCAAACGGCAATGGCCGTTCCTCCATCGCCGAGGCGGACATCATGGTTAGGGTTTTGTGATAAATGGCTTTTGCACCGGGGCGTTGAGATAGATGGACATAGCGGTAGAGGGTGGCTCTACTGAGCCGTTTTTGGTCGCCGTACATTTCCTGAACGTTGCGGGTGACGAAATAGGGCGGTTGAATATACCTGCTAACCGTTGAAATGACAGGAGTGGTTGCCAGTTGGAAAACCCAAGGACGTTCCTGAGGGTAGCCGGAAGGACCGATAAGAATGAGTTTTTCGACTTTTTCCGGATAGGTTGCCGCATACCTGGCTGCCAAATATCCCCCGAATGAACTGCCGGCGAGGCTAAATCGGCCCAACTCCAAATGCTCTATAAACTTGGCGAAGGTATTAAACACATAGTTTTCGTTAAAGTCGTCTATATCTTCCGGGCCGCCGGTAATGCCGTATCCGGGTAGGTCCAGGGAAATGACCCGGTAGCGTTTACTGAGCTGTTCTACCCAACCTTCCCAGGTATGCAATGAAGACATGATACCGTGCAAAAGCACTACCGTCGGACCCTCACCGATATCCTGGTAGTGAATGTTGAGATTGTTGACTTCTTCAAATTTCGAAGTTTTATCCACGTACTTCTTTTGAAGCTCTTTCAGCGGGATGTCGGCAATTCCCAACGCATTTGCCAGTGTGGGAGATGCTTTCAATGCCGGTTTCATGGCCGTACAGCCGGATAACCAGACTAAACACAGGATAAGAATGAAACCTGCATGGAATCGAGTGCGCATAGAAGCCAACGTCCAACCTATTGAAAAACACGTACCTTAAGGGTTAAGTCACTTAAATACAGTGATCCATTACCAAATTCTGTGACAAATGCACGCCGATCGGGCGGCTTTGCCGGTTGAATATAAGCAATACTAGCAGGTTGATGCTCAACGGCTACACTTAGGTGCGTCATAAACTCAGTATTCGAGGCAGGGTTATGCAAGAAGATAGAGAACAACAGGCCACATTGTCCGGACCGGAACTTGAGGAACTTGCGGAACAGTTAAGGGCAATAGTGGATATTCAGGACCGCTCCCATGGTTTTCCCAAGAAAACCTATGCCAAGTGTTTTGTCGGCGCGGAAGCCGTGGTAGCCATGTTGGAGCAGGGGATGGCAAGCGATGCGGAAGACGCGCTACGAGTTGGGAACTTGCTTTGGTCGGCGGGTGTTTTCTATCACGTCCATAAAGACCATGAGTTTAAGAACGATTATTTGTTTTATCGATTTGTCACCGATCAGGATCATGGCAGAGTCGAGACCAAACCGGAAGGCGGGAAAGTCAGTTGGGCGGATTTTATTCCCGCGATTACCCAAGATGAAAAGCTTTCCTTGCAACCGAATCTACCGGAGCGGGACGCTGATTATGCAGAACTGCAACAAGTGGATTTGGATACCTGCGGCGTGTCGCCTTTAGATGCTCATAACTCCCGTTTGCTCGACAACGTCCATCCGAAAAGCTGGAAGGATCCGACACCGAAGAAAAAATACAATCTGGTTGCCCTGGGTGGCGGAGCCGGGGGCCTGATCACTTCCGGTAGCGCGTCGGCATTGGGTGGTGCCAGCGCTTTGATTGAATCGCATCTGCTGGGCGGCGATTGCCTGAATGTCGGCTGTGTTCCGTCCAAGGCTTTGTTAAGTTGCGCCAAGATGGCCCACGCTGCCCGGCACGCCGGTGATTACGGAGTCCGGATCGACGGTCAAATCCATGTCGACTTTGCCGCGGTAATGGAACGTTTGCGCAAACTTCGCGCCGATATTTCGCCGGTGGATTCCGCTGAACGCTATGCCGATGAAAAAGGCGTGGATGTTTTTATCGGCAGGGGTAAGTTCACCAGTCCGTCGACAGTTGAAGTCAATGGCAAGACCTTGCACTTTTCCAAAGCGATTGTCGCCACCGGCGGATCACCGGCGATACCCAATATCCCCGGTATCGAATCGGTACCCTATCTGACCAATGCCACGGTTTTTAACCTGACGGCTTTGCCAAAACGCTTGGCGGTTATCGGGGCGGGGCCGATTGGCTTGGAACTGGCCCAGGCCTTCCAGCGCTTTGGTAGTCAGGTGACAGTGCTGGCAAGATCCGATCGAATCATGCCGAAGGAAGACCCGGCTGCGGCGGATATCGTCCTCAGGCAGTTGCAGTCCGACGGGGTGGATTTTCGTTTTAACTTGCAATATCAATCCGTCGGCGAAGAGGGTGGGGTAATAAATATGAAGTTCCAGCAGGATGGCCGGAACCAGACTCTGGAAGTGGACGCCCTGCTCGTTGCGATCGGCCGCAAACCTAATGTTGCGAATCTGGGCTTGGAGGCTGCCGGTGTCGATTTTGATCAAAGGCTGGGGGTGAAGGTCAACGACCGGCTGCAGACCAGTAATCCGAACATCTATGCTGTCGGCGATGTCGCCACCCAATTTCAGTTTACTCATGTCTCGGATTTCATGGCGCGTATTGCTTTACGCAATGCCTTGGCTTTCGGACGGGATAAGTTCTCCAACCTGTTGATTCCTTGGGCCACTTATACCGACCCGGAGGTCGCCCATGTCGGATTGTACGAAAAGGATATGCAGGAGCGCGGTATAGATTACGCCTCCTTTACCAGGGAGTTTGATGATGTTGACCGGGCCATTGTCGATGGTGATACCCAGGGGTTCGTTAAAATCCACGTAAAGAAGGGTTCCGATCATATATTGGGTGCCACCATCGTCGGTAGCCATGCCGGTGATATGATCAGCGAAGTTACCGTGGCCATGAAGAGCGGAATGGGCTTGGGGACGCTGGCGAGCGTGATTCATCCTTACCCGACTGCCGCTGAGGCTATTCGTCAGTGTGGCGATGCCTATAACAGCACCCGGTTGACGCCCACCGTGAAAAGAATTCTCAGCGGCTTGATGAAAATTCAAAAGTGACGGTAATGCGCCTGAAGAACTTTTGAAGCCCGATGCGAAAGTTTATCGCTCAACCACCCGTTTCTCCCCGGATTGGATGATCACGGGTTCGTTGTCAGCGGGTTCGCTGCCACTGAAACGGAGCCGGTAGGAACCGGCAGCGAGTTTTATCGGTTCGCCATTAACAGTGCCCGATGCCACCCAGCCACCGTCTTTGTCGAGCACATCATAGGCGCGTTGGGTACTCAGCAGCATGCTGTTGTTCAGTTCCTGGGCATCCCGGGCGTCGAAATAATTGCCGCCGCCGAGTTTTGCCCACTCGGCGAAGGTGTCTCTGAGCATTCTTTCCTCTATGCCGAAGCCGATAATGTTGACCCGGACGTCGATGCCTTTGTTCCTAAGCCTGCTAATGACTTCTGCGGGATCGCCTTCACAGGTCTCCTCTCCGTCGGTTAACAGCACTACCAGATGAGGTCCGGTAGCTCCGGTCAAATCCTGCGAAACCAACCGTAAGGATGCCGCAATCGGCGTTTTTGCGAGGTTTTTGGCATTAATTCTGCCTACCTTGTCGATTACCTTTGCCTTGTTTAGCGGGGCTAACGGAACTTCCAAATCCGTGCGGCAGGAATCAGCCTCCTTGTGGCCAAATACCCGTAAGGCGAACAGATCGCCTTCGGATAGTGCCTCCTGGGTAAAATGGATGAGCGCTTGTTTTGCAATATCGATCCGGCGCTTGTCCGCCATTTTTTTCAGCATACTGCCTGAAGCGTCCAAAATGACCGCAATTGCCGGCGAATAATTCTCCGTGCCTTTGCTCTGCAACACTAGCAGGGTGCCTGGTTCCTTACCGGGAATAACGCTAATTGGCCGGCTGGCGAGCGTATTCCTCAGCTTGCCTGTGATATACCGGACTTCATAATTACCAGGATTGTTAGGCGCGTCCAACGTTAGTGTCTTTCCCCGCTTAACCATGGCGTAAGGGCCGTTGGCATAATTGTCGGCGCTAGCGGGAAGCACAGCGATATAGTCTAACTCGTTGCCCGGACCTTCCCAGGCGACCGAAAAGGCGGATCTTATTTCGACGGTGTCAGGCGCTTGCAACGAGGCAGTTGCAGGGAGGGCTTTAATCCTTTTGCGCGCTAATATCCGGTCGGACTTTCCTGTCGCGTAGCGAACTTCGTAGTCACCGGGTAGTTCCGGGACCGTTAATGTCAGCGGATTACCTGACTTGGTATAGACAAAACTTTCGTAGGCCTTGTCGTTGGCGTCCGCTTCGGCAATCAAAATGTAGTCTAGAGGATTACCCGGTCCCTCCCAGGTAATCTCCAGTTTCGCACCGGAGACAATGGAATCCGCAGACTGAATATTGGCACTGGTTGCGGTGACGGTTAGTGCATGACTTGCCAAGGTTAGCGAATCCTGCCCTGAGCTATAGCGGACTTCGTACTCACCCGAGAAGTCCGGAGCGGTTAGGGTCAGCGTTGATCCGGATTTCGTATACTTGTAGTCGTCGTAAGCGCCTTCCTTCGCACCTTTCGGGACGATGGTGATATAGTCTTGCGGGTTGTTCGGACCTGTCCAGGTGACCTGAACCGGGCTGCCTGCAGATACGGTAGCCGGCGCTTCTAATGTCGCCGTGGTGGCAATGACTTGAATGGCCCGGCTTACCACTGTTTTATAGCTTACGCCCATCGCATAGCGAAGTTCGTACCGGCCATCCTTGTCCGGCGCTTTCAGCGTAAGAGGGGAGCCCTTTTTGGTGTAAACATAAGTGCCGTAGCTACCCTCTTTGGCCCCGGATGCAACGATGGTAATGTAATCCTGCTTATTATCGGGGCCGGTCCAATGAATAGTGATATCCGAGCCGGCAGGCACCTGTTCCGGTGCTTGCAGCGTCGCATTGACAGGGGTGACCTTAAGGGGCCTGACCGCCAGTGTCGGGTAAGGGCGGTCGGCAGCCAGATAGCGGATTTCATACTCTCCCGGTAAATCCGGCACGGTCAGCGTCACCGGGTTCCTTTTCGCATATTGATACCGGTTATAGGTTCCTTCAGGACTGCCTACGGAGACAATGCTGATAAAATCGGCGGACTCACCCCCGGTAAAGGAGACCTTGATCTCCGATCCCGCCGGGGCTGCCTCTGGAGCGTCAAGGGTTACTTCAGCAACGGCTTGAAAAGCCAGGAAAAAAGTAAAGGCAAATAAAAAGACAAATCGCATGCTGAGCATATCGAAGATCCGGGAAAGTTAATGCGACTGACGAGCGTAACCGGAAAGTAGATTAGTCGTCGATGGCGGCTAAGTCCAGCAAGATGCATCGCTGTGGTGAAGCTGAAAGACGAAAGAACGCTTCGAGAAGTTTACTTGCTATTCCTCGTGATCGGGCAGCATGTCGCGAATTGCCAGGAATTCGTCGAAATTATCCAGCAAAATGTCGACTAGCCTGGGTTCGAATTTGATTCCGGACTGCTCGACAATAAAGGCTTTTATCTGATCATTAGGCCAGGGCTTTTTGTAGCTGCGGGTCGAGCCCAAAGCGTCAAATACGTCGGCGACCGCCATAAGCCGCGCTTCCAGGGGAATCTCTTCGCCCTTTAAACCTTCGGGATAGCCGCTGCCGTCCCAGTTTTCGTGGTGATATTGAGCCAGTCTGGCGCCGACTTTAGCGACCGTTGTGTCGGATTTGCGCAGTAACTCCCCGCCAATTTCCGCATGGGTTTTCATGATCTCCCATTCCTCGGCATCAAGTTTGCCCGGCTTGTGCAGAATGGTTTCCGGTATCGCAACTTTGCCAATATCATGCAGGGGCGCGGAAAACTTGATGGCTTTGATCAATGGCTCGGAGAGTCCGAGTTTAATCGCCATTTTTTCGCAGATCAGGGCGACCCGTTTAACATGCGCGCCGGTCTCCTTACTCCGGGCTTCGATGGCATCGCCCAGTATATACATGAGTTCCTTCTGGGTACGTTCGATTTCTTCCCTGGTCGCGATAGTTTCCAGGATCAATGCCAAGTTAGTGGCATACATTTCCAGCAGCCGGACCTTGAAGGGCTCCAGCTTTTCATGGAACTCTACATACAGAACCGAAGCGGTGTTCGCGGCTGTTTCATAGTAACCGACAAAACTCTGGTTATCGATGTATGCGGTTTTCTGATTAAAAATTCGGCTGATGAGATCTTTTACTCTGGGATCAAGCGCTGCATCTCCCAGGTCGTCGCTTTGGTTCACATAACGCCCGGTGCAAGCCAGTATCAGATGTTTCTTGGCGTGAAAAATATCTTCTTCGGAGTGGGCGATATATAGCGCCGAGGAGTTTAACTCCATCAAATTCAGTAGATGTTCCAGCGCAGCTGTACTGAAGGTGCGAAGCTCTCGCATTTTCAACATGAAGTTGGAGGCTTCGATCAGCTTGCGGAAACCTTCCAGACTTTTTTCGATGGTAATGATGTCGCGGTAGCCCCGGATCGCCGAGTAAACGCAGGTAATCATGCGGTCAGAGCTGAATTCGGTTTTATCCTTGTAATCGTTGATATCGAAATCTTTAACCACCTGGTGTTCCGGGGCCTTACCGGCCTGGCCGGTACGCAGGATAAGACGGATTTTTTGGTTTTTCAGTTCTTGGCGTATCCACCTCACCAGAGTCAAGCCGGCATCGTCGGTTTCCATGACCACATCGACAAAGGCCATGGCGATATTGTCTTCTTTTTTTAACAGTGTCTGGGCTTCTTTCGCGGAATAGGCGGAAATAAACTCGAGGGAACGATTCTCAACTTCCAGGTATTTAAGAACCAGGCGAGTAACCGAGTGGACGGATTCGTCGTCGTCAACAATCAAAATCTTCCATGTATCGCGCCTGGCCTGCGGCTGGTCGTCGTTATCGCTGGAAGCGCTAAACATTAGCTTGTCTCTCATTCACCTCTCCGGACAGGCACAGAATTCCGATTGTCAGTTTCTCTTATACCAAGTGTAGACCGGGCTGGCTACTTCCACAAAGCATACAGCGTTGATCCGGTGGCGGGACTGGAGTGTAAAATATGCTCTACGTTCGTTTTCGGAATACTGGACTGGGTCAATTAACCTGGGTATCCCGCACTTTGCCGCCGTTAGATTGATATTGATCAAGTGGTTAGCATGTTCAGGTTAAATAATGTTAGCGCCTAGATTAGGAGAAAGTTATGGACTTATCCGGCTTGATCATTCCCACTGGAGTTGCCCGTCCGGGCACGCTTGTAAAAGATGTGTTTGCCAAATGTGTCGACGCCAACGTTCCCGGGATTCCGTTTTGTAATGAGAAAGGAGAACTGGTCGGCAAGGCTTCGATTCGGCATGTTCTTAAAATTACCTGCATTCCTGATTTCATGGTAAAGCATGCCCGTCTGCTAGGTAACAATATCGACAAGTTGGCGATCAAAGATGACCATATCCAACATGTGATGCATCTTCCTATAGATGATTTTGTTCTAAAAAAAATGGCAACTGCCAATCTGACAACGCCAACGACCAAAGCGTTGGCCATTATGGAAGAATTTGACACTACCTATATGTTCATTATCAACGGTTCGCGTTACCAGGGCGTGGTCTCGATCATGGGAATTGCCAAGGTGATGCTGGAGGGGATGCAGGCAAGAGCTTGAAATAAGGTTACGAATCAGTTAGCCAAAAAATAAGATCAAGGGAGTACTGAATGTTAACTGCTGACATGTATATTGCCGGTGGAATCCTGCTGGTGGCTTACATTTTTATTTTTAGCGAAATGCTGCCCCGCAGCAATACGGCCATAGTGGGGGCCGTCGTTATGGTGGGTGCGGGCTCCTGGTTTGGTTTTTACACCCAGGAAGAGGCGGTTTTGGCGGTGGATGCCAACACCATTTTGTTATTGATGGCGATGATGGCAATCGTCGCCATGCTCAGGCCGACTGGGGGCTTCGAATATGTCGGCATCCGGATTGCGAAGCTGGCCAGAGGCAATCCAAGAGTTTTACTGGTATACCTCTGCTTCGCTGTCAGTGTTATCAGTATGTTTTTGGACAATGTCACGACCGTCATCATATTCGCACCGCTTACCGTCCTCATCACCCGTCTTCTTAACCGCAATCCAGCTCCCTATCTTATCGCCGAAGCCATACTTTCCAACGTAGGCGGTGCTGCGACCCTCGTGGGCGACCCGCCGAATATCATGATCGGCAGTACTGCCAGCCTCGATTTCATGTCTTTCATCGTACACATGGGCCCGATGGTACTACCCTCATGGCTAATGACAGTTGGCGTTATTTTATTCTTGTTTCGCAAGCAGCTGGCGGACTCTCCGGAAGATGCCATGCTGGACATGGATCTGGATGAGCGCAAGGCGATTACCGATCCCGTCGGACTTCGCAAGGTTTCCATCGCTTTGTTTGTCGTGATAATGCTGTTTTTCGTGCACCATATATTTCATCTTTTTCCCGCTTTTGTGTCCTGGGTTGGGGTGGCGATAGCCCTGTTGTGGATTAACCCGGACCCGGAAGAACTGTTCAAGGAGGTCGAATGGCCGGTGCTGTTATTCTTCGCCTCGTTATTCATCATGGTGGGTGGCGTCGAGGCCTCTGGTATTTTGGACCTTATCGGCCATGCCTTGGCGGAGCGGACCGGCGATGTGAGTGCGCTTATGGTCAATGCTGTTTTGCTGATGTGGGTGGCGGCCATACTTAGCGCTTTAGTTGATAATATCCCTTTCACTGTAACCATGCTGCCCATTATTGCCGGATTGGAAAGCAAAGGAATCAATGTGCAACCACTCTGGTGGGCATTGGCGGTCGGCGTAGGATTCGGCGGTAATGCGACCCATATCGGCGCGACAGCAAACATTATTTGCGTTAATGAAGCAGAACGGTCGCAACACCCGAACTCAAGTATTTCTCCTATTCAATGGATGAAAGTTGGCTTTCCGGTGATGATTGTCAGCTTGGGAATGGCTACCCTGGTATTTGTCGGATTGTTTTCCATTGTTTATATCGACTAATTTGAGGCCGTCAGATAATGTCGCGGGGACCTGGTAAGGTGCTATCCAATTCCCCAAGCTTCCACTATAATGCGCGGCATTTTTAGTTAGCCGGAAACAGCTATGTCCACCTTGGTTTTTGTCAATCAGGAATCCATTCTCAAGTGGTTAACGGCCCTTGGCATTCAGCACTACATGTGCGGACAGTGCCAGGGAATCCACATTTCCGAGCTGCAAAGCCATGAAAACGTGTTGGAAAGCCGCATTTTTCTGGAGCAGGAATGCCTGATTTTCTCCACGGAGATCGATATTCTTAATGCCGAACTGCTGGCAATAAACGCTGAGTTACCCAAGCTAAACGGCACCTACGCGAATCTGAAAGCCTTTCTGGATATTTCAAACGAAGGTCCCGCGCGTTTGATTATTTGCGATACGCAATGGATCTCCGCCGGTTTGAGTAAGGACCAGTTTGGCGTATTCGCCCACTCGGCTATCGAGGCGAAATTGGAGATATTGCGGTTGCTCGCCACCAGTGGATTTATCGGTACGGCTTTCGAAGCTGAGGATGCCCAGCATTCCAGTGCATTGCATTGACATCGCCCCTGTTTTCCATATTTTCCGAATTTTCTACTGCGACTTGAGGCGTTAGCGTCGTTGGGCATGAATAAAGAATTCGTGATTGCCGTCAGCGCCGGCGATAGCGCTTGCAAAGTAGGCTAAAGCCTTAAATCCTTCTGTTTTGTACGCCCCGCGAATAACTTGTTCCACCTTTTTAAACAGCTTTGGATCTTTTACGATCCCGCTTTTGCCCAACTTGTCGGGACCGACTTCGAATTGCGGTTTCACCAAACACAAACAGCGACTTCCGGGCGGCAATATCAAAGCCAATTGCGGAACAATCAGACGCTGAGAGATAAAGCTGACATCCATTACCGCGAGATCCAGTTTGGGGATCTCTCCCAGTCTTTCTAAAAGGCTTGATTGCAGATTTTTAGCGTTGACGCCTTCCAAACATGTCACCTGTGGGTGTTTGCGTAGCTCGGGTGCCAGTTGATCATGTCCCACTTCTATTCCAATGACGCGGGCGGCTTGCCGTTCCAGCAGAACCTGGGTGAACCCCCCGGTTGACTGGCCGATATCCAGCACTTGCCGGCCGCGAATTTCCTGCTGAGTTTGGTCGAGTGCCGATTGTAGCTTTAACGCTGCTCTCGAAACGTATTTTTGCAGCGAATTTTCGCGAATACGGAGATTGCTGATAACCGGAATTGAGGCACTGGGTTTGCGTAAAGTCGTCCAAGCGTTGCCAACTTGAAGTTCGACGAAGCCTCCCTCTATGAGTTCCTGCGCTTGGTTTCGGGATCGGCATAGGCGTCGTTGGACGAGTAACTTATCAAGGCGGCTTTTGTCAGACATGGAGGTTCCGGAGCAATGGAGGAGAAAAAATATCCTCTTTCAGTGGCGGTGACAACCGCCTATTAGCGGGTACCCGCTGTCCGTTGAGGAATCCTGTAGTTTTGCTCTTGAGGCTGTCCCACCTCTTTGTTATGATGCGCGCCTCGCTGAAAACGCGAAGAGCTGCCAGTCAGCTAATATGGTGGGTCCTGCCGGTCCCTCCGCGACAATAAACCGTGAACCTGGTCAGGCCCGGAAGGGAGCAGCCACAACGGTGGACTTGGGCGCCGGAGTGTGGCTGGTAGGATTCATCTCCAACTATCGCCCGGTTGCACCTGCCTCGATGAGTTTTCATCATAACCAAAGTTGTTCAACTTACTCAATTTCTATCAGGTGGACGGGTTATAGATCCCATGCTAATGTAGCCAGCTTACTCTAACCCAGCACTTCATCCCGGATTGGCATGTCGTATCAAGTTCTCGCCCGAAAATGGCGGCCGCAGAATTTTCAGGAAATGGTCGGACAGGAGCATGTGCTCAAGGCGCTATCCAATGCTCTCGATCAGGATCGCTTGCACCATGCCTATTTATTTACCGGGACCCGTGGAGTAGGCAAGACGACAGTTGCAAGAATTTTTGCGAAAAGTCTCAATTGCGAAACCGGGGTCACCAGTCAGCCCTGTGGGCAATGTGTCGTTTGTACCGAAATCGCCGAAGGAAGATTTGTCGACCTGATTGAAATCGACGCCGCCTCACGTACCAAAGTCGAGGACATGCGCGAACTGCTGGATAATGTGCAGTACGCGCCTACCCGTAGCCGCTTCAAGATATACCTGATCGACGAAGTCCATATGCTATCCAATTCCAGCTTCAATGCCTTATTGAAAACACTGGAAGAACCGCCGCCGCATATTAAGTTCTTGTTGGCAACGACTGATCCGCAGAAACTGCCGGTAACCATCTTGTCCCGCTGTTTGCAATTCAATCTAAAGAACCTCTCGCCGGAGCGCATCGTCCGCCACCTGCAAAAAGTTTTGAAGGCCGAACAGGTGGAGGCCGAAGAAGCGGCATTATGGGAACTGGCGAAGTCCGCAGAAGGCAGTATGCGGGATGCGTTGAGCCTGACAGACCAGGCTATTGCCTACGGTAACGGTGTTCTGAAGAATACCGATGTATTGGAAATGCTGGGAACAATTGAAAAGCATGTCGTGCTGGATCTGGTCCAATTGATCGCCCAAGGCGATGGCGCCGAGGTTCTGGCAAAGGTAGAACATATTGCCGAGTTCAGCCCGGATTACGCCTATATTTTGCAGGCAATGGCCGAACTATTGCACAGGGTGGCGATTGAACAGTGTGTTCCCGGAGGAATCGACAACAGTTTTGGCGATCAACGGCAAGTACAGGAGTTGGCACAGGCCATGACGCCTGAGGATTCGCAGCTCTTTTATCAAATCGCCCTGGTAAATCGTAAGGACCTGGTACTGACGCCGGACCCTCGAGTGGGGTTTGAAATGGCATTGCTGCGAATGTTAACGTTTAAACCCAATATTCAATCTGGCCAAGAAGTTAACCGGAGTGCTGCCTCTTCCGGGCAGAAGCAACAAACCGCTACCGCTCCCGAAGATATTGATCAAGACGGAGAGCCGGAGAGGCAAAGCGTAACCATTAATCCCGTCAAGTCGCCGGTGACTGCAACTAGCGCCGATTCAAGTTCATCACGGCGATCTCAAGTTGAAAGCTCCCAGCCCGACGTAAAACCCGGTGCGTCTGTAAGACATCCAAAGGATTCGGAAACTGTAGTTGAGCAAAGCAATACTCCCGATGCAGCGAAAGCGCTTCCATCGGCTAAGGCACCGTCTGATTCCGAGATAGGGGGCAAATCGGACCAACCGGCAGATAGCGTTCAGCAAAATACCGACTCCGCAATTACTGAAGTTATATCCGGCAGCGGCGAAATTGGTTCCACTGGAGACACAAACACCAGTCTACCTGACTCGGGTGAAACTGATGCCGACGCTTTTGTAGAAGTCAAAAAATCTCCGGAATTTTCATTGGTAAACCAGAATAATCCCGATGCCGTACCCTTGGAGGAATATGCCGCCTGGGTGGGCGAAGCCGAAGAGGTGGATATTGGGGAAGATCCCATATTGCCGATATCTGAAGCGGCAATGGCAGCCGTGGCCGAAACATCTTCAGACGCCACAGACCAAAATGAATTTTTCGGCGCCGCTAACAGTAGTGAACCACTGTTAACTGGCAAAACCTGGAGTGAAGTACTGCCGCAACTGCAATTGACGGGGATGACGTTAAGCCTGGCGCAGCGTTGCGTACTCGAAGAGGCGTTGGGACAACGGCTGGAATTTGTTATCGATGCCGATCATGTCGATTTCTTTACCGCCATGCAACGCAACAGACTGGCGGCGGCGTTGTCGGAATTTCTCGGCAAAAACGTTACACTTGACGTTCGTGTAGGTGCTTCTAAATGGCTATCACCATTGCAGCGGGCGGAAAACCGCCGGGCGGCATTGCAGGCTGAAGCCGAGGATGAAATTAAGAATGACCCCAATATTCTTCGTATGATGGAAGCTTTTGACGCCACCTTGGTGGCAGAGTCTATAGAACCGGTATTGAAGGATTAGGCGAACCAACGAGGTAGTTATGATAAACGGTGACATGGGCAAGCTGATGCAGCAAGCCCAGAAAATTCAGGAGCAGATGCAAAAAGCCCAGGAGGAACTTGCCAATGCGCAACAGCAGGGCGAAGCCGGCGGTGGCTTGGTAAAGGTGGTGATGACCGGACGCCACGATGTCAAAAAGGTTGAGTTGGATCCATCTTTGCTTCAAGAGGATAAAGAATTTCTTGAGGATTTGATTGCTGCGGCGGTAAACGATGCCGTGCGCAAGATAGAGAGTTATAACAAGGAGAAAATGGCTGGTCTGACCGCCGGTCTTGGCATTCCTCCCAACTTCAAAATGCCTTTCTAACACAATGCCTGCCCGCCTTACCCCAGCCCTGGATCAGTTGGTGAAATGTTTGACATATTTGCCGGGAGTCGGTCCGAAGTCCGCCACACGCATGGCTCTGCATCTGCTCGAAAGAGAGCAAAACAAGGGCGCGGAGCTTGCGATCGCCCTCAGTGAGGCGTTGACCAAAGTCGGCAGATGCCAGCGCTGTAACAATTTCAGCGAATCGGATTTGTGTTCTATTTGCAAAGATACGCGGCGGGAAGAAGGTTTGCTCTGTGTGGTCGAGGCGACGACGGATGTTATTGCGATCGAGCAAACGGCGGCCTTTCGAGGCCGCTATTTTGTTCTCAAGGGACATCTTTCGCCGCTGGACGGCATCGGTCCGAAAGAAATCGGCATCGACTTGCTTAAGGAAATTATGGAAAAACAGACAGTAAAAGAATTGATTCTCGCCACCAGTGCAACTGTGGAAGGAGAGGCCACCGCACATTTTATCGGTGAGCTGGCGCAGTCAAGAAACATCAAGGTTTCGCGGCTGGCCCAGGGTATCCCGATGGGAGGCGAATTGGGTTTGTTGGATTCGGGAACCTTAAGCCACGCCCTGGAAGATCGGAAATTCCTATTTGCTGATAGCGGTAACTAATGGCAGATCATACTCCACCTTCTAAATCAGACGAACTGATAAGGCTCGACTACCCGCATCAGTGGATTGCAAACCAGGAACAGCTGGAACAGGTGCTTGGCGCCATCCAAGGACCTGCGATAGCGGTCGACACCGAGTTTATGCGGACCAATACCTATTACCCCATCGCAGGGGTTATTCAGCTGTTTGACGGACAGCGGCTGGTGTTGATTGATCCTCTCGAAATTTCGGATTGGCAGCCTCTTTCCCGCCTCTTCGCCTATCCAAGCATGATCAAGGTCTTGCATGCCTGCAGTGAAGATCTGGAGTTGTTTCAAAGTCTTGGCATTGCCTTGCCAACGCCTATGTTTGACACGCAGGTTGCGACCGCGCTGCTTGGAGGCGGGCTAAATGAAGGATTGCAAAAACTTGCCGCCCGTCTGTTGGACTTGCACTTGCCAAAACATGAAACCCGGTCCGATTGGTTGCAGCGCCCGCTGACGGAAAAGCAGATTCAATATGCTAAAGAAGATGTCATTATACTTTTGTCCCTATGGCAAAAATTGCAGATACAACTGCAGCAACAGAATAAACTGGAGGAGCTGTTCGCTGAAGGTGAGTTGACCATTCAGGAAGCGGCAGCACCTGCGCCTCCGGAGAAGATGTATCTGAAGCTGCGGGGTGGTTGGAAGCTGCAAACCGAAGCTCAGCAGCTGTTAGCCGCAGTGGCATGCTGGCGGGAACGAACGGCACGAACCAAGAACATCCCCCGGCGTTTTATTTGTAAGGATGACGACTTGATTCAGCTGGCACTGCATCAGCCGAAAAATATGGCTGAGCTGACTAAATTGACGGCGATCCAAGGGGTTTCATTGCGGCAGTTCGGCAAGCCGTTGTTGGATATCATTCGCCAGTGGCCCGATCAGAAGAAAGACTTGAGCGATTTTGTCCGTATTCAGCCGCCGCTTCCGAAAAATATCAAGCCGCTTTATCAGGTGGTCAAGTCGAAGGCTCACGATATAGCCGAAGCCGCGCTGATCCAGCCGACCCTGCTGGCCAGCCGCTCGATGCTTGAAGAGTTGGTCTATTGGTATCTTCAGGATCAGCCGGAAAAACAACCCCAATTATTGCATGGATGGCGCGCAAAGCGAGTTGGGGAGGAACTGCTGAAAAAGCTAGATGAGGAATATGTGGATGAAGAACCGCTTAGTGAGCATCCTGAAAAGCCCCAAGAAGGATGAAATGTATCTATATGTCGACAAAAAGCAAGGCATGGAGATGGTTCCTGCAAGCCTCTTGGAAGTCTTTGGAAAGCCTGCACCGGTATTCGATTTGCTCCTGTCTGAAGCCAAAAAGCTCGCCAGAGCCGATGCTGTTGAAGTATTAAAAGCTATCGAAGAAAAAGGATTCTATCTGCAAATGCCACCAGCCCCTGAGCCGGAAGTATTAGAAGTCATCAAGGCCCGGGAAATGTCGCCGGCGGTTGGACGTGCAATCGAGGAGTGACGATCATTTCCGTTAATTGGTGGGAACAGCCTCTACAATCCTTAAACCGCGATCAGTGGGAAGCGCTTTGTGACGGTTGCGGGAAATGTTGCCTGCACAAGCTGCAGGATGAAGCGACAGAAAAAATTTACTTTACTGCCGTGGCTTGCCAGTTTTTAGATCAACAGGCGATTCGATGCAATTGCTATCGGGAAAGAGCCGAGCGTAATCCCGATTGCCTGGTGATCGACCCTGCCAATATTTCGGAACTGGCCCCCTGGTTACCTTTGACATGTGCCTATCGTTTGCGCTTTTTTGACCAGGCATTACCCGTCTGGCACCCGCTTCTGACCGGCCGAAAAGATAGCGTTGAAGAAGCCGGTCAATCCGTGCGCCATCGTTGTATCAGCGAAAACGCAGTGCAGGGGGACACAGATTGGGAAGAGCTTGTATTGGTTGACATGGTGTAAGGCATTGCATCACAAACTTTCGTCAAAAACGGATTCATCCGTCTGATGTAAAGACCGATTTGGACAAACTGGAAACAAGGATACAGCAAACATGTTGACTGATACCGAACTCCAACTCGCTTGGGTGATTTATTATGCCTCGGCACTGATTATGCTGCTGGCCTTGCGTCCTGTATTTGGTTGGTTTCGCCCGAAAGCGCTTGGCTACTTCTTATTCAGTATCCTTATCGTTCTGTTGTTGACACCGGCGATAGCTTCCCCGGAGCAAAATCTATGGGCACCGGCACATATTGTCATGCTGTATAGTTTGTTAAATGACGAAATTCTTATTGCCACCCAAGCGGGGCTGTTTATGATCGGCGGCTGGTGTGTAGTTGGTTTATTGGCGGCTTTGCTACACATCATCAACAAGATGCGGCATTCCCATTCTCCCGGCCGGCAGCCGCAGAAAAAGCAGGGAAAAGCTTCAGCAGTCTAGAAGCTGCAATTCCAATGTTCTCGTTTAATGCTTATAAATCAAAAGCTTTTTAAGCAAAATTTAAGCATTTTGTTCAAAATGCCATTGTAGGCACTGAAAAACCTGCTATAAATAAACACATGCACTAGTCGCAATTTTACCTTCACTAGCTATCTTATCGATGTGCGCACAGCGAGATTAATCATGTCAGAAAGGAATCTCCGTTCTTGGTGCCAGGGACTTAAGCCCTTGTTAGCCGTATGCCTTGTGAGCATGATTGGCCTTAGCGGTTTTACGGTCGGGCAAATAAATCTTCCGCCGCCTTCCGATGTGCGCGTCATTATCGATATCTCCGGGAGCATGAAAAAAAATGATCCCAAGAACCTGCGCAGGCCGGCATTAAACCTGGTAACCGAACTCCTTCCGGAAGGGGATAGCGCCGGTGTCTGGACTTTTGGTCAATACGTCAATGAACTGGTTCGGCATCAACCGGTAGATGAGGGATGGCGTAAGTTAGCCAGGGACAAAGCAAAAGAAATTAATTCGGTCGCACTTTATACCAATATCGGCGCCGCCTTGGAAAAAGCCTCGGAAGATCTGCAAACCGGCCAGGACTATAGCAATACCCACTTCATTCTACTCACCGATGGCGTCGTCGATATTTCTCAAAATCCCGGAGACAACGTTACCGAACGGGAGCGGATTCAAACTGAAGTCGTTAAACGATTCAAGGCTTTAGGTGCAAAAATTCATACGATTGCGCTGTCAAAAAATGCCGACCTTAGCTTGATGAAACGACTGTCGTTGCAAACCGGCGGGATTAACGCTCTCGCCGAGACATCGGAAGAGTTGAGCCGGGTTTTTTTAGAGGCTTTCGAACGCGCTTCACCGGCGGAAGAAGTGCCGATTGAAGGGAACAAGTTCGACGTTGATTCCAGTGTCGAAGAGTTTACCGCCTTGATTTTCCGCGCCGAGGAGAACACGGAAACCGTTATTGTTGAGCCCACGGGGACCAAGTTTTCCGCTACCGAACATCCTGATTACGTTAAATGGTTTTCCCAAACCGGATACGACTTGATTACTGTCAAGCAACCCCTGGAAGGTGAATGGCAGTTGGAGGCGGAGCTGGCCCCAGGCAGCAAAGTGACGGTGGTCAGTAACTTGCGCCTGGTCGTGGAGCCGTTGCCGAGCAACTTTTTTGCCGGTGATCAACTTGAAATACGTGCCGGTTTTTTTGAGGACGGGCAGCAGGTTCTGAATCCCAGTTTCTTGGACTTGGTTGTCGTCGATGTCACGATTAAAACCGAAGACAACAAATCGGGAACCAAGACGATTTCCAAACCGGGCGAGCCCCCCGCGGATGGCGTATTCAAAGAAAAGATCACCCGCTTGAAGAAAGTTGGCCGCTATCAGGTGATTGTACAGGCGGATGGCAGGACCTTTAAGCGCCAGGCGCGGCAGCTTATTAACCTAAATGCCCCGATGGCGGCGGAACTTGAAGCGACGGGAACCGGCGACGAAACCCGTTATCGAATCGTGGTTAGTGCGCTGAGCCCCAATATCAATATTGAAAATACCGGTGTCGTTTCCAAGATACGGGCTCCGGACGGCGGCAACCTGATAAAGGCAATTCCATTTAATGACGAAACCGGGCGGTGGGAGCTGGATGTAGAGCCTTCCCGCGGCGACGGCATTTATGAGGTTACCGTGAGAGTCGATGGTGTTACCCAGACGGATAATAAGTTCCGCTTCGAACCGGATATAATCATTGCAGAGTTCCCAAGGCAGGAGGCGTCTCCTAATGAATTTAAGTCACTGATTGATGAAGACCAGGCTGCCGGCATGAATGATATTCTGGCCCAGGAACCGGAACGTCTCGCCGCCCCCGAGCCGGTCCAGGACCCGCAACCGCAGCCGACCCCCGATGAAACGGCAACTACAGAAGAGCAAGAGGAAACCCCGCCAGAAGAAGAGGGGATTGACCCCATCCTGTTGGTGGCGGCAATTGGCGGCGGTACATTGCTGCTGATTATGTCCGGTTTAGGATTTTGGCTGTTTAAGCGGAAGCGCAGTGAAGACGATTTGATCAAGAAGCGCACTGCGAAAAAAGAGAAGCCTGCTGAAAAACCACTGCAGGAAGAAAGAGAAGAGCCTGATTTAGAAGACGAAATCGAACAGCTTGAACAACCTGAGCCCGTTCCGGAACCGGAAGTAGAAGACGACACGGATGACATGGAATTCTCATTGGAGGAACCCGAACCTTCCGATGACTTGGATATTCCCGAACCGGAGCCCGAGCCGGAACCCGAGCCCGATCCGGAGCCGGAAGATGATGACGATGACGACGATGAGTTTAACCTCGAAGACTTCGACATCTCCGACACCGATGATTTACCTTCCCCGGATGATAAAAAGTAGCAGCGCCTTATAATACATAAATCGCCCGTCAGATTATTATACCAATGTGGGGATTCTATGTGCGAGTTGCTTGGCATGAGCGCCAATGTGCCTACCGATATCTGCTTTTCCTGGGCCGGCATGATGGCCAGAGGCGGTCAAACCGGGCCGCATAAAGACGGCTGGGGAATCGCCTTTTATGAAGGAAAGGGATTACGGGAATTTCGCGATCCGAATCCCAGTTGCAGCTCCGAGATTGCCCGGTTTATAGTCGATTTTCCGATTAAGAGCCAAATTGTGATCTCACATATCCGGCAGGCGAATGTCGGGGATATCTGCTTGGAAAATACCCATCCCTTTATTCGAGAGTATGCGGGTCACTATTGGTGTTTTGCCCATAACGGACAGCTTGAGGGGTACCAGCAACTAACCGGCGAACGTTTCAAGCCGGTGGGAACCACCGACAGCGAACATGTATTCTGTTGGTTAATGGAACAGATTTCCCAGCGCTGTGAAAATCCTCTGAATACCGATTGCGTCGGCAAACTGCTGCGTGAATGTTGTCAACAGCTTCGCCGGCATGGCGTATTTAATATGTTGTTATCCAACTCAAAAATTCTCGTTGCCTACTGCGGCACCAAGTTAAGCTGGATTACCCGGCAAGCGCCGTTTGGCAAAGCGCAATTGGCCGATGACCAGTTTGTGATTGACTTTGCCGAGCACACGGGGGCTAACGACCGGGTGACAGTGATTGCCACGTCGCCACTGACGGTTGACGAAGCCTGGCATCAGATTGAGCCAGGTACAATGTTGGTATTTGAAGATGGCGCGCTTGTTGCGGAATGGAAGTGAGCTAAGTTGCTATTTCGGAAGCTGAAGAATTTTTTCTGGGCTGCCACTTTTCTGGTCGTATGATTTGGTCAAAACAGGATTCTGAATCATTCTCACCTGGTTTCGAATTCTACAAACTAGCTCATCAAGCACAGTGTCAATGAAGCCCCAATTCTCAGTTACTTAGAAAATATCTTAAGGTGCAACGTTAAGAAGCATGAGCGTTATCTTTTTTTAGGTTTAACTCCGCCATGATCACATAAAATAGTGAATACAGATCCGGGCTTAGCATTAATTACTCGGCTTATATGGCTAGATCCAGCACCTTGTTTCCATAGGTCAAAAACCACGTCCTTTTCTTCTTGTGTGTATGTTCTTTTCATTCTTTGGCTCGCAACAAATTAATCCGGCGGAATAAATGTTGCGGTGACCAATTGAACCTACACTTTGGTTATTCGCTATCCCTATCCCACTAGGTCTAGATCAGCATTTCTCGATTGCAGATTTTCATAGTTAATATTTTTAGGTCTGCTTCACGCCAACTGCAATGCTGGTTAATCCCTGAAGGTCCTGTGAAGTCATCTAATCAGGCTAGATATTTTCATGGCCGTTCTTCGCCACCAAGGACTCACTTTCACAGCGAATTGGGTGTTTTGTATCCAGGTTTCGCCTTCGTAAACTAGTTCGAACAATTCTTCATCAGGACAGTTTTGAGATTCAACTTGAAATTCAAAAGTCGCCAAACCTCCAGAAGGAACATGCTTCTCTTTGAAAGACGCAGGACGGGTACCACTAATCCATGAAGAATGGCTTAACTGAGATTCTCTATCCCGGGGAGCAGCAGTACCAACTCTAATAGGGTCAGCCTGCGTCCAAGTGTAAGGGCCAATATTTTTAGCTATTAACTTAATGTGCTTTCCTTTCAAGCAGGACTTGTGAGGAAGGATTTCAACCGCATAAGCAAGAGGATGGCTTCCTCGAGACGCGGCATTACAACTTTGGCAAATTCTGGGGACGATACTGCCACCCATCAAAAGGCTAAGTCGAAAATCACGAAATCGCTTGCCATTCCAAATTTCGTCCCAGCTTTCTTGCTGTAGATGGCCCATAATAAATAACTTATCGCGAGATCCATGACAGCAAGGAAAAACTCTACCCTCACGGTCGATAAAGGGAATTTCCCAAGGAACTCCGCATTTCTTAGTCTCTCCTTCAGCAAAAGCATCGTCACTGAAATAGAGTAGAGCCTGATTAGGAAAGTTACGTTCTAATTCCAGGCGTTCAGCCAATGAAGTTGTAATTTCGATATCATACTCATTGCACTTATGATGTATTTCATCCAAGAATTCAAATAAATCAGGCTCATGGAGCAACTGATATTCAGAACACAAGACATTTTGATCAATTAGTCCCTGTAGAAAAAATCTTTTAGCCCCTAACTCAGCCAATATTTGCGGAAAGTTTGCTAAGTCTTTTATGTTTTCCTGCAAAAGAACTGACGAAACAGTCACTCTTTCAGGAAACCTGGTTACAGCCATAAAATTTTTTAGGCCAGTCAAAGCTTTGTTTACAAGCCCACCTCGGATAGATCGATAACCTTTAACCTCAGGGGAGTCGATAGAAAAATTGATATGACTAAGATAATCGAGCGATGCGAGTTCATTGGCAATTGATTCATTCAATAACGTACCGTTCGTGCTCATACCAAAGTGAATCTTTTCATGGTTAAGTTCTTTAAGGAAAGACAAGAAATTCTTGTTTAACAATGGTTCCCCGTAACCTGTCAAGTTGACACCATTGCAGAGCTTTGCGATAGGTACAATTTTTCCCCAGATTTCATCGCTCATATGATCCGGATTATGGCTCGACAATGTATCTCCCGTCGTCAAAGAACACATTTTGCACTTTAAATTACACTTGCTTGTTGTTTCTATCTGGAGACTTTCAGGTGCATTGCGCACTAATAATGAATTATCGATAGTGGTCATGATGGAACGATTACTCCCAGAAGTAGTAGGTGTCAGGAACGACGATATCTTACGTAGGCATTTGGGGATACACCTTACACAAACTCATCTACAAACTTTCATCTGTGTTTAGCCTGGTACATTTTAGATGAGTAATGGTCAGTTGCGGACTCCTACAGCTAAATCCATTTAGGTCCGCTCAAGGCCATTACTAATCAGCAAAAGCCACTTCGGAGTCGCCTACCAAATCAATTCTTGTGTTAATTGGTCAGTGGAAGATTAAACTTCCAACTCGCCATTACCCTAGTATTTGTGGAGTTTACGTCAGTTTGGATCTGCGTTCAGAGCCCTTTAGAACATTAGCCTTGAAATGAGAAGCGCTTACCCCATAGCTTATAAAGTTACCCCTATTACTCCTTAAACAATGGTATATGCTCGCAGCTACGCGTGCGACATATATTTATTTGTTACGCCCTTCATAGCACGATCCTGTTAGCATTGATAGCAGTTGCCCTGGAGCTATAGCTGGTAATGTTCTCCCAAGTGCAATTATGGTGCTTGGATATCGTGCTTGCGGGAATAATATCGTTATCCACTGTTGTATGGCCATCAGCCATGATGGTAACGGTGTAGCCAAGAGAGAGGGAACACCTTACCGTGCTATCAACGCAAAACTCACTTTGCATGCCGCAGATAATTAGTTCGTTTGTGCCTAATCTATCTAGATGGCCTTTTAGATCGGTTCCCTTGAAAGAATCTGATGTCTTCTTTCTAATGTAGATGTCTGATTCAGCGTTTTTAAGTTCTTTTGGAAGCTGCCAGCCTTCGCTCTGATACCTCATGGGGTCTGATTCAGTCTCATGCTGAACAAAAATGACGGGCACTCCTGCTTGCCTTGCTCTGGCTACGACGTGATTGATGTTGTCCATTACACCAAGCGAATTAAATGTTGCTCCTTTGCCGTGGCAGAGAGCGTTTTGAACATCAATAACTAGAATAGCTTTGCGATGGGTCATTCAAAATCCATTTGTTGCCGGCCTACACCACAAAACGGGCACGTTTCTCCGGCGTTAAAAGTGTGCACTCAGGAATCGTGCTAGAAATTAATGCCGGACTGACGCCCGGCTTCTCCATGTACTTTTCTACCTATTGAACCATTTCTTCGTCGCTGAAGAAATCGGCAAAGAGTGGGCTCGAAAGGTATCTTTCGGCATTGTCCGGCAAAATCACGACGATTGTTTTGTCGGCGTTTTCCGGCCGTTCCGCTATTCTCGCTGCTGCTGCAGCCGCAGCGCCACAGGATATTCCGCAGAGAATCCCTTCTTCTTTCATCAGTCGGTGGGCAAATTCCATGGCTTCTTCATTGCTTACCTGCTCAACGCCGTCCACCATGGACAGGTCGAGGTTGTCGGGGATGAAATTCGCTCCGATACCCTGAATTTTGTGTGGTGCGGGGCTAAGTTCTTCCCCCTTGAGTTTTTGGCTGATCAATGGCGAGGCGCTGGGTTCGACGGCAATGGAGGTAATTGCCTTGCCCTTGGTCTGTTTGATATAGCGGGAAACACCTGAAATAGTGCCACCGGTGCCTACGCCGGCAACCAAGATATCAATTTCGCCATCCGTGTCGTGCCAAATCTCCGGCCCGGTGGTTTGTTCGTGGATCATCGGATTGGCGGGATTGGAGAACTGTTGCAAGAGCAAATGCGTGTCTGGATTTTCTTTAACCAGGCTTTCCGCTTTATCTACCGCGCCTTGCATCCCTTTGGGACTCTCCGTCAGGATTATTTCAGCGCCCAAGGCTTTCATGACTTTACGGCGTTCAAGGCTCATACTGGCCGGCATTGTCAGTTTGAGTTGGTAACCTCGGGCAGCCGCCACAAATGCCAGGGCTATCCCAGTGTTGCCGCTGGTCGGTTCCACCAAAGTCATTCCCGGTTTTAATATGCCGCGTTTTTCCGCGTCCCAGATCATGCTGGCGCCTATCCGGCATTTGACGGAGTAGGCAGGATTTCGTCCTTCGATTTTTGCCAGCACCCGGCCTTGGGTAACGCGATTGAGGCGTACTAAAGGCGTGTTGCCGATGGATAAAGAGTTATCATCGTAGATGGGCATTGTTATTATTTCTCCTGTTTCGAATTGTTTTGATTGGCGATTTTTGCTATTCCAGAGGCAGTATTAGCCAGTCAATCCTCATGGCAATTAGATTACCATTCAGGATTTGGCTGTTCTCCTGGTAGCTATTCCGACAGGTTGTTGGTAGCTGTACTGCAAGATTGCTAATGGTTATAAATTACTACACTTAAGGGTCGAGATTCATGAAGTTTACAGGAACTGAAAATTACGTCGCAACGGAAGATATGCAAATGGCGGTAAACGCGGCTATTACGCTTCAACGTCCGTTGCTGATCAAGGGCGAACCTGGCACAGGGAAAACCATGTTAGCCGAAGAATTGGCGCAAGCGCTCGGTAAACCGCTGATTCAGTGGCATATTAAATCGACCACTAAGGCGCAACAAGGGCTATATGAATATGATGCAGTCTCCCGACTTCGCGATTCCCAGCTAGGTGAAAACCGTGTGCATGACATCAAGAACTACATCAAACGGGGAAAGTTGTGGGAAGCCTTTACCTCTGAAGAACAGGTGGTTCTGTTGATTGACGAGATCGATAAGGCCGATATCGAGTTTCCCAATGACTTGTTGCTGGAATTGGATAAAATGGAGTTTCATGTGTATGAAACCCAGGAGCGCATCAAGGCAAGGCAGCGGCCCATCGTTGTCATCACTAGTAATAACGAAAAAGAGCTTCCGGATGCCTTTCTGCGCCGCTGTTTCTTTCACTATATCAACTTTCCTGACCATGCCACGATGGAGTCCATCATCGAGGTACATTATCCCGGAATCAAAAAAGCCTTGGTCAAGGACGCTTTAGATATCTTTTTCGACGTACGTAAAGTACCCGGTCTCAAAAAGAAGCCTTCCACATCGGAACTCATAGATTGGTTGAAATTGCTGATGGCCGACGATCTTCCCAATGACGTTCTGCAAAATCATGATTCCAGCAGCGCCATTCCTCCTCTCTACGGGGCCTTGGTCAAGAATGAACAGGACGTTCAGTTACTGCAAAAGCTGGCTTTTATGTCGCGCCGCAAAGGTTAATGCCGTGTCTGTTAGTAGAAACAGGAGGAGCGAACGATGCTGATAAATTTCTTTATGACGCTACGGCAAATGAAAGTGCCGACATCCTTGCGGGAATTCCTGGATTTTCTGGAAGCGCTGCAACAGCGCTTGGCCTTTGCGGATATGGATGATTTTTATTACTTGAGCCGCGCCTGCTTGGTTAAAGATGAAAAACACTATGACAAGTTTGATCGCGCTTTCGCTGCGTATTTCAAAGGAATGGAGGAAATTGAAAACATTTTGGAAGCCATCATTCCGGACGAATGGCTGCGCGCACAATTTGAAAAGCAACTGACGGAAGAAGAAAAGGCCAAGATCGAATCTTTAGGTGGCTTGGAGGAGTTAATCGAGGCGTTTAAAAAACGCCTGGAAGAACAGCAAAAGCGCCATGAGGGCGGCAGCAAATGGATCGGCACCGGCGGCACCTCGCCATTTGGCGCCAATGGCTACAACCCTGAAGGATTCCGTATAGGGCAAAAGGATTCGCGTAACAAGAAAGCCATAAAAGTCTGGGAACAGAGAAGCTTTCGAGATCTCGACGACTCCATTACCCTGGGGATTCGAAATATCAAGGTAGCCCTAAGAAGACTGCGCAAATTCGCCCGTGAAGGCGCTCAGGAAGAACTTGATCTGCCGGATACTATTCACAGCACAGCGCAAAATGCCGGCTATCTTGATATTAAGATGGTCCCGGAACGACACAACGCAGTGAAGGTGCTGTTGTTTCTGGATATCGGTGGTTCGATGGATCCGCATGTGCGGGTTTGCGAAGAATTGTTTTCAGCCAGCAAGACCGAATTCAAACATCTCGAATACTACTATTTTCACAATTTTATTTATGAGTATGTGTGGAAAAGCAATATCCGGCGCATGAGCCAGACCATACCGACGTTTGATCTGTTAAACACCTATAGCTCCGATTACAAAGTTATTTTCGTCGGGGATGCCAGCATGGCCCCGTATGAGATTACCCATGCCGGTGGCAGCATCGAGCATTGGAACCAGGAAGCAGGGGCAGTCTGGATGCAACGGGTGATCGAGAAATTCGATAAGGTGGTCTGGTTAAATCCGATTCCGGAGGATTACTGGGGCAGCGGTGGATCGTTGGGAATTGTCAGGCAGCTAATCAGTGAGAAGATGTATCCGTTAACGATCCAAGGACTGGAGCAGGGCATGAAATATTTAAGTAAATAGGGCAAGGCTAACGGCATTAAAATACATTATACTTTGGCCATTGCTTCGCGACTTTACTGAGCCTTTTCGTTTTCCTCTATTGGGTGTTTTCGCTTGCTGAATTTACCTTCCTTTGTAGAAGATAGCGCCTTTATTAGAATGGATGCGTCGATCCCGGAGATTGAACAACTCCGGGGCATGATGACCAATCTGATGCGAATTCATATGCTCAGTACTAACAAGTTCAATAATTTTGATGAACTCATAAACGAATACATTCTGTCCGGCATCGAAATATTTAGAATGGAGACCGGGATAGTCAGTCGTATCGACGATAGGCAGAGATATCATGTCATAGAGGTGGTAAGCCCGCTGAAGTCTTTGGAAAAGGGACAGGTTTTCAGAGTAGATGAAACTTACTGCCGAACGGTGTTTGAAAGCCAGCGAGTTGTCGGTATCCCCCATGTCGGGAAAATGGACTACATGAAATGTCATCCCGTTTACCAGGCACTGCGTCTGGAATCTTATCTTGCCGCACCGATTTACGTAGGCGAGAAACTCTACGGTACATTGAATTTCACTTCCCTAAAACCACGCGCTTTCGGTTTTTCTCAACATGAACACAATCTTATATTACTAATGGCAAACTCCATTGGTGCTTATATATTGCTTCGTTCCAAGGAAGACAATCTGCTGGCGCTTAACGAGAAAATGAAGCGCTTTGTCGGTTATGTGGCGCATGACATGAGGAATCCATTAGGAGCTATCATTGGTTTTACGAAACTTGCCCAGCTGGATAACTTACCGACTAACAAAGTACAAAACCTTTTAGGGCGTATTTTAGGTTCTGCAGAACGCGCCTTGGAACTGGTCACCACTATTCTCGAAAATGCCGCGCTTAGTTCGGGAAAAATCTCGTTAGATACTACCTCGGAAGCGGTGAGTCGATTGCTGGAAGATGCCGTAGATTTAGTTACGGACTTTGCCGATGACTGTCAAATTCGAATTTGCATTATTATTGAGCGCGAGTTGAGTGTTTCCTGCGACGCTAATCGCATTCGGCAGACGCTCATGAATCTGCTCGTAAACGCCATAAAGTATTCTCCAAATAGTGAGGATGTGAATATTAATGCCTTTTCTGAAGGCAAAAACTGCAAAATTCAGTTGGTTAACCTTATTGGCGCCGGGGAAGCAAAGCTTTTCGGGCATAGGAAGATTTACGATTCTATCGGATTTGGTCTGGACATCGTGCAAGAAGTGTTGAGAGCCCATGATTCACAATTAATAACACGGGAATTGGATGGCCAATATATTGCGGAATTTACTCTGCCACTTGCCTTTTGAGGGGCTTAGTTTGAAGCCATGGCGTTTAGAAAATCGCCATGGATTGGGGACTGAGAATGGATAGAATGTTTAACGCCTCCAGGTTGGAGTAATCGATAGCATTCTGCAGTGTTTGCCGGTCTATGCCCAGTCGGTTGAGTCTATCTTCCGTAACTAATTCTTCGAGTTGAAAGCGGTTCTGTTCGCCTAGTCCGATGGCTGCCTGAAAGGCGATGTTCAATATCAAGGCATCTTTCGGGTCGGCACTGGCATTTGGATCATGCAGGTAGCCGACCGGTTCGCTGATCACACTCGGCAAACGCCAAATTTGCATCAGTTCCTTGGTGAGTTCCGGGTAAGTGAAGCCCAAAACTTCCATTTGTTTTTCCCAGGGCAGCCTGGCATCTTGTGGATCATCTGTTGAGGCGCTTTTAGCCTTGTCGGGCAACTGATCAGCACAGATCATTTCGCCAAGATTTGCCAATAATCCGGAAACAAAGAGCCGCTCGGCATTCGGCAGACGTAAGGATTTTGCTATTTCCTTCGCTATTAATCCGGTATCCACCGATTGGCGCCAGAACCGGTCAAGGTCAATACAGTTGATTTTCAAATTTCCCAACGAATCGATGGCACTGTTTGCCAGTGCGAGATTGTAAACCGGCTCGGATCCGATCACGTTGATGGCGCGACTGACGGTATCGATTTTTGCGGCGAAATTATAAAAGGCGCTATTGGCGATTTTCAGAATTTTTGATGTCAATGTGGGGTCGATTGACACGACTTCTGCTATATCGACGATTGTCGACGAGTCTGAGTCCAATAATTCCCGGAGTCGAATAGCCGTATCGGGAAGCAGGGGAATCTTGTCTGGATTGGCAAGCAACTGTTCGATATTCATGAAATATTCGATTTTCCGGAGTTTATGGTGTTTTTCTCAGAACCTAAATCAGTATAGACAGGATTTAGAGAATAGGAACGGTGCGTGGATTATCTGGTCCGGCGTCACGGCTAATTATCCTGGGTGGGAATATTGTATTTGTCTGTCAGGCTATACAGCGTAGGGCGGGTAACGCCGAGTATTCGGGCAGCTTTAGACATATTGTAGTTGCAGGTATCCAATGCCTGCTTAATAACGGATTTTTCCGCCTCCTCCCTGACCTGGCGTAAATTAAATATGTCCTTTACCTCACCTTCCACATGGGCAAGTTCCAGATCTTCGGCATTGACCCTTTTGCCTTCAGACATAATGGTGGCCCGTTTGACTTTGTTGATCATTTCCCGAACATTGCCCGGCCACGGATAATTCTGGATTTTCGCGATAGCTTCGTCCGTAAAGCTCAGTGTGCCTTTGTCATGCTGCTTGGAGAAATTCTTCAACAGGGCCTGGGCGATCACCTGCGCATCGCCTTTACGTTCGCGGAGCGGTGGCACATTGATAGTGATTTCACTGACGCGATAATACAGATCCTCGCGGAATTCGCCCTGGGTGATTTGCTTACTCAAATCCTGGTGAGTAGCGCAGATTACGCGGACATCGACAGGAATTTCCTTGGTGCCTCCAACTCTTTCGATGACGCGCTCCTGCAGGAAGCGCAACATTTTTGCCTGGAGCGGCATCGGCATATCGCCGATTTCATCCAAAAAAAGCGTACCGCCGTTGGCCATTTCAATTTTGCCTTTCTTCATTTGGGTGGCGCCGGTGAAAGCGCCTTTTTCATAGCCAAATAGTTCGCTTTCCAACAGATTTTCCGGAATCGCCGCGCAGTTGATCGCGGCGAAGTTATGGTCCCTTCGAGGGCTTAAATCATGCACCGCCCGGGCCAACACTTCTTTACCGGTGCCGGTTTCGCCGAGAATCAAGGTGGTGACGTCCGCCGGTGCGATTTTTTCCACTGTGCGGCATACATCCAGCATCTCCGGACTGGAGGCGATAATCCCTTTAAGGCGGGAGGTGGACTTGGTTTCCTGTAGTTCACGGTTTTCCTGTTCCAGTTCAAAATGGCGGAAAGCACGGTTCACCACAAATGCCAGGATGTCGGCGTCCAAGGGTTTTTGATAATAGTCCGACGCTCCCATCCCGACAGCCTTGACCGCGTTTTCGCGTTCTTCCCGGCCGGTTACCACAATGATCTTGGTTAATGGAGCCAGAGTGAGGATTTCTTGTAAAACGGCAAAACCTTCGGACGAACCGCCCGGGTCCGGAGGAAGTCCCAGGTCCAGAGTAACGACCTGCGGTTCTATCCGGCGCAGCTGAGCAATGGCTGACTCCCGATCATCGGCAACCACCACTTCCGTATCTTCAAAACACCAACGCATTTGGCTTTGTAAGCCAGGATCATCTTCAACAATGAGCAACTTCTTTTGCACGTTAAAACCCTGTCTGGTTCTTAGGATGAAGGTCGGTTCGTATTGGTAACATTAAAGATGGGACTAAACCGGGTACTCGGCGCCGGCTATCTAACCATGCCCACTGCAAATAACTCACAGCAATAGAATCGAACCGAGGAGGAGAAAACGGGGTTTATATTAGCAGTGTTGAAATTCTTTACAAGAGTTTCCAGCAAATCCGCCCGGTAAATTAGATCAGATGGCCTGCTCCGCAAATGTCCTGCTGCTTGAAGTCGCTTGTACCAGCGGTACCTTGATAGTGAAGCAGGTGCCCACCCCGAGTTCGCTGGTCACATCCAGCGATCCGCCGATTTTACGGATGTACTCCCGGCTTTGATAAGCGCCAATGCCCATACCGGTGAGACCTTTGGTACTCGAAAAAGGTTTAAACAGTTCTTCTTTGATGAACGTGTCGCTCATACCGGAGCCGGTGTCCTGGATAAATATGACCGCCCATCCCGTGCTGACTTTAATCGAGATGCTGACTTCTCCTTCCTTGGCGGTTGCATCCTGGGCATTGTGTACCAGGTGCACGAGCACGCTCTGGAGCTTTTCCCGGTCAGCCACGATGCGTACTTTTCTGTCATCGCCGATGAAATTCGGCACCGGACTTCTCTTTGATTCTTGCTCGACCACAGCCTTAACCAACTCCGTTAAATCGAATTGGCTGATATCGTCCTTGGAGACAGGGTTACGTATCTGTTGTAACAGATGATTCATTTTGTCCAACGCATGCTCCGTGGTTCGAATCATATCGTCGACAAATACCGGATTGGTTTTGTGTTTTTCCGAGTTATTCACTAACAAGGAAAGCTGCGCAATAATGGTCTTTAGATCGTGCACCATAAAGGCGGATGTACGATTGACTGCCTCGAATTGTTTGGACTCGGATAGTCTGGCTTGGGTATTTAACAGCGCTAAATAACTTGCCGCTTGACGGGCGACGGTTTTTAGTAAGTCGTAGTTTTCCCAATTCAATTCGATTTTGGTCATGGGTTCGGCGATTAATGCGAAGCCGATCATTTCTTCGCCGACAAAGAAAGGCACCAATAGCCAGGGTTTCTGGACTGACCAGATGCAATCAGGAATCTCGACCAATTGATAGCGAGTCGGATCGTTCTGATATTCTTTCAAGTCGACAACCCAGTCGCTGCGACTCATCAGTTCGATGAGTTCGGCATGCAAGTCAATTTTGTCGAACTTTATTTCGGGCATGTTCCAGAAAGCCGTGGCTTGGTAAGCTTCGTCTTCATTTTTTAGCCATAAAGCACCGGAGCGGCTTTCGACCAACTGCGACATTACCCGAATCGCCCGAACTTCCAATCGTTCGGCGGATTCATCTGCGGTAAGTAAACCGGTGGCTTTCAGCCACTCTTCACGGTAGTCGTATTTGTAGTCGAAAAAGTGTCTGCTGATAAACACCATCATCCTGGCGCGGAGTCTTGACGATCCGCCAATCAACAGCAGGAAGAGGGTTGCGCCAAAGAAGAATATGATGAGAAAAGCTTCTGACCAGTCGCCGCCGACCGCATTAATATAATAGCCTCCTGCAGCCATGATAAGCAGGTACAGCCCTGCAAACACCAGAACACTGGTGTGGAAGATGAACTGGCGGGAAATCTGCACATCTATGGGCTGTTTGCGGGCATTCACCATGGTAAGCGCAACCAGAGGCGCGCAAATCACATAAATGACTCCCCTGGCGTCCCAAAAAGCCTGAGAGATTTGATTAAACAGCAGGGCGTCTGAATAAAGCACAAAGTCATAAATAAACATTGTTCCCAGCGACAGGCACAGGTAGCGGGTGTTTTTGCGCTTATACCCCATAGCATTGCGCCAGACCTGTTCCAGTAGAACCAATCCTCCCAAGGGCACCAGGATCTGGCCGATTAACAACCCCTGACCGGATATCAACGGCGCATCGGTAAACGCCCGGCTGCCGCCGGCGAGCAACATGCTGGCTAAAATCAGGCTAATCGCCAGCACCACAGATTTTTGCACAAAGTTGTCAGTGCTAAACAACCCTTTGTTAATTCCCCAAAGGATGAGAAGCATGCCGATCCAACCTGCGCTTCTGAGCACTTCGAACGAGTAACGCACCGCAAATGGGGGAGTATCGAAGGCCTCCTGACAGGCCACGATGCCAAGCCAGATGGAAGTGACCAAACAGGCGCCGAACAGCGCGCGGTCGGCAAGTCGCCGCCAATAGCCTTTGGCTAACAGAACGACTAAAAGAAAATAAACCAGTGCGCCGGTAGCATGACTAATAGCGCCAAATGTAATATTCATATAGAGAATTGATCAGACATCCCAA
This sequence comes from Hahella sp., assembly GCA_028280065.1. Classification (GTDB taxonomy): domain Bacteria; phylum Pseudomonadota; class Gammaproteobacteria; order Pseudomonadales; family Oleiphilaceae; genus Hahella. The sequence goes on from JANQMN010000132.1 coordinate 87,170, forward strand.
TCGTAAGGCTAGTTTGCCTTGCAAGCCGCTGCAACCGGAGGAAGGGCTTCCGGGCCGCCTATTGAGCACTACGAAAGTTACCGTTTGGTTAAAGTGATTCGTCAAGTATGCTAAAAGACAGGAACGCGGTAAACAGAATCGTGCCGACTACCACGGGTAAAGAGGGATTTACCAGCATAAAAGTTCCCGAAACCAGCCATATGTTTTTTACCTGTTGCTTCTTTAATCGGTAAGGCTTGCTTGTGCGCCGGTCTTTATAATTTGGGTATTTTCGATTTGGGCAAGCAAACTTGGTGCGAAGCAAACTATCAATTAAATCCATTCTGAACCCCTCATTCAGCACCGCTAAGGCTAGGCTCTGCTGATAAATGGTTACCGCCTTGTCGGACAGATAATGGCTTCCGGCAGAGGCTACAACAAAATGTCCACAGAACCTAGTAGTAGCATAGTACAAAGCCGGCGTCAGTAAATCCTGTATGGTTAAAAAGTAATCTTTTAGGGGTTGCTCGCCAGGCATCCTGATAACCTACCCAATCTTTGGCGGCATTGGTGACGGCCGGGATGGTTTCCTCACAGCCGACGACGCTGCCCAAGTTAAATCCCCAGGGATCATAGCCCAGGCTCCCTACAGGCTTGTCAATGGCGCTAATCTTTTTGTCGAGATGGCTGGAGACCAGCAGGTTTTTCAGCTTTGCACGTATACTCACAGTGATTAGCGACTAAGTCACCCTGGCTGGGAGGAAAAGAAATACCGGAGTGACAATATAAGCAATGGCGATTTGTTGAGCAGTAGAAAGGGCAGGTTAAAACCTGAATATCGAACTTTGGTGTCATGGGTTCGGTCGATTTAATCCAATATGGCGACTGACGCATGCATACCGCACAGGCGGACTACTACTACAAGGTGCTTGACCGAATATCTGAGAGTAGGGGAAAAAGGGCCGGGTTCTAGGGGAGAACCCGGTAGTCAGGTGTGAGTAGTATCCATGAAAGACTTCCTGCGTTGCTGGCCAGATCGCTCTGTCAGCCTATTAAGTATCGTACTCAAAGCGTAAAATGCAATGGCAATTGAGTGTTTTTTAAGCATAGTTTTTCATGAAAAAGTCACTCTAAATCGCTAAACGGAGTAAGCCAAGCAACCTTCCAAATACAAATGAGAATAGAATATCCCACATTCAGACGACGCTATCCTTTGCGTTTAGTTGCCCCTTCCAGCTTTGTCTCGCAACCTGTTCTTTGGCAACCTCCAAAATGTCAGTCACCAATCCTATGAGTTGGTGATCGAAATCCAAAAAAGAGCCATTAGAATGGTCGTCGAAACGATGAATCGCGGATTTCCATGCCGCTAGATCCTCCGGCATCTGCGCGTCTTCCAACAAATTGGCAATTGCATCCACGACGATATCGGCAACGGTATCTTCCATATGTTCCGCTAACTGGGAGCCGACGATGGGAATTGTTTGAATCCGCTTCAAGTCGGCATTGGTTTGCAGCGCAAATCCTACGCTGTGCCGCAGTTTATTGGCTAATACATTATCCTGGTCTTCGCGCATGCTGGCAGCCAGATTCGTGATCATTTGCTCCCATGACGTCGCCAGACCCGGTAATCGCGGTTCAACAATCCTGGCCAGGATTTTTTCGCCAAGCTGGGTGTCCTGCTGTAAATCTTCCTGTATGCCGGTAATCACCTTGACCACAACTCTGTCACTGAGTTCCTCCAGGAACACGTTGTAATAGAAGCTGATGAAACTGAATACCCGGGTATTGGTAAAATCGATGATGCCATATTTATGTAGCCGGTAGATGATAGAAAAAATTCGCAGGAATCGAAGTAATCTGGTGGAGCCAAGGGGAATGCAGCCCAGTAGGTCATACCAGTGCAGGAATGGGAAAAAGTACCAGCGTTCATAGATTTTTTCTTTAACGGCAAAATACCAGCGGACCACAAACTCGGTTAAAAAAATGGCGATGAATCCAAGGTCGATGAGGAGAAAGTTGGCATGGAAAAACTGCATTTCGTCATAGATGCCCGGGGTATAGTCCCGCACCAGTGAGGCAACGAGGTCGGTTGCAAACAAAGCATCGATAATGATTAGCGTGAGGTTGATAATCAATAGGCCGAGCATCATCAAGTCCACGGCAATCCAGACGCCCTGTCTGCTATCCTTGAGGTGTTGATAATCGATTTTCAGCAAATGTACGTCCTTACATAATGAATGTCCCGTTCACAGCATAGTGGAGGGCTACTCAGAATACGATATGCCGTGCTAAACTCTTAAAGAGTTTTCTCTATACTGACAGGTTGACTATGACCGACGAAGATACTTCGCAAAAACATCTTTCAAAAAAAATAAAAGATTCGGCAAGGCAGATATGGCTGGCTGGATTGGGAGCATATAACAAAGCGGAAGAAGACGCCGGTAAAGTGTTCGATAAACTGGTGCAGGAAGGTGAAGATATCGAAAAGAAGACCCGTGGTGTGTTTGAGAAACAATTCAAGATTGTTGAGGATCGGGTAGACGTGGTCCGTGATAAGGCAAACACCACAATGGACAAACTGGAAAACGTTTTTGATTCCAGGGTATCCAAGGCGCTGGACCGCTTACGGGTTCCCAATTACCTGGAATATAAAGAACTGAAAGAGGAAGTCGAGCAGCTTAGAGAAAGGCTTGCCGAATTAGAAAAGAAACAAGGTGGAGGAGAGTGATATTCTCTCCTTTTTCTGACCCAGGCAGCACCAAGTGAGGGATTACCGTTAAATCAACCCTCACGATGCGCCTAAATATACTGTTCGCTGACCTCCATCAACAGGGCTTTGTCCTCGGGCCGTAAATGCGGCGCTACCGCACTCATTACCTGATAAACACCTTTGGCCAGATCAATATCCGAATCTGAGCCGATGTGCCCCAACATGTCAAAACTTGGCCAATAGGTTGAAATCAATACTATATTGCGGCATAGGGCTTCCAGCTCAGCATTGGTGGCCAGGAGGATTTCCTGTCGCTTCAAGCTTAAGCAGATTTTCTGTGTGGCATCGAATTTTTTTTGCAGGATTTTCTTGAATTTAAAACGAATCTTTTCGTAGCGCTGGAGAATATTTACCAAATCTTTATACAGAAACCGGTATTTGGCGATGCATTCAAACACAAGATGCAGCGATAGCCAGTAGTCCTCAACGCTGAAATCAGCATCGTCCGGCATATCCAGAAGCTCAGTGATTTCATGTTCATAACGGCCAAAAAGTTCGACAATGATTTCCGTCTTGTTTTTGTAGTGGTAATAAAGGTTGCCCGGACTGATATCCAGTTCATCGGCGATTTGTAACGTCGTTACGTTTGGCTCTCCGAAAATATTAAAGAGTTCCAAACTGACGTGTATGATGCGCTCCCGGGTCTTCATTGTTTATGATCACTATCCCATTAGATGGTCTCAATAGTATCGGATTGATATTAAATTACATCAGGTCAAGTCAAAATCCGCCCAAATCGGACTATGGTCCGAGGGCTTTTCCATACCCCGAATATCCAAGGCGATACCTGCATCCCGGCATCTAGCTGCTAGATTTGCCGAGGCTAATATTAGATCAATACGGAGCCCTCTGCGCGGAGAATCTTCAAATCCGCGGCTACGATAATCAAACCAGCTGTAGCTGTCGGACAGGTCGGGGTATTGCTTCCTGAAAGTATCGGTTAGTCCCCATTCCAGGAGGTTTTCCAGCCATTCCCGTTCTTCCGGCAGAAAACTGCACTTTCCGGTTTGGAGCCAGCGCTTGCGGTTTTTTTCGCCAATTCCGATGTCAATATCCTGGTGAGATATATTCATGTCACCCATCAGTACAACTTCCGATCCTGTTGGCAACGCATCTAAAAAGGTCCGTGTCTTTCGATAAAAATTCGCCTTATTGGGAAATTTTTCGGGGTGATTGCGGTTTTCTCCCTGCGGGAAGTAGCCGTTTGCTACACTGAATTCACCCGACTCGGTTTTATAATGCCCGCAAATCCAGCGGCGATGATCGTCCTCGGTCTCCTCCGGAAATCCTTTTTCGACAGAAAGCAGTTCCGGCGCAGGGCGTTTGTTTGATGCGTTGGGGAGCCGGGTAAGCAGCGCCACACCATAATGACTTTTCTGACCGAATACGTCGGCTCTATATCCCATGGCTTCGACGTCTTCCATGGGAAACAGCAGGTCTTGGACCTTGATTTCCTGCAGTCCGATGATGTCCGGCGCATAGTCCTCTATCAGACGGTGCAACTGATGTAGGCGGGCGCGTATTCCATTTACGTTGAAGGACACTATTCGCATATTGGCAATTTAATCCTTTGAGCAGAAGAAAGTTCAGCCAAGACGTTTAACCGGACGTTCGCTTGGCGGTTGAGGGAAAATTCTGTATTTTCGGCTTCTCATAGAAGTGCACGATGTTACCATCGACGAACTTGTCAAAAAACCGGCTTTCGTCGGCAATGAGGGAATAATAGGGTTTTTCCCCTGCAGTTATCGGCTGCCGGTTTAGTACCTTAATGGCATTGAAATTATTGCCTATCTTGGAGAATTTGGCTTTCAACTCGCAAGTGACGATTTGCTCCTGCTCAATCGCATTGAATTGCGCCACTTTTAACCGTTTTTCCAATAGATTTTCCTCCTTGATGTTCTCAACGCTATGCAGATGTCGTAGCCGTTTCCGATGGACCATCATGGCGGAGTAGGTATTCGGATACTGGCGGGCAATGATACGAAACTGTTCCCAAAAATAGTTATCGGTAAGATATTGAAATTCTTCTATATTGGTTAAACTGGATTCCAGGTAACTGTGAACGCTGGGCTGTTGCAAAACTTCTTCGATTGCTTTGCGAAGCAGCCAGTCAAAGCCAATGGAAGTCTTGTGTCCATACACTTTACGGTACATCTGGTGGCGCGAGTAGACAAAATCCTCCAGAGCACCTAACGCTTTATGAGTTATGGCCAACCCCATCCAATTGGCCTCGCTATCCCAACCGACGTGCAAGTTTTTCAGTAGATGGTCGAGATTGAAGCCGCCTATTGTAACGGATGAATGAAAGCCGTCGCGGAGCATGTAATCCGCTCTATCCGCGTCTATTTCCCCGGAAATGATGAGTTTTAGTAGGTTTTTTACGTGTTCGTGGGCGTTTTCAGGTGCTTTTTCAGTATCGGTCAACAATGGCCATAAGGCTTGCACATGGAGTTTGAACCGAGTGCTCACCAGACCGGTTGTCGTTTCCATCAGTGCCATGACATCTTGGGCCTGAATGCCTCCCAGTTGACAAATGTTCCAATCCAGAATGGTAGATGCGCAACGCACTGAATAGTGTTCGTGTTCCAGGCAGATCGGCTCATGGTGGTAAAGAGAATCATGGGGGGAATCTCGCCAAAGCGCCCGGAACATACCGGGCGTTGCTAAAAGATCGGCGATTGTGGGAACTTTGGCAAACTGATGGGAGAAACTGCTGTGACCGCAGTCATGGAGCAGACAAGCCAGACGAACCAGCTTATTAAAGTAGTTGATGGCCTCCAGTTGCTTTGCGGTAATTCTGAAATCCACTTGAGTGGCGGCTTCAGAGTTTTTGCCGGAGCGGCGCAGGCAGTTCTCAATCAGGCCGCGGTAAATTCGATGACCCACATGCAGCGTTCCGATACTGTGCAGAAAACGCGAATGGGTCGCGCCGGGGAAAACCAAGGAAAGAATATCATTCTGACAAATGTTACGCAGACGCTGGAATAAGGGGTGGTCGATGACCAGGACCTCATGACGATAAAGGGAGATTCCGCCATGAACGGGGTCCATGATAAGCCGGTTACCGACACCCAAAAGTTCATTGATTGCTTGGTGCATAGCTAGAAGTGCGTATAAACCTTAATCACCTGAGTTAGTATGATAATTCTAATTTTCAAGTCTATTTTGCGTAATTAGTGCATACTTTCATTGCAACTTCAGTGAATATAGAAGGAACCTGAAACCGGGAACCTAACAAAAATTTACGAAGGAAAGCTGCGTTAGTTAACGCGTACACAAAAGTAATAGGGCGTTTATTTAGAGTTTCTTCTACACTCATGAAGAAAAACAAAGAAAACTAAATAAAAATGTCAAACAGGCTTGAGAATAGCAGATCAGGGTGCATCCTGGCTTGCGAAAAATAACAATAACGACAGGCAGACAGCTAGAAATGTGAGTAGCTTTGATGGCCGATTTTGAGGAAACCCTTTTGATCATCGACGAGGATGCGAAATTCTCTCGTCATATAAAAGAACATTTCGACTCGCAAGGGTTTTATGTTCAGGTTTTTTCATCAATCAACGGCTATTCCATCGATCAGGCGAAAGTTTCTCCAGACATCATCATCGCCGATATTGATTCCGATTCGCTCCGAACGCTGACCCTCAGTATCAAGGTTTTTAGTCCCCAACCGCCTATTATCGTGATCAGCCGTCATGCTGATAGCGAAACCATATTACAAGCGCTACGCGCCGGTGCCGATGATTTCCTGGATAAGGGCCAACTCGACATTCTGGCATTGGATCAGTCTGTCCACCGCCATCTGATTGGCGTTCGACTGCAACGGGAAAATCAGGCCATTCGTCACAGGCTGGAGGTTACCAACAAGGAATTACGCGCCGGTCTGGAGGAGTTGCGGGCGGATCAAAAAGCCGGTCGGCATGTGCAGATGAAAATGCTCCCGGACCGGAATATTTGCGTTGCCGCTACTGAATTCGATTATTGTCTTAAGCCTTCGCTCTATCTAAGTGGCGATTTTTTCGATTATTTCCGCCTGAGTGAGACGAAGGCGGCGTTTTATTTTGCGGATGTTTCCGGCCATGGCGCATCTTCTGCGTTCGTGACGGTGCTTTTAAAGAATCTAACCAACCGCTTGCAACGTAATCTAAGAAGGAAATCCAGCGATGATATTCTGCATCCGGACCAATTTTTGGACCGGGTGAATAAAGAGCTAATGGCGACAGATTTGGGAAAACATTTGACTATGTTTGTCGGTCTGATGGATTTTCAGGAGCGGACTTTGACGTATTCCATTGGTGCGCAATTTCCCATGCCGATATTGACTAATAACGGCAAGACCCAATATTTAGAAGGAAGAGGGCAACCGGTAGGGCTGTTTGACTCACCGACCTTTCCTCTTTACGAGGAGCGACTGGAAGCTGGATTTTCATTAATTTTGTGTTCGGACGGGCTTCTGGAAGTCATAAATGCCAAGTCGTTGGCAGAAAAGGAAGCTATCCTTATTGAAACGGTTAAAGGAGCCAGACACACTATTGAAGGATTGGAACGTGCTTTTGCATTGGATCAGATTAGTGAACTTCCGGACGATATTGCCATCCTTTTGATCAAAGAATCGACGGTGTCCGACTCCAGGGTGTAATTGATGTTAGGTTGTAAAATTCTACAAGCAGAGGAAAGCGGTATATATATCCTCAAGTTTACCGGGGAAGTACGTCTAAATCTCTGTTCAACCTTGGATCTGGTGATTGACAGAATGCGTGAGGACGATCATTTTCTCACCGTGGTTATAGATCTGACAGATGCTTCGGTAGTGGATAGCACCACGTTGGGGTTGCTTGCCAAGATCGGCATTTTTGCCCGCAAGACGCATAAAATTCTGCCAACCATTATTTCCACAAACCCTGATATTACCCGGCTGGTTTACTCAATGGGGTTTGACGAGCTGTTTATTATTGTGGAAAAAGCCGCCACCCAGATAGAACAACTCGATGAGATTCCTGTCTTGAGTGCTTCAGAGCACGAGGTTCGGGAAAAAGTATTAGCCGCACATAAGGTGCTCATGGATCTCAATGCGGATAATAGAGAAGCATTCAAAGATCTGGTCAAAGCCCTGGAAGCCGAGCAGCAAAGCCAGGCCTCCTAGCCCCCCAACGCGAGTTCTCCCAATCCCGTCGGAATGCATAACTTATGCAGTAGAGCATGTTATAGTGCTCGTCCGAATTGACAAGGATCTGATACCATGGCCGAACAGCTTGAAAACATAAAAGTTTGTGTTTTAGGAGGGGGTAGTTTTGGTACTGCCATTGCCAATATTGCGGCTGCAAACGGTTATCCTACTTACCAGTGGATGCGGGACGACGAACGGGTCAATGAAATAAACCGGGAGCATCGAAATAGCAAGTACCTACCTGACGCAAAACTAACTCCACGACTAAAAGCCACGGCCAATCTGAAAACAGCGCTTGCGGGTACGCGTCTGGTGTTTGTTGCCATTCCCAGTAAGTCATTCCGGGAAGTCGTGCAGGAGGCAAAAGCCCATGCCGACGCCAGGCAATTCTGGATCAGTACCACTAAAGGTATTGAGGAAACGGCGTTTCACCTCATGAGCGATATTTTCCGCAACGAACTTCCGGATTGCGCCAACGGTGTATTAAGTGGTCCCAATCTCGCCAAGGAAGTGGCTAAGGAAGCCCTAACCGCAACAGTCATCGCCAGTAGCAGCGAACAGCTTCGCGGTCTGGTGCAAGAAGTGTTGAGCAATAAGTATTTTCGCGTTTATGCCAATACCGATATGTATGGCGTCGAACTGGGTGGTGCGTTAAAGAATATTTATGCCATTATTTCCGGTATGGCGGCTGCCCTGGATCAGGGAGAGAACACCAAATCCATGTTGATTACCCGGAGTCTGGCCGAAATGAGCCGGTTTGCGGTGGTGATGGGGGCGAACCCACTCACCTTTTTAGGGCTTTCCGGAGTCGGAGATTTGATTGTGACCTGTACCTCCTCGCTAAGTAGAAATTATCGAGTGGGGTATGCCCTGGCCAAAGGGGATACTCTTGAGCACATTTGCGATAGTCTTGGCGAAGTCGCCGAAGGCGTTAACACCACCCGGACGGTGCACCTCAAGGCGGTAGAGATGGGGGTGGCCATGCCGTTGGTAGAAGGGCTTTACAAGATTATTTATGAAGGGGTGCCGGTGGAGAAAGTAATTCGGCAACTCATGCTGCGCGAGCAGAACAGCGATGTAGAGTTCATTTTGCCGCGGGTTGAAGACCAAAATTTGTCTATAACCGGAGGTGTATAGACATTATGGCCATAGTATATTTAATGCGGCATGGTCAGGCGGAAAGTTTTGCTGGCAGTGATCAAGAGCGCCCGCTCACGGCATACGGCGTGGCCTACACCCGGCAAATTGCCTCTCAGTTACTGGCGGTTATCGAGAAACAGCGATTTTCCTTACCCCAGTTGATCCACAGTCCCTATAGAAGGGCGGTTGAAACTGCCGATATTGTAGAGGATGTTCTTGGCGGACTCGAAACCCGTTTGACATTGCCCGGTATCACACCGGACGACTCTCCGAAGGAAGCATTTGAGCGTCTGGAGAATTATGCGGAAGCGCCATTTATTCTGGTGACGCATATGCCGCTGGTGGCCGCAGTGGGCTCGCTGGTTGAGCAGGGCAATATGTATGAAGGCCTGCCTTTCCAAACGAGTGAAATCCGTGCCTATGAAATGGCTGCATGGGGTGCCGGCTGCGGCACCCTGAGTTTTCGTTTGTATTAACCAATTCTGTTTTAGAATCATGATCATACCAACTATCGACTACATTGAACCCGTATTCCGGCCCCCCAGTGAAGCGAATTCCTTTATTTTGCAGGTAACCAACGGATGCTCCTGGAACAAATGCACCTTTTGCGAGATGTATACGGCGCCGCAAAAGAAGTTCCGCCCGACGAAAGATGATCAGGTTTTGGCGGATATTCGTTCTACTGCCTCCAACTGGCCGGGAGTCCGCAAGGTTTTTTTGGCCGATGGCGACGCCATGGCGCTTTCGTATCGTCGCCTCGAGCAAATTCTAATTTGGCTGAATGAACACTTTCCTAATCTGCAACGCGTTTCCTCTTACTGTCTGCCCCGAAACTTAAAAAACAAATCTATTGAGGAGCTGCAGTCGCTAAATAGGCTGAAGTTGGATTTACTCTATGTCGGCGCTGAATCAGGCGATGATCTGGTGTTGGATAGAGTGCAAAAAGGTGAAACCCGGGAATCCACGATTGCGGCGTTGGAAAAAATCAAAACCGCGGGATTGCGCAGTTCGGTGATGATTTTGAATGGCCTGGGAGGCACCAGGTATTGGCGCCAACATGCAATGAACAGCGCCGCCCTGGTAAATGCGGCGCAACCGGATTTTCTTGCCACTCTGGTTGTCTCCTTTCCCATGGGTGACCAGCGCCTGAAACAACATTTCCCGGAGTTTCAATTACCCGATCAACAGCAACTGTTCGAGGAGGTGAAACTGTTTTTGGAGACCACTGAACTACAGGATACGGTGTTTCGTAGCGATCACGCGTCCAATTATCTGATACTGAAAGGCCGATTGGGAAAAGACAAGGAAACGATGCTGGAACAGATAAATTTTGCTATTCAGCGACCTGACGCTGCGGGTTTACGCCAGGAGTGGCAGAGAGGATTGTAGGTGGATTCTGACTTACCCAAACGCACGGCAGAAGAGCTTCAGTCAGTCCTTGAATCCATTTCCGACCAGGATGCGCAGCGTAAACCGCTGGAACAGTGGCAACCTGTTCGTGAAGTAGAGGTTGACATCCGCATAGATCGACATGGCGTTTGGTGGTATCAGGGTCGTGAAATGCAGCGGGAAGCACTGGTTAAGTTGTTCGCCTCGATATTACGCAAGGAAGAAGACGGCTATTTTCTGGTAACGCCGGTTGAAAAAGCGCGGATTGCGGTTGAGGATGCGCCCTTTCTGATGGTTGACTGGGAACAGTACCTGGATTCGGATAAGCAATCGATGTGGGTGCTTGCCACCAACTTGGGGCGAAAAGTACTTCTATCCGCCGAGTATTCGCTAACGCTGAAAAACACGGAATCTCCTGACGACCAGGCGGTGCCCTATGTGAACTTGGATCGAGGGCTCACGGCTAAGGTAACTAGGAACCTGTACTATCAGCTCATCGAAAATGGGCAACAATCTAAACGGGGCAACGACGTCGAGATGTATATTGAAAGTGCAGGGGAAAAGTTTGTTTTGGGGGTATTCGGCGATGATTGATAAGCTTCATACAGCCGAATGCTGGGTTGCTGCTGATTCCATATAACCCTTAACTCAGACGAAATTACTGAATTAAGGGTTAGTTATAGCGATATATTACAATAGGTTACTGCTATCTTTATAAGTGGATTCTAATGCCTACATGTTTGGATAATTCGGCCCGCCACCGCCTTCAGGCGTTACCCACACAATATTCTGCGATGGGTCTTTGATATCGCAAGTCTTGCAGTGAACGCAGTTTGAGGCGGCTATTTGAAATACCTTATTGCCTTCGTCATTCTCCACAACTTCATATACTTGCGCCGGACAATAGCGCTGCGCCGGTTCGTCATATTTCGGCAAATTGACATTGATCGGAACGTTTGGATCTTTCAGAGTCAAATGACAAGGCTGGTCTTCTTCATGAGCGGTGTTGGACAAAAACACCGAACTCAGTTTGTCGAAAGTCAGGACGTTGTCAGGCTTGGGATAATCGATCTTCTTGCATTCCGCAGCCGGTTTCATGGCTGCATGGTCTTTGGTGAGATCGTGGAAGGTAATCGGCAGGCTGCCGCGCAGGATGTTCTGCTCAAAGAAAGCCACCGCACCGCCGATGATATTACCGAACTTATGCATTGCCGGACCAAAATTACGGTCGTTGTAGAGTTCCTTGCCCAGCCAGGATGCATCGTATTTTTCCGTGTAGCTGGTAAGTTCGGTTTTACCTTCAGCACCGCCTTTGATGGCTTCGAAAACCGCTTCCGCGCCCAGCATGCCGGATTTCATCGCGGTATGCGTGCCTTTGATCTTGGAGCCGTTTAACGTTCCGGCATCGCAGCCAAGCAGTAAGCCGCCGGGGAAGGTCATTTTAGGCAAAGAGTTGTGACCGCCTTTGGTGATGGCCCGCGCGCCATAGGATACCCGTTTGCCGCCTTCCAGGTATTTTTTAATTTCAGGATGGGTTTTCAAACGTTGAAACTCGTCAAAGGGGGAAACGTGTGGGTTCTTATAGGCAAGGTCTACGATCAAGCCTACATAAACCTGATTATTTTCAGTGTGATACAGGAAAGATCCACCTGTTGAGCCTGATTCCGTAAGCGGCCAGCCCGTGGTGTGAACAACCAGGCCTTCCTTATGTTTTGCGGGATCAATATCCCATAGTTCTTTGATACCTATGCCATAGTGTTGCGGATCCTTGCCCGCATCGAGATTGAACTTCTCGATAAGGTTTTTGCCGAGATGTCCTCGACAGCCTTCACAAAATAGTGTGTATTTGGCATGCAGCTCCATACCGGGAACATAGCTTTCCTTCTGATCACCTTCCTTGCTGACGCCCATATCCCCTGTTACGACACCTTTAACGCTGCCGTCATCATGGTACAGGACTTCCGCCGCCGGGAATCCCGGATAAATTTCGACACCCAGACCTTCGGCTTTTTCGCCGAGCCAGCGGCACAAATTATTTAAACTGATGATGTAATTTTCATGGTTATGCATGTTGCGGGGGACAAAGGCGTTCGGTACTTTGATTGCCGAATCCTGACCGCGCAGGATGAATATATCGTCGCCTGTGACAGGCACATTTACCGGCGCCCCTTCTTCTTTCCAATTTGGAAATAATTCGTTCAGCGCTGTCGGTTCAAATACGGTCCCGGCCAGAATATGCGCGCCGACTTCAGAGCCCTTTTCCACGACGCAAACAGTGATTTCCTGTCCGCTTTCCTGGGCTAGTTGAAGGAGTCTAATAGCCGCTGACAATCCAGCAGGCCCCGCGCCGACGATCAGGACGTCAAATTCCATCGATTCGCGTTCCACAATAATTCTCCTGTTTGCTACACAACATTTTTAAGTTTTTGTTAGTGGGCTCCGAATTTTTGCAGACCCGGAACTCGTGGTAAAAACCCTGGAAATAAAATGGATCAGAGCGTGAAAAGCATAACCCATTTCACAACTCAAACAAACGTTTGTTTGAATTTTTACCTCAAATCCATTTTAATTATCGGCTGGCAGGATATCCCTGCGCTTATCTGGTAGCTATTTAACGTCAAGAAAACGGCGTGATTATTGAGCTGGAACAATTGACCTTACAATTCAATGCGTTCAGTATTAGGCTGCCCACGAAGAGAGGCTGACTGACCTAAGCCGGAAATAGTTGCACCTGTGCACGAGACCGCCGCTGCTAAATTCAAGGTAGTCTCAGGCCTGGTTGCAGGTCACATTTCTATACCCAGATCCTGGGTTGTTTGGGAACAGCTTCAGACATAAACATCACACAATAAACGAGGAATCTATGAAGGTTCTGGTACCTGTAAAACGAGTAATAGATTATAACGTCAAAGTACGCGTTAAAGCCGATAATACTGGCGTTGACCTAAGTAACGTCAAAATGGCGATGAACCCATTTTGTGAAATCGCTGTAGAAGAAGCGGTGCGTTTGAAAGAGAAAGGTGTTGCATCTGAAGTTGTGGTCGTCTCGATAGGCCCGAAAGCAGCACAGGAACAGATTCGTACCGCATTGGCGTTAGGCGCGGATCGCGGTATCCACGTCGAGACGGATGAAATCGTTCAGTCTCTCACGGCCGCGAAAATCCTGAAAGCGGTGGTGGATAAAGAAGAGCCCCAATTGGTCATCGTTGGTAAGCAGTCCATCGATACCGACAACAATCAGACCGGCCAAATGCTGGCTGCATTGTGCGGTTATCCGCAGGGGACCTTCGCTTCCGAAGTCAATGTTGACGGCGACAAGGTCGAAGTTACCCGCGAAATCGACGGCGGGAACCAGGTGGTCAGCCTGAATCTGCCTGCCGTTATTACCACTGACCTGCGGTTGAACGAACCGCGTTATGCATCGCTTCCGAATATAATGAAGGCTAAGAAAAAGCCGATTGAAAACACTTCCGCTGCGGATTTAGGGGTCGAGCTTAAAGCTTCCCTAACCACGGTTAAGGTTGAACCGCCTCCCACCCGCCAGGCTGGTATCAAGGTTGGTAGCGTGGCAGAGCTGGTTGAAAAGCTGAAAAATGAAGCGAAGGTGGTGTAATCATGAGTGTCTTAGTAATTGCTGATCACGATAATGCAGTCCTGAAACCGGCCACATTGAACGTGGTGACTGCTGCGCAACAGATTGGTGGCGATGTTGTGGTTTTGGTCGCCGGTGAAGGTTGCGGCGCTGTTGCCGAAGAGGCAGCCAAGATTGCGGGCGTAAGTAAAGTACTTGCCGCGGATAATGCCGCTTACGGTCATCATCTGGCCGAGAACTTCGGGCTCCTGATTGCGGAACTCGGTAAAGACTACAGCCATATTCTGATGTCAGCCAGCACCAGCGGCAAGGATATTCTGCCACGGGTTGCTGCGCTGTTGGATGTTGCGCAGATTTCTGAAATCATCAAGGTGGAATCCGCCGATACCTTTGTTCGTGCAATCTATGCGGGTAACGCCATTGAAACGGTACAATCTGCCGATGCAATCAAGGTAATCACGGTGCGGGGAACCGGTTTTGACGCCGCCGCTGCGGAAGGTGGTTCGGCAGCGGTAGAAGCGGTAGACGCTGTGCATGACGCCGGGATCTCAGCCCACGTCAAGGAAGAACTGGCGAAATCCGACCGTCCTGAGCTGACCAGCGCTCCTGTCGTGATTTCCGGAGGCCGTGGCCTGCAGAACGGCGACAACTTTGAGTTGTTATACAATCTTGCCGACAAGCTCGGCGGTGCCGTCGGCGCAACCCGTGCTGCCGTGGATGCCGGATTCTGCGCCAACGATATGCAAGTCGGTCAGACTGGTAAGATCGTTGCTCCTCAGCTCTACATTGCCGTTGGTATTTCCGGGGCTATCCAGCATCTTGCCGGCATGACAGACAGTAAAGTCATTGTCGCCATCAACAAAGACGAAGAAGCGCCGATCTTCCAAGTTTCCGATTATGGGTTGGTAGCCGATCTGTTCGAAGCTGTCCCTGAGCTTACCGATAGCCTTTAGTTGCCGCTTTAGTGTAAAAAGGGAGCCATAGTAGCTCCCTTTTGCTTTTCTATTTAGTAGGCTGACGGTAACAATAGGGCTGCAAGAAATTTCGGTTTGGCAGCCAGTCATTGCGTCCGATCCCGATAACTGCGAATCACGCTTTCGATTGTTCCCTTTATGGAAGCATTGTATTTTTTAGCCGGTACAGTTGCCCGAATAAAATAAGGCTGGCCGTCCTCATCCAAACAATCTTCATCTTTTAGGTCGATCATTTTATGGCCGTTTGAGCCATCTTCCTTGAGTAGCATCACCAAGGGTTTAAGGCGGTGATTCGGGCTGTTTTCAACGACGATGCCGGTTTCACCGGTACTGAGTTCCACCAGGCTGCCGGGGGGGTAGACACCGACCATGCGGATAAAGGCTTCGACCAGATCCTTGTCGAAGAAACTGTCGCGGCTGTTATAAATGATGCGTAACGCATCCAATGGTGACATACCTTCCTTATAACAACGGTCGCTGGTGATCGCGTCGTAGGCGTCCACAATTGCAATTAATCGCGCGTAAGTGGGGATTTTGCTGCCGATAAGACTTTCGGGATAGCCATTGCCGTCGATGCGTTCGTGATGGTAAAGCGCCGTGTCCGCAATGATTTCCGGGACGTCTTTTTCTTCGCTTAATATTCGGTGGCCATGGGTTGTATGGCTCTGCATGATGCCGAACTCCGCATCGCTAAGCTTTCCCGGTTTGTTCAGAATCTCCTCAGGCACCAGCATCTTGCCGACATCGTGCAGCAGGCCGCACTCGCCGAGCAATTCAAGTTTTCGGGCATCGTAGCCAAGTTGTCTCCCGAGCCCGATGGCGAGTATGCAAACCCGCAAGGAGTGCTCTGCCGTGTATTCATCTTGATCTTTAATCCGCGTCAACCAGAACAACGCATTGTGATTTGCGAGAATACTGTCCACACAGGCGGAAACCAGGGGTTTGACACCAGTAAAATCTATTCGATCCTTGTGCTTGATGGATTCGAGTACAGTGCCGAATTTGCCGCGCATTTCCTGATAAATTTGCGCACTTCGCGGCAGTTCTTCTTCAAACGACCGGGTGTCGTCGGTGGTTTCTATGGTCTGGTTGTAATCGATGTCCTTAAACCAAGCATCGGTCATAACATCGATGTAGACGTATTCGCACTGCTTTTGCAGCGCTTTCAATTGATCAACACTGTTAATGGTAAAGCCCTGGAACAGAAAGCCGGTCTCAACCCAGGGAATGTCCAACTTTGTGACACGCATGCCTATGCGCAGCTTGTCGGCGGGAACTTTCATTTCTTTCGGGTAACGAATATTCCTGCTTTGTTGCTGCGGTTTTTTGTCTTTTTGTCGTCTGAAGAAACGCAGGATTGACATACGGCTGCTGAAATTAACCCTGACAGAATGTAAAAGATGTTGTGCGAAAACAGTGGCTACCGAGTAAGTGTATAGCCAGAATGCGAAATTCGCACGTGTGTACGCCGATTTCCCGGAATTTTAGTGGTCCAGCTCCTCTATGTTTCGGAACAAGTCTAAAGCTTCAGGGTTCGCCAGAGCGTCTTTATTCTTCACAGGTTTATTGTGAATGATATTTTTCACGGCCAATTCTACGATTTTTCCGCTAATGGTGCGGGGAATATCCGCAACCTGTAAAATTTTGGCAGGCACGTGCCTTGGAGTGGTATTCGACCGAATGAGGTTAACGATCGCCTCTTTAAGGCTGTTGTCTAACTGAAATCCCGGCTTGAGTTTTACAAAAAGCACAATGCGTTCGTCATTTTGCCACTGCTGACCAATGGCAATGGCTTCCAGAACGGCGTCAACTTTCTCCACCTGCCGATAAATTTCCGCGGTACCAATGCGGACTCCGCCGGGATTCAGAACAGCATCGGCGCGTCCGTGAATAATAACGCCATCTTGAGCGGGGACTTTCCGGTCAGCTTCGTGCCGAACGATTTCGCCGTAATCGCCGTGGGCCCAGGTATTGGCATATTGCGCGAAATAGGCCGCGTGAAACTTGCTGTCTTCGGGATCGTTCCAAAAGCCCAGAGGCATCGAAGGAAAAGGCCTTTGACAGACCAGTTCTCCCTTTTCTCCCTGCACGGGCTGACCGGCAGCGTCGTAAAATGCGACATCCATGGCCAAACCGATGCATTGAAGCTCGCCGCGATAGACCGGTAGGCAGGGATGGCCGAGTGCAAAGCAGGAAATAATGTCGGTGCCGCCTGAGATACTACTGACACAGACCTCGCTTTTAACTTTTTGATAAAGGTAATCGAAAGTCTCGTGGGCCAGGGGTGAACCCGTTGAAAGTAGGGTGTCCAGCGACGCAAGATCATGGGACTCTAGCGGTTCCAAACCGGCTTTATCACAGGCGCTGTAGAATTTGGCCCCTGCGCCGAAAATGCGAATGTGCTCCTGATCGATCAGGTCAAACAGGCGGCCGACCCTGGGGTAAAACGGCGACCCATCGTAGAGTACCAGAGTCGCCCCCAAAGCCAGGGAACTCACCAGCCAGTTCCACATCATCCAGCCGCAGGTGGTGAAATAGAAAATCCGGTCTCCAGCACGTAAGTCCGTGTGCAGGGCAAGCTCCTTTAGATGTTGCAGTAGGGTTCCACCGATTCCATGCACTATACATTTCGGGACGCCGGTAGTCCCCGACGAATACATGATATAGAGAGGGTCAGAAAATTCGCAGGTTTGGAAATCCAGCGTTGCCGCTTCTCGAACAGCCGCGTCAAAATTAAAGTACTGTATTGCTTCGGCAGTGGATTTCGGGCAGTCCAAGGTGGCAACGTAGGCTGACCAAACCAGGGTTTCCAGGCTTGGAATATGCCGGCAAATGTCTTCAACCCGGTTACGCGTATCGATTATTTTGCCATTGTAGTGATAGCCGTTACAGGCGATCAGGATCTTTGGCCGGATCTGTCCGAATCGGTCGATTACGCCTTGCAGGCCGAAGTCCGGAGAGCAGGAAGACCAAATGGCTCCAAGGCTGGCGGCGGCCAGCATACCGATAACGCTATCCATGCTGTTCGGCATAAAGGCTGCCACGCGGTCCCCTTTGCCAATCCCCTGCTGACGGAAAAAAGCCGCAAGGCCGTTGGCTTTTTGGGACAATTCCTGCCAACTGATTTCCATTCTTTGGCCGGATTCGGAATGCTGGATAATCGCTGGTTGATGCGCAAAATCCGGCTGTTCAGACCAGCGCAGCAGGTTTTCGGCGAAGTTCAGCGTTCCTTCAGGAAACCATTTCGCTCCCGGCATTGCATCCGAATTGGCTAAAACCACCGAACCGGGATTGCCGAGAACGGCGAAATACTCCCAGAGTTCAGACCAGAAAATCTCGCTATGACGTACGGTCCAAGCATGAAATCCTTGATAATCCGCCGGAACATCAGGGCGATTCTGGCGGATCCTGGCAACGAAATCGGTAAAACGGGCGTTTTGTTGACGTTGCCTGCAGGGAATCCAAATAGGTTTGTCAGTCATAATTGATATTTCCTTAACTCGCCAAAGCTACTCCGACTTTGGAGTGGTTTGGGTGTCCGATGTGCAGGCTAATCCAGTTTCCGGTATCAACCAGGCTTTGCAAGTCTATACCGGTTTGCATTCCGCAGCCATGCAGCATGTAAACAACGTCTTCCGTCGCAACGTTGCCGCTGGCGCCTTGCGCATACGGACAGCCGCCCAATCCGGCGACGGAACTGTCGATGGTGCGAATGCCGAGTTCGAGCGCACGGTCGATATTTGTCAACGCCTGCCCATAGGTATCATGAAAATGCACGGCAAGCTGGGTTTCCGCGATCTCGCTAAGAAGCAGTGTTAAAAGCGCTTGAGTCGGTAGTGGGGTGCCGACTCCGATTGTGTCGCCAAGGGAAACCTGATAGCAACCCAGTTCCAGCAACTGCCGTACTAGGCTGAGAACCTTGACCGGGTCGGTTGGTCCGTCGTAGGGGCAGGCAATGATACAACTGACGTAACCCCGGACAGGAATAGCGGCGGATTTTGCTTTGGCTATAACCGGGCGAAATCGCTCGATTGACTCGGCGATGGAACAGTTAATGTTGCGTTGGGTAAAGCCTTCGGAGGCGGCGGTAAAAACCGCCACTTCATCGGCCTTGACCTCAACCGCCGCCTCTACGCCTTTAAGATTTGGAGTTAGGGCTGCATAACAAACATCCGGTAGTCTTTTTAATTGATTGAATACCCTATCGGTGCCGGCCATTTGCGGTACCCATTTTTGCGCAACGAAGCTACCGGCTTCGAGATGCCTGATTCCTGCCCCGGTGAGCTTTTCAATCAGGGTGATCCGGGTTTCCGCAGGCAGTATCTTGGCCTCGTTTTGCAGACCGTCCCTTGGGCCGACTTCAACAATTTTTACTTTATCCACATCAACTCCATGAACCTATTTAACTTCGGCCGGGGCAACGGCAATGAGCCGCTGTTGGGCCTCGACTGTGTCGCCTTCGCCGCAGTAAATCTCTTCAACCAAACCGTCATAGGGAGCATATAGCGAATGTTCCATTTTCATCGCTTCCATCACCAATAGGATTTCGCCTTTCATTACCTGCTGGTTAGGCGTGACGGCAAGTTTGGTTAACCTGCCACTCATGGGCGCGGTTAACTCCGCGTCATTCCTAGAGCCATGATGTGCAATCATTGACTGATCGGTTGGCAGCTCAAATTCAAAGGAGTCACCCCGATCAAATAAAGTGAGTTTATTGCTGCCAATATGACAGATATACCGGGATTTAGCGCCATCGGCTCTGATGATAAGCCAGGGTTGATCGAGACTGGCCTGCACCAGGTGCTTTTGTCCCAGATAGGTGACCGTCAGTTCACAGGCGTTCGGTCGATTGTTATGTATTTCCAGTTCCAGCAGATAGTGGTTCGCTTTGCACCAGAGTTCCAAGCCGGTCTGTGCCGGAAGATTTACTCTCAAAGACGATCCGCCATGCCAAGGGTTGAATGGATCTCCGGAAATTTGTGATGCCTTAGTCCTGGGAGAACTGTTCTGTGATATCCAGGTTAATGCCGCAGCTGCAATTACCATGTCGCCGGAAGGCTGCGATTCGGCGCATAGCGCTTCATGGTGTTGCTCGATAAAGTGCGTGGTTAGCCGTTCAGCATGAAAATCCGGTTCGACAATTATCCTCGATAGGAAGTTGGCGTTGGTGGTAATACCACTGATACAGGTGTGATTCAGGGCATTTTCCAACGTTTGGATAGCGGTTGTACGGTGGTCACCCCAAGCAATCAGCTTCGCCAGCATGGGATCGTAATAAACAGATATTTGATCGTTAACCTGGATTCCGGCATCCCAGCGTATAAAAGACTGGCCGGAATGCCGAGGTAAAATACCAAATTCGGTGAAATCTCGACGACCGCCTGCGGTGCCTTGAAACGCAGGATCATCAGGAAGCGTCATTGCGCAAATCGTCCCGACCGCAGGGAGAAAGTTTTGGCTGGCGTCTTCCGCGTATAAGCGCACTTCGATGGCGTGTCCCAATGATTCGATCTCGTGCTGTTTGAGCGGCAGCGGTTCTCCCAGGGCAATTTTTAGCTGCCAGACAACCAGATCAATCCCCGTGATCAGCTCTGTTACCGGATGTTCGACCTGCAGCCGGGTGTTCATTTCCATGAAATAGAAGTTTTCATCCTTGTCTACCAGAAACTCCACCGTTCCGGCGCCGCAATACTGTATCGCTTGACCGCAACGTAGTGCGGCTTCGCTCATCGCTGACCGGGTTTGCGCGGATAATCCAGGTGCCGGGGCCTCCTCAAGCACCTTTTGGTGCCGGCGTTGTATAGAGCAATCCCGATCCAGCAAGGTAACGCCTTCGACATGACTGTCGAAGAACACTTGCACTTCGACATGACGCGGCTGTTCGATGAGTTTTTCCAGTAATACCTCGTCACTACCGAAAGCGCCGGCTGCCTCCCGCTTGGCAGCATCCAATTGTTGACGAAAGTCTGCTGCTGCCGTTACAGCACGCATACCTTTTCCACCGCCGCCTTTGCTGGCTTTGATCAGTAACGGAAAGCCGATTTCCAGCGCTTTTGCATAAAGTTGATCGGCCTGTTGTTGCCGGCCATGGTAGCCGGGAACCAACGGGACATTCGCTTCCGCCATCCGCGCCTTGGCATGAGCTTTATCTCCCATGGTTTGGATCGCCGAATAACCGGGCCCCACGAACTTAATTCCGGCGGCTTCACAGCGCTTGGCAAACTCTGCGTTTTCGGAAAGAAAACCGTAGCCGGGATGAATTAAATCAATCTCCCGGCGGGCGGCAATGTCCAGAATCCTATCCTGATTCAAATAAGTATCTGTGGGCAGAACACCCTCCAGCGGGTAGGCTTCATCGGCTAAATCCACAAACCGGGCTTTACTATCCGGATCGGCAAAAACCACGACACAGGTAAAACCAAAGGGCTTCGCGCTGGCTATGATGCGGCAGGCAATTTCACCACGATTAACAATCAGTAGACGTTTGCCAGTTCCAGTGAAACTTCGAACGCTATCGGTCAAAACGTTTACTCCTTTCATTGCCAATTCGGGGGGCGTTTGTCGAAAAAGGCGTTGACGCCTTCCTGGCCTTCTCCGCCAACCCGGAGTTTGGCGATCATACTGCTGGTGAAGTGGTGCATCGCCCTGTTCAGCGGCGCATTTTGTACGTGATGCAATAGTGTTTTCGCGGCACTCATTGCTTCAGGGCCGTTTTGCTTTAGGCGCTGACAAAACCCGGCGACTTCCGCGTCCAATCGTTCCGGTGCAACTGCTATGCTGAGAATACCCAGGTTTACGGCAGTTGAAGCGTCTAACACTTCGGCGGTTAGGGTGTAGCGGGACATCTGCCGGTTGCCGATACAGCGGTTCACGTAGGGACTGATCACCGCCGGTACCAAACCGAGTTTTACTTCACTCAAACAAAACCGGCTATCGGTCGAACCGACTGCCAGATCGCAGCAGCAGACGAGTCCCAAAGCACCGCCGTAAGCACTGCCCTGAACCCTCGCAATAGTAGGTTTGCTGCAGTGATACAGGGCTTCCATCAGGTCGGCGAGATTTTCCGCGTCAGCTTGGTTTTCCTCGACACTGGCATTCACCATCGAGCGCATCCAATTTAAGTCTGCGCCTGCGGAGAAGTTCTTGCCAGCAGCCGAAAGCAGCAAAACCCGGACATCCCGGGACGTGTTAACCATCTTGATCCGTTTGATTAACTGCGTGATGATGTCGCCATCGAAGGCATTATGTTTCTCCGGCCGGTTCAGCCGCAGCTCGGCTATACCGTTGTCGACGGTATATTGAACACTGGACATGGTCACTCCTACATACGGAACACGCCGAAGCGCGTTTCGGGGATGGGTGCATTCAGCGACGCCGAAATGGCTAGGCCAAGGACCTCACGGGTATCCGCGGGATCGATAATGCCGTCGTCCCAAAGCCTGGCAGAGGCATAATAGGGATCGGATTGCTGTTCAAACTGGGCAAGGGTAGGGGCCATGTACGCTTGTTTGTCGCCGTCAGTCCAGCTTTGGCCCTGACGCTTCAGGGCGTCTTCTTTGACCTGGGCCAGGACGCCTGCCGCCTGCTCGCCGCCCATGACACTGATTCGGGCGTTCGGCCACATCCATAAAAACCGGGGATTATAACCGCGCCCGCACATTCCATAATTTCCCGCGCCGAAACTGCCGCCGATAATGACGGTAAACTTGGGGACTTCCGCACAGGCGACAGCCGTGACCAGCTTAGCTCCATGTTTTGCGATGCCGCCTTCCTCATAGGCTTTGCCAACCATGAATCCGGTAATATTTTGCAGAAACACCAGGGGGATTTTGCGTTGACAACAAAGTTCGACAAAGTGCGCGCCTTTCAGGGATGATTCACTAAACAGAATACCGTTGTTGGCCAGAATGCCTACCGGATATCCGTTTATCCGCGCAAAACCGCAGACCAGGGTTGGTCCGTAGAGGGCTTTGAATTCGTCAAAATCGGAATCGTCAATCAGGCGGGCAATGACTTCACGAACGTCATAGGGAGTTTTCAGATCTTCCGGGACGATTCCCCGAACCTGTTCAATGGGATATCGAGGCGGTAAGGGCGGTTCGATATCGATTGCAACCTTTTTCGTGTGGTTTAACCGGCGTATCGCCCGGCGGGCCAGCACCAGGGCGTGGGTGTCGTCTTCCGCCATGTAATCGGCGACACCGGACGTTCGGCAATGCACTTCGGCACCGCCTAATTCTTCCGCCGAAACCTTTTCCCCGGTAGCGGCTTTTACCAACGGAGGGCCGGCCAAGAATATGGTCGACTGATCCCTGACCATTATGCATTCGTCCGCCATGGCGGGAACATAGGCACCGCCTGCCGTACAGAGACCCATGACCACGGCGATTTGCGGTATGCCGGCTGCCGACATTCGTGACTGCCGGTAAAAAATATGGCCGAAGTCTTCTTTGTCCGGAAAAACCTGGTCCTGTTTCGACAGATTCGCGCCGCCGGAATCCACCAGGTAAATACAGGGCAATCGATTCTGTTCGGCGATTGTCTGGGCGCGGATATGCTTTTTCACCGTCAAGGGGTAGTAGGTCCCGCCTTTCACCGTGGAATCGTTGGCAACAATCATGCACTCGACTCCTTCCACTAGGCCGATGCCGGCCACCGCGCCTGCAGCGGGTACGGATTCATCATAGACCTGATAAGCGGCTAGTTGACCTACTTCTAAAAACGGTGAACCGGGATCTAGCAGCTTGTTGATTCTCTGGCGTGGCAGAAGCTTGCCTTTTTCCAAGTGGCGTTTTCGCGCCTTTTCTCCGCCGCCTAAGGCAATTTCTGCAACCGTGGCGCGCAACCGTTCCACCTTTTCCAGCATGGCCGTTTGGCGCAGCTGAAATTGTTCGGAAGAGGTGTCAACTTGGGTGGCCAGAATGCTCACTAGCGCGTCTCCTGAAACAGTTCGCGGCCAATCAGCATACGTCGAATTTCGCTGGTCCCCGCGCCAATTTCATAAAGCTTGGCGTCCCGTAACAGTCGGCCTGTCGGATAATCATTGATATAACCGTTGCCGCCAAGAATTTGGATGGCTTCCAAAGCCATTTGGGTGGCTTTCTCGGCGCAATAAAGAATCACGCCTGCGGCATCCTTGCGGCTGGTTTCGCCCCGGTCGCAAGCGCCGGCGACTGTGTAGAGGTAAGCCCTGCAGGCATTGAGGGTGGTGTACATATCCGCCACCTTGCCTTGAATCAGTTGGAACTCACCGATGGATTTGCCAAACTGCTGGCGCTCATGGATATAAGGCACGACTACATCCATACAGGCTTGCATAATGCCAAGCGGACCGGCAGCGAGCACCACGCGTTCAAAATCGAGTCCACTCATCAACACCTTTACGCCTTGGTTTTCACCGCCCAGGATATTCTCAGCAGGTACCAGGCAATCCTCGAACACAAGTTCACAGGTGTTTGAGCCGCGCATTCCCAGCTTATCCAGTTTCGGCGAGCGGCTAAATCCCGGGGTATCCCGCTCGACGATGAAAGCGGTAATACCCTGCGGTCCTTTATCCATGGCGGTTTTGGCGTAAATGATATAGGTATCCGCATCGGGACCGTTGGTGATCCACATTTTTGCACCGTTCAGGCGGTAATGGTCAGCTTGCTTGTCCGCCCGCAGTTTCATGCTAACAACGTCGCTGCCGGCATTTGGCTCGCTCATTGCCAACGCCCCGACATGTTTACCGCTCACCAGGTCCGGCAAATACTTTTGCTTTTGTGCGGCTGTACCATTTCGATAGATCTGATTGACGCATAGGTTGGAGTGCGCACCATAGCTTAGCGCGACGGCACCCGAGGCGCGGCTGATCTCCTCCATGGCCAAAACATGGGCCAGGTACCCGAGGCTGCTCCCGCCATACTCTTCACTCACGGTAATACCCAGTAACCCCAAATCGCCGAAACGCTGCCAAAGATGGGTGGGAAATTCGTTGGAGCGATCAATATCGTTGGCAATCGGCGAGATTTCTTTCTGGGCAAAGCTCTTTACCTGGTCCTGAAGGAGGTCCAGGATTTCACAAAGATTAAAATTGAGCGTCGGGTAGGTGACTGACATAGAAAGGTTACTCCACAGATGGTGATTCGGAATGGCTGCTTAACAAACGTTCCTTCACGGCTTCCAGCTCCTCTTGCATATGGCGAATATCCTGTAGTTGCTGGTTCAATAGCTGCTGCCGCTGTTCGATTTTTTGTAATAACAGGTGGGTTTGTTCGCGATTATCGGTGGCTGGATCATAGAGAGCGATAATCTGTTTGGATTCCGCAAGGCTGAAGCCCAAGCGCTTGCCCCGCAGAATCAACATCAAATGGACCCGGTCTTTTTCCGCGTAAATCCGCGTCTGCCCTTGCCGCTGGGGTTGCAGCAATCCTTCCGCCTCGTAAAAACGGATGGTGCGGGTCGTTATGGAAAACTCTTTAGCAAGATCGCTAATACTGAAGGTGCGTGACATGATGTTGTTTTTTTAATCGAGTTGGCGTTATTGTGTATTACGTTTACGTAAACGTCAACTGATTGAGCCGTATTGACAGCATTGGGACTGAATGTTTGTTAAGCGTGATACAAGAAGCGAGCGTGGATAGCGGATTAGCTTTTACGGGCCTGCAACTGTTTAAGCATGCGTTCGTTAAGGTCGTTCCAGAGGCTTAGTTTGTTGGATTGTCCAACTTTCTTTCCCAGCCCCCGTTGTTTGGCCAGCCACAATCCATCGCCGTTAAAGCTATAGATTGGGTAAAGATCCGTGCGCTGTGAACCAGGTTTTA
>JANQMN010000060.1 GCA_028280065.1 Hahella sp.
TTAATCGAATGGAAAGATAGTAGGATGCAACTTCCATTTGCCAAGACTCCCTTGCCTGGGTGGCCAAAATTCAGTCGCAATTGTAACGGTGTGTAACTTTCCAGGCAATCTACAAATGTTGGAAATCGTAGGAAATTAGACATGGGTCAACCTGCTTGAGTAAACCGTCGGCCTTGCGAACGCCCGTTTCACTATCTTTCACCTCTTAAACCTCCACTAAAAAGCGTTCGAATAATAGGTTGCCGAAACCAAAGTTCAGAATAATTCTCCTTTAATGAATAGCGTGAAGTAATTATTTGATGTGAAAATCGGATATGCCCGAATCAGCACAAAAGGAGAAAGTCGTGATCTGCAGATCGATGCTTTAGAAAAAAAAGGGTGTAAAAATCCTTCGGTGATAATGTGTCCGATGCTAAAGCGCAACGAAAGGGACTGGAAGAGATGTTTCCGCAGATTCGAGACGGCGATGTCGTGATTAGGAGAAAGCTGAATCGCCAAGGTCGTTCATCGAAACACTTGATAAAACAGATTAATGATGGAACAGACCGAGGGATTCGCTTAAAAAGCTTGAATGCTCCGGTTGAAACCACGACTTTCCAGGGGCGCATGATTACCAATGACTTTGCGTCAATCGCCAATATCGGTAAGGATTTTATCCGGGAACGTAACCATGCTGGTTTAAAAGCGGCTCTTGCACGTGTTCGCACAAAGGGGCCCTCAAATGGTTATCCAAGAAAGCAGAAATTCGTATATTTCTTCGGTGAGAACTAGAAAGCAATAGAGCCGATGGAGCATTCTCATTGGAAATGAATATGAGCTGGGAGTTGCAGATATAGTCAAGCTAGGTGCTGGATGAATGCGAGCTGTAGCAAATAGGCCATTCCAGACCGTTTAAATCAAAGCAAATCCGCCCGACTCTTGTAAAGCAGTCGAATTTCCGAAGAATGCCCCAACGCCAACGCTTTTCGCGCTTTGATCTTTAACTTGTCATAGCTGACCGCCCGAATCAGCATTTTTAGTGCCGGAATATTGGCCGGGCTGACAGACAACTCCTTCACCCCCAATCCCACCAGCAGACAAGCCATATCCGGGTCCGCGGCCATGTTTCCGCAGACGCCCACCCAAATACCGTTTGCTTCGGCAGCTTCCACGGTCATGGCGATTAAACGCAGCAACGCCGGATTATAGCCGTCCACGTCCGCTGCCAGGTCCGGGTGTAATCGATCCACGGCCAGGGTGTATTGGGTCATGTCATTGGAACCGATGGAAAAGAAATCCACTTCCTTGGCGAAATGGTCAGCCAAAACGGCAGCCGCCGGCACTTCAATCATAATACCAAGAGGTAACTTGGGTGCACCGACCATCTTTCTGACATCCTCTGCGATATCCCTGGCCTTGTGCCACTCGGAAAGCTTGGAAATCATCGGAAACATGATGTGTATGCCGGGTTTGACGTTGCGCTCTTCCTGCCATAAGGCAACCCGATAAATTGCTTCCAACTGGTGGCGAAACATTTTTTCATTGCGAAATGAAAGTCGGATACCTCGAACACCCAAAAACGGATTATTTTCATGGGGTACCTGCAACCAGGAAACCGGCTTGTCGCCGCCGATATCCGCCGTACGGACCACAAGTTGCCGAGAACCGAATGTCGAGACGATTTCCTGCAACGCCAAGAACTGCTCTTCCACGGAAGGTTCGCTTTTACTCGCTTCGAATATAAACTCTGTGCGCAACAGACCGACACCTTCTCCACCGTTATTCAGTACCAATGAGGCATCCTTGGGCTTGGCGATGTTGCACACTATCGCGATTTTATGGCCGTCGAGAGTGACGGCATCCTCGAACTTCTGCGACGCTTCCAGATCCTGTAGCTTGTTCCACAGGCCGATCCGTACCAGTGCCTCATTCATCGTCGCTGAGTCCGGCGATACGACGAAGGTATTCGATTGCGGGTCGACAATCCCCATCTCGCCGCCATGCACCTGATTCAATACGCCTTCACCTATGCCGACTATCGCCGGAATACCCAAAGCCCTTGCCAAAGTTGCCATGTGGCTGTTCGGGCCACCCAGTTCTGTAACGATAGCCTTGATTGGCATGGCATCCAAACCAGCGGTTTGGGAAGGCGTCAACTCTCGGGCCAGGAGTATGAACTCCGCGTCCGTAGGGCAGCTAAATCCCTGAACCTTACCCTCAAGAATCCGCACTACCCGGTCGGAAACATCCGATATATCCGCTGCCCTCCCTTTAATCAGTTCGTCTTCCACGGCATCCAGAGATTGAATTTTCTCGTCAAGCACCTGGCGCCAGGACCATGCGGCGCTGCAGCCGGTATCGATGGTGTCTTTTGCTGCCCTGAGGATGCTCTCGTCACAGAGCAACTGTTGCTGCGCCTTGAAAATAGCCGCTTCATTCGGGGTGGAACCCTTCATGCTGTTATACAACGACTCCAATTGCTCGTTTGCAGTTTTTATGGCGTTTTCCAAAGCGGCCTGCTCAGGTGCTATCTCGGTGCAACCCTTGGTTAACTGAACCCTCACTTCCTTGAATACGAAAATAGCGGCAGCTGCGATACCGGGAGAGGCTGCCGTGCCTGTATACCTCCCGCGCCCTGCCACCCTTTCCATCGGCGGCAAGGCTTCCAGGGGATTATAATGGGTATGATCGGAACCGATGACTTCATCGGCATCCAAGCCGGCATTGATTGCCAAGGCAATTTTAGTGACAGCGGCATCGGCCTCTTTGCCGAATGCGGAAACAATAATCAAGTCTCCGGCAACTGCCCCCATGGCCAACATCTCAGCCATGGATTTGGCATTAGCCATGCGATTGCCGTTGCGCAGACGAATTTCGGCATGTTTGAACTCAGCTGCCATCTCGGAAATCAGGCTTGCGGGTCTGGCATGCATTCCTGCTTTGTCGACTACAATGGCATCGGCTTTCACCGGAAAGTCGTCTACATCCTGCGCCTCAACTTCAGATTCCGGCTGTTTCCCGCCGTCGACAGCGTTGGCCGATTCTGTATCCGAGCTACTTTCACCTATGAAAACAGCGGCTTTATTGACAGGAGGAGTCGTAGATCTAGCAGACGCAGAAATCAAATCGTCATTCGCGTTTTTTTTCCCCGAAAGGAAATTCTTTATAAAAGACATGGACCTACTCCGATGTTGTTTCCCTGCGTTAAACTAAACTGTTTTTTGTACAAGCTCCGGGTTTCCATCCTTCTAATGGATCCAGCAGTAATCTTAGTAAAAAGACGGAAAGAATAAGGAAACCTGATCGCCGATAGTTAAGAGCGTCCATAACACGGGAATTTTAGCATCTAACTGGCCAGGGAGAGTGACAGGAAATGAACTTAGAGATGCTTCCCAACAAAAAAAGGCCGCGTTATGCGGCCAAAATAACTTCTACCATTCCAACTATAGTTTCAACTAATCAGAAAAACCGTCACTAAACACCAATTGGACCGCCATCCGCTTTACGTACAACGATGGTTGTCGCCCGAGGCCGAATATCCATCCCCGCAGGTGTTTCCACCGTAGCATCGGTGTCATACGGGAAGTTACCTGGGTGCTGGATATTGAGGAACATGCTGGTGTTATCCGGAGTAAAGCAAATCCCTGTCACTTCACAACCGTTAGGTCCGACGAAGAAGCGCCGCAGACTTGTCTGATTATCAGCGTTGATTACCTGCTTGGTACCGCTTGAGTCTGTCAAATCCTTAGGAATGACGGCCAGCATCTGATCGTTAGTGTACTCCTCAACTGCATCAGCACCGTTGTCGGTTTGAATCCACATAATGCCTCGGCTATCGAATGCCAAACCATCCGGAGAGGCAAACTGATTCAAGTCTGACAGACCGGAACGGTTGGTATCCGCATCGCCGTCGGCGGGAGAACCAAAGACAAAGATATCCCAGGTGAAACTAGTTAGGCTGTCTCCTTCCTCCCAACGAACGATATGGCCATAGGCATTATTCAATCGTGGGTTAGGAGCATTGGTGGTTTCAGTACGACGAGTATTGTTAGTCATCGTCATATATACCGCACCGTCGATTGGGTCAACAGCGCCCCATTCGGGTCTGTCCATGGGCGTGGCACCAACCAAGTCAGCCGCCCCGGCAGTATTCAAAATGATTTCTGCCAAAGAAGAGAAAGTATCTCCCAGCATACCACCAGTGGTAGTCACGCTGTCTAAGGTAAGTGGAAGCCACGCGCCTGTCCCGTCTGCATCAAATCGGGCAACATATAGAGTACCTGCGTCCATGTACTTCGCACCAGTCGCTAAACGATTGCTCGGATTCGCATCGTCCGGGTCCCAAGCAGCATCGGATACAAATTTGTAGATATACTCAAATCTTGCATCATGACCGGTGTAGAAAGTCATCGGCTGCCCCTCTACCAGTTTACCGTATACACAACCTTCATGACGCACACGTCCTAGAGCAGTTCGCTTCACCGCCATGGAAGTTGGATCATAAGGATCCATTTCCACGATGTAGCCGTGGCCGTTGGCTTCGTTACGGTAGTCTTCAAGTGCGGATGCACCTTTTGCCGTGACATCGAATCTGGCGAACTCATCGTCAACTTCCGTTGGATCTCCAGCCAGATCGTCCCAGCCATAGCGGGTGTCTTCATCGTCTAAGCCAATACGCACCTGATCTTCAGTACGTGTGCCGGTATTGACGAAGTACCCAGGCCAGTTTTCTTCATTCGTCAAGTAGGTTCCCCAAGGGGTAAAACCGTTACCGCAGTTGTTGAGGGTGCCGCGCACGATTGAACCGTCTGGCGAATACTTGGTCTGCAACAGTTCGTGATTCTCCAAAGGCCCGGAAACCACCATCTCAGTGGCACCGGTAAATCGACGGTTGTGGGGATCATCCTTGACGACATTCCAGTTCGAACCGTCGAATTGAATTCTCGCGACACTTACGCCATGCGCAAAGATTTCCTTGCGAATTTCCTCTGCATCATTTCTTAATCCGGTGTCCGGATCGCGGGTTGCGCCATTCGGATGTAAGGCATTTTGGTCAATATACTCGTGATTCACCACAAGCAAGCCGTCGGTGGATGAACCGTCAATCGGGAAATAGTACATGCCGTCATGATGCATGCCCATAGCATTTTCCTGGTCGACGGAACTGTTAGTACCGTCAGGCTTATATTCGGAAGCGATGGATTTTAGAGGCTCTGCCCATGGCGCGAGGACCATGGCAGTATATCCTGCAGCAACGACAACGGCATCGGTCTTGGATCCTGCGATGGATTCAAAGCCTAAAGTTACGCTGGTTTCTCCAGAGTTATCTGAATCATTATCATCATCGCTACAACCAAGCAAACCGAAGCCGGACAACATTGACAATGCGGCTATTCCGGAGCCACTTTTCAATACATCTCTTCGAGAAATGTACTTATTCAATACAGAGTCGAAAGGCTCATTTTCGGTTTTGTTGTAACGGGTAGGATCGGTTGTAAATTTACTCATCAGGTATAACCCCTTGGGTAGTATCGTTTCAATAGATTGATTATGTGTGGCTTCTGTTTTGGGAGGCTCTCTATTTCGTTCATCCACACTTCTGATGGATCGTAGTGGAAGGATGTGACAGATTTTTTACTTTTGGGCAGGTTTATTTATATTGACACAAAACTGTCATTTAACTGTCGCATGCAGCCCTTCAAAGAAGCGAAACGGTAGTGTAGGGTCGGGGTATTTAGTTCCTTACGCCATCATTTTCCTGGTGGTTTTCATACAAGCCTTTTTTCACACTCAAATCTATCAAGGCAATGGTTATCTCCCATAAATTTTGAGAAATGGCTCGAATGAACTGCTTTTTTTCGATAACCATCGACCGGGTAAGGTTTAACTCATTGTATCTTTCATCCCCGGTCACATAGTGATTCAACAAGGGCTGCATCGCGTCGATGGCCTTGGCGTACCTTGCTTCCGTTGTGGCTTGCGATTCGAACTCCGCCCATAAACCATGTAGTTCTTCGTTATCCACTTCGGGCAACAAGCCAAACACCCTGGCTGCGCAGGCTTTTTCCTTTTCATCCTGTGCGGCAACCCGCAGGAAAACGTTCTGATCGCCGTGGTCAATTTCAACAATGTCGTGGACCAGAAGCATCTTAAAAATTCTAAGTTGATCAACTTCCTTGACCTCAAACCGGTCCGAAAGAAGCCACGCCATCATTACGGTGTGCCAGGTATGTTCCGCACTATTTTCGTTCCGGTTTCCCGACAAAACCGCGTTTCCTCGATAGACCTCCTTCAGTTTTTCGATTTCAGTCAAGAAATTGAGCTTAGAATTGACATCTGAATCCTGAAGATACTCACTCATACAGTTAAGCTAACCTTTATTGAATACAATTTTTGTATTAACGGCTTGATAAAATCGGAGAAAGGTCAATTAATGGTCGAAACCACCAAGCTAGTATTGGATGTCCTAAAACCTCTGCGCCCGAATATTCTGGATTTTACCCAGCAGCTAAATACTAGACTGCCAGGTGTGGAGATTACCGTCAAAGTCATGGGTGTCGACGAAAAAACCCAAGATATTACCGTAACCCTGCAGGGGGAGCTGCACTATGAGGTTATCGAGGCGGAATTGACGGCTTTAGGTGCATCCATACACAGCATCGACGAAGTGTATACGCGATATGTGGAATCTACGGCGTCTGATCCGGGTCAGTGACTCGGAAGGAATAACCAGACGATTTTTTGTCACCAATGGATTCGATGGCGCTCTCACCATGACAGGTCTGTTCATGGGCTTTTATTTGGGAGGTGAAGTCCCAGTCACCATAGCTATCAAGGCCAGTTTAGGAGCCGCGATTGCCTTGCTGGTGAGTGGCTCAACCAGCGCCTATATAAGCGAGTCCGCCGAACGGGAGAAGGAAATTAAGGAGCTGGAAAGCGCCATGGCCGAGGATCTTTCCCACTCGCTCCACGGCCAGGCTTCCCGCATAGTTCCCTTGTTAGTGGCTCTCGTCAAC
Organism: Hahella sp.; assembly: GCA_028280065.1. Taxonomy (GTDB): domain Bacteria; phylum Pseudomonadota; class Gammaproteobacteria; order Pseudomonadales; family Oleiphilaceae; genus Hahella. Next base: position 6,996 of record JANQMN010000060.1, read on the forward strand.
GGACTATCTCCCTTGGCAATTTGCCTGATTGTCATGACGCCTTTATGGTTGGAAATCTCCGGAGTTGCGTTGCCGGGCAATGTGTTCGCCTGGTGCATTGGATTCTCGGCATGCGTGATTTTCGTGTTGGGACTGTATTTGAGCACAATCAGTAAGGAGCATTGGCTGTTATCCGGCTTTAAGGCCTTGCTGATCGCGGGGGTGACTGTCGGCGTTATTTTACTTGTGGACAGTTTTTAGCAGGCTTGGGAACGAAATTAGCACACTTTACTCCGCAAGCCTGAGAAGTGACATGCCAGCACAAGTAGTCGAATTGAAAGGTCTATTTATAAACGATTTTATTCCGAAGGAGTTGTTTTGGGAATTTTTGAAAGGTTTTTATCGATTTGGGTCGCGCTATGTATAGCTGCCGGCGTCCTGCTGGGAAGTTATCTTCCCGCACAATTTGCCTATATAGCATCAGTGGAATTTGCCCATGTGAACCTTGTAGTGGCGGTTCTCATCTGGGTCATGATTTACCCGATGATGGTGCAGGTGGATTTCTCGGCAATTAAAAACGTCGGTAAAAAACCCAAAGGGCTGATATTAACCCTCACTATTAACTGGCTGCTAAAGCCATTTACCATGGCGGCATTGGGATGGCTGTTCTTTAAGGTATTTTTCGCCTCGCTGGTCGATCCGCAAAGCGCTAATGAGTACATCGCCGGAATGATCCTGTTGGGCGTGGCGCCTTGCACGGCAATGGTGTTTGTCTGGAGTCATCTCACCAAAGGCGATCCGAACTACACCCTGGTACAGGTCTCGGTCAACGACATCATCATGATCTTCGCGTTTGCCCCGATTGCCGCATTCCTGCTTGGAATCAGCGATATCACGGTGCCCTGGGATACGCTTTTATTGTCAGTGGTATTGTACGTTCTGCTGCCGCTAATTGCCGGAATCCTAACCCGTCACTACCTGCATCGAAACCACGGCGACGAGCGCATCAGGAAGTTCCTCGACAGAGCAAAACCATGGTCGGTTATCGGACTGCTGGGCACAGTCGTACTGCTTTTCGGATTTCAAGCCGAAACAATTTTGGCGCAACCTCAAACCATAGTATTAATCGCCATCCCGCTACTTATTCAAACCTATGGGATCTTCGCCCTAGCCTACGTTGCGGCAAAAACCATGAAACTGCCGCACAACATTGCTGCACCGGCCTGTCTGATTGGGACATCTAACTTTTTCGAGTTCGCCGTAGCCGTTGCCATATCGCTTTTCGGCCTGCACTCGGGCGCGGCATTGGCCACAGTGGTCGGGGTATTGGTCGAAGTGCCTGTCATGCTTAGCCTGGTCTGGTTTACAAACAGGACAGGACACTGGTTTTTGGATGGCTCACCCCTTCAGCAAAACGATTAAAAATCCCTAATCGATAACACTTAGTGAGATCCAAGGCAGGATTCAGGGTAAAGGTTACAATAGGTTTTTTACTCATCTGGTTATCTCCTATTCAGGTTCCAATCTACCCCCTTTTTAAAGCGTAAACGGAAGGGTTTTAAGGGATATTTGCGGACCTCCATTTCCTGCTGCCGGGTTTAGCACGGCGCGGTCCGGAGTCAAGGATGCCTGGATGGATTGAGAAAGTATTTCCGTAATCGGCTGCTTATTCGCCAAACCATGGGCAATCCCGGCCAACAGCGAATCAGGCGCTGTTGATAAGCCTTCTGCATTCGGCGCATTAGTAGAAGTAATGCGCGCTTCCCAAGCCTGTTCCGGGTTAAACCATTGAACCTTGACGTCACTTTCGAGGATCACATTGCGGACTCCCTTGAATATCAGCTGACGAACTGCTTCATGTTGCTCAGCAGGCGTTGTCAGTGCATGGCCAGCCCAGTTTTCCAGTTGCTGAAGATCTGTTTTGACCACATCCGGCCTTGCTTCTATGGCGGCTTTAAGCGCGAGGCCCCGGGTATCTACAATTACCCGCCGTCCCTTATGTTTTAAGATTGCGGTGATCTGACCACTGATTCTTGGGCTTAAGCCTTTGGGAGCATGCCCACTGACGACGAACCACTCTGACGTTTCACAGAGATCTTCCAGCCCCTTTCTAAAACTCCCCCAGGTGCTTTCGCAAACGCTGGGACAGGATTCGTAGTAGTAATGATTATCCAGCCGATTCTCTCCAAACAGCGCATTGCTTGCCGCCCGACTGGATTCCGGCAGGATACCGGTAACCCGCACCCGTTCCCCTAAGCCGCGTAGCCGAAGGGCGACATCAAGGCCGGTGTTAATCACCGCTGCTTGAGTGGAAGAAGCAAGTTTGTTCACAGAAGATAAAAGTGACTCTGACCAATCTTGAAAGCCAAATTCGGTATCCAGGGTGACCGTGACGATGGGTTGTGTTGACATTTGTATTCACTCTTTAAAATATTTTTGCATCTGGCCTAGGCATACAGATCTATTTCTAATTTCTGCCGTTCCCCGATCGACACTCGAAGACCCTGACAAGCCAGCTTTTTAAAACCGTTTGGGCAATACAAGCCCCTGGAGCAGAAAATTCGCTCCAACTTTTAGTAGTTTGGTAATTAACTTGCGTAGCGCTCGGATTCTTATCTAGGACTCATTAATCTGACACCGCCTAGTAGGATGGGTGTTAACCCATCATGCTGCTAATCTATTTACAGATGGGTTATCACCCATCCTACGACCCTGTTCGGAAAAATCCTATTGATCCGCTTAGAACCCAGCCTCATACCGGAAGCCGGGCTCCTGTACCAGATTGTTGTTTACCTATGCCTCCAAGCGCAGTTGCAGATTGTTATTTATGAGGCGGTTTCTTCCGCTGGCCTATAGCAATCGAACAGCGCTTCCTCGGCTTCGTGAGTCCAAATGTTCCCTGGGCCCAGTTTTTCTGCCACTTCCGGTAGCACGTCCTGCAATTCATCAAGGGCTAACAGC
>JANQMN010000062.1 GCA_028280065.1 Hahella sp.
TTGGTGGAAGACCAGTTCAGGGTGATCGGGTTTGCCCTTTCCTACCTTGATGGCGTTGAATCGTTAAAAGCGCTGTTTGAAAAGCATGGGCCCCGCGACTATGAAGTTCAGGTTTATGAGAGTTATGCCCAGCTATTAGTTAGCCAAGAATTGAGTGTCGATGCATTAGCCGTCTATCAACAGTTTTTTGAGTTACAGCCAAAGAACCGCTGGGCTCCACATCTGCACAACAAGCATATTGAATTACTCGGCACCCTCGGTCGTTTTGATGAGCAACGCGTTAGTAAAGCCAAGTATATTTCCAGCTATGGAATCGACAGTCCTTATTGGAAGCGTCATGGTAACGATTTTCAACAACAGGTAGAAAAACAGCTTGCAGTTTTTATACCTGAGTTGGCGCAATACCACCACGCAACCGCCCAGAGATCGAATGAAGAGCGACCAAAGATTAAAAGCTACCAATTGGCTGCCGGCTTTTATAAGTCTTATATCCAAACCTTCCCGGAACGGGCGGAAACTGTCGCCATGGTTTATTTGCTTGGTGAAAGCCTGGGTGCAGCAAATCTACCCCTTGAAGCGATTGCTGCGTTTGAGCGTGCAGCTTATGAATATGACGCGGATTCCTTAATCAATAATGCTGATGTTCTGGAGCCGCTTGTTGGTGAGATAGAATTGCAACCAGAAGCCGGATACGCCGCTATTCTCGCGTATCAAGAAGTATTGAAAGCCGTAACTACCGAAGAGGAAAAAAGGAGAGTTCTCGAGCAGCAACTTACCAGCCAGCTTCGATTTACCAACAAGTTCCCACATGATGCCAGAGCGCTGAAAGTATTGGTCCGCTCAATGCAAACAGTTTTCGATTGGCAAGACTACCCACAGTCCATAAATCTGGCAGATCAACTGCTTAATTGGCAACCAAGTCCGGATAGCAAACTACTTACTGATGTCCTGCTCATCAAGGGGCACAGCTATTATGCCGTGGAAGATTTTGCTCAGGCAGAGCAGGCATACAGCCTGGCATTAACCCATTTAGCCAAGTCTGACCCGAGGACCGCCAACACCGAAAACCTACTTGCCGCCAGCGTTTACAAGCAAGCAGAAGAACTTTTGGCGCAAAACCAAACGGAGGCGGGGATAGATGAGTTGCTGCGGGTAGGGCTCCTTGCCCCCAATGCCGATGTTGCGGTCAGCGCGCAGTTTGACGCGGCTACCCAAATGCTGGCAATCGGCCAGTTTTCCCGAGCCATCCCAGTACTTCTAGCATTTCGTAACAGCAATCCTGCACATCCGCTTAGCCAAGATATTCCAGCAAAACTGGCACTTGCCTACCAGGAAACCGCGCAATGGATTCCTGCCGCCGACGAGTTGGTTCGGCTGCATGACCAACATCCGGATGTTGAGGTCCGCCGCAACTCTTTATACCAGGCGGCCGAGTGGTATGATCAGGAGCAGGCATGGGAACAGGCAATTGTGACGTATCGAAAATATGCGCACACCTATCCGCTGCCGATGGAAGAAGCCATGGAAGCGCGATTCAAGTTGACTGCGCTATATAGCACCACAAATCAACCTGCAAAACGTGAGTTTTGGCAAAAGAAAATTATTGCCGCTTATGACGGCCAAAAAGAAATCTCCTCGAGAGTTCGCTATCTGGTCGCCCAGGCAGGCACTGATTTAGCAGAGAAAAAATATCAGGAGTTTCAACGAATTCGATTGGTCGCACCACTGAAAAAGAATCTCAGTCGCAAAAAAACGGCCATGGAAGCTAGCATGCAGGCTTATAAGAAGGCGGCGAGTTTAAACGTGGCGGACTTTACCACGCTCGCAACCTTTAAAATGGGTGAAATCTACCGCCAGTTCAGCACCGATCTGCTTGATTCCGAACGCCCTAAAAACCTGTCTGCATTAGAACTCGAGCAATATGAGCTGTTACTCGAGGAACAGGCTTATCCGTTTGAGGAAAATGCGATTGCGATCCATGAAAGCAATGCCAAACGCAGTTGGCAGGGCCATTGGGATGAATGGATAGAAAGCAGTTTTCGGGCATTGCAGAAGTTGCATCCCGTGCGTTACGCCCGTCGGGAGGAGGTACCAGTTGCCAGTATTCAAATACATTAGGTTATTGAGCTATTCCCTCATTGGAATTTTTATTTGGGGGTGCTCGAACCTGACTGAATCGCCGGGTACGCCGTCAATCGTCCAGCACGAGGTTGGTCGGAGTAAAAGTGATCCGAATGATAGTAGCAACCAGGTTTCCATTATCATTCTGGAGGAGAAACCGACACCTACCGAGGAAAGTGACGTTCAGTTAGATGCTAGCGGTAATCCGATTCCTGCAGAAGCGATGGAGGAATATGCAGCCGCCGTAGGTGCCCTGCAGTCAGGTGAGCAGGGCAGGGCAAATCTCGTATTTCAGGAGCTAATTCGAAAACACCCATCGTTAGCAGGACCTCACGTAAACCTGGCATTGATTGCATTGCAAGACAACGCGGAAGAAATCGCTGACTATCATGCATCCCAGGCCCTCGTCTTAAATCCCAAAAATGTGGAAGCGCTGTTGATTCGGGGGTTGCTTGCTAAAAGGAAGGGAGAATTTTCCAAGGCAATTGCGAGTTATGAACAGGCGTTGGCAATTAATCCCGATGACCCGAAGTTACACCTTAATTTGGGAATTGTGTATGACTTGTATGTAGGGGAACTTAGCAAGGCCTTGCAACACTATCAGCGCTATCAAACCCTTTCCAAAGCGCCTGAAGAAAAAGTGGGTTATTGGATTATCGATCTGCAGGCAAGAATTCAATGAAAACAGAGTTGCGAGTCTTGCGCAGTATTCTCCTGAGTATCTGGATTATGGCCGGTTTTTTGGTACATGCCGAAGAGATTATCGTAATTGAAGGAAATGAAATTCGGGGGAATCAGGAGCAGCCTAAGATTCTCTACATCATCCCCTGGCAACGGCCGTTGCAAAGGGAAGGATTGGAACCGGATACTTTGCAATTATTAGGGCAGGACTTGTTACAGCCGATCTATCGGGAAGAGTTCGTGCGTAGGCTTGGCTACCATGAGCATTTGATGCAGCCTACCAGTCCTATAATCGTTATCGAATAAAAAGCGGAGGATTAAATCCTCCGCAACTATCTACTAAGCTATTTCAGCTTAATGTACTCTCTATTGGCTTCTAAAGTTTTTTCGCCAATCCCTTTTACCAACGTTATCTCATTTAACGTCATAAAAGGTCCGTTTGCCTCGCGAAATGCAACAATCGCTTCAGCCTTCTTCATCCCAATACCCTTAAGGGCATCTGCAATACTATCCGCGTCAGCCACATTGATATTAATGGCGACCGGTTGAATTGCAGCACTGGTAGTTGAAGTCTCTGCGAAGGCAGTATTAACGAGGGGGAGGGAAAGTAATAGATATAAAACGAAGATAAACTTCTTCATAAAAGTTCCTTTTCATAATAGTTAGTGGAAAATGCTTCCACAGGTTCCATGGAACTGGGCGGAAATACCGGTAAAGGAATTTTTCCACGCCAGAGCGAGACACTTTATAGCAGTTTCGCTTCCTGTAAAAGTGGGCAAAAACTCAAATGTGTGTGAGATATATCTTACAAACTGCCTTAATACTATCTGTAGGCATACCACTGTTACTTGGCATTATTAGTTAAAAATAGTTGCGAACGAATATGAAGATCAGGATTGCCACTAACGTCGATGTTAATTGCTTTGCGGAAATGAACTGGCAACTTATACAGGATGAAGGTCATGGAAATAAAATGGGTATCTCCGAGCTAGGGATGTCTTGGTGAATAATGAGACCGCAAAAAAGTTTTGGCATGCCGTTGGCTTTAAAGATTATTGCATAACCATGGAATACAGTGACTTATGAACATTCGCACCGCGCATTTAAGTGACGCTATGGCGATATCCAATTTGATGGAGCAACTGGGTTATACAACTACTCCCGGCCTGATCGAGAATAAGCTGGAACAGTTCGCTGATAATCCGATGGACATTGTTTTTGTCGCTGAAGAAGACGACCGTATACTCGGAGTAGTTTCCTGCCATGTTATCAGCCTGTTTCATCAAGACGGCCGCTGTGGTCGAATTACCAGTCTTGTAATAGACCAACAATGCCGGGGAACCGGTATTGGAAAAAAGTTAGTTGAGGAAGCAGAAAAGTATTTTAGATCGATGGGTTGCATTAAATCAGAGGTTACAAGCGGAGACCACCGGCCGCATGCCCACCAGTTTTATGAGTTTTGCGGATATAAGAAAGATGAGCGTAGATTTCTTAAACATTTTTGATACTGTGGTTAGATGTAAGCGAAAAGCAAAGTTCAGGCGAATCTGATGATCACTGATATCGAGGATTATTTTTCAGTCGGTTGCGGTAGGTGTGAGCGTTTCTCAACGCCTGATTGCTCCACGCGTCTGTGGCCTGCGGGCTTGATGGAGCTGCGTAGAATTTGCCTTGAATCGAAACTAAAAGAAACTCTCAAATGGGCGCATCCCTGTTATATGCATGCGAATCGCAATATCGTGATCATTGGTGCCTTACGCAAGGATTTCCGCCTCAGTTTCTTCAATGCTGCGTTACTAAAAGATCCAGATAATCTTCTTGAAAAACAAGGGCCAAATACTCCTTACCCGGACATGATTCGCTTTACCGGCGATGACCAAGTGCGGCAACGAGAGCCAATTATCAAGTCCTATTTGAAGGAAGCAATGGGTTACGCCGAGACTGGTCGTAAACCGCAAAAAGAACATGCCGAACTGGAGCTTCCCGCAGAACTGACAGAAGCGTTGGAAATTGATCCGCAGCTTGCGGAAGCATTTGCTAAACTCACGCCGGGACGCCAAAAAAGTTATGTCATTAACCTCAAATCAGCTAAGAAGCCCGAGACCCGGATATCACGCATAATCAAATATCGAAATAAAATTTTTGCGGGAAAAGGGGTAGCGGAAAGGTAGTTCTTTTTTTCGCTTAATTACTTCCGAACACCTTCCAGTGTTGTAAACAAAACAGAATCAGACTGAAATTGTTAACAATAGACTAAAGTTGTGCGTCTTCGTGCCGGTGTATTTATCGTTAATAAAAACAGATGGTTAAATGCATATTGAATGTGTTTTCTGCTCTATTGACTATTTTACTGCTTTTAATTGTTAACAATATTGCATACAATTCGCCAAAATTTACGGGATAATACTTATAATTTTTATTTTCTTATGCAAATTGTAAACAATGAAAGACCTAGATAGCCGCACACGCGCTGATATGGCATTTGAAGTGCTCCAGACCGCCATCGTCAAAGGCGAGATTCCTGCCGGACAGAAGATCAGCGAAGCCGATTTAACCGCCCGTTTTGGTTATGGCCGTGGTCCTTTACGGGAAGCGCTGCAGCGACTGGAGGGCAGAGGGCTGATTGTTCGCAAGGCGCATTCCGGCGCAAGGGTCGTGACCCTTAGTTTTGACGAGGTGATGGATCTCTATGAAGTGCGTGAAGCGCTGGAGGGAATGGCCTGTCGACAAGCGGCTTTGCGCATGACCCAAGCCGAAAAGGATGATTTGAAACGCCTTCTGGAAAGCCATGAGAAAGATATCGAAGAAGAAAACGGTGCTGCCTACTACCAGAAAGAAGGGGATTTCGATTTCCACTATCGCATTATCTCCGGCAGTAAAAATGCCCATCTCAGCAAGCTACTTACCGGGGATCTTTACCACTTACTGCGACTGTTTAGATACCGGTCAAGTACGATCACCGGAAGGCCGGTTAGGGCATTCCGTGAGCATTGGCGAATTCTAGAAGCGTTAGAAGAAAAAGACGGCGAGTTGGCGGAACTGCTTATGCGGCGTCACATATCCAAAGCCAGGGCCGATATCCAGAGGCGTTATAATTCCGGTCAACTCAAATTTTAAAGTATGAACATTTAAAGGAGGTGGAACCATGTCTGCGGGTTCAAGATTTCGCAAAGCACTAGCCGACAATAAACCCTTGCAAATTGTCGGAGCCATCAATGCCTATTGCGCCATGATGGCAGAACAGACCGGCCACCGGGCGATTTACCTCTCCGGAGGCGGGGTCGCTAATGCATCCTACGGGTTGCCGGATTTGGGCATGACGTCGCTTAACGATGTACTGGAAGATGTCCGGCGTATTAGCGCCGCTTCCGAGTTGCCGCTTTTGGTGGATATCGATACCGGTTGGGGAGGCGCTTTCAATATTGCCAGAACCATCAAAGAGATGATTCGCGCCGGTGCTGCGGCGGTGCATATCGAAGATCAGATCGCGCAAAAACGCTGCGGACACCGTCCGAATAAGGAAATTGTATCCCAGTCGGAAATGGTCGATAGAGTGAAGGCGGCGGTCGATGCCCGGATTGATGATGGGTTCTTCATCATGGCCCGCACCGACGCCTTTGCCCAGGAAGGTTTGGATGCCGCCATAGAACGTGCGCAAGCCTGTGTTGAGGCCGGCGCTGACGGAATTTTTGCCGAGGCGGTGACTGAGCTGGAGCACTATCAAGCCTTTAACGAAGCACTCGATGTGCCGATTCTCGCCAATATTACTGAATTCGGTAAAACCCCTTTATATAACAAACAGGAGTTGGCAGATTCAGGCGCCGACATGGTGTTGTATCCGCTATCCGCTTTTCGCGCGATGAACAAGGCGGCTTTGGCAGTCTATCAGTCGATACTCAACAAAGGTGATCAGAAAGATGTCGTCGATCTGATGCAAACACGGATGGAGCTGTACGAGTTTCTAGGTTATCACGCCTACGAACAAAAACTGGACGCGCTTTTTCAGCAGGAAAAAGCTAAATAGTTATTAAATAAGTGCCTAGAAAATACAAACAGATTTAAAGGAGAACAACATGGTAGATAAAGCACTGGGTGGCGCGGGCCTTCGCGGCCAGGTAGCCGGAGAAACTGCACTCTGTACGGTCGGAACCACCGGGCATCAGCTTACGTATCGCGGGTATGGTATTGAAACCTTGGCGGAGAAGGCTGAATTTGAAGAAGTTGCCTATTTGTTGTTAAGAGGGCATTTGCCAAACGTCAATGAACTCCAGGACTACAAAGCGCGATTGAAATCCATGCGCGGCTTGCCGGAGAAGTTGAAAGAAGTCCTGGAACGCATGCCGAAGGATGCGCACCCTATGGACGTCATGCGCACCGGTTGTTCGATGCTGGGCGTTTTGGAAACCGAAACCGATTTCAGTCAACAGGATGACAGAATCGACCGTATGCTGGCGTTGTTTCCGGAAATCATGTGTTACTGGTATCGCTATAGTCACGATGGCGTCCGCATCGACACACTTAAAGACGACGAGTCGATTGCCGGGCATTTTCTCCATATGCTTCACGATAAGCCTCCCAAAGAGTTGCATCGAAAAGCGATGCATGCTTCTTTAATCCTGTATGCCGAACATGAGTTCAATGCTTCGACCTTCACCGCACGGGTCTGTGCATCGACACTTTCAGACATTCATTCCTGTATTACCGGAGCTATCGGTTCCTTGCGCGGACCATTGCACGGCGGAGCAAATGAAATGGCGATGGCGATGATCGAAGGGTTTGACGATCCTGACCATGCTGAACGGGAAATGCTGGCCAAGCTGGAGCGCAAAGAGAAAATCATGGGCTTCGGCCATGCGATTTACCGCGAATCCGATCCGCGCAACGCGGTAATTAAACGCTGGTCGGAACGGTTAGCCGAAGATGTCGGCGATACTCGTCTTTATCCGGTTTCTGTGCGCTGCGAAGAGGTCATGTGGCGGGAGAAGAAATTGTTCTGTAACGCGGACTTTTTCCATGCCTCGGCTTATCACTTCATGGGCATTCCGACCAAGCTCTTTACTCCTATCTTTGTGACTTCCCGGACTACCGGTTGGGCGGCGCATGTTAAAGAGCAACGGGCAAAAAACCGGATTATTCGACCGTCTGCCGAATATACCGGGCCGGAACACGCCGAGTGGGTGGATATCCAAGACCGCTAATCGACGAACATGCCCCTGAGTTAGCCGGGGGCATGGAATATTTCTTCCACAACGAAAACTATCGCCATTTAAACGCTGAGTACCCCAGATGAACACCGAATATCGTAAACCTTTACCTAATAGCGATTTGGACTACTACGATACCCGTGCTGCCGTTAACGCCATTCAACCGGATGCCTACGACAAACTACCTTATACGTCGAGAGTTCTGGCGGAGAATTTGGTCAGACGCTGTGAACCGGCAATGTTAACAGACTGCCTGAAACAGATTATCGAACGTAAGCGGGAACTGGATTTTCCTTGGTTTCCGGCCCGCGTCGTTTGTCATGACATTCTGGGTCAAACGGCGTTGGTGGATCTGGCCGGCTTGCGTGACGCCATTGCAGAAAAGGGTGGCGACCCGTCCAAAGTGAATCCTGTGGTGCCGACGCAACTCATTGTCGATCATTCGCTGGCGGTGGAACATGCGGGATTCGATCCCGAGGCGTTTGAAAAGAATCGTGCGATTGAGGACCGGCGTAACGAAGACCGTTTTCATTTTATCAACTGGACCAAGACTGCATTTAAGAATGTCGATGTCATACCCCCGGGAAATGGCATTTTGCACCAGATCAACCTGGAAAAGATGTCACCGGTAATTCAGTCACGGGATGGCATTGCATTTCCCGACACTCTGGTTGGAACCGATAGCCATACACCCCACGTGGATGCGTTAGGAGTGATAGCGATCGGCGTCGGTGGACTGGAAGCAGAAAGCGTGATGTTGGGACGTGCATCCTATATGCGGTTGCCGGATATTATTGGTGTCGAGCTAACCGGTAAACGCCAGCCTGGAATCACCGCGACGGATATCGTCTTGGCGTTGACCGAATTCCTACGGGCCGAAAAAGTGGTGTCCAGCTATCTGGAGTTCTACGGCGAAGGGGTGACCGACCTAACCCTGGGCGACCGCGCCACGATTTCCAATATGACTCCGGAGTTCGGGGCCACTGCGGCGATGTTTTATATCGATCAGCAAACAATTGACTATCTAAGGTTAACCGGCAGGGAAGATCAGCAGATTAAGCTCGTGGAAAACTATGCGAAAGAAACCGGTCTATGGGCAGACTCCCTGGAAAACTCGGAATATGAAAGGGTGCTTACCTTTGACCTGTCGTCGGTTGGTCGCAATATTGCCGGCCCTTCGAATCCCCATAAACGCGTGCCAACGTCTGAGTTAGCTGCTCGGGGTATCAGCGGGCAGATAGAGGATCAGCCTGATCTCATGCCGGACGGCGCTATTATCATTGCCGCGATCACCAGCTGCACCAATACCAGCAATCCGCGCAATATTGTTGCGGCAGGCTTGCTGGCCAGAAAGGCCAATCAACTGGGGCTCACGCGCAAGCCTTGGGTGAAGTCTTCCTTCGCGCCTGGCTCCAAGGCAGCCAGGTTGTATATGGAAGAAGCAAGCCTGCTTGCGGAATTGGAAAAACTAGGTTTTGGCATCGTGGCTTTCGCTTGTACTACCTGTAACGGTATGAGCGGAGCGTTGGACCCTAAGATTCAACAGGAAGTAATTGATCGCGACCTCTATGCCACGGCTGTGCTTTCCGGCAACCGGAATTTTGACGGGCGCATCCATCCTTATGCCAAACAAGCCTTCCTGGCCTCACCGCCGCTGGTTGTCGCTTATGCCATAGCCGGGACTATTCGATTCGACATCGAAAAAGATGCACTGGGTACCGATTCCGAGGGGAATCCGATTTTGCTCAAAGATATCTGGCCGAGCGATGAGGAAATTGATGCCGTCATCGCGGAGTGTGTCAAACCCGAGCAGTTCAGACAGGTCTATGTCCCCATGTTTGATATCACAGACGATTTTAGCGAACAAAACAATCCGCTTTATGATTGGCGTCCGCAAAGCACCTACATCCGCAGGCCGCCATACTGGGAAGGCGCATTAGCCGGTGAAAGAACGCTTAAAGGGCTGCGCCCGTTGGCCGTGCTTGGTGACAATATCACCACCGATCATCTATCGCCGTCTAACGCTATATTAGCGTCCAGTGCTGCGGGCGAGTATTTGGCGAAAATGGGATTGCCGGAGGAAGACTTTAATTCCTATGCCACCCATCGCGGCGATCACTTGACTGCACAACGGGCGACCTTTGCCAATCCCAAGCTACTTAATGAAATGGTAGTGGAAAATGGTCAGGTGAAGCAGGGCTCTCTAGCGCGCATTGAGCCGGAAGGTAAGGTGACCCGCATGTGGGAAGCCATTGAAACCTATATGGATCGGGGACAACCGTTGATCATTATCGCCGGTGCCGATTATGGCCAGGGATCCTCCCGGGATTGGGCGGCAAAGGGAGTCCGTTTAGCGGGTGTTGAAGTTATCGTAGCCGAAGGTTTCGAACGCATTCATCGCACTAACCTAATCGGCATGGGCGTGTTGCCGGTGGAATTTATACCCGACACGACACGAAAATCCCTTGGCATAGATGGAACCGAGACCTTCGATATTCTCGGTGAGCGCAAGCCAGGCGCGGATCTGACCTTGGTCATCCAACGTCAGGGCGGCGATAGTGTAGAAGTACCGGTCACCTGCCGATTGGATACTGCCGAAGAAGTGTCAATATATGAAGCCGGTGGCGTATTGCAACGATTCGCCCAGGATTTTTTAGAGGCGAATAGCTAACCGAGAGAAGGCTTATGTCAAATCAACCGCAAATCAAAGTACCTGCGACCTATATGCGTGGCGGCACTAGCAAAGGCGTATTCTTTAAACTTGACGATTTGCCTGAAGCAGCCCAGTGTCCTGGCAACGTTCGGGATGCATTGTTATTGCGTGTTATCGGCAGTCCCGATCCCTATGGAAAGCAGATCGACGGCATGGGAGGTGCGACCTCCAGCACCAGCAAGACAGTCATTCTTTCGAAGAGCAGCCAGCCTGATCATGACGTTGACTATCTTTTTGGCCAGGTCTCCATCGATAAGCCGTTTGTCGATTGGAGTGGCAATTGCGGCAACTTATCGGCTGCCGTGGGTGCTTTTGCTATACACAGCGGCTTGGTCGATACTCGGCAGTTGCCGGAAAATGGCATGGCGACTGTCCGAATTTGGCAGGCCAATATTCGAAAAACTATCATTGCCCATATACCTATGGCCGGTGGTGCGGTACAGGAAACCGGCGACTTTGAACTGGACGGTGTCACCTTTCCAGCAGCGGAAATTCAACTGGATTTCCTTGACCCTGCCGATGGCGAAGGCGAGTTGTTTCCCACCGGCAATTTGATCGATGACCTGGAGGTGCCAGGCGTAGGTGTGCTTAACGCTACGATGATCAATGCAGGAATTCCCACCATATTTGTTAATGCTACAGATATCGGATATACCGGAACGGAGCTGCAGGAGGCGATCAACAACGATGCTTATGCGCTGGCAAAATTCGAAAAGATCCGTGCCTATGGCGCGGTAAAAATGGGCCTCATCGACCAGGTCGACCAAGCCGTTGATCGCCAGCATACGCCGAAAATTGCCTTTGTCGCCAAGCCGGTGGATTATCTCACCTCTAGCGGAAAACAAGTTTCTGCGGCTGAAATTGACCTGCTGGTCCGTGCGCTATCCATGGGTAAATTGCACCATGCCATGATGGGTACCGCAGCTGTTGCCATTAGTGCTGCCGCTGCTATCCCCGGTACCTTGGTGAATTTAGCGGCAGGAGGCGGTACGCGGGAATCAGTCCGATTCGGTCACCCCTCTGGGACGCTTCGAGTCGGTGCCGAAGCACGGCAGATCGAGGGAAAATGGACAGTCACAAAAGCCGGCATGAGCCGCAGCGCGCGTATTTTGATGGAAGGTTGGGTGCGTGTTCCAGATGATTTTAAGTAAAGTTTCATTAATCGTACCTTGGAACCAACTCTTCAACAGAATTTACAACCCTCTGTTTACGAAATATTACACCTTATTATTAGATGTGTATCACTAATTCATAGGATAGTTCGCACTATTATCTAGTTTTTAGTATTGAGCGCCCATTGGGGAAATGATTATGCTCAGATACACGACAACACGAAATTTCTTCGACCAGTTTATTCATCCTTTCAAGTCTAAATTAGATGCTCTGAATTATGTTATTCCTTATGTGGTTGACAGACTTCAGGCCGTTCAAGCAGAAGATGCCGCTTTTGATAAGCTAACTGAACTGGCATACATACACCCCGGTTTGCAATTTGCCATAGCTGACCAGGATTTGGTTCGTGCTTTCAGGTGCTTACATCCTGGGCAGAAAGAATCCATGGTAACTTGGTTTGTTAACTATATTGACGCGGATAGAAGCATATGTAGGCTGTGTGATATTCCAGTTCCAATAGAATCAGAATTTAAGAAGCAAAACGCAGTTGTTGATTACTGGCTACCTTCTCAAGACCGGCTAAAACTCGCGGCAGAATAGCCGTTTCGGAGCCTTGCATCACTTATCGCGCGTTATAAATCCTTGGTGGCAGCCGAATAATGCTGTTTGCTTGGGCTGAATTTTCGGCTATAAATACGTGCATTGTTTACAGAGCATTTTTGAAAGGTATTCCCTATGTCACAAAAGAATAGCATTCAAGAAGTCGCCAAATTTGAAATTCAGGCCTATCATCCGCCAGCGGATTTCGATGCGCTGAAAAACTCCCATGTTCCCTTCACCGGGTCACCACGCAAACATCCTCATGATTCCGATATCATCATTTTGGTTGTCGATCCCTATAGCACCCATACCTTCTATTATGAATTCCGCAAAGAAGATATCTCCTATGTTGAAGAGCTTCCCAGTATTGTCAATTCAGAAGATAGAACCGTGGCAAATGTAAGAATTTGGGTGAAGAAGAAATCAGTCGGCCTACGCTGTGCTCCGTTTTTGGTTGAAGATCTTTAAAAATTTTCTCAGTCAAATTAAGTACCATGGTTTAAGCGTTTTTTAACCGAGTAGTAATTTCTTTGAGCCTAATCAACTGCTGCACATAGATCGGGAAGGTTGAAATTTTTTCTATGTAGTCAAAGACATACATCAATATAGAAAATATGATGCCGACCGACAGAATACCGCTTTGAACCGCGGATACCGGAGCAAAAATAAACAAAGCTATGACACCGCACCAAATCAGGGAAAAGTTTACCGTTTCCAGATCGGAAAGCTTGATGTTCCATTTCATTAATCGGTTGAAGTGCTCGGTTACGCAAGAAAGCGGCCTTGAAGATATTACCTCCACCTGCTTTTCGAGCTGATTATTGTAGTGATGGTTAAAACGGTAATTCAGCTTGCCACTGATTGCATAAATGGCAAACATCCAGGCAAGCAAGCCGAGAGATGCTAAAAACACCTGCGTATTCAGTCCGGCAATGATGATTAAGACTCCGACAATCGAGATAATTGCCCCGACGATCTGTGGCATAGAATTTTCCAAGAACTCCACAAACTCCGTGAGCAAATTTGAGCGTGCGGAGATTTTTGAAACGGAACTTCCCAGATCTCTTTCACTCACCACCATTTCAGATGTAATTCGGCAATAGATACCGGAGTATATTCTGGTGTCGTAGAACCGCCTGCAACTGCCCACTAACAGCGACGCGCCACCTAAGATTGCTAAGTACAGAATGCCGGTGTAGTCGTCTTTCAGTAATCCATCTATAGCCAATCCGATAAAGAGCGGATACAGAATGTCCAACATGGATTCGATGATAACCAAGAGAAAGGTAAAACCGACTTTCCATTTAAAGCGCAAAACCAGGTTTTTAATAGAAATGGACTGCATAGTTATTCCCGGAAATTCTTTAGGGTTGTAACTGCCGCTATAGCAATTAGCTAATCCGGCTATATATGAGACATATGTGTATCATAATGGTTTTTAGTTAATGAGACAATGGTGTTTCATAAATATGGATGTGTTTAGGCAATAAGAATATTTAAGGGAACTGAAAATGGTCATCAATTAGTGAGGGATATCGCATTAAAGGGAGATCTTGCATAAGACATGTCTTATATCTCAACTACGATTCGAAGTATTATAAGTGCCCGGTCAGTAGCCAATGTGAGTCAATATGGATTATTCCGGTACCTGCCGCTGCGAAAAGATCAGCGTCGAGTTATTTCTACCGAAGCCGATCGACACCTATGTGTCCAGGGCGTGTGATTGTGATTTCTGCACCGAAAGAAGCGCCCGCTACCTGTCCGATCCGGAAGGTGTATTAGAGATATCTCCAAAACAAGCCCTGTTGCAACGCAGGCAGGGGTCTAATCAGGCAATTTTCTGGCTATGCGATACCTGTCAGGATCTCATTGCCGTTTCTTGTGACTTCAACAACGAAACCAAAGGGGCTTTAAACGCAAAGTTGCTGGAATCAGAGTATCAGTTAGCTACACCGACCATTGTTTCTCCGAAACAGTTATCCGCTAAGGAAAAGGCCTCCCGATGGGATACGATTTGGATGAAGGTGACCTTCGGTAGTGTTGGTTGATGTGGTATGAGTTTTAGACGACTACCACCTTTCTCCTCCATCGTCGCATTTGAGTCGGCTGCGCGATTACTTAGTTTCAAGGCAGCCGCAGAGGAGCTGTGTCTTAGTCCGCCCGCAATTACATATCGGATCAAGGAGTTGGAGTCTATCCTCAACACCAAACTGTTTATCCGTTCCTCCCGTGGCTTACAACTCACTAAGGAAGGCGAAGAATATTATCGGCAAGTCACAGAATCCCTAGGCCAGCTGCAGAGAGCGACACAGGACGTTAGCGAACCTCAAGGACAGACAATCCTGAAAGTTCAGGCATTACCCTTCCTTGCCGGCGAAGTCATCATTCCTCGATTGGCTGAGTTTTATCAACAGCATCCGGATCTCATTGTGCATATTGATACCAAGTATGCATTGGCCGATTTTCCCCGTGAAGATGTGGATATTGCCATACGTTTTGGTTTAGGCGATTGGCCGGATTTAGCAAGCGAACAGTTACTTCCCGTAACCGTTTCTCCGGTCTGTTCAAAGCATATCCTGGATACGCATCCCATCGAGAAAATAGACGATTTGCTATCACATTTACTGATTGGAATGGACAAGGATGACCGCAACTGGGCACATTTCTTTCAACAAGTGGGGCGTCCTGATTTGATTCCTGGAAGGCAATTGTTTTTCAGTGATTACGTGATGGGTCTCCGTGCCGCTGAAAACGATGCCGGTATCGCGCTTGGAAACATGCCGCTCATCAATTCCTGGCTCGAGTCCGGTCGCTTGGTTCAACCGCTTTCCCTGAGCTGGCAGCCGCCGCAACAATATTATTTGGTCAACAGGCACGAAGATGCCGAAAAACCGCAAATTCGCCTATTCAAGGATTGGTTAAAGACCTTACTTGATGATCCGGCGACTTAGCAGAATGACGCTTTAAATATTCTGAATGGCAATTCCGAATGTTTAAATTGTCCGGTCAATGCGTAGCGTTATACATTGGCTCCTGGTACAAGACGAATTCTTCACGGCACAGCTTTCCTAGAGCAAAGCCGGATTCAAACGGGAGCGGCTATGATTGGAATTTACGCAGATACTCTACCTATTGCGTTAAAACGTAATAAAACGCTCCAAAAGGCAAGACGTTGGAGCAATTACGATATCCAGTTTCTGGATGTTGCTAGAGCCACCGTTCGATACCGCTACAAACCATCTGTTAGCAACTCCAGACGTCCTACCTTGGCGATTATCCCCGATCCGCCGGTGATGATTGAACACTATCAGGAACTGGTAGATCGTTTGACGGAAACTTTCAATGTTTTGCTGTTCGAGTTGCCCGGTTTCGGTTTTTCCATTCCTAAACTCGGGTTGTCAATGGCTCCCGAAGCGGTGGCTAAGCTGATTTCAGCGTTTCTCGATAAGGTTGGCAAGGTCCCTATATTTTAAATTTCCCTTGTGTCGCCGGACATGCCGCTTCACTGGTCGCCAACATCAGGCCGGATCTGGTCGCATCCGTCATTTATACGCAAACCGCCTGTCGAGAAGATACCTTGAAATGGAAGCAGGGCGTAGATCCCAAAAAAATTCTCGGTACGCCGGTATTTGGTCAAGTGATGTTAAGAATGAATCGCAGCAAAATCATGAAGGGTTGGTTTAAAGCAGCGCTCGGGAATCGCGAGGACTTGCCCCGTTATGCACCTATTTGTGAGGATGCTTTCGCTCATGGCGCATCGTTTTGTCTGGCCAGTGCCTTGCAGTCCTTTATAACGGATTCGCCCCAAGAGCCGGCACCGTTGCAGATACCTTCGTTGATCATCTGGGGAGAACACGATAAAACCCACCGGCATACAGATAAAAATGCCTCCCGCCGCTTTGCCGAAGCCCCGGATTTTTTGCTATTTGATCAATCAGGACACTTCCCGGATCTGGAAGAACCCGAGCGCTATAGTCAGAGTGTGCGGGAATTTATTGAACGGCGGCTTTAAATGCACAATGAGTAGGGAGTATTACCAGCAGATTACGCTGCTACCAGTTACTTCTTTCTTGCATAAACCGACTGTTCTAGAAAGGCCATCTCATGCCGGCGACCAAAAATCTGACCAGCCCATTGGCTTGCCGGGATTGCATGAGCTTAAACCGCAACATCTCTGACCGCTCGGAGTTACCCAAGCCATGGCATCCTATTGATACTTATGATCAATGGCCAATCGAGGATTGGACTCAAAAGTTGCAACATGAGTGGGTCTTAAAAGTAGAACGGTTTGAATATTGGGCTAGGCTAGGCTGGATCATTCAATCGGTTATCGTCAGGCTGCTTCTAGGCTTTACAGCGATGTTAACCTTGGACAATAAAACTCAAGTTTCAAACAATGCAAAGAAGGATACGGGATAGATCTTTCCCAAAACCACAAGGGCTTTGATTTACGGCGTTTTACAGCTTCACGCGCCATGGAAGAGGAAGTTAGCCGAACAAAACCATCAATTAGTGACCTCTTGTTAGCTCACTACTATAGTATGACCAGATCGGTTGTATTCTTTACAACAAAGAACTTTATTGGAACTAATCATGCTAAAAGCCCTTTTCCTAGATATGGATGAGACCCTCTGCGACACCTATAGTGCTAACGAAAAAGCCAAACAGAAGATGGCGCGGAATGTCACTGACAAGACCGGCGCACAGATCGATGGCCACTGGGTGGCTGATGCATACGTTGATGGCATTTATCGGCGCTGGAGCCAAACTCAACATGATCGTTATATGCCGATAATCGAACAGCATGGCGAGCGTGCTTTTCGCGTGCAACTCATTCAGGATTTACTGCTTGACAAGTTTCAGATCAGTGTCTCCAACGAAACCGCAAAGACGCTGCAGGATCAGTTTGACCATGACCGCCTGCAGGCGTTCGATTTCTATCCCGGTATTGCCGAGTTTTTAACCGAAGCGCGCAAGCTTTTTACTCTGGTGGTTATCACCAATGGTCCGGAGCATTCGCAAATTCCGAAAATTGAGGTTGTTAAACTCGCGGACTATGTCGATCACATCATTATTGGCGGCCAGGAACCGGAGCAGAAACCCGCCCAATCCATCTTCGCCAAAGCCCTCAAACTAGCGAACTGCGAAGCCCATGAAGCGATTCATGTGGGCGATAGCCTGGCCACCGATATTCAGGGCGCGCAAAACAGCGGAATCACTTCGTTATGGATCCAACATCAGCAACCTCTCGATGCGGAACTTGGTATTAATCCCCACCACACCGTGATGCACCCGAGTGAAATACCGGCAATGATCAATCGCTTGCAGGAGTGATAGATGGTGAAAATGGGTAGGTGAGGAAGAGGGTAGTTACAGCTTTTTTATGGGTATATCCTTGATAGTTCTTATTAAGTGCTCTGTAACCGCACCTCGTTAGACTGAGATACATCTTTTGAGTTCGCTACGGGATTCAAGTGAAAGTATCCCTCGCTCAACCAATTAACGACAACTCGCCAAAGCCAATCTTTACAAGCCGCTTTAAAAAATCCTGAATGACCGATTGACGTGCGATTGTATTCCTTCGGAGATAATTGCATACGCTCACTCCGGCAATTTGAATACTGGTCGAGCAGGGCGTTTATATTCGTTTCGGGTGCTAGCAAATCGTCCGTGAAGCCTAATGAAAGTACCCGTGTGGTTAAGTATCCATAGTTTGTGGTATCGATGCCGAAACACGGGTCGAACAAATAGTCTTTTTGGCGCATCCATCCAGCTCATTGATTTGCGGCTCGGGAGGGAAAGTTCAATGTTCCCAGACCGCAATGTTTGTGCGGGAAACTGTTTCCTGCCAAACGACAGTGCCGGTATCAGCGCATGTGAAACCAGCCACATTTTGAGATTATGCGGGTAATCCCAGCGTTGCCAATAGGGTGCTAAACAGGCCACCACGACGATACTGGAAAGTCTGCTTGACCAGGGCGCGTTTCCGAATAAGGTCTGTGTCTAGTTTTAGTTAACCGAGTATCTTGCGTTTTAGTTGGGTTGTGGCGACATCGAGAACGCCCCGCATGCGGGTCGGACGTCGAACCAGTTCGCCATCGCAGTTGGGGCAGATATATTGAGTATTTTCACTGCAGGTTTGGCAAAAGGTGCATTCGTATGAGCAAATGAATGCCTCCGCTTCATGGGGCAGGGCTGTCGAACAGGTTTCACATTTGGGTTTCATCTTCAGCATAGTTTGCTCCTTGATTGATAGATTTTGTGGTTCAAGTAGTTGGTCTTATGCATAGGGTTTACGGCCACTTACTCGCTTGGCCGAGATTCGGGTTTGTTGGACCAGAATGTTAACATACCAATAGTATGTAATTAAATATAGGTATGTAAAAACTTGATGGTATGGTATAAATGCACCCTGCATTATCCGGACAGAGGAACTGTTTCGGTCCGGGCATTGATGAGGAAAGACATGACCAAGAAATCGCGGCGCGAGCAATATGCCGATGAAACCCGTCAGGCGATTGTCGAATCAGCCCTGATTTTGTATGCATCAAAAGGTTTCGCGGGGACTTCAATCGATGCGGTGGCAGACGCTGCACGTGTTACCAAAGGGGCGGTGTATCATCATTTCAAGGATAAAAAAGCGCTGTTCAAAGCCTGTTTCGAAGTGCAGGGCCAACTGGTGGCTGATGCCCTGTCACAGGTTTCCAAAGGTGATAACGCCTGGCAATATGCGACAAATTTATGCCAGGAATTCTTAGAATTTGTGCTCTCAAAAGGGCATACAACTATTCCCCTTCCGGAGGTGATCACGGTGCTCGGTTGGCAGACATGGAGGCAAATTGATACTCGGTTCACCATTGGATTTGTAGAGACCGTGGTTGATGATTTGGTATCGACCGGGGAACTAAAACCCTATCCGCGGGAGTTGGTCGTAAATATGATTCACGGGATGATGGTGGATGCGTCCATGAGTTTGATTCAAGCCCGGAAAAAACCGGAAACCCGCCGCCAACTGGTAGATATGCTGGCAGGTATGTTGTCGGGATTGAAACGGGAACCTGAGCAAGGTGTTTTCTAAATAAGCAATAGGTAGCCTAAAATGTATGGCTTATTAACGGTAATTCTTATACTAATTGAAGTGTGGAGTTTGGCAATGTGAGCAGCTGTTACCCTCTCACCTCATACGTAAGGTACTACGTAAAGACGGAGATAATAGTGGCCGGGAATACACGACTCTCAGCACTACCTGTACCTACTTAATATCCTGTGGGCTGAACGGTTCACGAGCTGTTTAAGCAATTGTGAAATCGTTTTGCCATATATGCTGTGGTATGGTGGCAATTACCTGTTGCCAGCCCCAAATGGAATCACTGCTTTTCGGTTGAGTTGGGGTGGGGGTTATGATCCTTCGGGTCTTGCCGAAGCAATTGATAGAATTAGTCCATTGTGTGGATCATAGATTTATACTTGATGAATGATCTTTATTGGAATGTTCAGTGATTGCTGTATTAGCATCCACGATGGGCGCAGGCTGTCTATCCTGCTTTTTCCGCAATAAACACCTTCGTCGGAAAGTCCACATAGACCTTACTGACTTGAAAGTTGCATTCGGCTAACTCGACGGGAAAGTCGAGTTTATGCCAGGCGTGCACAAAAGGTTCGTGTACTTTTTTTGCGAGCAATCCAAAGTAGAAGCCATGCCAACCGAATTTCTTGATGAGTTGAAAAGTACCCATCTTTAGCTGTTCCGGCGAGGGTTCCACGACAATGATTTTTCCTTTTGCTGCGAGTACCCGATGAAATTCTTTTAACCCGGCGCGGATGTATTTGGGCGGCACTTCGTGCATTAAAAAACAGGCGGAAATGCCATCGAAGTAACCATCTGGAAAGGGGATGTCTTCAATGATTCCCTGCACAAATTTGATTTGCGGATAAGCTGTAGCCGCATGTTTCAGAAGATAAGGTGAAGGATCGAGTCCCCACACTTCCTTGGGGTTGTTATTAACGCCACTCTTTCGGTCGTAAATTGCCTTCGCCGTGCTGCCCCCCGCGCAACCCGCATCCAAAACACGATGACAACTTTCCAATGTTTTCGCGATATTCTTTCGTTGTTGCTGCATTGTGCCCAACATACTGGCATCGAACGCATTAATGTAACCCCGGGTGATTTTATTCGAATAGTTACCGTTCGGAAGCTGGTGAAATTCTTGGCGAACATATTGTGGTATGAGTTCCAGGCCTGGGAGGTTATCCGGCAGAACTACCGGTTTCCGTTTGCTGAACAGATGTTTAGCGAGTTTGGCGACCTGTGCGGGATTTTTGAAATTGATTCCGTCAGGCCAGGTGTTCGGTAGTCGTAACCTGGCCCAGTCTTTGGTTGGAGGTAAGTCTTTGTTCAATGTCAATTTGAGCTTATCCATTTCACCAATAAGGATTAATCGATTATTGGTACTAAAGAAAAAAGTTGAATGTTCTCATTTGCAGATGTTGTGATTCTACAACAAGGGGACCGGAATAGAAGGTGCGGCCAGGCCAAAAAAATACTGCCAGTGTCTAGTGGCCTGAGCCGGTAAATACCGATTGGGTTAGCTCACGCTCCAACGGCAACACCTGTTCGTTGCAGGAGTTATTGCTAAAGTGTCGCAACTCGTAGAAAACTATTGGCAAGCAGTAGTAGATTGCCAAGCAGCCAAAAAGTTGGCAATTTTTCATATGCCGTTAGCTAGCGCTATACCGCAAATTAGCCTATTGCCGTAAATTGGCAAGGAGCGCGACCTACATATGATTACGCTCGTAAGTATAGATCGATTCAAGGCGAAGCAATATGGTCCCAGGTGATATTACCTGCACGATGCTTACGTTAAGAAGGCCATTACCCGGAGAACTCCTGATGTCCGAAACAATTCTCACAGAAAAACAGTACCATGAAGACGGTGCTCCAACTTATAGAGGCCAAACCGACGGCGCTTACAAGGCGTCGGATAAGATGGCGGTGGTTTCCTACGTCCCAGCCCATTATGAGCCGGAAAACCCTGCCGGTATGGAGGGTAGAGGAGAGACCCTTGGCAAATGGGTTTTTAATGAGGAAACCGGTCAAGAAGAGGGAATACTTACCTCCGGTATCGAATTGTTCATGGACACGAAATTAGCGCCCAATGCCAGTGTCGGCATGCACCGCCATGCAACGACAGAAGAAATTTATTATCTGCTGGAAGGAAACCTCAACATCAAATTATTCGCGGAAGGGGACTGTATTGAGATTAGCCTTTTTCCGGGCGATGCCCACCTCATTCGTCCCAACCAATCGCACTATATAGAGGCCGGTGAACAAGGCGCGAGAATCATTGTCGTTGCGGCGAAAGCGGGGAAGTGATAATCGGATGAAGACAGCGGCGATTATTGGCTGCAACTGGGGTATCACCTATATTCCGGTATTGCAAAAATATGGACTTGAAATTACCGGATTAGTCGACTCTCATGCGGGAAAAGCCAGGCAAAAGGCAAACGAATTCGGCGTACCTCTCGGCACTGACAAACTTACTGAAATCGGACAGCCGGATTTGGTGATTATCGCAACTCCCGCCAGGACCCATGCGGAGATCGCCTCCGGCTTATCAGTTGATTGCAAAATCCTAATGGAAAAACCTGCGGTAGGTTGGCAAGGTGATCCAACCGCATTACTGCAGATTCCTGGACCGATTTGGGTCAACTATGCCTTTAGCCAGTTGCGGACCGCCCAGCATATTGGAGAACGATTTAGCGATTCGCCGGCAAAAATTCGATTATCCACACAGGTCAATTTGCCCTTGAGGTTTTCCATTCACCAGTGGTTTTTTGAGGTTTGCTCTCATCCCCTGTCCTGGCTTTTGCATTTGACAGGCCGCCATCATAAAAACCGGGTTATTGCGAAGGACAACGGGTTGGAGGTAGCACTTTGGTGCGGACCTCATCAAGTTTCCGTGGACCTGCGGGTAGGCGGTCAGCCGGGTATATATCACCAGTTGAACATTCGGCAAGAAGACCGTCATCTGGAGATTTCAGGTTTCTACGAGCCAAATCGGCCATGGCGGTATTTACCGGTGATATTGAATGGTCAGCCGATCAGTGCCGGCGAATACAGCGCCCAAGATTGTTGGCTGGAAGCTAATGCCCGGGCAATTTGGCGGATTCTGGAGTGCTTTGAAGATCCGCAAAAGACTGATAAATGGCTGATGGAAGGCGGTTACGATCTGGAAAAATCCTTATGGTTGGAAGCCACGATCAATAATTGTCATGCATAGTCTGCGAAAGCTCACCAGCTTCCTCTTGTTTTCGCTCCTGTCTGTCATAAATTGTAGCAGGACGCCTGTGACTTGGTTCTAAGCCTGACGCTGAGTGTCAGCATCTGCCGATAATTTGCTGGGAGTTCGCATCCGGAATCCAGGATATCCTTGTTTGGAGCGATACAAAAAGCCTCTGTTCACTGCAGGTTAATCCGAATAATATGAAGTGGTGCACAAAATATGATCAACATGGGCCAGTCTTCGCGTTATAAAACCACTTGGCCCGATCTTTGTTTTGTCGCTAGACCAGATAAAGAAAGTTGGTTAGCCTCTATGCTGTTTTGTTGATCGGAGAGAGGGTAACGAAGGTGAATAACTATGGTTTGTAAGTTTCTTCGTTGGTGTGCGTGTTTAATTGTGGCGGTATCGGCGTCGCCGGTTTCGGCGGCGCTAACGACAGCTCAGCAAATTCAACAGCTCTACATTGCCTATCTGGGCAGGGCCGCCGATCCCGCCGGTTTGGAATACTGGACCTCGGAAGTCGACAGTGGCCTGATCACTATCGAACAATTGCGCAAGAACCTGGTGAACGAGCAGCCGGAATACCAGGAAAACTATGGGCAGTTATCCAACTCGGATCTGGTCGTGGCGGTTTACCGGGGGCTGTTCAATCGGGAGCCGGATGAACCCGGTAGATTGTACTGGGAAGAACAGCTGACCAATGGCGCCTTTTTGCCGGATCAGTTGATCGTTGCCTTCATCAATGGCGCAGCCCCGGAAGATCAGCAAATCGTCGCGAATAAACTGACTGCGGCAGAGTGTTACACCAATAATCCGGATCTTTATAGTCCCGATTTGGTCACTTCTATTATTACCGAACTGGATAACACTGCCGCTTACGAACAATGCCCGCCGGTTGCTGACGCCGGTGAGGATCAAACTGTCTCTTCGGGGCAACTGGTGCAGTTGAATGGCGCGGGCACCGACCTGGAAAGCGGCGTTACCTTCACTTGGTCGCAAATTCTCGGGACCTCCATCGACTTCTCCGATCCTACTGTCGGCAATGCCAGTTTTACCGCACCGGCCATTTCGGAAGGCGCCAATGATGTTTTGCGACTGATGCTGACGGTAACCGACAACGCCGGGGCAACTGGTACGGATACCCTGGATATCACTGTCGCCGGCGCGACATCAGAGGCGTTTTCCTTTTATCGGGAAAATATCTCCGCGCAGATTATTCAAGGCCGATGTATCGCCTGCCATGTGCCGGGTGGGCTGGCGCAAAGTACCGAGCTGCGTTATACCAGGAGCACTGTCGATGGCTATCAGCAAACCAACTTCGACCTGCTTAGCGACTATATCGATTCAGGCGGCGGCACAACCATACTCAATAAAGCCTTGGGTGTCGGTCATGGCGGCGGCACACAATTATCGTCCAGCAGCACCGAGTATGCGGACTTAGAGACCTTTATCGGACTTATCACCGGCGTTGACAGCGGTGGTTCGCAAATCAGTTCAGCCTTCTTCGATGGCGTTACCATGGCCGATGCCACTAAAACGTTTAGGCGCGCAGCGACGATTCTCGGCGGTCGGCTGCCCACGGACGAAGAAAAATCCCAACTGGCTACCGACGGTGACTCCGCACTGCCGGACCTGCTTTTACAACTCATGGAAGGGAAGGGTTTCCATGAGTTTTTGATTGAGGGGGCCAATGACAGGCTGCTGACCGATAAGTTTATCGACGCCTGGGCAGATGTGTACGATGATTCCTACGGCTTTTATCCCGATATGGTCAATATCCTGTATGAGTTGCGTATTAGCGGCCAGTCCGAGGAAGCCTGGCAGGAACATTGGCGGGGTAAGTTCGGGATGGCCCGGGCGCCGTTGGAACTTATCGCCTTTATTGTGGAAAACGACTTTCCCTATACGGAGGTCCTGACCGCCGACTATCTGATGTTCAATCCATATTCCAATAGCCATCTGCGTGGCGGCGCGGAGTTCGACGACGGGTCCGACATCAACGAATTCCAACCGGGTATCATCCAAGGCCAACTGCGCTGGGATGATACCCTGGAATACGAGTATTCGGAGGAATTTCGCGGCCACTACCTGGGGGGCGGTCTTTCCACCAACTATCCGCATGCCGGTATCCTGAACTCTCCGGCATTTCTTGCACGATATCCATCCACGGAAACCAATCGCAATCGGGCGCGGTCGCGCTGGACCTATTACCATTTCTTGGGCGTCGATATCGAAAAATCCGCTTCTCGGACCACCGACCCCGAGGCGTTGGCGGATACCGACAATCCCACTATGAATAATCCCAACTGTACCGTTTGTCATGAGGTGATGGATCCGGTTGCGGGGGCATTTCAAAACTATGGTAATGAGGGCTGGTATCGAAGCAGCTATTTTGGCATGGATTCCCTGCCGGACAGCTATAAATGGGAAAGCGATTCGGATTATCAGTGGGGCGACACCTGGTACCGGGATATGCGAATCCCCGGTATGGGTGACGATTACGCTCCGTCTAACCTGAACAGCATTCAATGGCTAGCCCAGGAGATCGTTGCGGATCCGCGATTTGCCACGGCCACCGTCAAATTCTGGTGGCTGGCGGTAATGGGCGTTGACGTTTTAAGTCCGCCGGAAGATGAAACGGATATCAACTACGCCGCCCAGCTTGCGGCCTATGAAGCCCAACAGGAAGAAATCAATCGTTTGGCTGGGTTGTTTTCTGCCGATTTCAGTCTAAAGCATTTACTTGTCGAGATGGTGATGAGTGAGTGGTTTAGAGCGGATTCTGCAGTCGACCTTTCCGAACAGCGCCAGTTAGAACTTGCCGACGCCGGGATAGAACGGCTGCTGACACCGGAGCAACTGCAGCGCAAAACCAAGGCGATCGCCGGCTACACCTGGGGGCGCTATTACGATGATTTCACCGATCGTGAAATCGGCGCGTTAACCGACAGATATAATCTTTATCTGGGCGGGATCGACAGTATCGGTGTGGTAGAACGTTCCACGGCGGCTAATGCGTTAATGACTCAAACCTCCTTGACCCATGCGCTTGCTTCGGCTTGCGGCATCGTATTGATGGATATGGAGCGTCCGGACGGCGAGCGCTATCTGTTCAATGCCTATGACCGGCGCGTGTCGCCGACATCTCAATATCTGGAGAACATCAGCGTCGAAGGAGAAGGCTATGAACAGCGCCAGGATTACACAGTAAGTACTGAACTGGAGGCGGGAGACTGGCAGCTGCTTTTAGCCTTTACCAACGATTACTATTTGCAGGGAGTTGGTGACCGCAATCTCATGCTCGGCGATGTCCGGATTTACAATAGCGGCAATGCCCTTGTCGCGCAGTTCAATCTGGCCGAACTGGATGACATTCCCGGCGCGAATGCATCCGGAGGCGATTCCTTTTGGCGCGACGGCTATTGGTCCTTCTGGTCGGCCGGGTTGTTGACCGTTCCAATTTCCATTCCCACGGCCGGCAACTATCGAATCGTAATTTCCGCATTTGGCGATCAGGCGGGTCCGGAATCCGCCAATATGCTGGTGTCGTTGAACAGTGGCGATATCTCCCAGGAAACGATGGCTGGATTGGCGGTAAAACAACGCATTGCCGAGTTGCACGAACGATTTCTGGCAGAGGAGCTAAGTCTGTCCGATCCTGAAATCGAAGCCACTTATCAGTTGTATATGCAGACCTGGCAGGATTTCAATGCCCGTGATGTCGAGCGTTGGATTACCTACGAAGATACCGAATGTAATGCCTATGAACTCGACTGGGGAGATGTTGACTGGTCAGATCCGTCACATAATCTCAAAACCTGGGCGGTGGTGATTGCCTATCTCATGTCAGATTACAAATTCTTGCACGAATAACGGGGCGTAGTAGAGATGAAAAGAAGAAGTTTTCTGAAAGGGATGGGATGTTTCGGGTTGGCCCATTGCCTGCCGCTGCCGATGAATGTCTTTGCTGCGCCGGGGGATTATACCGGGCGCTTTCTCATTACCGTGCAGGCGGAGGGCGGTTGGGATGTCACCAGCTTTTGCGATCCCAAGCTGAATGTAGCCGGAGAACGGGAAATCAACCATTGGGCCCGCACCGGTGAGATTCAAACCGCCGGCAATATTTCATACGCCCCCTTCGGTAATAATGCCAACTTTTTCCAGAAACACCATCGGGATATGTTGGTCATTAACGGCGTTGATGCGCAAACCAACTCCCACACGACCGGTGTCGTGCATAACTGGAGCGGCCGGGTTTCCGAAGGCTTTCCTTCGCTGACCGCCTTGTTTGCGAGTACCCATGCTGCGGATTTACCCTTGTCCTACATTAACAATGGCGGATATAGCGAAACGGCGCGGCTTATCCGGTATTCGAGAATGGACGATTCTGCCGCGTTACTGAATATTCTGAATCCTAATAACCGGCAGTGGGATCCTTCCCTGACCATTATGGAAGAGGATGAATTTTCCCGGATTCAGACATTCCGTATGGCGCGAGCGCAACGTCTGGCGGAAAAGACCGGGCTCACCCCTCGCAAGCAATATAACCGGCTGGCCTTTTACGAATCGTTGCAGCAATCGGAGAAGCTCTCCCAATTTGCCGCCAACCTACCGTCCGAAGACGAACTACAGCCACCCTGGGAAATTGCCGGCTGGGAGCAACTGTATTTCAGGCAGATTCAACTTGCGCTGATCGCCTTTCAGTCCGGTGTCGCCAGTGCCGCGGATGTGGTGTTGGATGGCTTCGATACCCATACGCAACACGATAACGATCACGAACCGCTGACCGGGCATCTGGCGGACGGCCTGGTGTACCTCTGGGAAACCGCCGAACAACTGGGCATCGCAGATCGGCTGACGGTGGTTGTCGCCAGCGATTTTGGCCGGACACCTCATTACAACAGCGACAATGGCAAGGATCATTGGCCCATTGGCAGTGTTATCTTTATGGAAAAAAATGCTGCTTGGGGGAACCGTGTCGTCGGTCTGACGGATGAGGGACACAATGCCTACAACATCAATCCGTTGACCTTGCAAAGGGATGACAATAACGGCACTCACATCTATCCTAAACATATTCACCATGCATTGCGCAGTTATCTAGGAGTCGCCGCAGGTTCGCAAGCTACTGCATTTCAGTTGAATACCACAGAAGAATTTGATTTTTTTAATCCATCTTTGCAAACAGTCTGAACCTATGCTCAAAACGGTTGTCCAAAGTCTTTGACGTCACGGGTGACGAAGTCAGGTGCGACAAACTTATATTAATTATTAGGGGGAAGGGTGTGGCAAAGCTTGGATGGTTCTTTTTTCTACTTTTAACAAGCCTGTTTTCCACGGCCAAGACCCCGGATGCAGGCGAAGTTGCGCCAAACTTTAGCCTACCTGTGCTGGGCTCGTCGGAAACGGTTAGTTTGGAAGATTTCCGGGGCCAGATTGTACTGTTGGATTTCTGGGCAAGTTGGTGCGGTCCATGCCTGGTATCCATGCCTTTTTATCAGCAAATGCAGGATGAATATACCGGTCAAGCGTTTAAGGTGATTGCAGTCAGCGTTGACGAAGAAGCAGAACCCGCTCTCGATTTTATTCAGGACCGGGATCTGAACATGTTGTTTTTACATGATATTACCGGGAGTTTAGCGGCCAAATACCAGCTTCCCGGCATGCCTACTTCGTTTCTGTTGGACGCTGACGGTACCATTGTGGACGTGCAGGTGGGTTTTAATAAGGCAGCGAAGCCAGGAATCAAAAAGCAGGTAGAACAACTCATGCGGGCGCTCCAATGAAAAGCATCATTTATGTCACCTTTATATGTGTGCTAAGCGCCGGTTGTGCAACTGTCCATCCGTGGGAGCGGGGGACACTGGCGAAAACCGAAATGCAGATTAACCCGGATAACCTGCGAAACGCTCTTAAGAATCACATCTATTTCAGTAAAGAGGCCGCTACCGGCGGTTTCGGCATCAGCGGCGGCGGTTGCGGATGCAACTGAAACCTGTTCATTGAACCATCCAATCACCGGGATATTCGGTCTAAATGAAGAAAAATAAAAACAATCCCCTTGCGCTTCTCACCAGTTCCGCCTTGGCTTTGCCAGGGCTCTCCAGCGTGGCTGCGGAACCGGTGGAGCGGCCGACAATGTCGGTTGGCTACAGCGATTATGCGGAAGAAGCGTTGGCCGAACAGGATGTGTTGTTCGGCAGCACCGAACGCTACGATATCGAAGTGGGTCAATTTCGTTTTGTGACCCCCATTGGCGATTCTCTCCAGGTTAAGGCGGATTATTCTTACGACAAACTATCCGGCGCATCGCCCTGGTATGTTGCTTCCGATGCTGACGGTGAACCGGTTCAGGTAATGAGCGGCGCAACTATCGAAGATAAGAGGGAAGATGTAGGCGTTGAAATCAAAAGGTATGCCGATTCCATGAGCTATGGGGCGCGTCTTGGATACTCGACGGAGGATGATTACCGTGCCCGAAGCGCCGCGATGACCATTGACGTCGAATCGGCCGATAAATTACAAACCTATTCCGCTGCGGTGGGTTACAGTAGAGATGAAATTTCCGCCTCCGATCATGAGTTGTTTTTTGGCAGGCCGGAGGCTGAAGACAAATACTCATCGGATATGTATTTAGGCTTTACCCAGATCGTTGACAAGTCCTCTTTGTTCCAGGTTGGCTGGACCCATCAACGGCACCGGGGGTATCTGACCGATCCGTACAAGTTAGCCACCGTCGAGCTGATTCCCCAGGCGGAACGACGTCCGGATCAACGGTTCTCCAACGCGGTATCCCTGACCTATAAGAAATTTCTGGAAAATGTGGATTCAGCCTTGGAAGTAAGCGTCCGTTATTTCCGGGATGATTGGCAGATCAAATCTGAAACCTTGAGTTTAGGTTGGCATCAAAATCTGTCTAATTACTGGCGCATAGTGCCCGCTGTGCGTTTCTATCATCAGTCAGAAGCCTATTTTTATGACCTGGTGTTTTCAGAAATGCCGGACAAAGGCTATTTTTCCAGCGACTATCGCCTCTCCAATTATTCCGCCCGCAGCTTTTCGTTAGAACTGGTGTACGAACATTTCGATTGGCAGGTATCGATGTATGTGGAGGAATACCGCACCGGTGATGCAAGCTTTTTTGGCCGGGGCCACAATGACCATCCGGGTTTGGTGGATTTCACCCTTGCCAATATTGCGCTGACTTTGGCGTTTTAGACTAGGCTCACTCAAAATTAGAGTATTTTCGGGGTGTCGGCTTCGTTCATCTGCCGCCGGATTTGATTGAGTTCGCCGTTTTCGACTTACGTTAGTGATCAGGTAGTACGCTTCATGGGTTGAATTTCTCGTTAGGTGAGTTCGCTCTTTTGCCAATTAAGTTGCAAACTTAGACGTGGAATCGATCTTGTTTGAAAGTAAAACAAGGTCCAAATACTCAAAGGAAAGCACATTTATTCTTAACCTTGATTTCTAGCACAGCAACATTGCTGCATCGGAGCGGGTGCTAATAACTCGAATAGCGCCCGTAAAGATCAGGATTGCTCACTTTCGTTGATCCGTGTCTAGTTTTTCAACATTACATGCGTGGTTGTATTGTTTAGACAATTACAGACCGTTACAATTGCGTTCAAAATTTCGGCCTCTGTAGGCCACGGGAATCTTGGTAAAAGGAATTCGTCGAACAGCCTTTCTAGTTCCTTCCATTTCTAATAAACGTTACGCGATTTGGATTTGCGTAAAGGGATATTTATGCATCGAATAAGGCGGTTTTCGCTCCTGTTCCTTTCTATCTTCACAACCTGCGTTCCCCCGGTCTTTGCGGAGCAGATCTCGATTCAACCGATGAAAACCTATATGGTGATGGGCGGTGGTTATCGGGCTAACAGTATCGGCGATATTCAATCGAATTGGAACACGGCACATTCCGAAGCCTTTCGAAAATGCATTGACGACAGAGGAGATGACTACGGAGTATGCAGCAAAGCTCAAATCAACTCTGCCGCCCCTGCTCCCGGTAATCCCGGTTTCATCAACGGGGAACCGATGGTTTATAGTTTGACGGGTACGTGGCATACCGACAATAAGCATCATGGTGGTCACAATACCGAGACAAATGACGGCTATGGCATCGGCGTGGATTTGGACTGGAGTTGTCCAACAGATTTTACCCGACAAATGAGCGGACCTGCCGGCAACCAAACGGCTTCTTGCGTCATGGTCAGGGAAGAGTCATTAAGCTGCGGCAATCCACTCGATGTATTTTCCGGAGAAAAAACAGAATATGACGTTGACTATCGTTCAGCAAACGGCATGCTCACGGTTGAACGGCAGTACTTGAATCAGTATTCGGGGTGGGTAAATGCCGTCCCCCGGGCGATTCATGCGGCACCTGGGGAAGTCGTCTCCACTGAGGATTTATTCCCCAATTGCATGTACGGCGCCGTCCAAAACTTACAACGATTGAAAGCGACCTATGAAGAGCCATTGGCCGACGAGCATTATACTGCGAAGTTCTGCGGGAACATCTTCAATACCGGCACCACCGCCAAATTTTATACATGGCTGAACGGTAAAAGTTATACCTTCACCAGCGATGGCAATGTCTTTTTACCCGATGGCGATTTTAAGGGCCCCTTACGTATCGAATCCCTGGTCGACCCTCAGGTTGCGAATGCGGATTGGCAGATGACCCATCCCGATGGGGCCACTTCCTTTTTTGATGCTGACGGCAAGGTATTAAAAACGGTTTTCCCGAGAGGCGGCTATGTGAATTATCACTATGACGGTCATCAGCTGGTGAGCAAATCGGATCATACCGGCCGCTCTATTCTCTTCTTCTATAACGATAAGCAGCGCCTAGAATCGGTCCGCCTTCCTGACGACGGCCTGATCCTGTACGACTATGAGGAAAATGCTAACGAGCAAGATACCAAATATTGGCTCATCGCAAAAATCACCTATCCGGACGGTGCAACCAAGGAGTTCAGATACAATGAACCGGAACATGTGATTGGCAATGGAAGTGAGGTGCGGCTAACCGGGAAGCTTGATTCTTACGGCAATAGAACAGGTACTTATAAGTACCTTGGTAATAAGGCCGTTTCCACGGAAGGTTATGCGGGCGCGAATAAAGTTAACGTTCCATTACGGGGAACATACTATGCCGACGTTGAAAACAGCCAGGGTACGATGCACCGAATTGCCTTCACAGCCCCGGATGCCGGCGGGAAACGAAAGCCTTCCTGGGTGAGGCAACCGGGCGTAAACGGCGGCAGATCCGCGCTCAAATATTACGCCTATAATACTGACGGCCAGCTCACCCAGGAACGTGATTTTGACAATACCAAAACCCAGTATGCCTATGATCCGGAGAGTAAGTTGGAAATTGCCCGAGTCGAAGGGATTCCCGCTTCTCAATGGGGGACATACACCGGCGAAGGGGTTAGTCTTCCGCTAGGGGCCAGCAAAACCAGCACCCGGTGGAACGCGGATATCAACCAACCCACGGCGATTGCCGGACCGAACAAGCTTACCACCATTGTTTATCATGGTTTGCCTGACCCATTTAACAACAACACGGTGGCAAACTGTAAAACCGGCGGTGCGGATGCCCCGGCACCTCTTGTCTGTCGCGTGGTGGAACAGGCAACCACTGATGCCACGGGTACATCAGGCTTTAACGCAACCTTAGACACCACTACTGTGGCGAGACATTATCTTTATACCTACAACGCATTCGGCAACGTACTCACGGAGAAGCGGTCTCCGGACTTCAACAATGTTCTCACCATCACCTACTATCAAGAAACCACCGCTACCCATCATGTCGGTGATGTTAGGAGTATCCGCAACGCGCTAGGACATACTGTCACCTACCTGGAGTACGATGCGAACGGTAATCCTACTAAAATTGATGATCCCAATGGGGTTCGAATCGCGTTAACTTATGATCCTCGCGGTCGCGTCACATCACGAAGTGTCGATGGCAAAACAACCAGCTTTGCCTATGACTTCAACGGTCAACTAACTTCCATTACGGCCAATGGCATTACTGTTACCCGGGAATACGACGGTGCAGGCCGATTGAAGGCGGTTATTGATGAACTGTTGAACCGAGTTGAATTTGACTATGACCTGGAAGGCAACCTCCTATCACGAAGGATTGTCAACGCTTCGGCCGTGGAGTTATTCTCATCGCAATACCAATATGACGGCTTATCCAGGTTACAGAAATCCGTGCAAGAATCGGGTGACGATGTTGATTTTGAGCATGACCTTGTGGGTAACCTGACAAAAATCACCGATGCCAAAGCGAATGCTACCTCGCAAACCTTTGACAGCCATGACAGGTTGAGCCGGGTCACGGACGCCAAGGGGGGAGCCACCGACTATACCTACAATAGCCTCCACCAAATCACCTCTGTTACGGACCCAAGGAGACTGACGACCACCTATGAGTACAATGGATTTGGTGAACTTGTTCGACTATCCAGCCCTGATTCAGGGGTCACGGAGTACCAGTATGATAATGCTGGAAATCGGACGGAAAAGAAGGATGCCAGAGGCATTGTCACCCGCTATCAATATGATGCGCTTAATCGTTTGGTAGCGATTATCTATCCAGATAATTCACAAGAAAATATCCAATATTTCTATGATGATGTCAGCGATAGTAACAAGGGGCTGGGTCGCCTGACAGGGCTGAGTGACCAGACCGGTAGTATTGGGTACCGATACGATGCCCATGGAAACATTTCTGAAGAAAAGAGAATAATTGAAGGTCAGGAGTACATTACTAGCTATGAATATACTCAAGGATTACTAACCAAGGTGACATATCCAAGTGGTCGTATCGTGACCTATGCCTACAATGTGAATGGACAGGTCAATAAGGTTAGTACTCAAAAAGACCATAATGCCTCTTTTGTAGTGGTTATCAATGATGTTCACTATTTACCCTTCGGGCCGATGAAAAGCATCACATTTGGTAATGGCCTAACCCGGTCGATGACATATGACTCGGATTACCGTCTGACCGGGATTAGCAGTGCTGCTATGGCGTCGACATATGATTACGATCTGGTCAGTAACATTTCCGCGATTACCGATGCGTTGAATCCTGCAAACGATCAGAACTTTGCCTATGATGCACTTTCCCGCTTGACGGATGCGGAAGGGGCATACGGCTCTATTGGTTTTGGTTACGATGCCGTAGGAAACCGCATTCAACGGCAGTGGGAAAATGGAACCGATTCGCTATCTGAAGATTACGTATACGCTAATGACAGTAACCAGTTGTTGGAAATTCAACGTACTGAAAATGGGGTTAGTGGTTCTCGGTCGTTCGAATACAGCGAAGCAGGTAACACAATCTCCGATCTGGCCGATGAAAGGGATCTTGAACTTTCATACAACCACCAAAACCGCCTTGAATCCGTTGTAAAAGACGGTCAGAACATTGCGGTATACCTGCACAACGCACTAGGCCAAAGAGTCATTAAGGTTTCAACCAGCCCTGCGAGTAACCAACACTTTCACTACAGCTTGAGCGGACTGCTAATCGCTGAGTCCATGGTCTCAGGTGAGACTCTACGGGAAACCATTTACCTCAACGGTATACCGGTGGCTGTTTTAGTCGATTCGATTCCAGGCCAATAATCAAGGAGGATAAAAAACCATGAAAACACTACACATTTTATTCGGCTTCTTTTTCTTCCTGGCAACATTGCTCAGCGCACAAGCCCATGCCGAAGCGCAAATGTTCTTTGTCCACACGGATCATCTCGGTACACCAGCCGTAATGACAGATATGAACCAAAATGTGGTCTGGGAACGGCAGCAAACACCGTTTGGGGAAACCGTCACCCAGACGGATACAACGATTCAGCCGCAGCGGTTTCCAGGGCAGTATGAAGACTCTGAGACGGGGTATTACTATAATTACTTCCGGGATTATGACCCAAGTATTGGCCGGTACCTTCAAAGTGATCCCATTGGGCTCAGGGGTGGGCTGAATACTTATGGGTATGTTTATCAGAATCCTCTGAGTTACACCGATCCACGAGGTCTTGCTGTTTGCGGTGGGTTCTGTGTGGGCGGGCTGGCCTACTTGTTGTTTGAACTAAGCCTGTCTGCATGGGATGCCTATGACACGTATGATACGGTAACAGACCCTTGTTCAACTACTGGAGAAAAGGTTGCTGCTGGAGGCCTTTTTGCTGCAGGAGTTTTCTTACCTGGTAATTATGGCTGGGCAGATAATGCCGTTAAGAAGGTAAAAGATCTTAAACCTTTGCATTCACCAGATGTTGTTGGTGATAGGCCTGATTTGCGGAATTTAAGTGACAATGAGTTAATTGAAGCTGTAACTAATCCTAAAAATAATGACCCGCTAAAAGTTAATACAAATACTGGAAATGTAGTTGATGGGAATTCCAGAGCATATGAGCTTCAACGTCGGGCTGCTGACCCGAACAGTTCAATTACTCCAGATACTCAAATTCCAGTTCAAAACTATACGCCAGATAACTCAATGTTTTGGGATATGTAAGGAAAGTAATCATGGATTATGAGTCATTAGTACAATTATTACTCGCACGGGCTTTACTTGACATTCGAATTGCTGCAAACGAAGAAAATGTCAAAGTATGCTTTGCTCTATCTGACCTCTTCCACAATGTGCCTTATCAAATGAAGAGAATCCGAGAGAGTAATGGTGATTATTTAGAAATATTGGACTGGTTAAAAATGAGGGCCGAACAAAAGAGCATTAGCAAATGGCTGGAACACGCTATTTCCGAGTGCACGAAAGATTTGTTGGATTAAAGAAATAAATGCGGTCGCAGTAACTTTAAGTACCTCGCTTCTGCTTTGATAGCGATTTTCTCAGGCATACTCAAATACAGCCCGGTAATTGCCGGGCTTTATTTTTGGAGATTTAGATCTTAGCCTGTTCTCAGATCATCGACAAAAGCCCGTTTAGCATTGTGTTTAAGGATCAGGCTTGCGAAAAGTAAACATTCGCGATATCGAACGCTACTTGAGGGGATGGTGCAAGAATCTGCCGCGTCAAAATTGAGAAAGCACGCAAAGAATAGTTTAGCTTTACTTCCACTGGTACGAGGTGAGCAATTCATTCCAGGAACATGATGTGTAGAAGTTGAGTTTTAGTGTTCTAACTCCTTACTTTACCACTACTGCAGCAAAATCGAAGTCCACTGCCGCCTTAGTATCCGCCATGTTTGAATACATGAGCGACTTTGGGGATGGTATTACACAATTACCAAATGATTCAGTCTTTGGTTCTACAAGTATTGCAGTCTATGAATCAAGAAATGATTGGGTGGTAATTCTTTGGCCAGCCTATTTTAATAGTAATGAAATGCCTGCAGCTAACAAAAAACGACCTGCTTGGTGTTATTCCTCTGCTTGCGAAAGTAAAACTGATGAGGAAGACTGGAAAAATCAGAAGTCGTCAAGCTGGTTAAAAGATGCATGTGTACCGTTAAAACTCCAGAACGTTTCAGCTTTCGCTTCAAGGCGATGGGCAGCCCTTGCGAAATCCAGTTGTTCGCCCGTAATCAAGAGCAATGTCAGACTGCTTTCCAGGCGGCGCATCAGGAAGTGGTGCGCCTTGAACAGAAGTATTCGCGGTTTTTACCGGAAAGCGTGACCAGTAAAATCAATAGCTATTCCGAACCTTATGAATGGTTAGCAATCGATCCCGAGACAGACGCCTTACTGGATTATGCCGATACCGTTTATCAGCAATCAGAAGGATTGTTCGATATCACATCGGGAAAGCTGCGGGAAATCTGGGATTTTAAGAATCACCGTGTTCCAACCTTCGAAGAAATTGCGGATTGCGTAAAACTCATCGGATGGAATAAGGTCAGACGTAGGCAAGCGGCAATCCAGTTTACCCAGCCAGGCATGCAACTGGATTTCGGTGGCGTGGTAAAGGAATATGCAGTGGATTGCTGTCTGACTCAGTTGCGTTCGCATGGTATCAGTTCAGCCATGGTCGATTTAGGCGGGGATATCGGATGTAACGGCCCTCAGCCTGGCGATAAGCCCTGGTCCGTGGGTATTCGGAACCCAAGACAGCCGGAGCGTCCGATGAGCACCATCCTGGTTTCGCAAGGAGCGTTGGCCACCAGTGGCGACTACGAACGGTTTTTCGAAAAAGACGGCCAACGCTATTGTCATATCCTAAATCCCCAAACCGGCTGGCCCGTGTCCGGCTGCCGCTCCGTCAGCGTACTGGCTCCTCATTGCGTGATCGCCGGTAGCCTGAGTACTTCAGCGATGTTACTCGGCAAGGAAAAAGGCCTACCACTGTTGGAGAAAACAAAACTGCCCTTTTTATTGATTGATCAGAAGGGGCAAATATTTTCAAATCAATCGTTTAATTCGGCGGATAGTGTCCCCACATCAGATAGCTAGTCGGCACTGAACTACATCGAAAAAACCAGGCCCAAAAGGCCAACAAAAGCGCTCTCCTCAAATAAATCAAGGAAATCTTATGAATAGAATCCTCTTATTCTTTTGTTCTGTATTGCTGGTTATGTCCGGTTGCAGCCATCAGCCTCCAACTGAACAAACGGCGGTCAGATCAATAAATGATACGGCCCTGATCGACCGCGATTTGTTATTTGGCAATCCGCAAAAAATCCAAGGTCGCATCAGTCCCGATGGCAAATGGTTTAGCTGGATTGCACCCCATGAAGGTATCCAGAATATCTGGGTAGCGCCGTCGGAAGATATCCGGCAAGCGAAAGTGTTGACAAACGACAAGGGCAGAGGAATTCATCGTCATTTTTGGGCGAAGAATAGCAACACCATACTCTACATGCAGGACACCGGCGGAAACGAAAACAATCATATCTATGCCATTGATCTGAATACCGGGGCTATTTTAAAACTCACGGATATAGACGTTTCCCAGAAGGCTGGGATCGAGGCGCTAAGCGTTGACCGGCCAAATACGATTTTGATCAGCATGAATACACGTGATCCGCAATTGTTTGATCTTTATGAAGCCGACCTGGTTACCGGTGAATTGAAGCTGGTTCTGGAAAATCCCGGATTTGGCGCTTGGATTGTCGATCATCAGC
The DNA here is from genome assembly GCA_028280065.1 of Hahella sp. Classification (GTDB taxonomy): domain Bacteria; phylum Pseudomonadota; class Gammaproteobacteria; order Pseudomonadales; family Oleiphilaceae; genus Hahella. Next base: position 37,832 of record JANQMN010000062.1, read on the forward strand.
TCAGACCACAATTGGCTTACCAAAACCAACCGGATGGCAGCCTGAATATCGTCAAGACGGACAATAGCAATAGCCCGCCGGTGCTTACGATCCCAGCGGAAGATGCGCTTAACTCAGAAATCTTAGGATTTAACCAAAGCAACGATGCCATTTTCTACACAACCAGTAAAAATCGCGATAAGTCGGCGGTATTTCAATTGGAACTGAAGTCCGGCGAATCGAAGTTGTTGGGAGAAAATCCGAAGGCGGATGTCAGTGCAACGCTATTCCATCCTGAAACGAAGAAGTTACTCGGTTTTTCCGCCAATTATCTCACCGCCAGTTGGACTGCTATCGATCAATCCATTGCCAAGGATTTTTCAATCCTAAAGGAAAAACTGCAAGGCGGGTTTGAAATCCTCTCCCAGACCAATGATGGAAATCAGTGGGTAATATACGCCGATGCTCCTCAGTCTCCGGCGACCTATTACCTTTACAATCGCGAAGACAATTCATTCAACAAGATGTTCGACACCAAGCCGATGCTGGCCAAACAGCCGCTCCAACCAATGCAAGCCCTGGAGATTCCATCCCGGGACAATCTCAAGCTGGTCTCCTATCTGACGCTACCGCCGGGAGCGGATGCCGATGCGGATGGCATACCCGATCAGCCGGTACCCATGGTGCTCGCCGTGCACGGCGGACCATGGGGAAGAGATTCCTATGGATACGATAGTTGGCACCAATGGCTGGCTAACCGCGGTTACGCGGTAGTGAGTGTCAACTATCGGGGATCTACTGGGTTTGGCAAGGCCTTTATCAATGCGGCAGTAGGAGAGTTTGCCGGCAAAATGCACGATGACCTTGTTGATGCAGTGAACTGGGCGGTTGACGCAAACATTGCCATTGCCGACCAGGTAGCCATCATGGGGGGATCTTATGGCGGTTATGCCACGCTTACCGGATTGACATTTACCCCGGATACCTTTGCCTGCGGTGTCGATATTGTCGGTCCTTCCAGCCTGGTCACGCTGATTGAAAGTTTTCCGGAATATTGGAAACCCTGGCTCGCATCCACCTGGTATAAGTTTGTGGGCAATCCGGAAATACCCGATGAACGGGCCGATATGCTGGCACGCTCGCCGATAAGTCGAATTGACCGGATCAAGTCGCCGTTACTCATCGGTCAGGGCGAGAATGATCCCAGGGTAACCAAATTGGAATCAGATCAAATTGTCGACGCCATGCAGAAAAGAAATTTGCCGGTGACCTATGTGAATTACCCCGATGAAGGCCATGGGTTTGTCCGTGCGGAAAACCGAAAGTCATTTTATGCCATTACCGAAGGCTTCCTTGCACAATGCCTAGGTGGCCGGTATGAAGAAATCGGCGATGACTTTAGCAACTCCAGCCTTCAAGTCCTAGCCGGCGCTGAATATGTGAAAGGTCTTACTCAAGCGTTGCGGTAAGTGATAAGAGTCGTAAAACTGGCAGCCGTGGGGCTGCCAGTCTGAGAAAACCCATTACATCTTATTTCGGTTGGGGGACGACCCGTAGGTAGGGTTTGATGGTCTTCCAGCCACCGGGGAATTTTTCTTTTGCCTCTTCGTCCGATACGGCGGGGACGATGATGCAGTCTTCGCCGTTTTTCCAGTTGACCGGTGTCGCAACTTTGTGGCTGGCGGTAAGTTGAATGGAGTCGAGAACGCGCAGTACTTCATCGAAATTTCTGCCGGTACTCATCGGATAAGTCAGCATGAGTTTGATCTTTTTATCCGGACCGATAATGAAAACGGTTCTTACCGTGGCATTGGTTACTGCCGTTCTACCTTCGGTATCCACCTCTTCCGCAGGAAGCATGTTGTAGAGTTTGGAAACCTCAAGGTTGTAATCGCCGATCATGGGAAAATTAACCGCGTGCCCTTGAGTTTCCTTGATATCCTGCGCCCAGCGATCATGATCATCGACTTTATCGACGCTCAGACCGATTACCTTGGTGTTGCGCTTATCAAACTCTTCCTTCAAACCGGCCATATAGCCTAATTCGGTAGTACACACCGGGGTGAAGTCTTTTGGGTGCGAGAACAGGATGGCATAGCTGTCGCCGATCCATTCATGAAACTTGATGGTGCCGGCAGTTGTTTCGGCTGTGAAATCAGGAGCGGTATCATTGATTCTTAGTGACATTTTTTGTTCCTCTCGTTACGCAACGGCATACAGAATTAAGGGTGTATGAATTCTCATAACCCATTGTTATTTATAAATAAAAAAGTGGAATAAAACGCAAATACGAGCTTTAGATGCTCTTCCATTTTAATCCTTTTATGGGCGCGACAGAATACGATTGGAAGTGGTTTACCTGACATTTACCAGAATTTAATGCTCCCGGATTTGCCGGGGGAATTGACTAGCGGGCCGCATTCATCCCGTATTTAGCTTGATTTCATCTGCAATTCCCGCTCACAATTATTACCAATGAGAATGATTCGCAGGCTCATATTGGTTAAAAAATGGGCTCAAATACATCCGATTGGGCTCACATTAAGTGACAGTTTGATAGGGAGGTACGCCTCCCTAAAATCGACTCCCACTTCTTGTGCACGATTGCTATCGAGGTCTCCCCGAAGAAATTTACGAGTTTCGGCTCGCTAATAGTGGAACTGTTCATTGAGCACTTTATCGGTATAACAATATCGATTGGCTATCAGGGCGGCCGTCAGTTTGCCTTCTTTATAAAGTGACTCTGTCGCTACTTCCATGTAAAAATGGCATCCCCATCTGGAAGCTGCGACAACATATCCTCCAAACCTTTCCGGTGTGCTTTGGTACTGGAAACCGTATTGCGAAAGACCTTTTCACACCCTTCTTTTTCTAAAGCGTCGATCTGCAGATCAAGACTTTTTCCTTTTCTGCTGATTCGGGCATGTCCGATTTTCACGGCAAATAATTAGTTCACGCTATTCATTAAAGCAGAATTATTCTGAACTTTGGTTTTGGCAACCTATTATTCGGACGCTTTTTAGTGGAGGTTGAAGAGGTGGCAGATAGTGAAACTGGCGTTCGCAAGAACGACGGTTTACTCAAACTGGTTGACCCACGTCTAATTTCTCACTATTTCCAACATAAGTAGATTGCTTGGGAAGTTACACACCGTTACAATTGCGACTGAATTTTGGCCACCCAGGCAAGGGAGTCTTGGCAAATGGAAGTTGCATCCTACTATCTTTCCATTCGATTAA
>JANQMN010000086.1 GCA_028280065.1 Hahella sp.
AGTAAGCAAGAACGAACCGGTTGGCGCCGGTATCACTTGGCGCCAATCCACTTGCCAGCAATCAAATGAATTATTGAAGGACAGTTATGAACAAGCTGAATCTGAAAAAGTCTCCCCTGGCAATGGCTGTATGCATAGCTATTTCAGCGGGAACAACAATGCCGCTGCAGGCACAAGAAGAATCTTCCGTCTCGGAAAATGAACCCGAAGTTATTTTAATCGAAGGTATACGCGGCAGTTTCACCCGAGCCGCTGATATAAAACGTGAATCTTCCGGAGTGGTTGACGCCATCTCTGCGGAAGACATCGGTAAGTTCCCCGACACCAACCTGGCAGAATCCCTCCAGCGTATCACCGGTGTCTCGGTTAGCCGGGAAAACGGCGAAGGAAGCGAAATCACGGTACGTGGATTTGGTCCCGAATTCAATCTGATTACGTTAAATGGCCGAACCATGCCGGGAACGGGTTTCAATCGCTCGTATAGCCTGGAAAACCTTGCCTCCGAAGGGGTAAGCGCGCTGGAAGTACACAAAACCGCACGGGCGGAAAACCCCAGCGGCGGTCTGGGTGCAACCGTGGACATTATCACTACCAAGCCGCTGAACAGCCCTGGCCGCAAGTTATCCGTAATGGGCAAGGCATTGCACGATAGCTCCAATGAAGAAGGAGATGATTACACACCTGAAGTCGCCGCGGTTTACAGCGATACCTTTGCCGATGACACCATAGGTTTTGCATTCTCTTTCTCCCATCATCGCCGCGATTTCCAGCAACAGGTCGCCAACGTTCAGGGATGGCAGGCCAATGTGGACTTACCGGATTTGGCTCCGGAGAATGTGATCGATCCAAGACCGGTAGATGCCGACGGTAATCGCATTGGCAATCACTATTTCCCGAAAGACATGAACTATGGCATCAACAACTTCGAACGGGAAAGAAACAACGGCCACGTAACCTTCCAATATGCGCCGATGGATAACCTGGTTGCCACTGTTGACTATGTCGTGTCTCAGGCGACTACAGCCAGAAAAGACGTTGGCTGGGGAATCTGGAATGAGTTTGGCGGCAATATCAACGCCTATGAGTTGGACGAAAACGGCACCGCCCTTTACGCCGACATTGCCGGTAACGATGGATCCTTTACCGCTTCACAAAGCACCACGGATTTCGATGCCGAATCCATTGGCTTTAATCTTGAGTGGGATATGAACGAAGATTGGGCTTTCGAGTTGGATTTCCACGATTCGTCCAACGAAGAAGACAATGGTGCAGATAGTGGCTTGGGCAGCGATGGCCAAGTGATCCTGGGTTCCAATCAGCTGATTTCCAAGACCTACGATTATCGCACCGGCGAAGTTCCTCATGCTCAGATCAACTGGGCCAACGGCACTACCGAATTAACGCCGAGTGAAATCGACTCCAACTTCAGCCAGTTTATCCACAGCCCCGGAAAAAATGAGGTTAAACAACTCCAACTCCATGGCGAATGGATCAATCCGGAGTTGTCCTCCAATCTCCTGGGAATGAAATTCGGCGTTGCCCGAACAGATCAGAAGATGAGCGGCAGAACTGCCTGGAGCGGCCTGCGCGGCGGTGTAGGCTTTAATCCGTCCTTCACCCAAGTGTTCCCTGATGGGATGTTCACCCGCCACAGTACCTCCGGCATGCTGGACGAACTTTCCGGCGGGGGCAGCGATCTGCAGCCCAATTATTACTATACCTTTGATTTCGACGAAGCCGTGGCGCGTCAGGAAGCGATGCTGACCGAAGATCTTCTAGGCTCGGATTACTACGCTGTAGATGCGTATTTTGACGGTATAGACAGCCAAAGTTCCGTCGAAGAAGAGACCAATGCGATCTATGCCAGTGCCGAACTGGAATTTGAAGTTGCCGAATTACCTATCATGGTAAATCTTGGCATGCGCTACGAAGAAACCGACGTGACCAGTGTCGTCAGACAACGTGTTGAAACAGCGGTGTGGTGGGAAAGCGAATCTGAATGGATCACTCAATATGCGGAAGGCGGAACCGACAACTTCCTGGTAACCGAGGGTGAGCACGATGCATTCCTGCCAATGATGGATTTGAAGGTGGATATCACCGACGACATCGTTGGCCGTTTCTCCTGGGGTAAAACCATATCCCGTGCGCCATTGGGAGATCTTGCCGGTGGCCGCAGCTTGACAGGGAGTCCTAAACCCGGTTCCCGCAGCGGCAGCCAAGGCAATACCAACCTGCTGCCTTTCGAGTCCACTAACCTGGATATCAGCTTTGAATGGTACTACGACGAAGGCAGTTACGCCGCCATCGGCTTCTTCAGAAAGGATGTGGAAAACTTCATCCAAACCAGAATCACCCAAACCACGATTCCCGGTTTGTTCGACATTCTTGACGGTCCTCGTTATCAACAAGCGGTCGCCGATATTGAAGCACGCGGCGAGCAGGCAACCACAACGGCGATCTTTGAACAAATGATTGCCAGCGGTTACGGCAATGCCGACGGCAAAATCGAACCCGCCGCCGATGATCCACTTATCGTCTGGGATATCAGCCAACCCCAGAATAGCGACGAAAAATCGGTTGATGGCTTTGAGATCGCTTTCCAGCATATGTTCGGCGAAACAGGTTTCGGCCTGGCTGCGAATGCCACCTTTGTGAACGGTGACGTCGAGTTCGACTCCGAAAGCCTGGATCAGCAGGCGCCATTAACCGGTCTCGGCGATTCAGCCAACCTGCAGGCTTTCTATGAAAAGCACGGCCTGTCAGTCAAAGTGACTTATGCCTGGCGCGATGAATTTCTTATCGGCGTAGGTCAGGATCAAGGCTCCTCGGATGCGCCTCCGCAATTTGCCAAGGAATACGGCCAGTGGGACCTTAGCGTCAACTATGATGTCAATGAAGAGTTCACCGTATTCGCCGAAGGCTACAACCTGACCAATGAAACCGAACAGGGTTACGGACGTTACGAAGAGCAATTCCTATTTGCACGTCAGTACGGCCCGCGCTATGCGCTGGGTGCTCGTTACACCTTCTAGGGCGGCCAGACACCTGCCCGACTTAAACCGCCCTACACGGGCGGTTTTTTAATCGGGGGCCGGGAAAAAAGTCTGAATCTCAAGGGGTTAACATTAAGAGTATTTCCTTGTTAAAACGTTTTATCGACAAAAGCCTTTCATTGATAAAATTCTCTGATTGATAAAAAGCCAGCTCCATGACAAAAGGGGTTCAACGTGACTAATAAACTGAGCCTGGTTGCCGGGTTCGTCATTGCAGTGGTTTTCAATATGCCAAATACCTATGCACTCGATCAGCAAGCGCTGCTAGCCGGCGAAAATATGGCGGTAGCCTACTCCGGCTTCCGGGAAGGACAGCATCCTGACAGGGGCGACGGCGCCATTAATCCCAGCGATGCCGAAATTTTGGAGGATTTACAGATTCTTCTGGCACATGATTTTCAGCTCATCAGAATGTACGACGCGGGGGAAAATACCCAAACCACACTGCGCTTGATCAAACAGCATCAACTGCCAATCAGAGTATTACTCGGCATCTGGCTGGAAGCGGAAGTCAGCAACCACGAAGGTTGCCCTTGGCTTGATAAGCCTATTCCCAAAAAGCAATTGCAGCAAAACATGGGTAAAAATCAAAAGGAGGTGGAACGTGGTGTGACTTTGGCCAATCAGTATCCGGATATCGTCGTTGCGGTGAATGTCGGGAACGAAGCGCTGGTCGAATGGAATGACCATATGGTTACCGAAGAGAGCATCATCGACTACATTCGCTATGTTCGGGGCAAAATTGCACAGCCGGTAACAGTCGCCGACAACTACGACTGGTGGATTAAGCATGGTGAAAAAGTGGCTGAGGAGGTCGACTTTATCGGTGTTCACACCTACCCCATTTGGGAGAACAAGACCATCGTAGAAGCGCTGGATTACACCAAAGAAAACATCCTGGGCGTGCAGAAGGCGCTGCCAAACAAACCCATTGCCGTATTGGAAGCCGGATGGGCCACCACCGCGACTGAGTTTCCCCGCCAGGCAAATGAGGATTATCAGATCCGCTACTTCAATGAACTCATGGAATTCAGTAAAACCAGTGATATCACGATTTTCTTTTTCGAAGCTTTTGACGAACCCTGGAAAGGCAATCCGGGAAATCCACAAGGGGCGGAAAAGCACTGGGGACTGTTTTTTGAGAACAGAGCGCCGAAAAAGATCTATCAACCGAAGTAGTTACTACCGCCATTTGTTGTTTCAGTATTTGGGCTTGCTTTCAGTTATTAGCAGCCTACCGCAAGCCAAAGCAACAGAAGTTCAAACACAAAACTCCAATGAAGAGCACAATATAGACTCCAGCGACTATGTACCGAAGGCACAGAAAAAATCGAAAAGTACTCTATCGAAAATGAATAGCGGATTGGTTGCTTAACCTTTGATTAGTAAGGCAAAGACAAAGATGATGCCGGCTGCCACATAGAACACTACCGAAGTATGTTCCCGGATCTTAGCGTTTTTTATCCAGATGGGATCCAGCCTCATCACATCCGCCGCTAGCCAGAATAATGGCGACAGGCACGCGATCCAGGCTGCGCTGGAATCGAGGCCAATTAATTCGCTTCCTTTAATAGGAAACAACGGAATACGGCCATTCGTAGCGCCGATCAAAAAGTAAACAAACACAAAAGCCGGAAAAATATATCCAAACCTTACGATGTTTTGGCTTCTTATTATTTGCATTGCCTGCCTTACAAAGCTGAGTCATATGACGCACAGCATTAAGATTGCCAAGTAATCTAGATCCGTAATTATGATGCATTACGAGGCAAAATGAAAACGCTTTCTTTTTTGGGTTTGACGAGAATCAGCCGCACCGGAATAGCTTGCCAAGCTTTAACCACTACATTGCAAAAACCCTAAATCTGCTTTCATGGGAGCTAAACCACCCATTTTTTCATGAAAAACAAGGCCTAAGGAGTTGAGTTCAGGTGCAAAAAAGTCACCGGAAAAATGTGAAACAGGTCTGGCAGGACACGAATTGGCAGAAATACCGTCAATGAAAGGCTTTTCATCATCAGTTGATTTCTTTTTTAGAGCAATTTAACGACGAACAAGCATGGTGGTGTGCGGCTACACAATAACTTCCTGGCAAACAAATAGAAAACGGCCTTGAACCCAGTGGATTCAAGGCCGTTCTAATAGCCTGTCACTCGCCAGTTATTGGATAAAAGATATATTCCTTACCTCTATGGTGCCGGCATCTTCGGAAGCACCCTGGAAGTAAAACAGCGATGTAACATCGGTAAAATCCGCGCCGTTGGTGTTCAGTTCACTCATCGGAATGGTATAGGTCACAAACTCATCCGTAAGCGGGCGGCCTCCGGGACCAAAAACCACCGAACTCTTAACCTCGGTTCCGCCGTCCGGCCATGAATAAATCCCGGTAATGAAACCGACATCGATGGCAGTGGTCGTGGTCCCCTTAATGTCGAACTGTAAGCTGCCGTTTGCATACAAGGTCAGGTCCGTGGAACCGGATGCGGTCTTTGTAATACCGGCGCCCCACCCCCACGCAGCTTTCGTTCCGCCTGCAGGAGGAGGAGTCAGCTGTAAGTACCCATCGGCCTCGCCAAGATACGCCGTGCTTTCCCAGCCATCTACCCGGAAAGACTCCGGTAAAGTGCTGTCAAAGACATAATACTGCCCGCCATCGGGTACTTCCGTCACCGGCGCAGCAGGAGGTACATTAACATCGGCCATCATAGAGACCAGGTCGCCGCCGTAAGTCTTGGTAATGGCATAGTCGCCGCGTGATAAGCCGTCAAAGACACCGGCATCGACCAAGTCCCAAAGCAGATATTTGGCTTCGCCTGAAAGGTTGATCAGGCCGAAGTTCTTTTCCGGATGCTCGGGTGGATTTTCCGTACCTGCTTTCCACTGCTCGTCAAACGCCTCGAAGAAGAATAAGGAAGCGCCAAATGCATTCGACCATTCCCGAAGCGCGTCGTAATAAACTTTTTGCTTGTATTCGTCTGCGGCACCGGACCCTGACGCCGTAAAGTCTTCGCCACCGGGGCTGCTCACGCTGGCCCAGCCTGTTTCACCGATATGGATCTGTTTGTTTATACCGATACTCCGCATATAAGCCTGAGCGGCCGCATACTGCTCGATTGCGCGTTTTACCGCACGGTCCATCGCCACATCGATCTGTTCCTGGCCGGATAAGTTAGCTTCGTCTTCCGGTACTTGCCAAAAGTCGGGAGCCCAATGCGTATCATGGAACGGGTAAGTATGCAGCGAGATAAAATCAACGGCAGCGATCAACCCATTTAAGTCATCGCGTTGACCTGCCGAATTAGGATCGGTTGCGGACCATACCGCGTGGTTATCCGAACTTGTGATCCAGATATCAGATGAAATAGTCCCATCAGTCTTTAGTTCCTGAAGTTCATTCACATACTTCAGTACAAAACTTACCGGCAGATCGTGGGCCTGCCACTCGACCATGGCCTCGTTACCGACGGCAATCACCTTAATAATTTCCGGGTAGTCCCGGGCCATTCGAATGGCAGCATCCATTTCCGCCCGATTCATCTCCGCATCTTCGGCACTGTTGTTTACTGCCGCCGTATATGCGCCTTCAGCCTGAACCCAGACACCCAGCATTACATACATTTCAAAGTCGGCGTCTTCCGCCATTAACTCTTCGATAGCGACAAGCAAACTGGCGGTATCCGGGAAACCTTGCGTGTTGTAGGTTCTTAGGACCTTAACCCCCATCGCCTGCAGAATCAGCATGTCCTCTTTAAGTTCTCCAACCGTAGGGGCGGTAGAATCCGAGCGGGTTTCCGACCGCCAGGCGCCATAGGAAACAGCCAAATAATCGGGATTGCCTAATATGGCGTCGCCGGATTTGGACTTGGGATAAGTACCGGTTGCAACAGCCTGCGGTTGGTCCGGAGCAGTACCGACACTTATGGCCACGGAGTCAGTGGATGTCGCACCGTCATCGTCGGTTACCGACAGGGTAAAGGTATACAGGCCATCATTCTCGGCAATAAAGCTTGGAGCGCCGATTAGCTTGGAGGATAGTTCAACGCTGGTACCGGAAGTTTGTTCCCACAGATAGGACCAGCCGCTTTCAACATCGTTGCCAAAGCCACTAAGCTGTACTTCACTACCGGGTTCTATACCGGTTTGATCTTCACCTGCGCGGGCTACCGGTGCGCATTGTCGGAAACTGGCCGACGAGTCCAGTGAGGCAATCATCTTTTCCACGTCATTCTCTTGATCATAAACATCGGGATTGTTGGTATAGCAATCAGCGGCGGTTAGCTTATTTGCCATCATCTTCTTCCGATGAAATACCGTTGATGTAGGCAATAATCAGACTGGCGGGAGGAACCGCTCCGGATTCGAGTTCGCCAACCCAGTAATCGGGTCCGGCCTGATCAGGGGCGCGGTTCAACAGGTTTTCATATACCTTCACCGCAAGCTCAGCGTTAGACAGCCGGCCGTAGTTTTGCAAATATTCCGGCTGCTCGTTAACGATATTTACCCGAATCTGGTCGATGGTGATATTGCCTTTATCAACCTCTTCCGACCAATACGCCAGTCCGGCGGCATCTGCGGCACGGCCCAGATACCCGATATAGAGCTGTTGAATTTGTTGCGACGTGGTCAACTCGGCGAATGCGGCAGGCGCAAACGCCAACAGCAGGACAATGGCCGATAAAAATCGACTTAACATAATGTTTACCTCTTCCAACGCCTCGAAGGGTTGGCAATTGTTGTTGAAGGAGTTACTTCAGGCTGTACCGGCTTGGTTAAAGTAACAAATTGAGGAGACGGCTAAGTGCTAAACGAGGCAGGGTGGACAATTAAGAAGTTGAAAGGGATTCCGAATAAATCCAGCGTACTGGGAAACAACGCCGTCGTGACATCCAGGGCTATCTCAGTGCAAATCCAAACAGTATCTGTCAGTCCATGTTCGCGAGATAGGTGCGAATTACATCCTTGTAGTTTCTACTTACTTTTATCCGTTCGAACTCGTTTATTTGAAGGAAAAACTCGCCTTTGGTGTGGGGAATAACTTTCAAAATAAAGTTTAAGTTGACGATGGTCGAACGATGCACCCGCTTAAAGATATTCGAGTCTAATTCTTTAAGGAGATCCTTGAGCTTTATCCGCTTGATATAGGTTTTACCTTCCGCATGCAGACAACAGTAGTCGCCGGCTGCATCTACCCACTCGACCTTTTCCTGGTCGAGCAGAATAATTTCCTCTCTTTCCCTAATCACGATTTTTTGATCAACAGCATAATGCTGCTCGTCCTGTGGAACGATATTCTTTTCTTTCAGTTCGCGCTCGTTAATGGCATCAATCGCCTGCACCACCCGAGACTTTTGACTTTCCTCGTCAGGGGCAGACTCAATGCGGGCAATGGCCCGATCAACAGCACGTTGAATACGCTCATCGTCAATGGGTTTGAGAATATAGTCCACCGCATGCACATCAAAAGCGTCCAATGCGTACTGCTCGAAGGCGGTAGTGAATACAATCATCGGCGCTGTGTCGGTCTGAAGCCGTTTAACCACATCAAAGCCGTTGAGGCCGGGCATCTGGATGTCCAGAAACAGTATATCCGGGGATAAGTCCGATGTCGCGGTAATCGCTTCCCGGCCATTTTTGCATTCGCCGATGACCTCGACATTGGACACCTTGTTTAACTTCGCCTTTAACAAACTCAACGCCAACGGTTCGTCATCGACAATAAGTGCTCTTAACGTTGTCATACTCTTCTTGCCCTAGTGTTGAATTCCGCCCTAGTGTTGACCAATTTTCCTCAATGCCGCCTGATCGCCCGGCTGATAGGGAATTCGGATGGTGGTCTGCAACCCCCCGCCCTTCCGTGCACTGAGTTTAAATTCAAAGTTATCTTCGTAAAGGGTTCTCAAACGCTGTTCCGTATTGCGAATGCCCACACCATCACGGCTCAGACTATCGATATGTGCTAAATCCGCAGGATCTCCGGACCCCGTATCCCAGAGTTCTACCACCAATTGACCATTTTCCACTCTGGCTTTAATGCCGATAACGCCGCCTTCCTCATTCTTTGAAATCGCATATTTCATCGAGTTTTCAATGACAGGTTGCAGAATCAGACTGGGTATGTGCCCGACGCGGGCCTCCTCCGAGATATCGGAGTCGATTTGCAGGCGCTCGGCAAACCGGGTCTTTTCGATATCCAGATATAGATTCAGCGCGCTGACTTCTTTTTCCAGGAGAACCTTCGTATCGGGATTGTTATCCAATGAGTAGCGTAAAAACCGGCTCAGTTTAACCGTCATATCCTGGGCGGTTTCGGACACTCCCGCCTCCACCAGCGAGTTGATCGCATTCAGAGTGTTGCACAGGAAATGCGGATTGAGCTGATAGCGCAGCATTTTTATCTGCGCATCCCGCGCCACGGTCTGCGCCTGCATGCGTTTTACCTGCTCTTCACGGGCTTCCGCCTCAGCTTTAAGCATTTCGTGATGCTCTTTTTCCAGCAAAAAATAATAGAGCGTTCCATGGAACATGCAGGCCCAGCATAAGAAGATGAAGATGCTGGCATGATACCAGCCGCCGAAATCCTCCCAAATGTGGGTTTCCCCGGTAAAACGGATAAAGGTATCCATCCGGAACAGCGTCCAGATCAGCGAAACCAGGACGACGAGGAACAGGACGGCTGAAATCCTGTAGACAGGTTTCTCGTACCAAAGTTTGATGTACGCCGGATATAGACAAAGGGAAAGCATGAGTCCGGCGACCGCCTGGACCAGCGTATGCACGATATAGGGCCAACTAGGATCGCTATACCAGAGCGTGAGCGTAATAAAGTTGACAACACAAAAAAACAGCCAATAACCCGCCTGCCAGATCCAAAAGAGATACCCTGCCTCCTCATGGAAATTGTATAGCAGCTTGTGAATGGCTTTATTGGTCATTAAAGCGGGAACCAGATGATTTGAGGATATGATTTCCAAGTTTGTGTAATCCTTGAGTGTAGGTGATGTTCCCCGGATTTTCTTCTCCATCCGCCCCTACCTAAATCACTGGCTAAGACTATCGATTTCGATGCCGGGCGGGTCATCCGGCACATCCTTGTGCCAGGCTAGCTCTCAGTCAGAAACATTCGTTTCTGGTTGAAAATCAGTTAAACAGTTCCTTCTCAGTCACAGAAACAACAATCTTGGTAACCATTCCGGTTCTTCGAAACAGTTGCTGACTCATTACTGTTGACAGTTCCAGCACATCACTGCGTTCAGTATTGCCATCATGGGTAACTATCTCGATTGATGGCTGTGCATCATTCACCAGACGGTAGAGAATCGGTACCTGGCACCAAGTAAATCCTAACTCGCCCGGTTGGACTTCCAACCGCTGCCAGTTTTCATGAACATCCAGGTATTTCAGATCTTTGGCATCCGTGGCAAATTCGCATGTTCTGAGCAGCGCGGGATTAAAACGCACTGCACCGTTTTCGACATGAATTCCCAGTTCGCCAAAACGCGAAAGGACTTCTTCCTTGACCTGACCGGTCATACCCGGCTGCTGGGCGCCGGCATGGCCCGGGGTGTGAGAGTAGGGATCGGTTGGAAACGCGCCGTACTCTTGAGGAGACTTGTTGAATCCGATGCCATAACGCACTTTGTAGTACAGGTTGCCTAGCCGCTCAATAACCGCCGGATCGGCTTTTTCATTCACCGCACGGAAGAAATTCTCCTGCACGGCCAACAGCATTTTCGACACCATGTGCCAGTAGATGCAGCCCAGTCCTTCGAATCCGAACATACCACCGGAACGCCCGGTGAATGCTTTGTGGTTAAAGACTTTTTCATACAATGCAAGAATCTCAGCCTGAGATTCAACAATCTCCGGATAGTCTTCACTTAACCCGTAAATGGTTTCTTTCAGAGCCCCCGAGTTCTTCAAGTCGGCGTCAAACCGAATGGTTCCCTGTTCGTCTGATTCGATAAGACGGCGATCTCCGATGGCAAGCATTCTCTTGATTACGGGAATTTGCTCGGCGTCTTCCCTAGGCACGCAGTTTTTGTTGAGATAGAACAGCAGTGAACGGTCGGGATACAACATGAAGGTATGCTGATCTTTACGGTAAACATCACTGGCGAACAGATTCTCCACAACGTTGGCAGCTTGTGCGGGAGAAATCCCGCCGGAACTCAATATCGCCACCTGCCCTTCAAGCATGGCATAGAGATTTTCCACATCCGCCTTCTGATCCTTCAGGCTTAGAAGGTTGTAGGCGTGATAGAGTCCGTCCTTTCGCTCATTTGCCGCAATGCTATGGTCTACCGCAACCATTGCGTTTGCCAAAAGCTCCTTGATGGCATTCATGCCCATAAAGGTGCGATCAACGAAACCTTGGTTCTCATAAACTTTCTGACGGTAATCGCTACCGGCTTTGCCCAATTGCTCCATGGTCTCGTAGCGCAACCCGTCTGATACCGGCTGAATGTCCAGGCGAAGTTTCACATTCGCCAGAATATTGGCGGTGGTGATCAACCAGTCACAGACTTCACCGGAAAGCTGCGCCGCTTCTGTTTCATTGGCAAGCAGTTCCTGCATAAATGTCAGATAACGTCTCAGGTAGTACAGCGTCACCATGGACAGGCCCTGTCCCACCAACGCGTTGTTGGCATCGTTCCATTCCGGGCGCTGGGTGTTCAACCAGATGCCACCGTCAAGAACCAGGTTGCTGAGCTTGCTGAGCAATGGCACTAGCAGTTTTTCCAAGAGGTTGACCTGGTAGACAGCGCCTTTATCGTCCAATACCAGTTTGCCATCGCTTCCGATCGCCTTGACGCGTTCTTCGATCTGCGCGGCCAACACGTTGTCATAAGCAACCGTATCCTTCGGATTTTCGACAAGTTGTGCAAATGACTTGATTCTGTATGGCACATTGGCATAGCAGAATACCTGGCGATACAGCATATCGCGCAGTTTACTCGGGTGAAACTTTTTCGATTGCTCAAGCAACTTCAACAGATAGATGATCTGATGATCACCCCAATAACCGATATAACTCCATGGATCGTCAGGTTCTTCCATTTCCCAATCAATCCCTTCTTTGGTGATACGATAAGGATTGTAACCGTCGACAGTTGAAGCATTGACGAACTTGGCTATGACACTTTCGATAAACTCAGGATAACTGAATGACAATGCTTCCCAGTTCTGAAAAATATCACGCCAGTTACCCTGGTAAGAAAGTAAGCGGCTGCCATCGTCGTCTTTCAACTTGATCGCAAACTGATTCCATGGACGGCTTGGATCCCCATGCCGGCGGCCAAAGGTAATCGGCAGATATTCCATACACAAGCGTTCCAGTTGAGGGTCTGCTGTTGCCTGGATCTTCACTAACAAAACTCCCAGGGAAACCAAATCCGGCAGTTCGTTAAGCATGGCTTCGTTATTCTCGAAAACAGCCTTATTGAACATCTTGATGTTTTTTACAAAATCCGCCGAGGGAATCTGATATTGTTGGTCGAAGATTCCACCGCGTAATACGTTAAACAGAACATTGGCGTAGTGGTGAACAGATACATTTTCTTCGTCGGTGGCCTGAAAGCCATCGGCAGCACCCATGATTCTCGCCAATGCGTCACTTCCCTCGGCAACAGATGTCTCAACGGACTCCAGCAGCTTGTCCGAAGTCTTCAGTTGACCAATCAAAGCTGTCACTTGGGTTTGCGAATGTTCTAAATTAGCGACAATTCTCCAATCTTTAGCGGAGGTTGGAGGCAGATCAAAAGCTGTGTAGACCAGGTATGCCCCGCGTACCCCACGCTTACAGCTCTCTTGCTGTATTGGTTGTTTGCGAAAGATGTTCCGCGCCTGCAGATTGCTCAATAAAACCTTGGCGCCAGGTAATCCCAGAGAAAAAACGGTGTTGGCTTTAAGCGATTCGCAAGGCTCGGCGCGATCCGTAATACCGGAGTAAAGGGTATACATGGCGAGCCCGGTAGACTCTTCCAGTTCGCTCCACTTATAGGCATCGACAAGATTACTGGAATTGGTTTGGGCAAATCGCGGAGTGCCTGCGGGTAAAACATTCTGCAATCCGTCCACTATCTCAATCGCGGTTGGAAATTCACCCGTGTTAATGATTTCCGCATGCCTGACAAAACCGTACGCATCGCTGGTCATCCAGGTGTAGCGAAAAGTGAGGTTTAAATCGTGATTGATTTCTTCAAAACAAATCTTATTGCCAAGAAGGTTTTTGTACAGGTGCCGACTCAGTTCAAACCGATCGCCATGCTCGACATTAAACGGTTCCCAATGGTAAGTCTGACTACCGCCATTAACCTTGATAAGGGTCTTGGAGCCTGTGTGATTTGCACTGTCATAGATTTTATCGACCGGTTCATAAGGGAAAAGCGCCGTTTCCGGTGAAACCCGCCCGGCAGTCAAGCCGCCTGTTGAAGAGACGAACAACCAATGGTCACTGTCTGAGACAACGCTAACAAAAAAAGGCGCCATTTGATCCGAATTACGGATCGCATAAAACCGTTCCCCACCTCTCGTTACAAACTCGCCAGATACCGACTTTGTCAACTGGCCTAGTGCATTTGCCATGTTAAATATCTCTCACTAAAAATTAAAAGAAATTTTATTTTTATTTGAATTCGGTTACTTAGAACCAACAGGTTCATATATGCGAACGTAATCAACTTCCATCCGCGCAGGAAAAATACTGTCGTCTATAGGGCCGCCGGCACGTCCCCAGAAACCGCCGACGGCTAAATTTAATATAATGTGAAAGGGATGATCGAACGGCCAGGATTTCCAACCTGTACCCTCATTCGCATAATAGAAGTAAGGCACATCATCAAACAGAACGACTATCGAATCCGGAGTCCATTCGACAGAGTAAACATGAAATTCTTCAGCGACATTCTTGCCTTCAATACTGCCTTTGCGCTGCTCCCATTCCACCCAGTAATAGTCCTTTGTATGCACGGTGCCATGAATTCGATTCATGTCATAACCGACATGCTCCATGATGTCGATTTCGCCCGAGTTGGGCCAGGCATCGCATGTGGAACTCCCCTGCCAATCGGCACCGGCTTCACAGGTCGTTGCATACTTAAACGGGTTCGTAGGTAACATCCAAATTGCCGACCAGGTGCCCTGGCCAGCCGGCAGCTTGGCACGGATATCGGCACGGCCGTAAAGCATGTCTCCTTTGTCCTGGTTGGTTAACCGGGCGGAAGTATATTTCGCATTTCCGTAGTCTTCTTTATGCGCTTCGATTATTAACTTGCCGTTTTCAACCCGCGCATTCTTTAAGCGTTCGGTGTAGGCCTGATCTTCATCATTTACTTTACGGGCCGGCCAAATGTTGAAGTTCCACTTGTCCGGATTCGGCCGGCCGGCATAATTAAACTCATCCTGCCAAACCAATTTCCATTGGTAAGACATTGCCTGTTTTTTGCGGACGACCAGTGCATGCAGAACAGGGATACCTTCTTTTGCATTGAATCCAATTTTCAACTTGCCGTCAGATACCTTGAGATCAGTAACGGTACGCGCCAGAGAGGATAGAATCTTGCCGTCACGGGCCAGCCGGACATCTAATTGAGGGATGACTACCTGTCCCTGGGCCAGCACATCGAAAACGCGCTCGCCAACGGGTGTTTCGAACGGCTCAGCAAACTTAAAAACCAGATCGTATAAACCATTTTCCAGCGGTAGATCCAGAGCTAACCGACCAATACGATAGGACTGATAAAGCGTTGGATCCTGTGAACCCTTTATACCTTTCGACTGGCCAACTTCGCCGCCCACAGTTGACAAATCCGCCTGATAACGAATTCCATCCAGGCCGGTGTAGGCAGCGCCACCGACGTTTATCGCCAACACAACGGAATCCAGGTAGTTTGGAATTGCCACACTTTTCGGCGCAGACTTGACTACTTCTTCCGACCGGTCCGAAGCGCAGGAACAAAGCATAATCACAACCACCCATGACAATAAAACCTTAAGCCACGACATAATCTGCCAACATCCACTTCTCTAAACTTACCAATTGCTCAGTTTCTCACCAATTGAGTCATCATCTACAATCGAGACCGCATAGCAACCTAAACGCGTTAAGGCGGACCAACCACACGACCAATACGACTGCGGTGAAATTTTCCCGCGAAACGACAGGGTCAAATACTGTTTTTCGTTGAAACGGACTCGCCGCAAGTTGAGCTGTACATCCCTGCCCTAGTTATTAATTTGCTGAGTTTTTATGATTCTCACCAACATCAGACAGGGAAAAGAAAATGAAATATTTTGGAGGCAGAGCGTTACTAGTTGCCACAACCTTGGTTTTTTCCGGGTGCAACCTCATTCCACCCGAACCAATTGATAACATTCGAGAAAAAGCTACATCCGGTACAGAGGTAGAAGCAAAAAATTACCGGTTAACCAGGACTTCCACGATTCTCGTCACCAGCGAAGCGGGCGCGAAGCTCGCTCCGCAAGCCAATATCGTTTTCGAGGAAGGTACATCTGCAGATGCCACAATTGTGGTCCGCCCGGACGTTATCAAACAAACTATTGTCGGTATCGGCTCCTCCTTTACCGAATCCTCGGCATTTGTATTGGCGCACCTTGATAAACCGCGGCGGGATGCCCTGTTGCAGAACGTCTACGGGGCGAGTGGCGCTAATTTTTCCTTGGCAAGAACCCCCATCGCGTCGACCGACTTTTCCGTCGAAGGCAAAACCAGCTATGCATCCGTACCCGGCGACAAAGCCCTGGAACACTTTACCATCGCTCCCGATATCGATGGATTCGACAAGACGGAGTATCCCGGCATTAGGGACGAGAGCTTCGATGTATTGCCGATGATTCAACAAGCCCTGGCAATTAAGGAAGGGCAAAAGGATAAACAATTTCGCATCGTAGCGTCCGCTTGGACGGCCCCGCCCTGGATGAAGGATATCGAAACCTGGTACATACCACCGACACCGGAGAACAACTATCTGGGAACCGGAGGCCAACTAAAGCCGGAATACCAGGCAACCTATGCAGACTACCTGATCAGATATCTCGATAGTTACCAGCAGGCAGGCGTCGATATCTGGGGACTAACCCCAGTCAATGAACCCAACGGCAATAGCGGTCAGTGGGAAAGCATGCATTTTACCCCGGAATCCCAACGGGATTTTATCAAGCAACATCTTGGCCCAAAGCTAAGGTCCAGCCAACACGACCATATTAACCTGCTAATCTATGATCAAAACCGTGACCACCTCGAAGACTGGACAGACGTCATTCTCGGCGACAAGGAAGCAGCGCAATATGTTTATGGCACTGCTGTTCATTGGTACTCAAGCACCGAAAAGGTCTATGAAGAGACTCTGGAGCGCGTGCACAAGAAATTTCCCGAGTTCGATATCATCCACACGGAAGGCACGATCGACGACTTAGGCAAGCTCGCTCCTGGCGGCGTGACCGACCCCGAAGGTTTCCAGGAAGAAGATTGGTTCGGCAACGACGCCTTCTGGTGGAACAAAACAGCAACCGACTGGGCTTATTCCGCGACCTGGGCGCCAAAACCGGAAGACCACCCCATGTATACGCCAGTCCACAGATATGCCCGCAATATCATCGTCAGCCTGAATCACTGGATGAGCGGATGGATTGACTGGAATATCGTGCTGGACAGCCAGGGCGGACCCAACCATGTAGGCAATTATTGTGGCGCCCCTATCATGATTGACTTGGCGTCAAGAGAGATTTATTACACACCGATTTACCATGTGTTAAGCCAATTTAGCAGAACCATCAGACCAGGTGATAAGGCGGTACAGGTGGATACTTATCTCGGTGACATGGATGATGATGCGTTGCATGTGAACGCCACAATAAATAGCGACGGTTTACTCACTGTTCAAGTCTTGAACACAACAAAACAGGCACTTCGTCCAATATTACAAATCGGGGCGCAGCAAGCGGATCTCAAGCTGCCGGCTAACTCATTACAGTCAGTGCAGGTTCAGTTGCCAAGGCTATAAGAACTTGATTGGCTCTAATTTCTTATAAAAAGGTGGGTGTTAGGCAAAAATTCGACCCGCAGTTAAACTCTATTCTGCTGTTTACGGTTATTTTGCTCATCCACTTTGTCTTTAGATAGACAATTTTTTGGACCCTATTTCATCACGAGTTTCGGATAGTTGGCGCATTGGGTATGGTCGTTACAAGACTATGTCAGCGCTTCCAGCACGCCTTTCTCTTTGATTCGGTAAATCACTACAGAGTATCCGCACCGTTGTAATATTTTTGAACGTCTTTTGGCTGACTCTTTGTTCGGCTGAAATTCATAGCCGTAAGAACGACCACTCGTAGCCAACAGCTGGATTTTATACTCTCCTATATGGACTAAATCTTGATTACCAATCATGTTCCTAACCGCTTATGTCGTTTCCTCTACCAGGTTGCAGCATAGATTCTCTACGTTTCCAAAAGGTGATCAAGATCAGTTAGTAACTTACAAGTTTGTAGTGAATTCGATTTTACCCTCGAGTGCACTAACTTGGCCGCAAAACCTATTTTGCGTGCAATACAGGGGTGCTGAGATGTTGCCGAACTGCTGTCATTTGCACTTTTTTGGACAGAACATCGCTTACGACAGTTTCAATGTTCCATATAGACCAGTATGGTCATAAGGCTGACAGCTATTATGTCGAGATCCAAAGTGGAACCCAATTACAGAGGACAGAACTCAAACGGCTTTTAATTGACAGCCAACCAGGCGATGTTTCGCTCATTGCGTAGGTAAATGGTTGGCCAGGCTAAATAACGGCGACTGGGAAGCGCTGAAGCTACTGGTTACAGTCGATCTCAAGATTGCCAAGTTCTTTCTGAGTTTCGGCTGAAAGGAATACTATTGAGTAAGCTGGACAAGTATTCGACGAAATCGAGGGAGAAGAGTTGCTTTTGGGCAAAACGCAACCAAATCACGCATAATTGACCTAGATCAATTTACCCAAACCGAGCTAAAAACCTCTTAACAAACGGGTGATCAAACTGCTTTATCAAATTGATATAGCTGGCAATTTCCAAAACTGTGCCGTATCCAGGTTGTACTCTGGCGTTATTAATCCAAGCTTTCTCCTCGAATGGATAGACTAAAGTTGTAGGAATGACGGCCCTCGCATTCATTACTATGAAATTGCACAGCATAGAGATGACCAACTAATAGGTAGCGTTCGATGTAGGAGTATTGCTATGAGTCTGCCGAAAGAGGAAATCTTGCTATTTTCTTGTGAAAACTGCGGAAATAAAATCGGCTTACGCTTAAGCTGGGTCCGCCGATTAAAGGAATATAACTGCCACTGCGGAAGCCCGCTGGATTTTGGGAAAAACCCCATGATTCAAGAAATACTGGAGGCTGAACAGTCTATTCAAGAATTGCGTGAAACGCTGGATAAGCTCAGTGAGGTGAACATGCGGGTTTAGTCAGCAAACTTGCTAACAGTGACAACATATTAGCGCTACTCCTCCATTCGATCGAATAGGTTTTTATCACTGATACAAATATGTTCCAGCAACCACTCCCGCAGAAAGCTTTTCACCTCATGCAGTATGAGCGTCTTGCTGGATTCCCACTCTTGCTGAAGATGGAGCACCTTATCGAGAAAGTCATCATGCTCTTGTTTATGGGCATCAAATAGTGGGTGATCGGCATGGTGGAAGCATTCTTCTTCGCAAGCAAAGTGTTCAGACGCGTAATTTAGGAGTTGAACAAACAATTGATCGACAGCGCTGACTGACTCTTGCTCTAACTCAACCAACCAGTTGTAGATATTAATCAATTGTCGATGCTGATCATCGATCAATGGGTTGCCAACCGACATTGCCTCTTGCCAATCAATTTTGTCTGCCACTGATAAAACTACCTTGCACCACCATTATTTTCAGAGAATAGCAAACGACCTATTAGTCCAATAGACCAAGCTCAAGATAACCGAAGTATCTATTGCTAATTCTGTAAAATAATGTGAAATGTGCGTATTCCGATTAATTTGAAAAACGGCGGGAATGGCTGTTCACGTTCGTCCAGAATATGCAACGTCACGATGAAACGGGGATTCTCCCCTTTACGCATATACTCTGCCTTTCCGACAACACGGCGTTCACAGGTCCAGCTTTTGAGGGTTTGATACCGGA
>JANQMN010000040.1 GCA_028280065.1 Hahella sp.
AACAGCTCTTTCTCTGAACTCGGGTGAATATCGATTTCCTTTTTTCATAAGGTCTATCCTCTCAAGAAATAGACCCTCCGACAAATCCGGGACACTTCAAAGGGCGTTTCAAGTCGTCAATGGTCAATGCTGACGAATACCTTCTCCGGCTATACCGCTACATAGAACTCAATCCCGTCAGAGCCGGGTTAGTGGAAGACCCGGCTGAATACGACTGGTCCAGCTACCGTTGTAATGCACTGGGATTGCAGAGTGATCTACTGACGCCACATCCGATTTACCTGGAGCTGGCCAAAAGAAATAAAACCAGGCAAAAACGCTACCGCGAGTTTTGTCGGTCGGAATTGGAAAGTAAGTTGCTGGAGGACATACGCCACTCAGCTAATAAAGGGCTTGCGTTAGGAGATGAACGATTTATCGAAGAACTTGAGAATCTAAGCCAGAAAAAAATCAGACCGGGAAAGCGGGGGAGACCGGTAGGCTGGAGAAAAGATGGTGGAGGCACGTAAAATTATCCATTTATGCCCCCTCGCGGTATTGGGAGTTTGGTGATCCCGGCTGTTCGGCACTCGCAATACAGCCGGATATTCCTGTCGGTTTACCCAGAAGACTTTTTAATCGACATGACCCCGTGCCGGGCTGCGTTGGATAACTAGTGCCTTTGATCAGCTTCAACAAGATGGAGGGGTACTGACAAAGGTTGTTTACTCACGATTCGATAAGGATTCTGTGGCATACATTTTCAGAAAACTGTTAACGGCAGATTTTACATTTTGCTCAATTTCTACTTTTTTAACCTGTTGTTCAGTGCAAAGTAGGGATCTGATCTGAAGATGACCTCGCATCATTTCAACCAGCTGAATAGCGGCTTGGTCGCAGTCAGGTATGGATAAATATCCTTGTTTAACAAGATGTTTCAGGTAATTGCTAATGACTTTGTAAGAGCGCAATGGACCTTGCTGATAGAGCTTTTCGCCAATCTCCGGGAAGTTGTTGATTTCTGCGATAACCGTGCGAAACAAGGCTATGGTTCCTGGGTTGGTGATACCCGTGACAAGACGAATACCAATTCTCGTTAGCACTTCTTCGGGATCTCCCTTCTCCCGATCCTCAGTAGAGATCAGTTGGACAATCTCGTCCAATCTGGCTTCAATCGTTGCAATAAAAAGCCCTTTTTTGCTTCCGAACCGGTTGTAAATATTGCGCCTTGATCCTCCTGCTCTGGCGATTACCATATCAAGTGATACTTCCTTATATCCTTTCTCAATAAATAGTTCTTTGGCAACGTCCAATAGAGCTGCGTTTCGCTTTTCAACTCCTTTAGGCATGTGTTTCCACCATTAACATTAATTATGGTATTTGATAGTACCATTGTTGTTCGCTCATGTGCTACCATATCGATGGTATTCATCAGTACCATTTTTCGGAGGAGAATATGAGCCATAAGCGACTTATCCAGTTGATCCTTTTACAAGCGTTATTGTCCTGTTCATTTGTTCATGCTGAGCAGGATAAGCGTCCGATATTTTGGACTGAAGTGGCTAGTTATCAGCAACCTCATCAACTGCCAATTTCTGGCACGACTAGGAACTCAATTCAGGCCATTCTTAGTTTCGAAACAAGTGGAAAAGTTGAAAAAGTACTGGTAGACGTCGGCGATGAGGTAAGAAAAGGCCAAGTTCTGGCGCAATTGGAGCAAACCGAAAGGAACCTTGAAGTTGCAGAGCTAGCCAGCGTACTTGAGGAAGCAAAGTCTATACAGTTTGAGAGGTTACTGGATTATAAACGGCGCAAAAATCTAATAGTGGATGGTTGGGTTAGCCAGGAAAGCTATGAGATCTCTCAAACCAGATTGAAAAGTGCCAATGCGAATGTCGACGCTGTGACCGCGAGATTAAACCAAGCTAAAAAGCGGGTGGCTGATGGCATTCTGGTAGCCCCTTATGCCGGCAGCATATCGAGACGCCTCATTGAACAATCACAAAATATAGCCGCCCGGCAGGAGGCCTTTCATATTCTTGGATCCAAAGGGCAGGTAGAGGTTGTCATTCACCTACCGGAAAGTCTGATTTTTGACATTGAAGTAAATAGCCAACATTTGGTGATGATTCCGGGCTTATCCGAAGAACCGATTCCCGCAACTATGTCAGAGATTAGCAGTACAACAGCAAACACAAATAGCTTTGAAGCTACCCTACAAATAGATGGTAACTTTAAAACTGTTAAAAGTGGATTGACTGCTCAAGTTCTTCTGCAAACCAAAGTTTCGAAAACCAACTCCCCGGCATCATTGTTCATTCCCCATGGTGCCTTTCTGGCTTCACAGAACGATATTATTAAAGTGTTTCGGTACAACCGGCAGGACAGCACTTTATCTGATGTTGCGTTAAAAGTAGTCGCTTTGGATAAAGATGGAGTGTTAGCGACCGGACCGCTTAAGCCTGGAGAGATTATCGCAAGTAAAGGTGTTTCGTTCCTAAGCAACGGACAGGAAGTCACGCTGCTGGCTGATAAACCACTTCGTTACAATCCATAGGGCTCATCACTAATGAATATATCAGTGATTGCTGATCGTTATCAGCCAGTCGTATTGTCCTTGGTGGGTTTGCTAATGCTGATGGGGATTGTTAACTACTTTTCCTTACCGGCGCAGGAAGACCCGGAAATAACTGTGCGGGAAGCCGTAGTAACGACGAGCTTTCCAGGATTGTCTTCTGATAATGTTGAGTTATTGATCACAAAGAAGTTGGAGGAATACATTAGGGAAATTCCCGAAATTGATGAAATACGTTCCACCAGTCGAAATGGTATTTCTATCATCTACGCAAAAGCCCACGATAAATATACCGATCTAGACCTAATCTGGGATGATTTGAAAGAGCAAGTCGAGGCGGCGCAATCAGTTTTACCAAGTGGTACGTCCAGATCGATAGTCAATGACCAATATGGCGATGTTGCTGTAATGACTGTGGCTTTAACTGGTGAAGGATACAGAGCGGGAGAAAAATTTGATTTCGCACAGCATGTTCGGGACCAATTATTTAATGTCAAAGGTACTAAAAAGGTGGATCTCCACGGTGTTCTTCCTGAACAGATAGTCGTGGAGTTTTCTAACGAAACTATTGGTGAGTTCGGCATTACTCAACAGCAAATAGCCAACACCCTTAAATCTCAGAATGTTATCAAGCCAGGCGGTGAAATCGATTTAGGTAAAACCAGATTTCTTATCAACCCAAGTGGACAAATTAAGACAATTGCTGAACTCGAATCTTTACTAATCAGCTCTCCCAGTCAGAATCAAATTATTTCTCTGGGTGATATCGCTACGATATCCCGAGAAGTTGTCGATCCTCCATTAACATCTGCTTACTTTAATGGCGAACCTGCAATTATCTTCGCGATAGCCATGCTCGATGGCGTGCGAAGTTTAGACTACTCACCACTGTTAAAGGCGGAGCTTGGTAAGATTGAGCAAAGCCTACCTTACGGAGTTGAGCTGGATATAGTCACCGACCAGGCAGAACAGGTAGAAAATGCAGTGTTCGGTGTAACTTACAGTGTCATACAAACTTTAGTGATTGTATTGGCAGTAGTTATTCTTTTTTTGGGAGTCAGAACCGGCTTAATTGTCGGTGCGATTGTCCCCGGTGTCATGCTGATTACCTTAGCTGCAATGGGGATTTGGGATATACCTTTGCAGAGAATGAGCCTTGCAACACTGGTTATTGCATTGGGTCTGCTGGTTGATAATGGCATAGTGATAGCAGAGGACTTTAAGCGGCGTCTTGAGTCTGGCGTCAGTAGAAATGAAGCCCTCAGTGCTACAGGGAAAGAGCTGGCTTTACCCCTCCTGGCTTCAACGCTAACGACTATTCTGGTGTTTTTGCCCTTGATGTTAGCCGAACATACATCAGGTGAATACACTCGTTCTATTTCCCAAATTGTACTTGTATCGTTGCTGACCTCATGGGTGTTGGCAATGACCGTTACACCTATTCTCTGTAAGAGATTTATGAAGCTTCCAGAGAAACAAACGGGAAAAAAACATCATCAACCCACTTATTTTGCCAAGATTGAAGCGGGATATGGTGTATTGCTGAGAAACTTGCTTTGTCATAAGAAGCTCTTCATCAGCGCAATGATTCTAATGTTTGTCTTGGGCGTGATGGGGATAATGAATGCTCCCAAGAAGTTTTTTCCCAATAGCGACCGGTCTCAAGTGCTAATCACTTTGGAATTAGCCTCTAGTGCAACATTGAATCAAACCAATACAGTTCTTAAGCAAGTCTTCAATTATCTTGTAGACGAGGAACGCTTTCCTGCAATAGAGGATTATGCAGCTTATGCAGGCTATGGCGGACCCCGCTTTGTCCTGTCTCTTTCACCGTTAGCCGTAGCTTCAAATCGAGGCTTCATTGTTGCGAACGTAGACGAACCCGAGAATATGGAAACCACGATAAAGGAGCTGCGTTTACTTTTCTCCCGGCAATTTCCGGACATTAACGTGCGAGTGGCGGATATGTTCCTTGGCCCGACCGACCCGAATATTATTCATTTGCAGGTAAAAGGGCCGGATGCGCAAGTTGTATATGAGAAAGGAAAAAAGCTGGCTGAAATGCTCAAAGAAGTGCCCGGTCTAATCGATGTTTGGCAAGATTGGGAAAGCCCGGTTCCTAAAGCAAGTATAGTCTTGGATCAAGCAAAAGCCCGGCGCGCCGGCGTATCCAGCGATCAGGTCGCCTCCTCCTTATCTCGGTTTTACTCCGGAAATGCAGTATCAGCTTATTACGAAGGCGACGATGCTCTGCCGATTGTCATGCGGGGTGACCAGAACCAACGTCGAGATCTTACTCAACTTTATGGACTGAACATAGAAAATGCCAGCGGTGAATACATACCCATTTTACAAGTTGCCGATGTTCAAATTGACAGTGAGTTCGGTGCCATCCAGCGTGAAGATCTGACCCGGGTTTCAACGGTAGAAGGGAGACCTCTTGATAAATCACCGGAGGATTTGGTGCCTCTAATAAAGCCTATTCTAGATAAGCTGGATCTGATGCTACCTCCGGGACACACCGTAGAAATTGATGGAATCATTGCCGATTCAGCCACTGGCAAAAAAGCGCTTGCTGCAAATATGCCGCTTTGTATGGGGCTGGTGATTATCTTATTGGTTGCCCAGTTCAATGGTTTTAAAAGGCCATTGATGATATTGGCGACCATTCCACTCGTGGTTATAGGCGCCGCTATAGGTCTACAGTTGATGGGGGCCGAGTTTGGTTTCATGGTAATTCTCGGGCTGTTATCGCTCGCTGGAATAGTAATCAATAATGCGATTGTTTTAATTGATCGCATCGATATTGAACGAACCAGATTCAAGGATCTTCATAACGCTATTATTCAAGCATCAAAGCAG
Organism: Hahella sp.; assembly: GCA_028280065.1. Classification (GTDB taxonomy): domain Bacteria; phylum Pseudomonadota; class Gammaproteobacteria; order Pseudomonadales; family Oleiphilaceae; genus Hahella. Next base: position 5,417 of record JANQMN010000040.1, read on the forward strand.
CGTCTTAGACCCATCATAATGACAATGGTCACCACCATATTAGGTTTACTGCCCCTAATTGTTTCTGTAGATCCTCTGTTTTATGGAATGGCGAGTGTGATCGCTTTCGGTTTGGCTATAGGCACCGTTTTGACCTTAGGCGTCACGCCGGTACTGTACGCGATGCTAACGAAAAATTCCGATGCTCCCTCAAATATACAAATTCCTGCAATTTTGCCCGGTAACTAGTTATCGGGCAGTCAAACAGTTTTTCTGCCTAATGGATTGCCTTGCAATAAATCTGTTGGCCCGATACGAACTGCCCCGATGAACCTAACACACTTTGTATGCACCAATGTAGGAGACTCTAATGAACAAGAGAAAAGATATGTCATTGATGACTGTTGTTTTAGGACGGCTAAATCTGAGTTTGCCAAGACTGTTAGATCTCGACAACCATGTCGGAAACGGAGGCAGACTGCTGGACGAAGATTTATACTTTTTGCATAAAGCTATTGAAGACTCAAAAAGGGTTATGCCGCTATTTAAACGGAATCCTGAGTTTCAGATGCCGGAAATGAAACTTTACTCTCTTTATAATTCCATCCTTAAAAAGGCCTTGGATAACGAATAGCTTGGTATGAGTCTGAAGGGAATGAATCTTCAATAGAGGGAATATCCATGCCTTAGCCAATGAATTAACTCTTCATCAAGGAGATAAAATGGGCTTTTTAGACAAAGCAAAAGAGCTTAGCGATAAAGTAAATGAATCCGTTACCGCTTTTAGCAGTGATGAAGTCATCGCAAATACCGTGATTAAAGCGGTTGAGAAGCAGGAAAAAGTAAATGCAATCCTAAGGGCTAGAGGTTGCAATTACAGGGTTTCAGATATTGATTTAGGCATGGGTATTCCTCCTTCGGTTACCTTTGGGGTACGCAGGGTAAACGAGCGAGACGAGGATTCGAAGGAGTACTAAATGTAGATTACACTGTGATTGAGGCCGAAGAAATATAACAAAGCCTCTACCTACCTCCTTTCCAAGGCTGCGGATTGCCGCTCTGATGCCTTCTATCGGATGCCTTCTATTGGTGACTAGGCGGCTCTCTGTATTCCAACCATCAGGCCAAGTTTTTTAATTTGGGTCACAATAGTGCTCCTTTGTTCCCATTATCCAGGGAAACAAACGAGCTTCAAAGCCTATTCGTGCAGGATAAGACTGTGAGATATGTCTTACACGTTTTTCAGAAATATCTCACACGCCCGCTTTTGCCAATTCTTACTTCAAACACCACACTTTGTTCAAGATAAGCAATCTTGGGTAGTGGAACAGTTCCTTGGTTGGGCTGGGCAGTTTCACCAAACCGCGTCAGACTTTGTTCGTCTATCGCCTCTTAAATTACTGAAGTTCAGCGTGGCTAATCTCTCTTATGGCCGACAACGTAAAGCGGATGAGTATTTAAGTCCTTAAAGTTTTTTTGCTAAAGGGTTTCGATAACTAACATGCGACCAGAAAGTGAGAAAGAATGAACATTTTAGTCCTGGATACTTCACGACTGTATTATAGAATGATGACCCAGCTGCTAGAGGATAAGCAAGACATTCATCTCACTCATCGCAGCAATACTGTTGAAGCTATAGAGCAGGTTTCGACAAATAAATATAGCCTAATTTGTACGGCGCTACATTTGGGTAATACTACCGGAATTGATTTTGCCGACGAAGTTCAACGAAAGCTTAAATCTATTTGTACTCCCATAATATTGCTTACCCCTGAACACTCTTCTGAGTTCGAACAACCCTATGCAAAGTCAAATATATCAGCCTCTTTCAACAATAATGAGTTGGATTCGCTTGTCAACTTTATCCTTAGGCTGCAGGTCAAACAAAGCAAGTTTTATGGACGAGTGCTGTATGTGGAAGATCTGAAGTCTCAAAGGCTGCTTATCAGCGCAATTTTTGAGAGTCGCGGGTTGGAGGTCGATGCGTTTGAAACCGCGGAAGGGGCTCTAGAAAGCTTTCATCGGCAAAACTACGACATTGTGGTAACTGATCTGTTTTTAACGGGCCAACTATCTGGATTGGACCTTATCCGCAGGATTAGAGGCAGTTCAACAGACAAGGGAAATGTGCCGATCCTGGCGTTGACCGGATACGATGATATTTCGAGACGTAAGCAATTGTTTAACATCGGGGTGAGCGACTACGTGCCCAAGCCCGTGAACGAGGAAGAGTTGGTGGCCAGGGTTAAAAACTTAGTTTCTTCCAAGCAGTCGATGTATGAATTGGAACGAAAAAGAAAGCACATTAAAGGCTTGAACGATAAACTGCAAAATAACCAGCAGCAGCTGGAAGCGATTATCGACCACTTGCCGGAAATTTTCTACACTAAATCAGCGCAAGGTACCATCATCAGGGTCAATAAGCAGTTTAAGAAATCTCTTAATCTGGGTTCAGAACAAATTATCAATCAGTTGATTGAAGATATACTTCCTCCAGCTTGTGCCGAGCTATCCGACGATGCGGATAAAAAAGTTTTAAAAGATAAGAAACCTATCACTTACGAAGAGAATCTACCTCATCGGGATGGCTCCGACCATCAGTATCTGACGACAAAAGTTCCTTTGTTTGACGATGAAGAAAAGTGCAACATCATATTGTGTTTAAGTCACGATATCACAAGATCGAAACGCCTCCAGGCGGAACTTTTGTTGGCAAAAAACCGGGCAGAGAAAGGCAATCAGGCAAGAAGTGAGTTTTTGTCTAATATATCTTATGAAATCCTCAATCCAATGAATGCGGTCATTGGGATGCTTCAACTCGCGCAGGAAACGAATCTCGATGTTCGCCAACAGAATTACTTGTATAAGGCCAAGTCATCTGCGCAAAAACTGCTACACATGCTTAATGATCTTATTGAGTATTCCAAGATAGAATCAGGTAAGCTGGAGTTCGTAACCGTCAAATTTAACTTAATAGAAGTCCTTCACCAGATCAGCGATTCAGTTGAGCGTGAAGCTTTGCAAAAGAACATCGACATCCGGATAAAACTGGAGAACCCAATTCCAAGAACTGTATTCGGGGATCAGTACCGGATAACTCAAATTCTCTATCAGCTCATTAGCAACGCTATAAAGTTCAGTCATACCGACAGCGCTGTTTACCTTTCATCTAAGTTATTACAAGAATCGAAAGATACTGTCTTGCTACAGTTTACAGTTCAAGATAACGGCATCGGTATTTCAAAATCCAAAATGGAAACGTTGTTCTCAAGGTTTGAAAATACCGACACAACTAATACAAAACAGCGCGGTGGCATCGGACTCGGTCTGGCGATTGCTTACGAACTGACGCAGTTACTCGAGGGTAGAATTTGGGCGGAAAGTGAGGAAGGCAAAGGTTCTAGCTTTCATTTGGCTGTGCCGCTTCGTAAAAATAGAGAATCGGAACATGGCGACTGATGTAGTATTAAGTTCGTTGCGATTGATGGTAATAGACGACGACCTATTCATTCACGAACTACTCGCAATGAATTTGGAAGAGATTGGTATAATACAATCTACATTTTGTCAGGGCGGCAAAGAAGCGTTAAAGAAAATTGATGGCGGTGGAATTTTCGACGTTATTTTAGTCGATTTAAAGATGCCGGAAATGGATGGAATCGAGGTGATAAGAAATCTCGCGGCGCGAAACTACCCAGGCTCTATTCTGCTGCTCAGTGCCGAAGACAACAAAATTCTAATGGCCGTTAAAAGCCTGGCAGACGCTCATAGGTTAAACGTTCTTGGCGCACTGTCAAAGCCCGTACCAACAGACATTCTCAAGAAAAACTTGATGCATTCTCTTGAGCAGTCAAAAAATCTAGCAATAAAGCCCTTGAGTCTCGTCTCCGCCGACGATCTGAAAGAAGCCATCGTAAACGAGCAAATCGTTCCCTATTTTCAACCTAAAATAGAAATTGGAAGTAAAAAACTCCATTCTGCAGAAGTACTAGCTAGATGGAATCATCCTACTAAAGGAGTTATTTCACCAATTTCTTTCATTTCCGTCGCGGAAGAAAGCGGACTAATTGATGCGCTGACCCACAGTATTTTCCGCCAGGCTCTTGCACAACTTGATAGATGGAGAACAAGCACTCATCCGGACATTTTACTTAGCATAAATTTATCTACAGACAGTTTAAGCTCCATCGATCTGCCTGAGCAAATTGAAGACCTGGCAAGTATCAATAACGTCCCATGTTCATCAATTGCACTTGAAATTACCGAAACCCGTTTGATCGAAAACATGGCTGCTTCACTGGATGTTTTGACCCGGATACGATTAAAGGGTTTTGCACTTAGCATAGATGATTTTGGTACAGGGTATTCCTCCTTATCTCAGTTAAAAAATATACCATTCACAGAGTTAAAAATTGATCGTGCCTTCGTTAATGGAGCGTCAAAGAATCATGCCGCTAAAGCCATTTTGGAATCGAGCATCGAATTAGGAAAAAAACTAAATATGCTTATCGTTGCTGAAGGTGTAGAAACACTTGAAGATTGGGAACTTTTAGCAAAATTGAACTGCGATCTGGCTCAAGGATACTTCATTGCCAAACCACTTCCAGCGGAAGGTTTTACGGACTGGATCAGCAGTTGGCAAAACGCCGCTTTTTGATTAACTACATTATATGCAAACCGCAGGACTAGCAGCATGAAAAAAATACTATTAGTGGACGATGATGAGATTGTACTGGAGTACCACTTAAATGCGCTCAAGGACCATTTTCAATTGGAAACCGCCTTAAATGGGAAGATGGCTTTAGACATAATGGATTCAGTAAATCCCGACATCATTCTCATGGATATCCGAATGCCGGAAATTAGTGGATATGAGACCTGTGAAATCCTTAGAAAAGCGGGAAATAAAACCCCCATTCTTTTTCTATCCGGCCTAAGCTCTTTGGAAGAACGAATGAAGGCTTACGATGTTGGGGGCAATGACTTTATAACAAAACCCGCAGAACCTCAGGAACTCATTAAGAAAATTGAAATACTTTTAGAATATTCGCAGAAGGCGGATTCCGGCTCACAGGACACGGAGGGTATAGCGCAACAAGCATTTTCAGAACTTTCATACTTAGGCCTGGTTCTAGGCTTTTTTCGCGGGAGTAATAACATACAACGGTATGATCAATTAGCCGAAGCATTGTTTAAAATCACCAAAGCATTTGGGTTGAAATGCACTTTAATTTTTCGCCCGCAGATGACTGGTGAATACTGTTTTTTTGATGATAGTTTACATAAGAATATTGAGGTGGCTCTATTGGAATCGCTCAGCGAGGATTCCAGAATTCTCGAATTTGGCAACCATCGGGCTGCGTTCAATTGGAGTTCCGCTTCTTTGCTTGTGAAAAACATGCCCAAAGATGATATCAAATGCGGCGCGATGCGTGATTATATCGCCTACCTAATGGATGGCGTTGAACAGTGCGCCATTAAGATTTCAATAGAATCCCGTCTCAGATCGGCAGTCAGGAATTTTAAAAATCAGAACGAAGAAAATACATTGGAAATCGTGAAGTTAATCGATGATCTGGAAGATCGTTTTGACCGGGTTTTCTCGGAGGCGGGGTTCGATGATGACGTATCTCTACGGACAGAAGAGAAGTTAATAAGATTAATTAAAAGCGCTCGAAACAGTGCCGATGCCACGCTGCGCTCCGGCTATTCAACAGACCGAGAACTCGATGCGGTTATAAAACTTTTTGAGCCAAAGGAAGTTCAGAAGTTTAGCCAGGAAATTGAGTTATTTTAGGCATATTTGCATATAAATAGGGCGATGAAAAAGCGATTGTCTAATTCTTTAACATTTTGGGCGCCGGTCAGTACTCTCATTATTGTCTTCTTTTCTATTCTCTTAAGTTCGGGAATTGTCTACTGGAGTACGGTTCATGTTATGGAGACTGAAGGGAAGTCTCAAATCGACTATTTATTAAGTTCCTTGAAAGCCAGGACTGAAATTGTCGCAGCCAAAAATGATTATGAGAAGCTCAGACACGAGATCACATTTATAGGCACTATCCCTGGAGTCCTGCATGTCGCTATTGTAGACGACACCGGCCGCATAATCATATCGAATCACTTTGCAAGTCAGAAGCAAATGCTCGTGGATTGGAACCCCTCTATCAAGGAAGAACTACTACTACGCTTCCTCAAGGAACATCCGCTTCAGATCATTATCGACCAAGAAAACGAAAATGCAGACGGGTTTTTAAGTTTTTCGTTGCCTTCGGAGGGCGGGTTGCCGTCCAGTCGAAGAGGCCTGGTTTATATCCAATACGATCTCGCATACAAACGATTAAATATGGTGAGGCATATCTATTACAAAGTAGGACTATTCTGGATGATCGGCATTCTGCTAATCGTCGGAGTCATGGTGGTTCTTCGCGTTTTTGTCACCAGGCCGATATCCAAATTGGTCGACCATGCGCTATTGTTAGCCAAGGGTAACTATCATCGGTCGCTTCAGATAAAAGGCAGCGCTGAGTTGGTGACTCTGGCGAACGTTTTTGAGGAAATGAGAATCTCTATATCAAGCCATATAGCAGACCTCGAAAGAAATCGTGCTACGCTCGAGTCTTGCGTTAATCAACGCACTAATGCGCTCAAAAATGCCAATATCAACTACCAGCATGCCCAAAAACTGGCAAAGCTTGGCCGTTGGGAAATTGACACCTTGACCGGGGAGTGTGATTTTTCCATCGAAGCGTTTGATATTTTAGGGATTGACCGAAAGGAGGAAGGTTCGGCGGATATACTCTTCCGCCATGCTGTCGGCGACGTAAAGCAACAGGCTGAAATGCTGCGAAATCTCTTTCATAGCGAGAAGGAGTTTCTTGACCTCAACTACCAGATTGAAGTACAGGAGAAGCTCCTGCATCTCAGAATGGTCGCTGAACACATCCATAATCCTGACGATAATACGAGCAAGGTTGTTGGGATTGTTCAAGATGTTAGTGAGCAATTGAGAAAGGAGCAGTACCTACAGAAAAGTGAAGCAAGGATGCGGGCGATAATCGAAACAGCTGCGGATGCAATAATTGTTATAGATACCAAAGGGCTAATAGAGGAGTTCAGTCCCGCAGCGGAGAGGATTTTTGGCTACTCGATTGAGGAGGTATTGGGGCATAACGTATCAATGTTAATGTCCGATCCTTACCGAAGCGATCACGATCAGTATCTACTTAATTATTATGAAACCGGCACTAAACATGTAATCGGTAAAAACCGGGAAAGAACCGGGAGGCGTAAAAACGGGCAAGTTTTTCCAATTGATCTCACGGTGGCGGAAACCGTAATTCAGGATGCCACATATTTTACTGCCATAATTCGGGACATAACAGCCAGAAAAGAATCAGAACGCATTCTTTTCGATGCGATTAAAGAAGCGCAAGATGCCACACAGGCAAAGACAGACTTTTTGGCAAATATGTCGCACGAAATACGTACCCCCATGAATGCGATAATGGGGTTGTCTTTTTTGGCGCTGCAATCCTCTCCTACTCCGAAACAGCGTAATTACCTGCAGAAAATTCATAGATCCGCAGACGGCTTATTGCAAATTATCAACGATATACTCGATGTTTCCAAAATAGAGGCGGGTAAACTCGAACTTGAATCAATAAGATTTCGGCTGGAAGATGTGATCGAGCATGTTCGGAATATTCTGGATGTGCGTTGTATGGAAAAGTCAATCAAATTTAAGGTTAACGTTGGATCATCGGTGCCAACCGCTCTTGTGGGAGACCCTCTGAGACTCGGCCAAATAATATTGAATCTGGGCAATAATGCCGTCAAGTTTACGCCGATAAATGGTGCAATTTCTATCAAGGTCATCGTCAAAAATCGAAATAGTACAGATACCGAATTGGAGTTTTCCGTGGTGGATTCAGGAATTGGTATTTCTGAGGAAATACAAGCAAAACTCTTCGAGGCCTTCACGCAGGCTGATTCCTCAACAACTCGGGAGTATGGCGGGACTGGGTTGGGACTGACTATTAGCAAGAATTTGGTTGAAATGATGGGCGGTAGGCTATGGGTCGAAAGCAGGATAAATCAAGGATCGAAGTTTTCATTCACGGCAGTTATGGCTGTTCAGCAAGGAAATCCCTCCCCCAGAAATACAGGCAATCTGGGTATCAACGCAGATTTTTTGGCTAAAGATTTCAGCGACTATAAGATTTTGCTGGTAGAGGATAACCCCATCAACCAGGAAATTGCTCTCGAACTACTAAATAATTTAGGTGTGCATGTGGTTACGGCCTTAAACGGACAAGAAGCGCTGGATGTGCTGGCTGCAGAGAAGGTTAATGCCGTATTGATGGATTGCCAGATGCCAGTAATGGACGGTTACACGACAACGCGAAAAATAAGGGAACAGGAGAAGTTTCAAGATCTGCCAGTTATCGCTTTGACGGCTAATGTCATGAGGCATGATTTAGAAAAAATTAAAGAATGCGGCATGAGTGATTTCGTGGCGAAACCCATAGATGTGAATCATCTATACAAAACCCTCGCAACCTGGTTAAAACCAAAGCAAAAAGCAAATGGGTGCGCAGCAACCACAAATGAAACTCAAATGAATATGCGCGGAGTTCCCAGCCTCCCCGGTATCGATAGTAAATCCGGTTTGAAGCACGTAAATCAAAATGTCGATTTTTATCGAAAGATGCTGTTCAAGTTTAAAGAAAGCCAAGCCGGGTTCGCTTCTGCGTTTGCCGAAATTGAACAACAGGGAGATATAGAAGCCACCGTTAGATGCGTTCACACGTTGAAAGGTCAGGCCGGTTACCTAGGCCTGACAAGAGTGGAAGCGACTGCAAAAGCACTTGAGGAAGCCTATGAGAACAATTCCGGGAACTCACGAGAGCTTCTGGACGCCGTGGAGGAAGCAGTTGCTGAAGTTGTGGATTCCTTAAATTCACTCGATAGCAAAAGCGATTTACTATCCGACGAATCGGAAAACATTTCGGAAAATTCTATTTCGGCGTTACAGGAACTACTAGCTCACTTAAGGAACCATAGCGTCAGGTCTTCCATTGCGGCAAACCGGCTTCAGCCGATGCTTGGAGAAAAATACAGCAACGAGATGAAGGCCATTATTGAAAAAATTGAAGAGTTCGATTTTTATACTGCAGAGATGCAGGTATCTTCCTTGAAGGACCAACTGGAGAAGACTTAGTCATGGATAATAGAATGTAGATCGGATTAGTCACCGGGCGTTATCCTGAATCACAGTGGCCGTCGCTAATTTTGGGTTATACACAAGCATGCACGGGTGACTCGACAGGCTTAGTATCATGTTTCGTGCATTGCTTGCTTTTTTCCTGAATGAAACCCGCCCAATGCTGTATTGCCATGGGTTTACCGAAATACCACCCTTGGCCAAATTCTATACCTTGTGCTTCGACGAGTTCTTTCTGTTCTTTGTTTTCAATGCCTTCTGCAATACAAGACAAGCCGAGCCGACTAGCAATTGCGCTAATCTGGGGGACCAATGATGACAACAATGAGCTTTTTTCAATGTTGCTGATAAATTGCCGGTCGATTTTCAGGTTGTGGCAGTTTATAGACTCAAGTTGGCCCAGGTTCGAATAGCCGGTGCCGAAATCGTCGATCGAAATCTTTAATCCCACATCCGAGAGTTTCGCTATTTGTCTTTTGGCTTCCTGCCGGTCTAAAACTTGGTCTTCAACAATTTCAATATTGATATCATACTTGGATAAATAGGGACTTACTATGCGGATGAGTTCCTTTACGTTTTCGGGCGTCAGATCATCGGGAAACAGGTTAAAGCTGACTTTGAAGTCACGCGGCAAACTCAGGTCGCTTAGCTCTATAAATGTTTTTCGAAACTGCTGTGTTGTAAACTGCCAGGTGAGTCTGTGTTCTTTTAACAGCGGAATAAACTGATCGGGGTAGAGGGGCCCAAATCTATCCTGATAACGTGCAAGTACCTCGCATCCTATCATGCGTTCGGAACTTAACTGAACAATGGGTTGGTAAACGCTATAAAAGAAGTCATTGTCTATACCCGACTTGACACGATATCGTGTGCTGGAGAGCCGGTGTTCAAACGGGTATAGGTTCCTCATACATAACCAAAACAAAAACCCGGCAATGATAAATGACACCAAGATAGGGTTTTGATTCCTTTTCCATATTACCAGCGCCCCAATCTTGGCAGCGACACAGTAACCAAGCATTTCGTCGCACTTTTGTGAATAGAGACTGCGGGAGTCGAATAGGCTCATGGTAAGCAACTTGTTAATGGGTTGATATATGCCTTTGCTACCGTAAACGTGATGAAAAGAGTCATAGTCGGAAAATACAATTTGCAGTCCTTTCGGCGGAATATCCAATAACTCCAATGCGCTACTGTGAATAACGACGTTGTAATTTCCTTGTTCAGAGATAATTGCAGTTTTCTGAACCTCCTGGTTGGCGAATAATGCCAAGGGGTGGTCGGTCAATACCTTGGTGTTGCGGGGTGTCGCATAGGTGGCCGGCGGTTCGGGAATTGGCGCAGGCAATATGCCTCCTGAAGTCGTGCAGGTAATATGCTTGTTTTGAATGAAGCCAATTTCCTTCAGGAACTGGGATCTAAACAGCGCACGTTCCATCTCTGCCATCGTTTCATCGTGACATACCCGGTAATTCAACTCATTTAGATTGCGTAATACGCTGTTAACCTCGTCTACGACACTGCGAATAAGTAAGTAGGCTTTGTCTAGCTGAGCCATTTGATTATTCTTTTCGGACTCGACAATATATTTGAAAGTCAAAAGCAGCACTATGCCGGCGGCGCAGACACTCAGGAAAGTGGAACACAATTTTTGTCTCATCAACTTGGTCATTGTTTACTAGCTCCTGAGATCTATTGATTTACCGGGAGGGTTAGTTCACTACCGTAACAGGTTGTAACCAGTACTTCACAGGATGCCAAAGCGTTTAAAACTTAGGCAGTAAATTACGGTTAAGCGAGAGCACAGATAGCATCCGACTGGCAGACGGAGCGAGGCACCCGGCGTTTCCGTGAGATTGTTTGCTGGATCGCCAGGTCATCTTGATCAGTAAACGGAATGCGAAGGGTGCTGGGATGAACGGCCTTCAGCCGCATGCTAAGAAACCTTGCGCTGGTATTCCGTAACAATAAGATTATCGCCGAACGTTCTAGCTGAAGGTGGTCAGCGATATCCTGTAAAACAGGGTGGTTGCAGTGAAGACTGAGGTTGACCGAACTTGAGTCCCGGTCGAATCTGCCAATTTGCGGTTTGGATAACAGCGCCATGATCAGTACTTCCCAGAATTCGGCGCCTATTAATCCTTTGCTTGTAAGCAGTTGATTATATTGAATATATATACGGTCGAATTGATCCCGCATGATAAGACATGCATCCGCTACCTCTGACTCTTCGGCGGCCATGTAGCGCAGAACAGAAATTTGAAAATCCTGTGCGGCAACAAGGGTGGAAAATGGCAAATATAGCAATGTACTCATTGATCAGCTCTCGTATTGGGGGGGCGACGACATCTGTCGGGCCTGTGCTAAAATTGTTCAACATTTAACGGCATGATTTACTTTTCGATGGAAAAATCGAAGTAATTTACCGTTAACCGGCAGGATGCTTGAGTAAGACTGGCTAAATGCGGACTCGAAGCATGGAAAATCAGCGGGAAATAGAACTGCAGTTAAATCGGCTCGTGCAGAGTGAAGAATTTAAGAATTCTCACCGGTTGCAGGCGTTGCTTTCCTATCTGGTTACCCAAACCTTAAATGGCAACGCTCATTTGCTGAAGGGTTATACCATTGGCGTTGATGTTTTTGAGCGTTCCGCTGATTTCGATACCAATAACGATCCCATCGTCCGCGTCCAAGCGGGAAAGCTCCGAAAAAAACTCGAACATTATTACCTGACGGAAGGTCTTGGCGATCCGGTTCGGATTGCTTTGCCGAAGGGAACCTATGTTCCAGTCATGGAGTCGGTACAGGCAGAGCGCGCCGTTCAACTGCCTGACGTGCCGGAATCCGAAACCAAGCCCGTCAAGATGGCGATTTTTCCGTTTCAAATGTTGAGGAAGGAAGACGAAAATTACTTTAGTGCTGGTTTAACCGAAGAAATCAGTACTTTATTGACACGCTACTCGGACATAACAATTGTCGGGCGACACGCGTTGGAGCATTTTAACAATGTCGATCAAAGTCTGCTCTTGCTCCATCAAGACTATGGCATTGAATATGTGTTGACCGGCCATATTCTCACTGCCGCTGATCACTTCAGGTTGAATTTGCAACTGATCGATGTCCAGACTAATGCCACTGTTTGGGCTGAGAGTTTTAGCGCCAAAATGTCCGCTGCTTCGCTTTTTGCGGTTCAGGAAGATATTGCAGAAAAGGTTCTGGCAAGGGTTGCTTTGTCTTATGGCGCAATTAACCGTCATCGTACCCGGCAGGCGTTGCGTAAACCGCCAAAAAACTTGACGCACTATGAGTGGGTATTGCGCGCCTATGAATATATAGAAAATCCGACCATATCGAAGCATGCTTTGGTCCGTTCCGGTTTGGAACAAACCGTGGCGAAGAACCCGGATTACGCTGATGCCTGGATTATGCTGGCGTGGTTATATGGCGACGAATATCGTTTCGCGTTTAATAGACGCTCTGAGGGTTCAGCCCTGGATATCGCATTAGATGCAGCTACCAGAGCGACTACGCTTGATCCGGAAAATTGTAGAGCCTTTCAACAGCTGGCAATTGTCCATTACTGTCGCAAGGAAATTGGCAAGTTCCAACAGGCAGCCGATACCGCACTTAGAATCAACTCGAAGGATGCCTACACGCTAGCAGATCTGGGAACCTTGTATTGCTTGATTGGAGATTGGACCCAGGGTTTAACCATGGTTGACAAAGCGATTAGCCTAAACCCATTGCACCCGGACTGGTACTTCATTGCAAAAGTGCTTCATGCCTTCATTAACCGACAATATAACGATGCGTTAGTGCTTGCGCTTAAATTTCGTGCAACACAGTTCTATTTGTTTCATTTTTTTCTTACTTTGATCTATATAGAACTGGGCCGGGAAGCCGAAGCCGAACTAGCGCTAAACGACTTACTGCATGTATATCCCGGCTTTCAAAATCAGGTAGAGGAGAATCTGGCCAGAATTTTTCTTGATGGTTCGTTACGCGATGCATTGCTTGCGTCCTGGCTAAAGATCTCAACTGCATTTAAGTTGTAAAATCAATAACACTTCAATGCCGGCTTTGAAAACGCATTAAGATACCCAACCGGATTCTTGAAAAACCAAGAAAGGAAAGTGTAGTGTCGCGAGTTGAAAACTATTCGGAGTGCAGTCAGTGACTATCCAACAGCTTCTGGATATGGAATTACCGATCATTCAGGCGCCGATGGCGGGAGTGCAGGGGAGTGCGCTAGCGGTAGCCGTTTCTAGGGCCGGGGGGCTGGGTTCTCTGCCCTGTGCCATGCTCAGTCTTGACGCTATGCGTGACGAGTTGAATACTATCAAATCACAAACGAATAAACCTTTTAACGTTAATTTCTTCTGCCATACGCCGCCCACGCCAAATGCCGAACGTGAAGCGTCCTGGCGAACAACGCTTACACCCTACTATCAGGAGTATGGAGTTGACCCTGACGCCTTGCCTACCGGAGCAGGACGTTCGCCATTCAGTTTGGTGGCTGCTGAGGTTTTGGAGGAATTCAAACCCGCCGTGGTCAGTTTCCATTTTGGTTTGCCTTCGACGGAATTGCTGGAACGGGTACGCGGATGGGGCGCTAAGATTTTGTCCTCTGCCACCACTGTTGAAGAAGCGCGTTGGCTCGAAGCCCGTGGAGTCGACATCATTATTGCACAGGGTCTTGAAGCGGGCGGCCACCGCGGCATGTTCTTGACGGACGACCTGACAACCCAGTGCGGCACATTCGCACTGGTATCGCAAATTGTGCAAGCGGTAGACGTGCCGGTCGTTGCCGCCGGAGGAATCGCAGATAGGGCTGGTGTTTCGGCTGCAATGGCCTTGGGCGCAGCCGGAGTGCAGTTAGGAACGGCTTATTTGCTTTGCCCCGAAGCCACTACCAGTAAAGTCCACCGTGCCGCTTTACAAAGTAAGGCTGCCCATCATACGGCAGTCACTAACCTTTTCTCAGGACGGCCGGCGCGCGGTATTGTGAACCGCATTATAAAAGATCTTGGCCCCATCAATTCTGAAACACCGGAGTTCCCATTGGCTTCCGCAGCCATCGCTCCTCTGCGCGTTCAGGCGGAAAGTAAAGGCTCGGGTGATTTTTCGCCTCTATGGGCCGGGCAGAATGTCGGCGGATGCAAGGAAATATCGGCGGCTCAACTTACCCGTGAGCTGGCGGTTGGACTGTAGGTAGAGAAGGGAAGCGGACCCAAATTATTTAGACTAACTTATCCGCTTTCCTTAGTGCTATATCAATCAAGCCCGACAACTTCTTGCGTAGAAAGATAATGCTCCCAGTATTCAGGGTGTTCTTCCATAATTAAATTTTGCAATGCTGTAGGTTTTAATCGTTGGATAGGTTTACCGTCTGTACTGCTGCGGCCCGTCACTTTCAATTCCCGTAAGGGATAAACCGATAATTCCACAGGGAATTCTCGGGTTATCAGCAGATGTGTATACTCGCGAATCGCTGCACCACTTCGAATGATTACCTGTTTGGCTTCATACGGCCACTGTAAAAAATAAATCTTTTGAACAAGAGGCTCCAGACTGTCCGCGAAAACATGCAAATCTATGTCGCTTCCTCTTCTTGCTCTTCCTGTGCTAACGGACCCGATTAATCGAGGAAAGAAGGACTTTAGTTCGTCCATTACCTCCAAAGCGATAATCCGCATGGCGAATAATAACTGTGTCCGTTTGTCGCCTTCATAGAGATCTGCGAGTTTCGCTACTTCTAGGGAAATCTCTCCGTTGGAAGGAAGATGCTGAGGGCGGAAGCAGATCCTGCGCTTGCCACTTCGACCCAAAATGCGTTTCGCTGCCAACCGTTTGGCATCATGATATTGCTTCACTTCTTCCTCGTACATTAAGCGGGCAGCTTCCTTGGCCAATTCAGTGCGCATCTGAGTAAGTCTTCTCGATGAATTTTTCATGGTTTTGATAGGCATTCTTTTGCCTGAATTTACTAAGTTGATAGAATGATTTAGGAACTGACTAGCAAATGGATAGACTGGAATAATCCGTCGATTTCTGCATCGTTAGAAGAGCGCCATGTGAAAACAATATATCCATGGCAGATTCAACATCCATGACATCCACATGGGTGTGGCGACCACCCAAGTCCCACCGACGCAGCATTTCCAAATCAGCAAGTTTCGGGCTGCCTTTAAGTTTTGATTGCCTCCACTTTGGTTTTTTTAACAAATGCAGGTGGTGGTATATCAGCCATGTAATTCTTGGCGACAGAAGACCAGTCAACATCTCTCCACCGATTACTTCGTGGTTTGCAGTATCAACGGCTTTGCCGACATCGTGAAACAACGCCGCCGCCCACAATTCTGGATCTGTGGTTTCTTTGATGGCCAACTGAAAAACCTGCAGAGAATGGTACAAAGCGTCTCGTTCCGGGTGGAACTTTGGACTTTGAATCACACCGTCTAGGTCCAGGAGAAGAGACTGAAGGTATTGTTTTATTTGGTAAATCTCGTCGGATGAACGACTATTTGAATGCTTAGAGGAAGGAGTTTGGGTTAATGTTATTGCAAATTGCGTTCTGTATCTTTTACTCACTTAAATACCGGTGAATGCCCGGCTGTCTGTTTAATTGCAGGGGGGAAGGCTAAAGAAAACTTTCTAAAATATCAAGCAATGAAAACTATTTCGTTCTGCCAACAGACTGCTAAATACTTGAATTTGTGCTCTCTATACTCCTTTAGTATTTGCCAAATGGCCAGAATTTTCATCCTTTTCCTTTCACACTGTAAGATATATCGCACACAAATTTGAGAAATGTACTCTTCTCTAACTCCAGGAACTCGCATGTCTGTATGAAGATATTACTTTTACCTCTCATGTTAGCGCTCACTGCTTGTGGCTTGCAGCCTAGCGTACAACTCAATTGGCAATCAGATGTGCTGGCACACTATCGTGCCAGTACTGGCGCATTTCCTGTTGATATGAAGGTTGATATCAACAAGTTACTTCAAGACCCTGAACTACTAGATTCCCAAATACAGCAGTTGCGTTCATTGCCTTTAGAGGTAGGAAAGTTACCTATTCAGGTACAGATTACCGGCAAATCAAAAAACGATATTGAAGTGAATATGACATTGGCTTCAATCAGCTATGACACTGAGCCCAAAGATGAAGTAGAGCGCTTACATAGAGAACAATTAGCAAAAAACGTCGGTAGTCCTCAATTGTATACGCGAGTTAACGAAAAGGGCCAAAACCGTCTTTTTTATCTCAAACCCTTTCAAAAAAATCTGGTGTCACTGCTGTTCGAATTTCCTGATGAAGACCAACAAGTTGGCGATTCCTGGACATTACCTGTCACCTTAACGTCGCTGAATACAGCATTCATAGCAGACAATACTGAGCGAATTAACAAAATTTGGTTACGTTCAATAAAAGATGTAGACGGAGAAGGGCGGGTTGCAGAAATTGTTTACCTGCTTTCAGAAAAAGTGAAAGGTGAAATTCGCTACAAGGTAGATGAAAAAGGAGTTGAGCGATTTGATGTCGAGTCTACCTACTTTGCCGTAGGAGATTTTTTGCTCGACCAACACCGATGGAAGCGGTATACCGGGCGTCTGTTTAGTGATTTCGGCTTATATCAAAGCGTTTCGTTAATTGCCATGCATCCAAAGGAAGGAACTTTAAAATGAGGATGCTATGGATATTCTCTCTATACTTTGCTTTTTCTGTTCAGGTTGTTAGCGCTGTGGAGTTACGCTGGAACCCGGACACTGTTAGAGGCATTCATTATCGAACAGTTTTAGAACTTCCAATTACTGATGATGTTGCTGTTTTAGATTTCAATTTGTTGACTAACGACCCCGATCTTCTTGCTCATGAGATAGATAAGATCCGGGAAATGCCAATAAACATTGAACAGTTGCACGTCAGGGCAACGTTGACCCCCAATATAAACAATGATGTTTTACGCGTTGAAATGGTAGGCATTCCTATGGCATTTGAAGGGGAACCTAAGAATGCAGAAGAACAAGAATTTCGTCATAGGGTTGGCGCTTTTGCCGGCACAATCCAAATGCATATCGACATGGATCTTTCGGGTAATAGTCATGAGCTAAGCTTTTATCGAAGTCAAAGGGAGCGCAATGCAACCACCATGCTACTCTATTTACCTCAAAAGAAGGTGGAAGTCGGTGATCGTTGGTCAATCCCAGTTCAGCTGCTTACATTGGGGTCAGGATTAATTGCAAATAATGCTTCACAGCATAATCAAGCGTGGCTAAAGAATATTAAGCAAACGCAGCTTGGGTCCATAGCAGAAGTTGAGTTTTTGTTGGTCGAGCATGCCGAAGGTTATGCGGAGCGTATCTCAGGCGATGTTGAGGATCGACTTCCTTTTTCTATTAGTTTTGCCTATGTGGGATTTGGCGAATTCAATATTGAAAAGGGCTACTGGCAGCGGATTATCGGACATTTTTCAGCGCTAGGTACCGGCAGTGCGAATATAAGAAAGAAGCTTTTATATGCGTTAGTATTGGAAGATTAGTTGTCTTCATTAAGTCTAATCAGGTAACCGCAACTTCAAAAGCCTCCGATCAACGCATGTTGCCATATCACCTGATTCTTGCCGGTCAGGAAACTGCTTAAGACAACGTGGCTAGGCAAGAGCATTCTTGTTTTGAAATCCATAATAGCTTCTTTGCCAGAAATCGGTATGCTCTTCAGCTTCGATGTATACCTGCTTGGAAGTGCACTGGTAATTTGAAGGGGGATTTGTCCAACTGCCTTCTTCCACTACTAACTTCAAGTCTTCCTGCATTCTTTAGGGCTGGCTACCCGGCGGTGGTTCGGGGCTTTTCGGCGAGCTTTCGCCTGTGCTAGCAGGACGGGTGGTGGACATATGTTCTCTGACATAACTTTCTGCTTTTTCACGCATTTCCTTAAATTTGTCGGAAGCCATGGAAAGTTTTTCTTCCCATTCGGGGTTAGGTTCCTGTCCTTCGATCGTTTTAAAATAAACCTGCATCATGGCAGTAATTGCCAATGGTTCCAGCAGTGCCGCTTTCACGCTCCAGGCAAAAACGAGGGCAATAATAAAGCTCCATCCGCCGACCGAACCCGGGAACATGCTCATTAGCAAGCCGATTGGGGCGAGGAATACCAGAAAAACCAGAAAGGCTACGAGATACATAAATAGCATCAGGAAAAAAGCGTTCTTCAGCATTACCTTGTAGTTTTGGGCATACAAAATGAGCGCATCCTTGCTGGATTGCCAGGGATTTTCGCTGTCGGTTTTTATGTTGTACGCCAGAATGACTTCGTCCACATAGGTCAATGACATATTTAGAACACTGTTAACGAATCTTACCAGACCATCGAGATTTGGAATGGGCAGCCAATTCGTCAGCCTCATGATAATCCTGTTAATGGCTTTCAGGATGCCTTTGATCAGTTGGTCAACGCCGAAAAGTATGGAGCTTTCCTTAAACCTTTCCTTGACCACCTTTTGCGCGTGTTCCAGCTGGCCGCGGCCCTCGGGAAGCGCTTTGCCATCCATCGCTTCGACAAGCACGGAAATATGGCCGGCTTTCACCAGGTAAAGCAGGTATTCCCGAGCCCAGTACAAAACGCCGCTAACGCCGGCAAAACCAAACAATGCGCCATAAAAAGCGCCGCCTCCCGGATTGTCCCCGAATGCAGTCACGCCATAACCGACAGCGCCGCCAATGGTAGTTGCAATGATATAGGCAAGGGTTATTCCGAAGTAAATAAGCATTCGAAAGACTATGAAAGGTGAGGTCTTTAGCATAAGGCCGAGCGCTTGAGAGAGGTTAAAATCCCACATGAGTTACTCCTTTTTGTGTTTGCCAAAACTCTTAAGGTGTGGTGAAAACTACTAGAGAAACCGGGACTGCGACTGGCTTGCTCCGAATGAGAGCCATTGTGAGTATAAACCCAATTTCTTCCTAACGCGAAAAGTAGGTTCGATAGGATTGATTGAATGTTCCAAGGCCCTGTATGGTGAGTTTTTGATTGGACAGGGACCGAAAATAATTGATATGTTCCTCCAGAATCCGTTCACGTAAGAATCGGGTCGTCATGCATTGAAAAGTGGCGATAGGGGTTTTAGCTAGGTATTGGATCAGGATATGGCCAGTCAGAGGGAAAAACAACTGACCGGCGTATAGGTTAGACCTTACGGTCAATACCTAGTAGGTGGCCAAGACTTTAACACCGGCGGTGACGGCGCCGGGACTGACATAGCCGATGATGTTTGGATTGTCCGCCACCAACTTGATAACGTCAGCTTCGCTGCCGACGTCTTTCGGCGGCTGGCCCTTACCGGTAAAAATCAATTTCGACCAGTATGACTTTAATTGGCTCTCCGACTTGTTGAGTACCTTATCATTGAATTCTTCCCGGATTGGATCGCCCTGTTCCAGATTTATCGGTACGATCTTTTGACCGCTCGGAAGCGACTTGGCCTTACCTAGAAAAACTTTGCTAATGACATCGGAAGCCCCGTTATCGGGTACGGATGGATGAACCACTACCGCAATGTCGGCGCTAACGGTAAGCGACGCAAAAAGAAGGGCCAGGGTCATTAGATTCTTATTGAGTATACTTTTCATTCTGAGCCCCCTTTAGAAGACAAAGTCTATGCCGACAGAAAATACGTTCAACGATTCCTTGTCATCTTCATTGCCGAAACCGGACGTTATGTCCACGATGTCGTCGTAGGCATTGTATTCCATTTTAAATGAAGCGGTGGGGTGAAAATCGTAGCGCAAACCGAGGGTGATACCGCTGTATTCGAACCGTTGGCCATCGAACGCGGCCTGGACGGTCGGCCGAAAAGGCGCTGGGAAAGCATTGGCAGTACTGGTGTTTCTATCGTTCTCGGTATGTTCGTACATCAGGTAGGGCAACATGTCGTTAATCCGATACCCCACCATGAAATACCAGTTTTTAGAAGTTAGGGTCAACGAATCGTCAACTTCTACCGTGGAATACTCGGTATTTATCAGCAAGTCGTTCCAATCGACGGTAACACCCAGTCCCAGAAACGTACCAGTATCGTCCTCAATGCGCAGTTTATCGGTGGCGCTGGTGGGTGCACCCGCGGCTTCAAGTCCATCGGCTGCCGTTTCCAAACTTCCGAGTGGGATATCCACTTTGGTGTAAAGGTAGGCCGTATAGAGCGTTAAAAAGTCTTTGGAAAACTGGATGTTGAAGCCATAAGTCGGGCTAAGTTCGCCGTCGGTCGGTTCCGTTGAGTCAAAAAAATTGTCGTCGACATTGCCGGCAACCAGATTTGCATTGATATCAACCCCCCCCAAACTCGTGGTATGCAGAAGGCTGATTCCGTCATAAGTCGAGAATTGCAGGCTATACATCGACTTCGGCGGTCGAATAAAGGGGTAGGCAAAACCGACGTCTAAAAAGTCACTATAACGATAGAAGGGGGCACGTAGCCGGCCCGCCCGGATGGTGGTACTGTCGGTAAGCTCATAGCTTAGATAGGCCCATTCAAATTTCGGATCGAAGCTTTCAGAGCCTCTACCAATAACTTGGACGGTTGCGGAAAGCCCTTCCGTCATATCGGCTATTATTTGAACGGCCAGCTTACTTTCTTCCGTAAAATTTATTTCGTCGTCGTAGGGCACATTTCTGAACGTGTTTTCTTCCGAAATCCCGGCAACCACTGAGCCGAATCCGTTGATGGAAAGATTATCGACAATCGCTGCCGGCGTTAAACCGGATAAGGCCATTCCGATGGCTACTGTCACTCCCAGACTTATCATCTTATTGTTCATTCAAGCCCCCAGTAGTGGTTGTTTTGCATGCACTAACCAAAGACGACGCCCCATGGTTTGTCAAATGGCTCGTTAGTAATCCACCCCAGTTTCTTCGTCTGAATTGATTTAGGAGAATTGTTGTTTCATACGGACCATATCTTTGGACTTTCGTTGCGCTGATTATCATTTGGACATAGTCGGGTTTCCTGACTACCTTTAATAACAATCTTTTATTTAAAAAAGCTAATGTTCTGGTGCGGGTGAATTATGGACTGGTTTAGAAACCTAAAAGTCTTTTATAAAATCGTGCTCATTCTAGTTGTCTACGCCATTTCATTTGTCATTACCACCTACCTGGGAACCAAATCTTATTTTGAGAATCAGCAATACCTGGGGGATTTGGAGAATAAAATTTATGACTCGGTATTGCTCGGTACGGAGAATGTATCCCTACTAAAACGCAGTGATGAAATGTTTACCCAGGCGGTAAGTTTTTCCGAGGAAGACTTAATCGATCAAGGCACGAATGTGGCGAACCGATTGATCGAAAACGTTGAAAAGCTGCTAACCCTAGACAAAGTCCGGGCGGATGATCTCAATCAGATAAAAACCAATGTCGGCCAATATCTCAACATTTCCAGAAATCTGGTGAATGCGATGATGAATGATGACGCAGACTTTGGTGCGCTGTCTAACGATATCCAAAGGAAAGCCGAACTGTTCGAAACGACCAACAAACTTCTGGCCGATTATAAAAGCGATATTAATCAAACTTTTCGCGAAACCATCGGTGCTGCCTTACAAAGCAGTGAGCAATCACTGTATGACCGGCTGCTGATTAGCTTTATCGCCTTCGTTATCCTGGGATTGACGGTATTCTACGTCGGGAAATCGATCAGCAATACTACCAACCAGGTGCGACGTACGTTAAAGGAGCTGGCAGTCGGTTCCGGTAATTTAAGTACGAGAATACAAGTTGTGGGCCAGGATGAGTTGGGGCGAATGGCTTTCAACTTCAACAATTTTATGGACAAGCTGACCGGCATCGTTCAGAGCGTAATGAGTGTTTCCTCGCCCTTGATGGAAGCTGCCAACGACCTGGATAGCAATAATAAGACGGTTCGCCAGGTATCCGAAGATTTAATGTTCAAGGCCAAGGAAGCCAAACAGGCGATGGACGAAATCACCCAATCGATATCTGAAATCAGCACCTCCGCGACAGACGCCAGTGCCGCTATCCAAGCGACGGAAGAGCGGGCGAATCAGGGTCTGAAGATCGTTAATTCGACCATTCAAAACTCTAAAAGTTTAAACAGCCAGATTATTAGCGCTTCGGAAATGGTGGAAAAACTGGCAAGCGATACCGAAAAGGTGGCAAATATCCTCGACGTGATTTCCTCTATTGCCGAGCAGACCAATCTGCTTGCCCTCAACGCGGCGATCGAAGCCGCGAGAGCCGGCGAGCAGGGGAGGGGGTTTGCTGTTGTCGCCGATGAGGTGCGGGCACTGGCATCGAAAACAGGCGACGCCACGACTGAAATTCGTGAAGTGCTCAGCCTTCTGGAGCAAGCGGCTTCTTCGACGGTGCAGGCCATGGCGTCGGCGAAAGGCCAGTCGGAACAGAACGAAAAAAGCGCGGTGGAAACCGGCGATTATCTGCAACAGATCCGCAGTCAGATCGAGAATGTCAACACCATGAACATGACCATCGCGACGGCGGTTGAAGAGCAGACCATGGTGGTGGCCAACGTCAGCGATATCATTACCACCATGCACGATGCGGTGGAGTCCACGGAAGAATCTCTGGGCGAAATGGGAATGTTGGCGGATAAGCTCCTGAAAGCTTCGGATGCCCTGAAAGGATCTACGTCCCAGTTCCAGCTTTGAGCAAATCCATGTCAGCTCCCCCGACTGTAACAGCCAACCTTGAGATTGTGCCAAAGAAGCGATGAGATGCCCTTCCTAAACAGGTTGTGACAACTGCTTCGTTCATTGGCACGGGGTGCCCTGTTCTTTTTTGCGGTTTCTACGTCCATTAGCGAATCCAAGCGAGCCTACTTACAGGCTTATGAAAAGAAACTAGGTCCGATAAGCAACGACTAGAAATACTGACTGGCATGCCTGAAAGCATAGGCGGTCAACTGAATTGCCTAATGAAAGATCAGCCACTACCATGATAGTAAAAATTCTGTACAAAAATGGACTTACTCCAAATGGAGAGAATGCCGACATCCGTTAGCCTGTTCGATTATGGCGCCTGGTCTAAATCCGTCCTGCGGATCACGATGCGAAGCCTGTGTACCCTGATGGTGTTCGCTGTCTTTTCAAATCCTCTCCTGGCGCATGAACAAGTTTCCACGCAGCAACCTGACGCTCGGCAGGCAGGTAGCGCAAAAAACCTTTTACAGCTCGCAACGGTGATTGACTTTGCGCCATATGCCTATCAAAAAAGTGACGGTAGCTGGGAGGGAATTGATTATGAAATCATTAGGACCATTTTTGATGGTTTGCAGATAGGCTTTTCCATTCGTCAGTTACCCCGCAAACGTATCACCAAATTACTCGAAGAAGGCGGGATTGATGGTCTTGTGAGCACAACGCCCTACAATGTGCAGGATGTTTTAAGGCATATGTGGCGGTCCGACACGCTATACCATTCCGAAGTTTCTGCATTCGGGTTAAGGCTTAGAATGTTCGACAAAGACGTTAAAAGCTTCTTTAGCAACGCCGGCAAATATCGACTGGGTTTATTGCGAGAGTTTTACTATGTGATTGAAGGTCATGAGCTGACAGGCCGGGAAAACGTAATCCGGGTCAATCGGGAAGAGCAACTCATCGAACTGTTAATGATAGAAAGAATAGATCTGGCCTTGTCGGAGGATATATCCCTGATCTACAAGGCAAGAAAAAACGGTCATTTCGACAACATCAAGCCGGTTGTGGAAGTTGCCAGCCGACCGGTTTACCTGGCTCTCAGGCGCCAGGTAATGGAGCGGTATCCACAGCTAGGCCTGCGAATTAATCAAAAAATCGAGACCATTGTAAGAAGCGGATTCGTCGATAACGTAATCGTAAAATATCTGACGTTGAAGTAGCCGCTGCTGTTTGACCTACCCTGTCCGATGCCATGCATAAAGGCTTGCTCCCGCCGCTTTTAGCCAATGCGTTATCTCCTTAAAAGAGCCTAGAACAACTTAGCCAGCCGATGAATTCCTTCTTTAATTTTGGAATCATCCGAATGGGTGAAATTGAGCCTTAACGCCCCATAATTCGGATGTGTTGCGTAAAAAGCCTGACTGGGAACAAAGGCGACCTTTTGCGCCATGGCCTGCTTAAACAGAAGGCTGCTGTTTAATGCCGGATTTCGAAGTTGGCACCAGAGAAACATGCCGCCGGAGGGCTTCGCGAATACCAGCTGATTGCCCAGCCTGGTTGTTAGGACCTCTGTCATTAGGTCTAAGCGGTTTGCGTAAACTTCCCGCAAACGGCGGAGATGACTGTCAAGCGTATCCATCTGTAAAAACTCCACAAGTAGGGCCTGTAGGAAACCTGAGCTGTGCAAATCAGCGATTTGTTTGTATTTTAGGAACCGGCCCAATAAGTGCCCGGACGCCTGCAGCCAACCTAGACGAAATGAAGGAGCGATGGATTTTGAGAAAGAACATAGGCGAACGGATTGCCCGGGCAGTAATGAAAACAGCGAAGGTAAGGATGGGCCTGTGTAACTCAATGAATAATAGGGATCGTCTTCCAACAGGATAACTTCGGGATAGTTTTTCAATAACGCGCTCAACTCTTGCCGCCGGGATAACGAATACGTCTTACCGGTCGGATTTTGAAAGTTAGGCAGACAGTAAATAAGTTTAATGCGCCTGGTCTTCAAAAGACTTTCCAGCGAGGACATAAGCGGTCCTTCAGCATCGCTCTGTAGCGAGTGAACACTCGCACCGGTACTGGCGAAAACCTGCAATGCACCGAGGTAACTCGGTGCTTCCACAATGACCCCATCTCCCGGGTTCAGCAGGCATTCGGCAACAATATGCAATCCCTGTTGACTGCCGGTGGTAATCATTAACTGGTCAGTTGTTAGTGCGACATCATGGATCAGATTCTCGGCAATATAAGCCCTCAACACTTCAAGTCCTTGTGTTGCGCCATATTGAAAAGCGCAGCCGCCCCAAGTTTGAAACACCTTTTCCGACGCCTGATGCAGCGCGGACATCGGAAACAACCGGGGATCGGGCAGCCCTCCGGCGAAGGAAATGACATCCGGCTGCTGACTGGCTGTCAGAATGTCCCGTATGAATGAACTCTTAAGGTTAGCGACACGCGATGAAAACTGAATCGTCATTGGTCTTCGACTCTCAATTACAGGTTTACGAATGAGGCCGGATTGTGACTGATCTGGGTATGACCGATTTGCTGAAATCAAACAACCCAGTTGTCGAAATGTGCTATTTTTTAGTTGTGTCGATAATCGAAACGCTGGACCGGATTGCCAATAGAACCTTTGAAAAATACCGCTAATGTTAAAGGCCGCAAAACCCGGTTGGATCATCAGAACCGCATTAACGATGCCTTGCATTATATACATCGTAATCTCAGTGGCGATCTACGGATTCGGTCGTTAGCCGCCAGCGCCTGTTATTCGGATTATCATTTTCAACGGCTTTTTAAACGGGCTACCGGGGAAACGGTGCACGAATATATAAAGCGGTCACGTTTGGAGTGGGCGGCCAATCTGTTGATTTTTAATCCTTCGTCGGAAATTCAGGAAGTGGCCCAGGATTGCGGTTTTCAGTCTAACTCTTCCTTTTACCATGCCTTCAAAGCGCATACCGGGTATGCACCGTCCGAATGGCGGGCAACAAAGTATCAAAAGCAGGTTCATCAGGAGGTATGCCAAACTGCACTTCCTAAGACCTTGCAGTTATCGGAGGCAAGTGTCCACGAGTTGCCGGATTTCCAGGTTGCTTACGTGCGGCATCGCGGTTATGACGCCTCTATCCACCGGGCATGGCAGAAATTGCGTGCCTGGTGTGCTTCACAACCCAAGCTCGATTTCGATGCAATGGAGATGATCGGATTACACCATAGCAATCCGAATATCGTACCCCTGGCGGAATGCCACTACGTTGCCTGCCTGGTAATCTCGGAACCGGTTTTTCGCAGTGCAGGGGTAAGCAGTATGAGCATTCCAGGGGGGCTCTACGCCTGTTGGTATGCCTCAGGAAATTATGGCGATATTCTGGCGCTCTGGAGTCACCTATATTATCAATGGTTGCCGGCCAGCGATTATGAGGCGCTTTCCATTCCGCCGCACACCCGGTATTTGCGAAACCACCTATTGCATCCTGACGTCAATGCCGATAGCAAATTTGATATCGAATTCCGCATGCCTGTGCGGCTGCGGTTTTAAGCGATGTAATGATAGGCAGCTATCGTTTGCTATTCGTATTGTTCAGAGTTGTCTATCGCCTATATGAATCGAAAAAATCTTCAACTCTTTGACTTTCGGATACTCTAGCAGCTCGTTCTTGTCCCTATTTTTCAAATCGCTCAATGTCCCCACACTTTCTTCAATCAGATCAAGCGTTTTCTGAACACTTACAATAAATTGTTCCGGTGCATCCACAGTTCCCATTAACCTTGCAATCGAATATATGCCCAGATCGTCCTGAATTAAATCGCCAGCCAATTGAATGGACTCGTATAACCATTTGATAACCTGTTCTGCTAAACCCACGGTGATTGCCGGGCTAAAATCCCAAAGAAGGATTGCAAAAGCCAGTTTAATATTAGGCCTGTAGGTGCGTAACATCGTTGCCTGGTCGTAAGCACTGGCGGCATTTAATGCTTTTTGCAGCAGTGAATGGTAATGCTTCTTGGTATAAGGAGCGCCGTCTTCCAGCCATCCGAAAGATATAAACAGTTCTTTTGCTGTTTTTCGGGTTACGCCTGTATGGTCCAATATTCTTTTATGGGGTTTCTCAAAATACTCAGGGCTTTGTTCTAACATTCTCTTGAAGCTGCAAACACAAAGCAGCCAGTAAATCGAACGATGGCCTGTGGGCGATATAGATAATCCTTCCTGAAACTTCTTTATGGCTTTATTCAACAGATTAAAAACGTCGTCATTCGCATACCTGTTTTCATCTTTGTTTCTTCTGATATGTTCAAACGTTTTCATTGCTTTGCCAAGCAGCAGTATTCCATGTTCACAATAGAAATCTTCATCCATGGCGACACTCATGCTTTCAATAAAATTCGCTTCTTCTTCCGCCCTGTAAAAAAGTTTGCAGGATGCATTGTACGATGAAGCCTCAACGCCCAATTGGCAAAAAATCATCAACTTAAGTGTTCGGGCATTTAGGTTAGCGTGATCGATGCTCAACGTGACTTTAAGAATATCGATAGCATCCCAGAAGCACCTTCTGAAAAACAAAACTTTAGCAATCTCAATACCCAACTGAGAATTCTGTGGGGTATTAAAGAACTTTTCTAGCAAGTTTTGACCCTTTGCCTTTTTTTCATACGCATGAGGAGTTTGAATCAGTTGCCTGCGCTTCATGGTTGATACCGGATCGGTCCTGAGCAACTCATCTTTCATGATAGTGAAATCGAATTCCCAGTATAAAGTGCTCCAGAATCCGGCCAGCCACCAGGTATTTATCGATTCACCATTGGACATGGTTATTTCATAAGGTTTCTCGCTGAAGATTATCCGTATGTCATTCACCAATATGCATAACCGCGTATAATCTGTCATTCTTATCATCGGATCTTGCGGAAGTTTCTCATGTAATATCGATTGCATGTATCCTTCCATTGCCGAAAAGGTTCCGGCAATGATTCCAATCGTCAACAGAATACGCCCCGAACTGAACTCAGAAAGCGCCCATTTAACAGAAATCTGATGGGCAATGGCGATTGAATTTCTGGCGCTTTGGCTGAAGAATGCCGGATGTTGCAAATTACTGCCTTTTACCTTTTCTCTCGGCAAATCAACATAAAAGCAAGTTGTATGAAATGGACAAATTCTAAGATCTTTGGATAGTCCTAGCTCATTTACGCAAATGTGCACCATGCGCTTTAACCATTTCATCGCCTTATCGCCGACTAAGGCGCCTCGACTACTCAAACAGAATCCGATTCGCACGCCTTCTGTAGGACAAACATTTTGTTCGGGCCGGCGTATTCTTAGCAGTGATTCGTAATTCCAAGCCAGTCCGAGTTCCGGGCGATGATAACCGAGCCAGAAGCTCAATAAACGAACCGTATTTCGCTTTATATTGGTGTTGATAGATTCATGGCCAAGCCTGCTGAACATGGCGTTACTCACCTTTCCGGAAGGGACCAGTTCTCCGAGATCATATTCTTTGATAAGACGATTAATCGATATGGTAAGTGCCCTGGTAGACATGTTTATCGCGTGCTTGTTTTTTAAGAAACCGGTGAATGTCAAATCTTCCGGAGGCACACAATCTTCCGGTTGTCGGCTGTTGTCTTGTAAAAAGGCTTCAAAGGCTTTTTCGCTTTTGTCCTTAATAAGGTCGTTAGCCGCCGCTATTTGTACAAATTGCTCGATAGAGTTGGTTTCATTTTCGACAAAACTCAAATAAGCGTCGGTTGTCGGAAAAACAGCAAGTAGTGCATTTTTGATCTTTTCCTTTTGAGTAATGTTTAAATCCGCTTTTTTGTGCATGAAACTACATCCCTTGGTTCGTGCCCCATAACAAATGTCTTCAGATAGTGTTTTATACAGAGTATTTGAGTTAGTAAGCTGGACTTAAATCAACGAAGTTACTAACGCCGCATCTAAAAAAAGCACATCACCAGAAAACTATTCGCCGGTGCCGTAAATTTTGTGTAATTCCATATTGAAAAGATCTATTAGTGATACTTCGTCAAATGAGGCAATTGGTTCAGCCTGTAGTCAATGGCCGTCGGTGTTTTCCCATCTTTGACATCGGCCTCTCTCAATATGGCCAGCCTCGGTGTAAAACACTCTCTGTTTTATAGTGATCCATTAATTTAACTGAAAAGCATGAACACCTAAGGTGTTTCAGGGTTTCCCTGATATAGAGTATGTAATTGATTCGGTAGATAGTTCTCATCCAGAAACTGAAGTTTATGAGTGAGAACTAACATGGCACATGGAAGTGCCATCAAAATCGATAGCTTAAGCTATTGATTTTGCGAGAAACTAAAAATCGCAATTTTTAGTTTCGACTACGCGAAACGCCAAGGATGGCGTTTCAGGATGAAAACTAGATAGTTCCTTTAAGGCTTGATGGCGGCATCCCTGCGGCCGTTATTCTGGTTATAAAGTTGGCCGTAATGATGAACAGGACCTCGATTTGAAAAGGAGTGGATAGTGAGCAAATTCAAATTGGCTAGGCGGACCCTTCTAATAGTTTTAATACTTCAAAGTCTTTGTCTTTTTCATACTGATGTTTACGGTGCGATTGAGGGTAATCAGGTCATTGAGTGGGTGAAACCGATAGCCGTCATAGACGGCTGCGATACCCGTTTTGCCGCCAATATGTTTGATGATGATGAAAACACCATCTGGCAGCACTTTTCAGAGGAACGGCACTGGGTCGTCCTGGATATGGGGCAGTCCGTGGAAATCGGAATGATCCGTCAATGGCATAGAAGTACATTTGATACGGAATACGCTATAGAAGAAATATATGTGTCGGATAGCTTAGACGACTGGGGCGATTCGATTGGGAGCATAAGAAGAATCCACAGGGAAGACCCAGGATGGAAAGAGGCAACTTTAACGCCAAAAATAGGACGCTATGTCAAGCTTGTAACAGAGCTAAGCAGATCGCCCTATTTCCGGGAGATAAGATTTGGCGTTTTGCGAGATACAGAAACGCCGGAACCGGCACCGGAAGCAAACACAAGTGCATGGGTGAAGGCGGTATCAGTGATAGACGGTTGCGATACCCGTTATGCTGGCAATATGTTTGATGACGATGAAAACACTATCTGGCAACACTTTTCGGACGAACGGCATTGGGTCGTCCTGGACATGGGTCAATCTGTGCAAATTGGAAAAATTCGGCAATGGCATAGAAGTACATTTGATACGGAATATGCAATAGAAGAAATATATGTGTCGGATAATTTTGATGACTGGGGCGCATCAGTAGGCGGCATAGGAAGAATCCACAGGGAAGATCCCGGCTGGAAAGAAGCGCTCTTAACACCCAAAACCGGACGCTATGTCAAACTTGTAACAGAGCTAAGCAGATCACCTTATTTCAGGGAGATAGAATTTGGATTGATCACCGAAACCAATCCACCGGAAGACCCGGAAGGCACTGCTGTCGTTACAGCCAGCAGCCTTTCAGTCGTTGATATTCAGGCAGCAATTAACTCACTTGAAACGCTTGGCGGCGGCACCGTCATCCTGCCATCAGGACAGGTCGATCATCAAAATACCGTTATTAATATGCCCGCGGGAATACATCTCTTTGGCCAAGGTAAAGACTTAACCCAAATTCAAAATAGTGAAATCAGAGTAACGGGGGACAATGACCGCACAATATCTACGCGAATTTCAAATCTTTTCCTTGGCGGTTTCAGCCATATTCAAATGGTGCGGGTAGAAAACTTTCGTATTGACCACATTCACATAGAAACGCTGCATACCAACAATGATTACCAGGGAGCTATACGTCTGGTTGATTCTCACAGTGGTGTCATTGATACCTCAGCCATCCATTCGAATATGTATGGGATTAATATCATCAATCAAAGTGATCGCTATGAGACAGATTGGGTTTCTGATACTTCTATTTTGTTAGGTAGTCCAAATGCCGTTTTTATTGAGGACAATGAATTTGAGCATTATCGCCATGGAACCGTTGGTCATGCCAATGCGCACTACGTTGTTCGCCACAATTATTTTCAAGGGGGGAATGACGGCCTGCCTCCTTCGCATGCTATTGATGGACATGGTGTGGGGTTCACTGATTCCAATACCGGGACAAGGCTTATTGAAGCTTATAACAATACCATCAGTGCCGAATACAACAATGAACCTTATGACTGGAAAGCCATTGCAATTCGTGCCGGTTCAGCCGTTATCTTTGATAACTACTTGATTGGATGGGATAACGGTATTGCTCTAACGCTTGATATGTATGACAGCGATGCGGACCACAATAATACAGAGCTTTTCCCTCATGATATCTGGGTGTGGGACAACAGTGTCGATAATCCTGAACAGCTGGATGAAATGGTGTTTGTGACGAGCCAAATGAATGACAGTCCTGATGGTGGCCATACTGGCGGTACAATTCCACGCTATTCCGAGGACTATATTCGTCTGGGGCAAGAGTACCATCTCAGAGCACCTGATTTGCTGCAGGATGGCTTTGCCTACACCCCCTATATGTATCCGCATCCCTACAGAACAGAGTATTCAACGCCGGATTCTGTTGTCCTGGTATCACCAGTTGGGCCTATCGTTTCAACGCCGCCTTCGGACCCATCAGATCCGCCACCGGAACCTGATCCCGGCTCAGCAATTACAGAGAGTGAAAGCTTAAGCATCGATGATATTGAGGCTGCAATAGCAACCATCAGGAATCTAGGTGGAGGCACTGTTATCCTTCCGGAAGGAGAAGTTGATCATGGCGGTGCCCGTCTGGCTCTCACCGCCGGGATACAGATCATCGGTCAGGGAGTGGAGAAAACCAGAATCCTGAATGCAAACATCTACCTTGACTCACGAAATGGAAACGATCTTGGCCATCTGACCCGGCTTTCAGGGGTGTATCTCGGAGAAACAAGCACTATTGAATTTCGTGAAGTGGAGAATTTCAGAATTGACCACATTCATCTTGAAAGAACCGGCGGTCAGGGAGTGATCCTGCGTGATTCGACAAGAGGCGTCATTGACAATAGTTACTTTGATACAACTAACTACGGCATTATGGTCACGACCATGGGAAATCTGGCCGATGACTGGAATGCCGATACGCAGGCGGTGCTGCAGCAGACAACCGCAGGCGATTCGATCTTTATCGAAAATTGTGAGTTCATCAACTATCACCACGCTTTGGTCGGTCATAACAATGGCCGCTACGTTGCCCGTTATAATACCTTTCACGGCGGTAACCGAGGGAATCAACCGAGCCATCCGATTGATGCACACGGTGACTTCTATGCCGGCGATATGGGCACAAGGCTGATTGAAGTCTACAACAACCTTATCTCCGCATCGGACAATACCCTGGGTCAGGCCTGGAAGGCCATCGCGGTTCGTGGCGGTGCTGCCATTATTTTTAACAATACTTACCAGGATTGGCGGAATGGCGTCGTTCTAACACTTGATAGTCATAACGATGAAAATGACACACCTGAAAACAGGCAAACCTGGCCGAAGGATATTTGGATTTGGGATAACACCTATCAAATGGATGTTTTGAACGAGAACCATTGGGAATCCTATGTTTTCAGAACAAATGACATGAATGGTCATGGCTACCTCAACTCGTTTGAGGAGATTATCGAAAACGAGCAATTCTTTTTGCGGGCGCCAAACCTTAGCGATGACGGATTCGAGTACAACCCATACACCTATCCTCACCCAATTCGATCTTTAGAAAGCGAAACAGATGGCAATAACGATTCAGGGTCTTCGGGTTCCGGAGAGGCAAGTGGCGGAAACGAATCAGGACAGGAAACAATCCGGCCTGGTGCCTACTATGGCCCTAAGAGCACCGATGGAATAAAGATCATTGCGGACCACCGCATCGTGGATGACTTTGCCAAAATTCCTGACGAGTATCTTGATATCGTCAAAACCTACTGGGTGCAGGCGCTTGGTGAATCACATTCTGCCATTTTCCGCTATGGTGTTGAATCGCTTGCTTTAGAAGAGCCGCGCTATAAGGCAACGAGACAAGAGTATGGAGATGCGCCTTATCCAGTCAACCCTGATCAATATGGCCTTCGCGTAAACCGTATTTATTGGGATAAATACCGAAGTAACGATGATCCGGACGTCACCGGAAACTGGGATCAGCTAAGAGGAACCACAACGTTAGAGGCGCTTCAAAGCAAAAGACCGTTTGGAATCAGTGAAGAGGAGTTCTGGACCACCCAATGGGCGGTTGATTACATGAAGGAAAATATCCGTGGATCGAACGACCCTCTTCGTGGAAACAACCCCGTTAAAGCGATTCTCTTTGTTACCGGTTGGCATATCGCCACTGGAACCGGAGGCACTACCGACCCTGTTCATGGAACCCGTTGGGGGGGACGAAGCTTCTATTTTGACAGCGAAACCCGGAATTTCGTCACCGCCTATAGTGAAACAAGAAACTGGGGGCTTACAGATGAGCATTTGGCGTATGTCGATCCAAATGGTACCAGGCAACATCCCGTAGCCCTTACCGATATGATCAAAGCCGTAGAGCAATTGAATGGCGTTGACTTAAATACGGTTGTCATGCTTACCACCGATGCAGTTGATGTCAACGGATCTGTCAATACCGGTGAAAGTGGCTACCAGCGGTTCCTGAAGCATGAGTACATGAGACAATACGTTCAAGACAACGGCGGTGTCCTTTTCGATATGGCAGACATCCTTTCTTACAATAACGCCGGAGAGCACGCGCTGTTAACCTGGACGAACCGTCATGGTAATGAGGTTGAATTTCCTACAATTCATCCCGACAACGATGGTGAGTATAGGGGAACGGATGGTATTGAATCTCTTAGCTGTCACATTGGAAGAGAGGGTAGTATTCGTGTAGCCAAGGCTCTATGGTGGACGTTGGCGCGTCTTGCCGGCTGGGATGGTATGTAAACTTCTGACGATGGTCCCTTGCAAGTTCACTCGTAACACGCCTGCCGGTGTGGATTCTTTGAATAAGTTTTTAATTTCATCTAGGTCAGATAGTAAACGCGAGCAACGTTCATAAAATCTCTCTCCGTCAGGAGTTAAATTAACTTGTCGAGTCGTTCGTTCTAGCAACCGGGTATAAATTGACATCTTAGTGAATAACGCAGGCATTATGAAACTGGCTCGCTTCGCGGAAAGCAATGATGAGTTGTTTGATAGAAGGTAAGTTAATAATCTTCATACCATGCCTAGTTCAGGACTAGCCCTGAGTCGAAGTGCGTCCTGCATTGGCGGCACACCAAATACTCGGACATAATCCCGGCTAAATTGGGATGGACTTTCATAGCCCACTTTAAATCCAGCACTAGCAGCATCCAAAGCATCGGATACCATTATTCGGCGGGCTTCCTGCAGACGAAGGCGAGTCCGATATTGTAATGGGCTATATGTGGTCACGGTTTTAAAATGTTCGTGCAACGACGAACTGCTCATTCCTGCTTCCTGGGCCAAGCGGTCAATGCTGAATGGCTCGGTATAATGGTTTCTAATCCAAACGACCGCTCTGCTTACCTTGCTGAGGCGACTGTCTGCGTTAGCAATATGGCGCAGCATCTCGCCTTGTTCGCCATTTAACAAGCGATAGAGAATCTCGCGCTCGGTCAATGACATTAGCGCAGGTATATCTTTCGGAGTATCGAGTAGGCGCATTAAACGGACCATCGCGTCAATTAGGTCTGGAGTGACGGTACTGAGTGCTATACCAGGTTTTGATTTAGCTGTGGGTTTCCCCGCTCCATACTCCAAAATCAGCTCGCTGAGGACGGCTATATTGAGATCCAGGCTAATACAAAGATAGGGCCGTTCTACACTCGCTTCTAAGATCGCTCCCTGCAGTGGCAGATCAACGGAAGCCACAAGATATTGAGAAGCATCGTAGATGTAATCTAAATGGCCCAGGGTTACGTGTTTCCGTCCTTGCACGACGAGGCAAAGGGAAGGCTGGTAAATCGTCGGCATGGATGCGGTGGTTGTCGAGGATCGTACAAGCTTAACCCGCGGCAGAGCACATGGCTCGATACCGTCAAATGTTAAATGACGGCAAATGATTTCTCTTAGTTCCCGTGCTTTGTTCATGGCCTCTTTATCTCACGGATTTTTACCCATGACAAGTTTGAGGTACTTGTTCTGGAGTATCAGGCAATACCCTCGGATTTATGTGCTATCGCTTGAACAGGCAGCGGTCATATTTTTGATCCTAACAAACAACTCGAGAGCGGAAGATTTTGCTCCTCTACAAATCGTAACGTTGCAATACCCTCCCTACGAATACGCGTCGGATGGATACATTGATGTTATTGCCGTCACCTAAATCAGTGAAGCCCGAGTCGGCGAGCTGAACGTAGAAAAACTGCTGGCTGACCGCACCGATATCCTGGTAAGCAATAAGTACGGGGCATGGCATATTCTAAGCAAAATGAATAAAACACATGAAGTTAAGGAACTGACTCCTCCGGTGCAAAGCGTTCCGAGCTATCTAATATTTTCCAAAAAGAAAAACTTGGGAACAGTTCGCGATGAGTTTGACGCCACGCTCAGGGAGTTAAAAAGGGAAGGCGTCGCTCAAAAAATTGTCGATTCGTACTTTGAATACCGGCGTAACTATGGGGAGCAACAGCGCCCTTTCGTTATAACCCACGTATTTTTTGAGCCGTTTGTGTGGAGTGAATCAGAAAACTCAAAAGGAATTTATGTAGATGTACTTACAGAAGCTCTGGAATATCGGGCTGGAATAAAAGTGAGGTTTCGTGATCTGCCATGGGAACGGGCTCAGATAGAAGTCAAAAATGGCGAAGCCGATGGCTTAGTAGCTTTGGCTACTCCAGAGCGACAGGAATACAGCATCCTGGTCGATGAACCAATCGTAAAAGCAAACATTGGATTGTTCACTTACCGGAACCACCCTGAATTTAAACAATTCGTTAGCATCAAAACGCCCAAAGAACTGAGTAGGTTTCGTTTGCTCTCATATAGTGGTGACGGCTGGGCAAAGAAATACCTTGGTCAGTACAGTATTGACCTGAGTGCTCCGGACTTGGTCAGTGCATTAAAAATGCTTTCCAGCAAACGTGCCGACCTTCTAGTGCAAACTGACGAAGTAATACTACACAATATCAATAAAATGAATCTGTCAGACCACATCGAAAAGGTTCCAGGTGTAAGTTTTCAATCACTAGATTTTCAACTGATGATTAGCAAAGAATCGCCTTACATAGGTCTCGTTCCTCAACTCAATCAAGTGTTGGAAGAAATGCGGCAGGACGGGACGTTAAGTGAAATTTATAACAGCTACCGCTAAACGGTCCGTCCTTCGTTGAACCTTTTTTCCTATATCCATTTTCAACATAACGTATCCAGTTTTACTTCGCTAAAGCGAACCAACATTAGTTTTTCGGCTTCATCCATAACTTCCTTCAAAGCCTTATTCACAGCAAGTTCGATAGGGCAGTTTGCGTGTTCGTCAGTTAGCCCGATTGTAAAAACCGACCCGTCACCTAGGGCTCTATGAATGTCCAAAAGCGAGATTTCACTTAAGGGTTTCGCTGTCGACCATCCACCGTTGTGTCCCTTTGAAGACTGCACATATCCTCTTTCCCGCAACAATGCCATGGTTCGCCTGACCACTACTGGGTTAGTAAAAAGCATTTTAGCCAATTTGTCTGAAGTGACAGGCTTCTCAGCTGAGTTGAGATGTACAAGAATATGGAGAACCCTTGAGAGTCGGCTATCTTTTCGCATGCTTAACCTTGATTACGAGTATTCTGCCTGAACAAACAGCGACTTTAACACGAAACATTTAATGTTACATGTGTTGCTGCTCCCGATTTTTTATGTAACACTAATTGTTACTTAAAGAGGAGGGGATCTATGAACGTTAATGTAGCTATTATCGGGGGAAGCTTTGCTGGGCTTTCAGCAGCGATGCAGTTGGTTCGCGCCCAACGCAGTGTTGTGGTTATAGACGCGAATACACCGCGAAATCGTTTCGCAGGAACATCCCACGGCATTTTCTGTTTGGATGGAAAAAAACCGTCAGAAATTCGGGCGACAGCC
This sequence comes from Hahella sp., assembly GCA_028280065.1. Lineage (GTDB taxonomy): Bacteria > Pseudomonadota > Gammaproteobacteria > Pseudomonadales > Oleiphilaceae > Hahella. The sequence goes on from JANQMN010000040.1 coordinate 42,399, forward strand.
TTATCTCAGTTGCATTCCTATCCAACCTTTAAGTTGGTTGAAGATAGCGCTATTGACGTGTCGCCGACACAAGACGCATTTACCGTAGTCACGGAAAAAAGCGATCAGTTTATAGCAAGAAAAGTAATTCTAGCCACCGGCATAACAGATAAGCTGCCAGACATACCCGGCTTGAAAGAACACTGGGGAAAAAGCGTTGTACATTGTCCTTACTGCCATGGCTATGAACTTAAGGATCGCGCTCTTGGCGTGCTGGCGACGAGCGAACTGTCTTTCCATCAGGCAGCTCTAGTCCCCGACTGGGGAGTGACAACGCTATTCACTCAAGGGCGATTCAAGCCAGACAGAGAGGTGTTGCAACATTTGCAGTCTCGAGGTGTCACTATCGAAGACACAGCCGTTATTCGCGTGTTTGGTGATGGGGTGAACCTTGAGTATGTTGAGTTAGCAGATAAGCGTCGGTTAGCGATAGAAGGGCTTTATATTGGCCCGGAAGTTATTTCAACTGCACCTTTCATCAGCAAGTTGAATCTCGAAACTTTAGAAACGCCAATCGGCAAGATTGCGAAGGTTGATGAGTTCAAAGAAAGTTCTTTGAAAGGTGTATTCGTAGCTGGTGATTTATCCAACCCCATGCAAAGTGGGACCTTTGCCATCGCATCAGGAACCATGGCAGGTATTGCTGCTCATCGTTCACTTGTTTTCAGCGAGTAAAACAGGACACCCTTTACTGAAACATGAGAGCAGTTGTCTTACCTTTACTATCAAGAGAGTTCCTCATAAACATTTTGCTTAAATTATCTTCTCGAACGGCTACGATCATTTTGTAGCCTTGTTTTTGTCTTTGCCTCCTCTGTTGTAAGCACAAATAGTATTTTCTTAGTCATCAATCGCCCACTAACTGCAGAATTGGATAGTGGCTCTTTTTTATCTTTTGATTTCTCTCAGTTCCCGCGCTTTGTTCACGGTTCCTTTTTTATGTCTTTTACCGCTGGAAAGTTCGTGGTGTCATTCTGGAGTATCAGGCAAGCCCCTCGGATTTACATGCTATCGCTTGATCAAGCATTGGCCCTATTGTTGATCCTGAAAAGCAACTACTAATATGCGAACCCGGTAAGGAGCGAAATATGGAACAACGTCAACTTGGCACCAACGGTCCTATAATCTCAGCAATCGGCTTAGGCTGTATGGGCATGTCGGATGTCTATGGTCCCGCGGACCGTAACGAAAGTCTTGCTACGATCGTCATGGCGATAGAACAAGGGATCAACTTGCTTGATACCGGCGACTTCTATGGCATGGGTCATAACGAGATACTGATCGAGGAGGCACTTCGAAAGGTGGCAAAAACCAAAAATGCGACGGTGGCTCAGGTCGCCATTGCCTGGGTGGCTGCACAAGGCTCAGATATCATTCCCTTGGTCGGCGCACGCAAACCTGAACGACTGAATGAAGCGCTTGGTGCCTTGTCACTGCAGCTAAACGCAACTGATCTCACCGATATTGAAGTGGTAGTTCCCAAAGGCAGTGCGGTAGGCGCACGGTATTCAAAGTATCAACTTGCATTCTTGGACAGTGAAAGGAGGAGCGTATGATGACTAATGAATCCGATCCGTTTTCCAGTTTTTCCGGTCTCCTACGGGCGGCATTAGGTAGTCTGCTGGTGGCTGACGCCGAAACATTTTTAGATATGGTCGCCGATGACATTGTGATGGAGTTTCCTTACGCTCCACCAGGCGGAGTAGGCCGCTTGAAGGGGAAGGAAGCACTGGTGGAATATCTCCCTAACGCCGCATCGCTTATCACTATCGAGTCCATGTCGGAGCCGGTGGTTTATCGTACACACCATTCCGATACTGTCATATTGGAATTCACTTGCAAAGGCCACGGCACACAAACCGGGAATGACTATGATCAAACCTATATATCCGTGGTGACGCTAGCGGATGGTTACATCACCCGTTATCGCGATTACTGGAATCCCTTGATCGTCCTGCAGGCGATGGGCGGAGACGACGCAATTAAGGCAGCTTTGCAGGAGGCCGACCATGCGTAACAACATTCTTGTAACAGGCGGAACGGGGAAGACCGGTAGCCGGCTAGTAAATCGTCTTCGAGCTAGCGGACATTGTCCCAGTATTGCAACCAGAACTCCGGACAGTGCCGATCAGGTGCGTTTCGATTGGCAGGATTCGAGCAGCTATCAGGCGGCTTTGGATAATGTTAAGGCGATATACCTTGTCGCCCCCGCCAATGTTTCGGAACCGCTTGATGTTATGCGTCCCTTTATCGACCGTGCAATAGCCGACGGCGTCGAGCGTTTCGTTCTATTAAGTGCATCTTCACTCGAAGAAGGCGGCCCCATGATGGGCGCCGTACATGGTTATTTACGTGAACACGCGCCAAGGTGGTTCGTTCTACGACCCACCTGGTTCATGCAGAATTTTTCGGAACAGCAGCATCTGCCTACCATTCGAGACGAGCATGCCATTTACTCCGCAACTGGAAACGGAAGGGTCCCATTCATTGATGCCGACGATATTGCGGCGGCGGCCGCCGTTGCGCTCACCGATCACGATATTCCCAACGGCGATGCTATTTTGACCGGACCGGAAACGCTTTCCTATGATGAAGTTGCCAATACCCTTTCCATTGCGCTGGGTTTTACCATTACCCATCATCATCTGAGCGGCCAACAATTGGTAGAACGGTTTGAGGCGTCCGGTTTGAACAAAAACTATGCTGACTTGCTCACTGCAATGGATCTACAGATTGCCGATGGTAGTGAAGATCGGCTGACAAATGCCATTGTTCAAATGACCGGAAAATCTCCACGGCATCTGACCAGTTTTGTTGCGCAAAATATTGAAGCTTGGAATCCTTCCAAAACTGAGGGAATGGGCTAGTTACCCGCCAGCAGTTCTTCTCCGGGCACATACCAATAGCGAGGTTGATTCCGGAGCTGTTCGGTTTCGTCGGTCAGCAGCGGGTTGTCGATTTCGAAAATCCGGCGGTCTTGGATATTCGCTTGTTCAAAAATGAGCTTCGTCGATGGATGGTGATGAAGCACCTTGTCAAAGGAACCATCATCGAGTGCTTTCTCCAAACCTAATCGAAGTCGCTCCGCCAACTGCGTGTTTTTGGCATTGGTAAAGAAAAATATCGGGGCAGCGTACTTGATAAGTAGTTTTGGTTCGACTGTCAACTCCAACTCAGACCGGCTGGCGACTTCATCGAACGGTTCGTTCACACCTCGTGGAAAGTAATCGAAGCGCTTCGAAGCCAACATTTTGAAGAGCCCCTCATAATCCGAGGATACTCTGACGGTAATTCCACTGGCACGAAGGATATGCGAATCCGGCCAGTCATGGCCTTGGCCGGCGGTCATTTCCCGTAGGCTCGTAAGGTCCTTGATTGCTGCAAACCGGGACTGATCGCCTTTTCGAATAATGAAAATTCGATGACCCAGCAGACCTTTCAAAAGGGGAACCCGAACCGGATTCAATAGCTTCTCCCGTTCCTGTGAAGTCATGGTCCAGACGACATCCAGGTTTCGATTCGCGGCTAAGAAGGCAATTGCCCGACTCTGTTGCATAACCAGTTCGGACTCTTCTAAAACAAAGCCGCCGTGGCTGTCCCTGGTCTTCTCCAGCGCCAGCTTCAAGAGTTCTACAAAGTAAGTGTTTCGGTGGTCTTTTTCTGATATCGGTTTGATATGCCGAACCACGAGTTCGTTGGCAAAGCTTAAATTTGTAAAACATACACATATCAATAGAACGAAAGCCGTGGATTTCATGATAACTCAAACCTCGTTGACCCCCTGTTTTAGTAAGCAGCCCATGCCTTTTTTGCATCGAACAGGGGCGCTTACCGGGTGGAATAAAGTGTATAGAACCGATTGCCAGTCGGTTTAACGTACTCTTCGCTTTATGTATTCTTCGAGTTCAAGGATTGCGGCTTTCGGTTCCATCTCCCCCCGCAAGGTCATCGCCACCCGCGTAAAGATATTTCTGCTGACATGCTTATAAGCCCTGCCTGCGGCAGAGGAGGGGCGGGTGACACCTTTTTCAAGGCTGGCGAATATGTCAGCGAGGTGAGGAGAATTTTTGTGAATTTCAGGATCTTTGTATAAGGCGGGACGTGTGGGTAAATAACCGGCGGTTTCAAGACGGATTTTCTGTTCCTCCGGACCGGTCAGGTATCTCACCAGATCCACGGCCAGGGCTTGGTTTTCAGAGTATTTGGAAACTGCCAGCTGCCAGCCTCCCAGAGTCCCGGCATGCCGTCCTTTCGCACCTGCGGGCAGTGGAGCGATGCCGATCTTGTTTCGAACCGCGCTATCTTCCGATTGCAGTAACTTCCAAGCATAAGGCCAGTTTCGCATAAACAACGCCTGGCCTTCTTGAAATGCTGTTCTGGCATCTTCTTCCCGAAAGTTCAATACATCATCGGGACTTATGGTTCCGATCCAATCCGACGCTGTTTGCAGCGCGTTGATTGCCGCTGAGCTGTTAATGGAAACGTTTCTGTTCGATTCGATGATGGAACCGGCATTGCGGCTGGCGATCCATTCCACCACATTGCAGGTGAGTCCTTCATAGGCATCGCCTTGCCAAACATATCCCCAAAAATCCTTGTTCCCCTGACTGCGCATGGAACTTTGTACAAATGCTGCAGTGGCGTTAAGCTCTTCCCAGGTGGAGGGAACGGGCAGGTTATGTGCTTCGAGAAGATCCTTGCGGTAATAAAGCAGTCCAACATCTCCAAACCAGGGTAATGCAACAAGTTTTCCATTTACGCTGTTGTTCTCGATCAGGACCGGAAGATGTTCGCCGGTATCAATGTCATAGTTCGAAAGATCAACAAGATACTTTTGGAGCAGGCCGGGCCAAACGATATCAATCATCAGCACATCAATTGTGTTGTGCATCTCATAAAGCACCTGTTGGTACATGATTAACCGGTCGGTGGACGACTCAGGAGTCTGCGCCAGTTTTACTTCATGGCCGGTTTTAGCCGACCAACGGGCAACACCCTCTTTACAGAGTTCATATTCAAGCCCGACGGAAGCAGAGCCACAGGTAATGGTCAGCGTGACCTGTTCGGCAGGAGTCGAACTGGCAGGGATCGAAATCAGGGAAAATATTGATAGCGACAAGCAAAATGCAATGAAGGTCTTAGCGTTTTTCATCGGCACCACCTCGATATTTTTATTTGAAGTATATGTTGGTATTGGGCTTAAACGATTAAGGCTTTTTTACGCTACTAGATTTTTAGCTGGCGGACAACAGAACAAATGTGATGTTTGGTCAAATTAAGAACAGTTTAAGACCAAATAATATTTTAAAAAAGTTACATATCTATATGATTTATATATATTTATGGCCAGTATTGGTTTTATGAAGGACTAAAATTTCAAAATCGTAAAATTTCGTAAACGAATTTTTTAAGCGGGTTTTAAGACGTGGCAATTAAACTTTAGAATAAGGTTGTTAAGTAATATTAAGATGTTTTTGATTGATCTTAACTCGCAGCACATCCTTGTGCCGCTACTGCTCAGAATGGTTTAGGCACTCTTGTCATTTGGTCATTTTCACTGTTTTTCAATATCAACCGAGCCTGGTTCCTAGTGATTGACTGTTGTCAACCGTTGTCCAGGTTCCAAGGTACGGGTGTTTCCGGCGATATCAATCGATAGCGCGTCCTTGTTTTCGGGTGCGCTTTCCAGAACTATTTGCTCCCGGTCGATAGTCACATGGACGAAGTTCAATCGGTGATGCAACTTAAATCTGATTTGATGCCAGTCCTTAGGAAGACTCGGTTTGAAGTACAGGGTGTCATGATGCTCGCTGAATCCGGCAAAACCGAACACAAGCATTTGCCAAACCGCGCCACAGGAAGCCGTGTGGATGCCGCCAATAAAGGTGCCGCCGCTGACAGCCTTGTTGGTGTTGTATAAATCCACCGTGCAGGACTTGACGAAGTATTTATAAGCCATGTCCCGATAGCCGATTTTGCTGGCAATGATGGAGTACATCGCCGGGCTCAGGGAAGAGCCATGCTCTGTTCTCGGCTCATAATAGTCGAAGTTCGTTTTCAGCAGTTCCTGGTCGAAATCATCATGCAAAACGAACAACTGGATCAGGTCGGCCTGTTTCAGGACTTGGGTATGCACCGCGACGCCATTGGGCCAGCCCCAGTATTCGGATTTGTCAATCAATCTGCCCTTGAGGATTTCCGGGCGTACATCTTCCAAATCGAAGTAGCCGTCAAACTGTTCGATGACTCCATCGTTGTTGGGAACTTTCACATAGATCTTCCGGACCATATCCTCGAAGGTGGAAAGCACTTCTTCGGAAACATCCAGCTTTTCGAGGACCTGCTGCAAATGGTCAGGCCGCTCAGCTTTCAATTGCCCGACAACATCGAGGGTTTTCTCGATCACATACCGGGCCTGGTAATTGGTAAAGACATTGTTGTCCACATTTTCATGATATTCGTCCGGTCCCAGCAGGCGGATGAACTCGTAACGCTGCTTATCGACGTTGTAGAAAGACCGAGACATCAGAAACAGCGAGATATCCAGCATCATCTCCGCGCCGTATTGCTGGAGAAACTGCTTGTCACCGGTGACTTCGTAGTAGCGCCAGATGGTATAGGCGATATCCGGGGATACGTGAATTTGCCAACAATTAAAATGGTTCCGGATTTTGCGCCCGGAAATGACGTCCTTAAAAAAGAAATCCGGGCAAAGCTCCGCTCCGGTTTTGCCGCTTATCCAGGCATAGAAGGCTCCCCGGTAACCCAGCTTGCGCGCTTTTCCACGGGCGCCTTCCAGGGTTTGGTAGCGGTACATCAGGATATTCTTGGCGATTGCCGGATTCGTGTAGAGGTACATCGGCAGGTTAAAGATTTCCTGGTCCCAGAAAGCAGCCCCCTGATACGCCTGGCAGGATAACCCTCTAGCCCCGACGGGCAACAGGGCGTGGGTCGGCGTATGAATGATATTGTGATACAGGTTAAAGCGGGTTAGCGTCTGATCCCGGTCATTACCCTGAATTTGAATGTCATACGAGTTCCAAAGCTCGCTCCATTTCAGGCTGTGCCGGTCATGGGCAGACTGATAGCCCTGTTGAATAGCCTCATGCAGGTCCTGCAGGGCGGCAGATTTTGGATCTTCTGTGTCATTGCCGGAATAGATCGCGACAAATTTCTCGATTATCAAGGGCTCCCCTTCGGACAGCTTTATCGAGAGTTTGCGAAACGCCTGCTTTTCATTGGATTCCAGCGAATCAGCGGTGCCCGGTACGCCGTCGATCAGGGTGCATTCGGCGACGTAGATATCCGTTCCAAGCTCTTTGGTGACAGTGTGCATCAACAAGGCATCCGCTTCTTTGCTTACCCTGAATTCCTGAAAGTGTTCGCCGTTGATACTCCAGACATCACCGTCAATTCCACTGACAAGATTGGCGTCTCCTTGATTTTTGGGGGTGATCACATACTTCATGGCCAGGAGATGCAATTGATCCAAGGACGCAAAGCGCTCGACCTGAACCTTTACCTGGTCATTTTCGAATTCGTTGCAGAGTGTCGCGGTATCCAGCTTAATCTGTCTCTTGTAGTGATTGAGATCTTCGCTGAAACCGGACAACTGATTGTTGTTTATGCTAAGACTGATGAACAGTCCGTTGGGCACATTACACAGCTCGTTCCATTTCCCATCGGCAGTATCATAGGTATCTGACACAATACAGGCAGCGAAGTGTTCCTTGGTTGCATCCGGGTGAGTGCCGCGATAGCCCATGTATCCGTTGCCGAACATGTAATTGCTGCCGGTGGTAACAGCCTGTTCCGGGTCGTATCCAGTTTCGTAAAGATCAAACAACGCTTCAGAATTTAAGTTATTTTCAAACATCTACCTATTGCACCCTCGTAAAGTCATCGGTTATCGAGCTCGCCATGTGCTACGTTTACCGACCCAAACATGAACCAACACGCCTCTGAACTGATGACTTCCGCAGGTAACGAAAAACTCTTTGGAGTTTACGAAGGCAGCAGTTGCTACATGTCCCGAAATAATCTTAATCGATTAAGATTGCGCGGCTAATTTATATTATTCGGCAGGTAGTTGTAAAGGGAATTAGGCAGTGTTTCGGGATAATATGCTCAGTCAATCCCAGGACCTCATAAAACTCTATAGATCGGGTACTTTAGAGTTTACTGATGAAGTTATCCGATTTTTGGAAGACTGGCTGATTTCCCATATAGAAAAGGGGGATCATTACGATATATTCAATTAAAGTGTAGAAATTGAAGAATGTATCGATTAGCCAGAAGGGGACTTTTTAATGCCCGTTAGCAATCGGTATAGTGAACCAAAATGTACTCCCCTTATCTTCTTCGCTTTGAAATCCGATTTTTCCGTGCATGAGTTCGACTAAAGTTTTACTGATGTGTAGTCCAATGCCAGTTCCCTGAATCTCTGAGTGTTCGGCCCCTAAACGCTCAAATGGCATGAAAAGTTTTGCTTGTTTACTGATTGGAATTCCCCGCCCATTGTCTTTTACCGTTATCTGAACAAAGTAATCGTCTACAGTATCGGCCCGGATGACAATAGTTGCGCCTTCCGGCTTGCTATACTTCAGGGCGTTTGACAAAAGATTGATAATTACCTGCTGAAATCTTGTCTTATCACCAATTACGTCAGGTAAGGATTCAGAAATATCACAGTCCAATGAAATATTTGAACTTGAAATTGATTTTTTAAAAACTGCTATTTCCTTGGTTAATGTTTCGAATGCAGAAATCCGTTCGAATACCAAGGGGACTTCTCTCGCGTCAAGACTGCTCATCTCCTGAATATCGCTGATCAAGTGTTTCAGGTGCTCACCTGAAGAATGGATAAACCGAATGCTTTCCGATTGACTCTCACTCAATGGTTCGGCGCCATCCATAGAAAGCAGTTCGCTAAAACCTATGATGGAATTGAGTGGGTTTTTAAGCTCATGGCTCACTTTTGCCATAAACATGGCCTTGTCTTTGACGGCCTGTTTGGCGTGATTGACTGCTCTTATTAACTTGCGTTCCGCCTCTTCCATCTGGGAGATTTTCTGCTCAAGCAGGATGTTTGATTTTGCTAAATCATACATCAATTTGCTTTGACTGCTTTTTGCACTAACAACGCGCCATGCCCTTTCCAGAGTTTGAACCAGTTCCACACTATTGAGAGGTTTTTCGAGATAATCAAAGATACCTTCCTTGATTGAAGAGACAGCTTTTTGGCGGCTAGAGTAGCCTGTCATCACCACGGACAAAAGGTTAGGATGATTGAGTCTAGCAGCAGTAATAAATTCTATTCCCGACATTTCATCCATCACAAAATCAGTTAATACAATATCGAATAATGACCTCCTTAATAACTTGAATCCTTCATTTGGCGAACTCACCCAAAAGGTTTCAAAGTAGGGTTTTAGCATCTCGTTGACCGCCAGACACTGAGATTTATCGTCATCAACGATTAATATGCGGGCTTTTCGTTCAACACTATCCGAACGCATGTTTTTGCGCCAACGAACGATCGTAGAAACTTCCAATGCCTTAATAGGGGCGGCTAAAACCAGGTCAGCTCCCACTCTAGCGATATATTCCTCGTAAGTGGTTTCACTGTCATTAGCAATAAGGATGATGGATGAGTTCTTTTTCTGATGGATTAGTGTTGCCAACGCCTCACTGTTGGTGTTGATATTCCGTATGTTTAAAAACAGAACATCGACACCTGTTCCAACTTCCGCAATGCCTTTTGTAACAGAATTAGCTACAACCACCTCAATGTCGAGATTTAGAAGGGTGTTTACTATAACTTTGCAGTTGTCTTTATCTTCGTCAACAACGAGAACTCGCATGAATGATGATCCATTAGAGAGGAGCTTTATCGGCATCGTTCTATGCAGAAAAACATTTTTGGCTGTTGCTCAAAAAGGTCTGCTGTTAGCGCATCAGTTTACAACTTGGGTGATGGAATACTGATCAACATTTGTAATTTGATTCTCAGATAGTTGAACCTAGATTGCTATTATAGACGGAATTCCACATTAGTGTTTTGAGGATGAAGCTGAAAGGCTTAGGAGAGAACAAGTCAATCCTCGATTTCGTAGGTCCAATCAACCACAATTTTTATCAATAGATCCAATTCGGTTTTCGTGTGTTCATTCATTTCCCGAGATTCCAGTAACCTGGTAAATTCTATTTCTGTTTTCCTTGCCAGTTTACCCAGCTTTGGACAACCAAAGGATGCTCCGGAACCTGCTATTTTATGCAGTACTAAAACCAACTTTTCGACAGTTTCCAAGTTTGGATTTTGCTTGAACTCTTGCCAATCAATTGCCAGTTGGCGCTGGCGGTTTGGAATATCCTGCAGATATTCTTCCCTTAATGCATTTAGCTGATTCAAGAGTTCGTCAGGATCGGTCATGGATTATTGGCCGCCAAACTCCCCAATAAATTTTTCCACCTGCTCTTCAAAATCATCCGTTACCGGCTTGGGAATGAAATAATTGCACCCCGATTTGATTGCACTCTCAGTTTCTTCGGCCATCACGGAAGCGGTTACAGCGATGATAAGCCCCCCATATCCTTCATTGCGTAACCTTTCAACGGCTTCATGCCCATCCATGACAGGCATATGCATATCCATGAGTATTGCGTCATATTGACCGTCCAGCGCTTTGGAACATCCTTCTTGACCATCATAGGCACAGGTTATTTCATGGGACCTCCGCCGAAGTCTAAGTGAAAGCATTTTACTGATCAGCTTATCATCTTCAATTAGTAAAAGTTTTGCCACTTGGCACTCCCTCCAGGCTATTTATCTGCACTTTAAATCGCGAGCCGATGCCTTTCTTGCTTTCAACTCCAATCTGCCCGCCGTGCAGTTCTACAAGTTTCTTGGTGATCGCCAGTCCAAGTCCGCTTCCGCCCTTCGATCGGGTACTTGAACTATCCACTTGAAAGAATTTGTCAAAGATATGCTCGAGCTCTCGTTCATTAATACCGCAACCCGTATCTTTCACTTCAAGTTCGAATCCGTTATCCAGAGGCTTTGCAAGGATTGAAACTGACCCTTCCTCGGTGAACTTAATTGCGTTTGAGATCAGGTTGTAGGTGACTTGCTTAATTCGCTTTGCATCTATATACGCATGAATAGTGGGGCAGTCGATATTAATTTTTAACCCCTTAATCTCTGCTAAGCTGGTTAAGTTCATTGCGACGCTTGTAACCAGATCTTTTAAATTTTCGGATTTACGGTGTATTTTGAGTTTGCCGGCTTCTATTTTTGATAGATCCAACAACTCGTTAATCAATTGCATCAAGCGGTGACCTGCTGTTTCCATATCCTTGGCAAGGTCTACTACATCCTCGGCAGGAGGGAGAGCTCCTACATCGTTCAGCATTGGTAAGTATCCTAGAATAACGGTAAGGGGTGTTCTCAACTCGTGGCTCATGATATTGAGAAACTCGGATTTGGATTGATTATGCAGTTTCGCCACCCGTTTGGCTTGTTCTAGTTGGGTAGTCATGTCCAGCAGCGTTTGGTGTGACAGTTCGTTTTCCACGCAATCCGCCAAATCACGAAGCGTTGCAAGTTGTTCGGCAGTGTATTGAGTAGGCTTGGTGTCTATAACACAAAGTGTCCCAACTCTATATCCATCAGGGCTAAGCAAGGGTGCACCTGCATATGAGCGGATATCGGGAGGACCTGCCACCAGCGGGTTATCTGCGAAGCGTTGGTCGACCAACGTATCCGGGACATAATATATGTCTTCCTGATTTATCGCGTGTCCGCAAAATGAAATCTCTCTGCCGGTTTGCTCGACGTCCAAGCCTTGCTTGGACTTGAACCATTGCCTGTCTGTGTCCACCAGGCTAACCAATGCGATAGGAGAACCCAACAGGTTTTTGGCTAATCTCGTTAGGCGGTCAAAACGTTCTTCAGGGGCGGTATCAAGTATACCGAGCCGCATTAGTGAAGAGAGCCGATCACCTTCATCCTCAGGTGTTTGGGGAGCTCTCATTGGGTCCTCTCTCAATTGTTGTCATTGGGAAAATAAGTTCGATCGTTACTGCCGACCTCTACCAAAGATCTCACAGTAGACCGGGTTTTATCCAACGAGTTAATTTTGCGTATTTCCCGCATGAGTCCGAGTACCGTACGATTCCCTCGAAATAAGCATCAATGCATTCAGATGCCATTTTGAGGGTTATTTCCCCTGCCTCTACCTGAGACAGCCGAAGAATGGCATGCTCTTGAAAATACGATGCCAGGGTTTCGCTAGTCGCTTCGGACAATCTATGTGTTTGATGCAATTCCTCTCGACTACCTAACTGAACCATTCGCTAGCCTCCCATTCGATAAGCATGCGAATATGCTTAATGATTTATCGCCTGGTATAACAGGCTATTGGCAAAGTAATTTATTAGCGTTTTGGGGAGTCTACCTTGGGTTTGCAACTCAAAGATGCAGTTTTGTAACTCGAATGTTTCCGAAGCGCTTTAAAAGGTTAAGAGATGTTAACGACTTTTGTGACATTTGCTGCAAACTTATAGCCGGTGCCTCTAACTGTTTTTATGAACTCTTCAGACGGATTTGATAACTTTAGTTTCTTGCGTACCTTTGCAACCAATACATCAATACTACGGTCTAATGGAAAATGATCTCTACCACTCAAGAGATCGAGTATCCGGTCGCGGCTAAGGACATGATTAGGATGTTGAGCAAAAATTCTAAGTAATTGGAACTCATGGGACGTCAACTCGACTTCTATCCCTTCCGGATCAAACAAGGTGTTTTTTAACAAGTCCAAGCGCCAGCCATCAAAACTCAATTGACAGGTGGCTTCGTTTTCAGCGTAGGCAGTTTTGTCGTTTCGACTAGGAATCGGTCTTGAACGGCGAGTGACACTTCGGATCCTTGCAAGCAGCTCCCTTTGGTCGAAAGGCTTGGTGACATAATCGTCGGCGCCAACTTCAAGCCCGACAATTTTATCAATAGAGTCGTCCTTGCCAGTCAGCATAATAATAGGAACATCCGACAGTCGGCGAATTTCCCGGGCTAGAGTAATGCCATCGCTGTCTGGCAAAACAAGATCAAGGATTATCAGTTGGAACTGGGCTGGATCCGTCTGGGTCGACGCTAATAATTCCTGGCCTAAGTGGAAAACTGTTACATCGTAACCTTCATTGGATAAGTAAATACGCAACAACTTAGCTAAGTGTATATCGTCATCGACAATTAAAATATGTTGCTTTACAAGGTGATAGGCGTTTTCGCAGTTTAACATGAAGAGTTTTTATCTTGTTTTATACACAAACGATAATTTATAGCTATTCAGTAGTATAGCTATATGTCTATTGTAGCTGCCAATTATAGTAATACTTCAATTTTCATCGAAATAACTTACCTACTACTTGTAGATATTAAGCACGATTACATTAGGTTACGAAAGAATTAAGAAAACATGTTCCCTCTACGGTAAAAAGATCGCCTTGAGTGTCCGGGTGCAGAGTTAAGTTTCTCTTCAACCCAGAGCTTTGGCAACAGGAATTTCAAAACCCGGAAAAGTCAATCTAGAGGTTAAAAAACTATATTCTGTGCTCAGCCAGCGGAAAAGCTTAACGAACTAGCGGGTTCTGCATCATAGTTAGCCCAAAAAATGGAATCCATTTCATAGGATTAAGCGGGCATTTTGCCGGGTGAAAAAGAGACCCTTGTTGGAATACCTTGTCTGGCGAGGCATTTAAGGCCATATGTGGCTTTTCGAGACCTTGAACACAGACTCCCTTTAAGGTGAACAGCAATGATAGTAATGGTGTATCGCAGCCAAATTGCGATTGTAGGCTAAGTTGCCTTGTATTAGAATGATTGTTCTATTAAGCGGATGCGATATTTTCATGCCGAGACCCAAGAAGCTCAACGAACCCCTGACACTTAGCAAAACCATGCTGCTATTTTGGACGCAGGGATATGCGGCGACCTCCATGCGGGATGTTGAGCAGGTGACCGGATTGAGCGCCGGTAGTTTGTATCATGAGTTCGGTAACAAGCAGGCGCTATTCCAAAGAAGTCTCACTTTCTACATTAATACCGTCATTCAAACCCGAATAGACAAATACTTAGTGGATTTTCAACCTGCCATGGAGGGAGTTCGGCGCTTCCTCGTATCCGCTTTTAAACAAGTGCCTCAGGATGTGGCCGGGCAATCCTGCCTTCTGGTGAATACGGCGGCAGAAATCGGTCAGGATGACGACGCTATCGGTAAAGCCGTTCGAAACGGTTTTGCGAGATTGGAAACAGCTTTGGCAGGCGCGTTCGAAACAGCAAAAAGCCAAGGGGAGGCCAGTCGAGATCTCGACTCCGCTCTGGCCGCCAAACATGTCGCTTTATTGATGCCGGGATTACTGATAGCTGCCAAGAACAGGGCTAAACCCGGCGAACTGGAGCAGGCCGTCGATTTGGCCTTAACGCCTTACTACTATGTATCAGATCAATATGCACCGGATTAAAATGCAAGCAGAAAGTTAACGTATTAGAACAAATGTTTTAATAATACAAATACAACAACCGTGGAGAACATCATGCCTATCGAAGCCATTCGTACCCCAGAAGAGCGTTTTAAGCGCCTTCCCGATTATCCTTTTGCCGCTAATTTTGTCGAGGTCGACGGATTGCGCATGCATTATGTGGATGAAGGCCCAAAAAACGCCGATCCGGTTCTGATGCTACACGGCGAGCCTTCCTGGTCTTACTTGTATCGCCGGATGATTCCGATTTGCGCCGCCGCCGGGCACCGGGTAATCGCACCCGACCTGATCGGCTTCGGAAAATCCGACAAACCGGTGAATATCAGGGACTATTCCTACCAGTCCCACATGGATTGGATGCAGGCGTTTATTGATAGTCTGAACTTAAACAACATGACCCTGGTGGGCCAGGACTGGGGATCGCTGATCGGATTGCGTTTGGCCGCGGAAAACGAGCCGAGATTTAAGGCCATCGTCATCGGCAACGGTATGCTTCCCACCGGCGACCAGAAAATTCCATTTGCCTTTAAGCTCTGGAAATCCTTCGCCCTCAACAGTCCTTGGTTTCCTATTTCACGGATTGTGGAATTCGGCAGTTTTAAGTCATTCAGCAAGGACGAGCGCAGGGCGTATGATGCGCCGTTTCCGTCGCGGAAATACAAGGCCGGAAGCCGCGCGTTTCCGGCATTGGTGCCCGTGACTCCGGACAATCCCGCCTCTGCGGCAAACCGCCAGGCGTGGGAGGTGTTGAAGAAATGGAAGAAGCCGTTTCTCACCACATTCAGTAACGGCGATCCCATCATGCGCGGTGGGGATAAGTATCTGCAATCCAAAATTCCGGGGACTAGTGGATTACCGCACGTCACGCTAAAAGGCGGCCATTTTCTCCAGGAAGATTCAGGTATTGAGTTTGCTCAGGCAATAAATAACCTGTTGGCTTCGGATGCTGTGGCAAAAAAACGCCGTAGAAAAGCAACCGCGCCAGCGTCAACCTCATAGAAAAACGCTGAATCTTTAACTGAGGAGGAATACGATTTCCCTCCTCAGTTCGAGTGCCTATCTCCCGGTCTAAACCAGAAGACTAGTGCGACTGATGGTTAAAAAGAAATGCCAGGTTTCCCGCCTGCATTTTGTAATCGCCATGCATATACGCGGTGTAGCGGTAGTTTTTGATATCGCTGACGGAAAAAATAACTCGGGAAGGCCCGTCTATTTCGATTGCTTCACCAAGCGTCTTTTGGGTTTTTACAGTGACACCTGCAAAATCTAATCGGCTGGCGGAAACCCTGAGGGCTTGATTAGTGATAAAGCTGCTATTTGTGGCGGTAACGACCGATTCCAAAAAATCCCCGACATAGTCGATTCCACGAAACCGGCTATTAAGGATGCTCACCGTGGAGTTATGAATCGTGATTTGCTTGGCTTTTACATCAACCAATCGGATTGCAACGCAGTCTTCGATGGTGACTGACTCATATTCACCGGTATAAACCAGTCCTACTTCGTTTCTGCAAAGCAGTTTATCTTGACTGACAATAGGTTTTTCAGTCTGCACCGCTTTGGTGGACGGCGGCAAACGATGAGTGCTGACAGCCTCTTTGAGTAGCGGGATAAAGGCGTTAAAGTGGGATTTCATCGGCACATGTCCGGCATCCGGAATGACCATTAAGCGCGCTCTGTCCATCCGTCCAGCCAGCATTTGACCGGTGCGCAACGGCGCGACAGGGTCGTCTTCTCCCCAAACTATAAAAGTTGGCTGGGTAACTTCCGAAATGGATTTGCTGAAGTTTTGCTCGATTAGACCAAGCGCTGCATTGGTGTTCGGGTGATTACGCAGCATCACTCCCCAAAGCGTTTCATTGGCGGCCAAGTGTTCGCTGAAGTCCGCGAATCTTTTCGTATTTTCTATCAGACTTGCAGCAAGATCCTGCAAATTGTACAGGCGTTTTTGAATAAATTTGGGAAATCTTTCGATGGAGGCAGGCACTTTGGCAAAATGCTTGGTAAAAGCCATTTTATGCAAAATACCGGCAGCGTCGACCAGGACCAAGCGCTCTACAAGATTCGGATGGCGATGCGCGAACTTCAACGCCACCGCACCTCCCATCGAGTGACCAATAGCGGTTACTTTGGCGATATTCTTCTGATGCATCAGCCAGGCGAGGGTGGCCGCATAGTTTTCCGGGGAGTATAAACCGACAGGGTCGCTGGACAAGCCAAACCCAGGTAAATCAATACCGATCACCCGATAGTCGTCTTCCAGACTTTGCATACTGGATAGCCAATCCTGCACACCGACCTTTCCCAGACCATGAATGAACAACAGTGCCGGGCTATTAGGCTTGCCTGCTTCCACAACAAACAGTTCGGAATGCATTACCGGTTCTTTGATAATACTATGTCGCCAATGTTCGGGTAAGAGTTCCAGGGTGCTCAGCTCTGTTTCTTCAGCGGCTTGATCGGGACCGGACTGCGCAAACGCCGGACAGAAGAGGGTGGAGACCGCCAGCAAGCTGACCGCTAGCAGCAGCTTCCCCGAGTGCATCGAATTCTTGTAAGGAATAGGCAGGAGCAGACTTAGCATGATGGCATGGGATTCCCTTTTTCTTGTTATGATCCAGACTATCATAGATTTCGCCGGGAGCCTCAAAGAAAGCATTGTAAAACAGTGTCAAAATTACCGACGATCCGCAGCTTCCTTGAGCCCATAGGCGTAACATAGGGGTATCCAACAGCAAGAAGGGGAAATGCCATGGATCTGGAAAAAGAAATTCACAGACTCGTTGAACTTATCAATGAAGAAGTTTCGGACGCTGAGCGCCAGGGCTATCATACTGTTACCTTTACCAGGGAAGAGGTCGAGCAGCTTTCCCGCGTGTTGGTCAGCGCCAACCGTTTGCTGGCCGAACACCAGGCAGAGTCTCATCTGACGGTTCACAACGCATCTTCTTAGCCGCTGCCGGATCTCATTGCCTAATATAGCAACAGTCCAATACAAAAAGCGTTCTGTTGCTTTTTATTGTAAGAAATCACCACCTTGAAACATGAAACATTAGCGCCTGATCGGTAATTTTCTTTGCGGCCATTCATTTTCAATTAATCCTTGCCATACAATATTAGCGATAGCATTTTTCCGGTGAAAACGCACAAGGAATCGTTCACTTATGACTTCATTTCTCAACCTGGATGCGATCAACTCTACACAGGTTAATGACATCCCATATCCCTATTTCGCCATCAAAAATGCAGTTGTCGGGAGTCGGCTCGAGGAGTTATTGAATTCTTTTCCGGATATTGTTCAGGGGGGCAGTTTTCCGCTGGAAAGCCTCGAATTATCGCCAGCCTACCAGCAACTGGTAAATGAATTTTCAGATCGAGAGCTAAAAAATATTCTCGAAAAGAAGTTTGCCCTGGATTTGAGCGAGCGCCCGGTGATGATCACCGCCAGGGGGCATTCCAGAGCAAAAGATGGTCGCATACATACAGATTCCAAAAGCAAAATCATTACCCTGTTGTTGTACTTAAATACCGATTGGAATGCCCCCACGGGAAATCTGCGGATTTTGAATAACGGTAAGGATCTGGGGGATTATGCGGAAGAAGTACCTGCTGCAGCGGGTACGCTTATCGTGTTTAAAGTCACGGATAACTGTTGGCATGGCTATAAGCGGTTTGAAGGACAGCGTCGCTCCTTGCAAATCAACTATGTGGTCGACGATAGCGCCGCCCAGCGCCACAACAAATTGCATAGAGTATCCGCAAAGGTAAAAAGTTGGTTTAGAAAGGCTGAGAATTAGAAATAGCAACCTGCTGTGGCTGTAAACCTAATATCCATTCAACGGCATCGGCTATCATCCCGGCTTGATTAAACGGAATGAAGTGGTTGGCCTCCGAATTATAATACAACTTAACATGGGCGTTAGTGAGACGCTCTTGCATGAAGAAGGCGTTTTCAGGATCGACAAGCCAGTCTTTTTCTCCCTGTACGATAACCACGGGTTGCCTGATATTCGCCAGTTTTGGTACCAGCAAACACAACTGATCGGCGAGGGTAAGCATTTCCTGGTTGGAGCGGTTCAAGGCCGAGCCGATTAAACTCCCGATCACGATATTGTCGGCGATACGATGATACCAGCGTGGTTCGCTGACCATTGGATCTGCCGGAGACGCGACGAGTACGAGCCCGCCGACAAGTTCCGGATGCATGTTTGCCAGGGCAAGAGCCACAGGTCCTCCCCAGGAATGGGCGACTAGAATCACCGGACGCCTGGCAGGAAGGCGGGCTAGTGCCTGTGCCAGGATTTTGGCTTGTCGATCAAATTCCGGAATGACATCCTGATGATCGATTTTGGATTCTCCCCAACCAGGCCGATCAAACGCCATGAAGTGCTGATTCTTGATTTTCGGAATCTGCATCAGTCCACGCCAGGCAGTCCAATCGCCCGGCGTCCCGTGGATACCGACGGCGTCAGGCGCTGTCGGTGGGGATTCGACCCAACTGAGCCGGCCTTTAACATCAAGGCTGTCCAAGGCAATAGTTTTTCGAATGTATTCCGCATGGCGTGAATCTGTAACCTTGCAGCCTGCGGTGATTAGAACCGACGCCAACAGGATTAAAAACCGCTTAAAACTCACTAGACCTTCATCCAAACGAAAATATTAAACTATTCCGACTGACGTTAGGAGAAATAGTTCATACAGTTCATACGACAAAAACACCTCCATGACTTCAGTAAACCTTAAGAAAATTAAAAGTAGTTTTTACCAGGCAATTCTTAAATATTTTTAATGATCACCTCTTCCCCGGTCTGGATTATTTGCTATTCAATGGGTTATGCGGACCATCTTTTATTGCCTTTCTCTCCTCTGCAAAACCCTAAAATTTTCGGTCTATACTGGAACCAATGACAAAAGTGTGTGGCGATGGCTGTCGTCGAAACACTGAAACATTCAATAAGAAATCTACAATTTACTTTATGTTTGTTAATTAACTATCTGAAATTAAATATATATTGGTTGTTTCGTTCTCTGGTTTTACGTATTTGCTACTGAAGCAGCAATCTTATGGATCTAAAGGATAAGAAAGTCGCGATAACCGGACGTTTAGCATCAATGCAGCGCAAAGAAGCCTGTGCATTGATTGAAAAAGGCGGCGGCACATTCTCTCATGCGGTATCCAGTAAAACCGACCTCTTGGTCATCGGTGAAGACGGCTGGCTGTTCGAACAGGGAAAACTCTCCGGCAAACTCGCGCAGGCCGAATCGTTAAAAGCAGAAGGCAAGCGCGCACCGAAGATTATTCCGGAGTCAGAATTTCTTGAATACTTAGGCCTAAAGTCCCCCGGCAAAAAAGGACAAGGCACTCTCTCGGCAGAGCAAACCGCGAATATCCTGGGAATACCCAAGTCTAATCTGGAACGCTGGGAGCAGTTCGGGTTAGTCAGAAGTTCTTCCGGGCAATATGCATTCGCGGATCTGGTCAGCTTAAAAACCATTATCGGTCTTATTCAGGACGGCGCTCGGTTAGGCGATATTTTGTTGTGTTTAAGATCGCTCTCCACACTCCTCAAGACCGACCATCCCTTGGCCCAAGCGCGGGTGCTCATGGAGTCCGGTAAACTGCTGGCGGAAGTGGAGGGCGTTAAATTCGATCGTTACGGGCAACTGGAGCTTTGCTTTGATCCTGAAGAATGCCCTGAACAAACCGCCGTGGATCAAGTCAACAATACCGAAGCCAGCGACTGGATGGATTACGCCATTGAATGTGAGGATAGCGGACGCTGGTTGGAGGCGGAACAAGCCTACCTGAGGGTGATCGCTTTAACCAACTGGCCTGAAGCGCATTTTAATCTTGCCAAGCTCTATGAAGTCCGCGGCCGTTGCAAATTGGCGCAGTACCATTTGCAACTGGCCTCAAATGCCGTCAGTGATGTTCAGGCCGACGCCTGGTACGATCTGGCCTTCTTGTACGATGCCCAGGGCGATACCGCAAAAGCCGTGGATTTGCTGGAGCGGGTAATTTCATCCAGCCCCTGGCATAGCGATGCTTGCTACAATCTCGCATTAGCCTACGAAAAACTCGGCGACAACGACCAGGCCGACAATTATTGGAAGAAATTCCTCACCTTCAATAACACGCTGGACGAATGGGCGCAAACGGCGCGTCAGCACTTGGCCTTGCATAAATTTCAAAAGAGTACTTAGAAACACATTTAATTGAGAAGAAGGATATCCGTGTTTTCAATTAGATTTCAGTTTTTAACTTATGACCAATTAACTGACATCAAGGCCAGGAAAATAATTCAGAAAAGGCTTGGTTGGCTCTCATTGGGAACTTATATTGATATAAAGCCTGCGGATAGACTTGAGGAATCATTATGAGGTCAGCAACCAGGTATGATCTTTACAGAGAGTTGGAACAGTTGCCGGAATCATTGATTGGTGAAGTCCTCAACGGTCAGCTGTATGCTCATCCCCGCCCAAGCGGACGGCATGTCTCTGTCGCCACCAATCTTAGCATCGATATCGGTAGTCCCTATCAAAGAGGACGGGGAGGACCCGGTGGTTGGCGAATTCTTGTTGAGCCGGAGGTGCATTTGACTTTGGATACTGAAGTAGTCGTAACAGACGTTGCCGGCTGGCGAAAAGAAAGACTGCCCACGATTCCTGACGGCCACAAATTTACGGTAATTCC
Source organism: Hahella sp. (assembly GCA_028280065.1). Taxonomy (GTDB): domain Bacteria; phylum Pseudomonadota; class Gammaproteobacteria; order Pseudomonadales; family Oleiphilaceae; genus Hahella. The sequence continues at coordinate 63,670 of JANQMN010000040.1, forward strand.
CGATTGGATATGTGAGATATTTTCACCGTCCACCGAGACGATTGATAAAGAGATAAAAATGCCGCTATATGCTGATTATGGGGTTCAGTACCTATGGCTTATCCACCCCGTTAAGAAGCAACTCGATGCTTTCAAATTAGTTGGCAATGAATGGTTGTCTCAAGGTAGGTTTAACACTGATGCGATAGTCCGCATCGAACCGTTTGATGATATTGAAATAAATCTTAATGAGTTAATGGAGTAGATGAATATCGGAATCAACGGGGGCTACTAATTAAACATTGATAAACCCCCAGCTATGCTGGGGTGGCTCGCATAGGTTTCACCGTGACAACGGTAGATGTAGCTTCCTTGCTCGATCCGCCACCGAATAAATCTGATGTAAAGGCCCGGGAAACGGCAAAAATATTGGCTTGACTCGTAAACTTCAGACTATAGTTCCCATTGTAGGGATCAATTGCCAAAGGTGTAATAAATAAAAATAACCGAGATACCGGTTTGCCGAAAACACCAGTTATCCGCTCGATGCAATGAGGAGCACCATATGAGTCTGTCTCTTGAATCAAAAACAGTGCTGGTCACCGGTGCAGCTTCCGGTATCGGCAAGGAATGCGCACTACTAATGGCGCAGCGTGGCGCAGAATTAGTATTGACGGATATCAATCAAGAGCAGGGCGCTTCGCTGGCGGAAAAAATTATCAGCCGGGGACAGAAAGCACATTTTGTCCCGGCAGATGTGACCAGCACCTCCGATATCATTAAAGTGATTGCTTACATCGAAGCGAATTGCGGAAAACTGGATTGCGCGGTCAATAACGCCGGTATCGAACCGGTGAGTCAACCCATAACGGAATGTGACGACGCGACGTTCGATAGGGTGCTCGGCGTTAATCTAAAAGGCGTATTTATTTGCATGCGGGAACAGGTGAAAAGCATGCTGAAATCGGGCGGGGGGCAGATCATCAATATGGCTTCCGTGGCCGGAATGCGGGCGGCCCCGACCCTGTCCGCGTTTGCCGCCAGTAAAGCCGGTGTAATTGGCCTCACTAAGACGGTAGCATCAGAATATGCGAAACAGAATATTCGGGTGAATGCTGTCTGCCCGAGTTTTGTGAACACGCCGTTACGCCAGCGCTCAATGGCATTACTGGGGGAAACAGCTGCCCAAAGCATTCTCAAAGCCAATCCCATGCAAAGGTTGGGTGAATCGGTGGAAATTGCCCAAGCCATCGCCTGGCTGGCATCGAATGAATCGAGCTTTATGACAGGGCAAAGCGTAGTGCTCGATGGCGGGATGACGGCTTGATATCCCGGGGTAGTATTGAAACTGGAGTCTCATGCATATTCAGAATGATAACTCTCAATAACAAGCACTTTTGGTTGAGCTAATAAAACTCCAGTAAGAGTAACAATAACAAGTTTTTACATGCGAGACATATTCGAGTTACATTAATTCATTAATCTCCTCTCACAGAAATGGCTAGCGATGTTAAGTCAACCCTAGCGATCTTTTTTAAACATCACACAGTATCTTTGAAGGCGTACTTTGTTTAGCCAACCGCTATCAGGAAATTCATACCAAATCTCTGAGTGAAGAGGAGAGTTTCTCCAAAAATTTCTTTTGAAAAACCAGCCGAAATAGCTGCCGCATGAGTAATGCTCTGCACCGGCTGAGCTGACTGGTCAGGTAATAGCAACGATTAGGATTATAAAGCGTTTAACTAGTAAAAGTTATTGATGATTAGACTCTATGTAAATGTTTGAGAGGTACTCATGTTGAAAACATTCTTATCCCAATTTTCTGTCAAGCAAAGGCTCTATGGAGTCGCAATAGTATCCGTTTTCCTGCTGTCTGCGATCACTTGGTATCAGCATACAAAGATTAAGGACATCGAAAACGATTGGGAGGAGATGCTTCAATCTGTTATCGAACGGCAGGAACTAATTACTGAACTCTATACTCACTTCGGCTATGGCGGACTGATCCACAACTTTAAAAACTATGTATTGCGTGGGCAAAAAAAATATAGTGAACAAGCAGCTATTAATTATTCCAAACTCAACGCAGCAATCACTGCCTATCAGGGGCTTTCAAACCTTACGGTAACTGAACAGAAATCGCTTAGGGATATTGCTAAGACAGCGAATGATTATCAAAAATTTGCACCGATCGTCACTCAGTTGATCTCTGAAGGTAATGATGTGGAAGCGCTGGATGCCGTCGTTAAGGTCTCGGATGGCCCGGCAATTAAAGGGTTAAACTCGATATCCCAGCAGCTTCTTGAGTTTAAGGAAGCTAAAAAAATGGAAATCTCTAATCGCACAGAAGACAACGCCACGTCTGTATTGGTGCTTTGTGTGGGTTTGTCATCCCTACTATTTTTACTGATCGTGATAAATGGTCAAACGATCTCTAGCGGTATTGAATCCGTTGCGTCAGGTATCAGCGAGGTTTCGAAAAACAACGATCTATCTATGACATTGTCGCGCACTGGGAAAGATGAAGTTAGTTTTTTATCCGAGCACTTCAATGCCCTGTTGGCTAAGGTGGAAAGCCTGCTAGAAGTGGTATTGGGAGCTTCAGTGAAAGTGGGCATGGAAAGCTCGCGTGTTGCTGATTCGGTCAATGTAACGGCTAAAGGTGTGCGGCAGCAGTATCAGGAAGTTGACCAAGTGGCAACGGCGATGAACGAGATGTCTACTAGTTTTCAAGAGGTAGCCAATAACACTGTTGAAGTGGCTACTGCTTCGGATGATGCCAGAGCAAAAGTTTATGAAACCAGCCGGGTGATGCAGACCAATATGGATGTGATGGAGAACATGAATGCAGAAATGCAAAAGGCTTCTACATCCTTAAACCAACTGGAAAATGAAAGCCGCAACATTACCGGCGTTTTAGAGGTCATTAACGGAATTGCCGAGCAAACCAACCTGTTAGCGCTCAATGCAGCCATCGAAGCGGCAAGGGCCGGTGAGATGGGTCGGGGATTTGCGGTCGTTGCGGATGAAGTGAGAGCACTTGCTACGCGTACTCGAACATCTATTGAAGAAATAAGCGGGATGATTACTCGACTGCAATCGCAGGTAACGAATGTTGTTGAGTTCATGGATAGGAGTCAAGTGGAAGCAACAAACGGGGCACGCCAAACATCCATTGCCAATGATGCACTGCAGGGTGTATTGAAGTTAATCGATACCATATCGACTATGGCTAACCAGATCGCAACCGCCTCAGAACAGCAACAGCAAGTGACCGAAGAAATCAACCGTAACATAACCAACATAAGTTCCGTTGCAGAGCAAACGCTTGAAAATACAGAAGATACGATTCAGGCGACCGTTGATATCGGAGACCGTCTAAACACATTAAGAAGTGCCGCTACCCAGTTTAAATCAAAAAGTCCAACTATCGAAATTGAACACGCAAAGTTTGCTCACCTTGCCTGGACAAGCCGTATTCATTCTTATCTTAGAAATCAAGGTAGTTTAACTAAAGAAGAGGCGGTGTCGCATAAGGAGTGTGCTTTTGGCAAATGGTATTATGATCCGGCGCATTCTCAATATAGGAAAATTCCTGAAATGCAAGAGATTGAAAAGCCTCATGCGGATCTGCATCAAACAATTAGATCGATTATTGACCATAAAGAGTCTGGCAGGCATGAAGAAGCGGAACAGTATTTCCAAACGTTAAAGGACCACTCAAAAAAGGTTTTACAACTACTAGAGTCAGTAGGAGTTAGTCTGGAATCTAGGGAGCTGTCGATAAGTTCCGCGGCTCAAAGATGACTGATCCTTACTATGGCGTGGTCAGTTCCGTTAGACCACGTACATAGGGCCTGTTAATACTCACGGTGCTTGCTATTTTGAGCCTGTTAGATTTTACAGGCTGTTTTACTTAGTATCCAGATTACTATGGACAATCTACAGAGAACCGCTCGTTAACTTATATGCGTTGACACCCTAACCCACCTTTAGGGTAAGGATGCCAAGAACAACATCCATAACTCGCTGACTGTGGGATTTTGGTTATTAATACTGTTAAATCAAAGTTGTACCTTATCCGATTTTACCTTTTGTATGCACTTGATAATTCGATAAAAGTACATTTTTTTTTAATATCCATTTTATTTTGTCCATATGTGTTAGCGGACCCAGTGAGCGCTGAGGAAATCAAGTTCAGCTACTGGACTGATGCGAAACCACCTTTTGCCATCGTCAAAGACAACAAGCTTATTAGCGGCATCATCAAAGACCTTGGCGATGAAATCGGGGCTAGAACAGGTTTTTCGATAACGTACGTGCAGCTGCCAGTGGCAAGGGTCGAGCCTAAACTAACTTCAGGTGATATTCATGTTTCCTGTATTACTAATCCTAAATGGCTCGAGAACGCCGCAAGCTATGGGTGGTCTCCGATGCTTTTCATGGGGGAAGACCGTTTTTTGATTCTCAAAGACCGCACTACTATCAGTGAGTTTGGCGATTTAAAAGGATTAAGAATTGGGACTTACAATGCCTATAAATACCATCAAGAAATTATGAACCTTTTGGATCTCAATGATGCCATTGGCATCCAGATAGGAGGTGTGGAAGTCGGTATTGAACTGGTTCTCCTCGAACGGCTTCATACTTTGATCGATTTTGGAACTATTTTAAAATACCACATTAAGCATCATCCCAAGGGTTACTTACTCGACTTGGCCGAAAAGCCTGCTGATCGTTTTGATTTATTCTGTGCTTACTCGCCGCACCTACCGGTTAAATACAGACTATTGGATCAGGCCATTATTTTGATAAAAGAACAAGGCGTGATGGAAGCGATACTTAATCGATATGAGTAGCCCCAAATCTACTTGTAAATCTTCTTAAGAAGCTATCTTATTGCGTAAGAGAAAATTCTTTGAGATGGCCTACGGTGAACTGCGGTATGAGTGTGCCTTTAAGTGTAGAAGTTGAAATCTGTAAGTTACACCAGTTACGCTTTCTTTAGCGCTTCTTCTAGAGTCATAGCAAACCAGAATTTCAGACCCGCTGGTGTATCATAGGTCAGTGAACCATGTCGTTGTGTTAGTGCATTCACCATTTTTTCTTGATCCGGTGAACTCCAATATTCTTTCGCTTCTTTGATCACTCTCCAGGGATTTTGAGATGGATCTTTCGCCATTTCTACCTGCCAACGTACGACTGACAAGTCTTCGATCTGCAACTTGATACACGTGTCCATCTGGTTGGGAAGCATTTTTCCTGAGCCAACCTGTCCCTGTCCGTTATATGCTTGAGCCTTGTAATAAAAGTTGAACGGATGGTTAGAGCCTAATACCGGAGTTTTCAGATCGTCCAGAATTTCAATTACAGCCGCGTCTGTTGCACCCAGAGTCATTCCAGCCATACAATCACGCGCCCCTCTGCCATAAGCTGTTAGTGGAATAGTGAAACCCTCAGTAGTAAGGTGGGGCTTAATTAATGCCTTTGTCATATCTTGCTGGAACTTGGTAAAATACTTGATCGGCATTAATCCCCCGGTTGTGGGATCTTGTGCATCTGAATTGTTCGTTCCCTGATCATCCGGTGCTGCGATTGGCACGGAGTTAATGCGGGTTTCATAGAGAGAGGTTTCGTCTTTGCTGACGCCATTGGCGATCAACAGATCCTTACACCTTAAGGTAACGGGATCTTGCATTGAGTCTCGTAGCGGGTCTAAAAGCCTAATTGGTGGGTAGTGAAAAAACTGAAGGGTTCGATGGTTTACCAAGCCGACGCCCAGCGTCAAAAAGAAGCGCCATTGGCCAGTTTCATTCGGATCCCAGAGATTACGGACTTCGCCGTCCGTACACCAGATTTTCCTCCTCAGAAGATGTTTCTGTACAGTATCTTGCCAGGCTTTCCAGCCGATATTGAGTAAGGCTGGTATGCGTTCGGCATACATTGCACATTGAGCTTCTGAAGGCCCATCCAGTGTTAGAACATATTTTCTATCCGTTTTAATCACGGTGATGCGAAAATCGGTTTTACCAAAACCGTCTCTGTTTAATGTCTGACCAATCCAGTGCTCAATCGTTTCTGCAAGAGTTTCATTGTTACTTGAAGTGTTCGGATAAGAAAAAACAATCTTAAGCTGCTCTTCATTAGTTAATTCAATCGTACATTTGGCCATTATTTGAACTCTTTGTCATGCGATTAAACTGTTGAAACTGAGATTTAGTGTTGCAGATTAACCTGCTCACTCGTAATAACCACCTGTCGGAGTTATCAGGGTTACTTAGCACTTTTACAACTGTAATATCGGTAATCTATCTGTTTTTGCAACGTAGAGAACATGGATGTTTGGAAATGTCAGATTGGTCTCCTCAGGGAACTTAAGCTTTCTGCAAATCACACAAACCACTTAAATCTCTCAGCTATATCAGGATTAATTTCGGCTACTTCTAAGATAATACAATGATAATGATTGATGAGTATTGAGACGAAATTGTCGGCGGATGGTAAAGTGGTCGTGGTATTTGTAAATTGACCATTTAAATTTACGAATGTCTGGGACTTCAAAAGCGCGTACGAGTCTTGCTCTCCGAACGATTTACGAAGCTTAAGGGAGTTAGGAATGCGACAATCTAATCCAAAGTGTAAGCGCGCTCACCGGCAACTACGCAGTATGATGTTTCATATCTTGGGCACTGGGTGAGTAATCAGAAATTCGCGTATTTTTCTCAACTTCTAGACCGTGCAATGCGACATTTGATGCTGGATATTCATCCTACTGGAGAGAACATAGTTTGCTCAGGTATTGCTATTTTTTGCTTGCTTTAATATCCCTCAATCAATTGGCAAGTGCTGAGAGTGAGTTGATCGAGTTGAAAGCTGCTGCTGACCTCTGGCCACCGTATATCGATGAAAGTCTGCCGTTAGGTGGTTTGTCCGTACAAATTGCGGATGCCGCTTTGCGAACACAAGGTTATACAGTGCGCAATCATATATACCCTTGGGCTCGTGCCCTAGAGCAAGCAAAACAAGGGAAAGTAGATCTAATATTAGATGCTTGGTTTACTCAAGAGCGAAGTGAATTTTTTATGTACAGCCGTCCATATATAGATGGGCCAATCAAGTTCATCAAGCTCAAAGATGATCCTTTTGTTTACAAAGGCTTGAGTAGCTTGAAAGGAAAAACGGTTGGCTTGGTCAGAGACTATGGTTACAACGAAGCGTTCCTTGCGGATAGTAATTATGAACCATTTATTGTAACTGGATTTATTCAGGCCATTAAGATGCTATCCCATAACCGAATAGATCTAACGTTGGAAAATGAGTTTGTCGCCAAAACACGAATTTTATCTGATTTACCAGACATATATCCAATGATTGAGTTTGTTGAGGAACCCTTGAGCAATAACTATGTTTATGTCGTAAGTGGTTACGACCATCGTAAGCGTCCGGTAATCACGCCTTGCTTTCCGAGATCGGTTGCCATTGGTGTGGCAATAGTTCCCCAATAGCGCTGGCTTTCTGTGTGGGAAGTCGTGCCAATATATCTTTGAGATAGGCATAGGGATCATGGCC
>JANQMN010000107.1 GCA_028280065.1 Hahella sp.
TTCAAATACACCAGGAGCTGAAACGCAAAGGGGTTACCCTGCAACTCCTGTGGGGGGAATATGCCGCCATTCACGAAGATCGAGCCTATCGTTACAGCCCAGCGAAAAAGGGGTCAGAGCCCTTTAAAAAATAACCCAGTCATATTATTCTTTACTTTTTTAAAAATAGAGCAGGGACGATGCCACGTAAACCACGATTTTTCCTTCCGGATGTTCCAGTCCATTTGGTTCAAAGAGGTCGAAGTAGGGAACCGGTTTTCTTTGAAAACAACGACTACCATGCATACTTAAACTGGCTGAAAACTGCTGGTGAACGCTATGATTGTGCGATCCATGCCTATGTCCTTATGACCAATCATATTCATATTCTGGCGACGCCAAAAGATCAGCAGGGTATCAGCCGGATGATGCAGTACGTAGGCAGGCACTATGTGCCTTATCTCAACGACACTTACGGAACCAGTGGCAGTATTTGGGAAGGGCGCTACAAAGCTTCCCTGATTAGTGACGAGCAATATCTGTTTGCCTGTATGCGATATATTGAGCTGAATCCAGTGCGGGCGGAGATGGTTGGCAGGCCAGGAGACTATCCATGGAGTAGTTACCGACGTAATGCCGAAGGCGAACATGATCCTTTAATTACGGAGCATAGTCTGTTTAAAGCTTTGGGTAAGACTAAAAGAAAACGCCAGGAGGCATATAAAGCATTATTCGACGTAGACCTCGAAGAAAGCCAAAGGACAGCCATTCGTGCAGCCTGGCAAACAGGGACACCTTTAGGTAATAACCATTTTAAGGAATTGATTGAAAAGAAGTTGAAAACGAAAGTGGGACAAGCTCGGCGGGGCCGTCCGGAAAAAAGACGGAAGACCGAGGTGAGAGTTACTAAAGGGCTCTGACCCCTTTAAATGCTCTCTTTAAATGCTTTAAATGACCCCTTTAAAATCTATATGTGTTGAGATTAAACCCCCAAAGCGTGACGGAAATTCATAAGGTCGATTATCAAATAGGCATTATTAGACATAACCCATAACGCCTGGCCTTACTATACTCAAGACCTAGACTTGATACTAAGAGTCTACAAACGACCTAAAGCAGAAGTATTTTAGGGTGAAGAATGACCAAGTCGGAACCAGCGACAAGAGACCTTTCAAGCCACACAGTCACTTTGATAGAAGTTCTCTGCTGGAAATAACTTACACCATTTTCAGAGATTGCCTACGGCTTCGGGTGGAACTGAGAGGATGTTATGTCTAACTTTTAATCCAATAGTTTCCTGCCGCCTCACCAGGAGAAAGTGTTGCCATGGACCTTATAGATAAAATTAAGGATCTAGCCTCTAGAATTCCTAAACAATTGGAGCACATCCAAACAGAAGAAGCGACAAAGAACGCTTTCATAATGCCGTTCATCAGTGCATTGGGATATGACGTATTCAACCCCTTGGAAGTAATCCCCGAGTACTGTGCCGATGTGGGTGCGAAAAAAGGGGAAAAGGTAGATTACGTTGTCAAGAAAGAAGACAAAATCATCATACTTATTGAGTGCAAGTGGTCAGGTGCCGACTTGCATAAAGAGCACGCTTCTCAACTATACAGGTATTTTTCGGTAACCGAGGCCAGGTTTGCAATTCTAACGAATGGCCTCATCTACGAATTTTATTCGGATATCGATGAACCAAACAAAATGGATTCGAAACCATTTTTTGAATTTAATATTTTGGATTTCGAAGATCACCATGTGAAGGAACTAAAAAAGTTTAGCAAGTCTGCTTTTTCACTCGATGACATTTTAAATACTGCCAGCACACTCAAATATACCGGTGCCATCAAGAAAATACTGGAAGAAGAGCTTAAGAATCCCACTGAACCATTCGTGAGGTTTTTTGCCTCCCAGATTTACGATGGCCGACTTACTCAATCAGTAATTGAGCAATTTAGACAGGTAGTCAAAGAGGCACGAAACCAGTTTATAAATGAGCAAATAGCAGACAGGTTAAAGTCCGCGCTCTCTGCCAACGACCGGGAGGAAGCAAAAGAAGAAATCGTTGAAAACGTAAAAGAAGTGGTTAAGGATGGCATTGAAACCACACAAGAGGAAATCGACGGGTATAACATCGTTAAAGCGATTCTTCGCGAAGAGGTTGACGTAAAGCGTATGGCCATGCGGGACACTAAAAGTTATTGCGGAATACTGCTTGATGACAACAATCGGAAACCTATATGTCGGCTTCACTTTAATCACTCACAGAAATACATAGGTGTTTTTACAAACAAAAAGGAAGAGCGAATTGCAATCGGTGAAATTGATGAAATTTTCAACCTTGCAGAAAAAATAAAGAGCACTCTTTCCGAATATGAATAGTGTAGAAACTCAAACCTAAACTTCACAGCAAAATTTTAGGCCAATTAAGGCCAAGGTACTTTTCCGGCAGTTGAAGGTCATTTAATCGAGCTGCCATTGTTAGGTGGTTGATATGACAACTTAGCACTAAAGAATATTGTAGTCATGCTCCGTCTTTTTAAGTTTTCTGTATATTTCTGCGGCGGGTAGAGCGGAAAAGAAGCCATAGTCCTATGAAGGATAACAGACCGGTTGCCGGCTCTGGTGCAGTGCTCACGCCGACCGAAGTGATCGTCAGGAACAAGCTTTCGCCTGGCCCGATACCGGTTCCGTTCAAGGCGATCTCCTGACTAAATCCGAGACCGGCGATATTGGAGGTGATTTCGTCGAAAAACACTTCTCCAGAGTCGAAGAATCCGCCATCGAAAAGCCGGATCACCTCAAAACGATCACCCGGGGTGAGGGTGCCGGCGAAGAGCGGACTCGTGATAACGTTGAGTATGCCCAGGTCAAGTACACTGCCTCCGCCCAACAATAATAAGTCGTGATCTATTCCCGGTGTAGTACCGAAAAGCTCATAATCGAAAATGGCCCCAATCATGTGGTCTAGATCACCATCAATAGTCAGGATGCCGGGTGAGTTACCAGGCGACAGGACAGCGTTGGACTGCACCATGGTAACATCAGCCGTGATCGTACCGGTACCCGATAGAGTACCACCCTGTATGTCAACGTCAGAAAATCCAGATGCTGTAAGGTCGCCATTGACTATAGTCTCTCCCCCGGTTTGAATATAGTTTCCGCCCAAACTCGACAACTGACTGGTGGAGCCGATCTCGACTAATCCCTCATTTCTTCCCCAAGGACCGAACAAGTCGATTCCACCTGTGCCGCTGGCGCGCAATGTACCTTTGTTGACAAACTCATTACTGTTGCCGGGATCGATCTGCAGTTTGGTCGCTGCATCGCCATCAATAAGACCCTGGTTAATGGCGCCACCCTTGTTGTTTAGCAGATCACCGGTGCCCCTGACGGTTTGTGATGCTCCAATAGTAAAGGTGTCTGCCGTGAATTCAGTTTCTATTACGGATGCGTTCGCCTTATTGAGCGTTATTTCTCCTGTTCCGTTGATAACTGCACCGTCACTGATGCGTAGAGTCGATTTTCTCGGTAACGTCGAGGTATGACTAATGTTGATGGAGCCATCGTTAGTGATGTTATCAGTGAGCTGCAACAGTGATCCGGTGACCGTAGTCAGTTCGCCCGATTCGAAATGGACATTTCCTTCAAGAGTTGCATTAGACGTGGTGAAGGTACCATTACCAGTACCGCGTAACACGCCGCCTTGTACCGTCGCCGCATTTAATAATACATCTGACCCATGTGCTTCGATAGCAGTGTTATTGTCTACGGTTCCCAGGATTTGAAGACCGCCTGTACCCGTGCTACGCAAAAGCCCATCATTAACGAGTACTTCGTCATTCGCCACGCGAACTTTTAGACGTTCATCGCTATTGGCAAGGATGGTGCCGTTGAGCTGGATGCCGCCGGCATTGCTGCCTGTGCTATCGGGATTGATGACACCTTTGCCGACTACTGTTTGGCCAGAACCAATTGTCAACGTCTTATCGTTGGCAATGCGAATCTGTGCCTGAGCGGAATTAAGCCGTAAGGTTCCGGAACCCGACAGGTTCGTATTTTCGTTGAAGCGTATATAACCAACACCAAGGGACCCCGAGCTGGATGCCGAATCCAGCAGGATTTCTCCGTCATTCGCAACGTTACCCCAAACTTGTAGGTTTCGCCCAAAACCTACAGTTGACGCCTTTATCGTGAGATTATCGCCTTGGGAAACGGATAGGTTATTTACCTGACCGGTTTGACGGTTGTAGAGCACATTCGAGTTTGAACCTGTCTCACCATCAATGATGACATCCACGTCTGTTGCGCTCGGATTCCCGGAGACCGGTGCCGGGCCGGGGGAGAAAGTCCAGTTGCTCGCGTTATTGACAGAACTCCACGCGTCATCATTACCCGCTGTCCAAGTTGCAGTCATAGGGCCGGCATGTGCTGCCGTAGCCGCAAGAAAACATAATGTTGAGATGCTATAGGTCCATTTAGCGTTTATCAGTGAAGCTGCTATTTCACTTGCACGGCCTATGACGTCCCGCAGTCTGTTTCGGTTCACGATTGCCCCCCCAGTAATTGTTATTATTGGGGGACCCTGAAAGCAAATTTCACACCAAAGTAAGACTTCAAAATAATACAATGGCTTAGCATAAACCGAATTTATAACCGTAAAAAATATTGACACTTTTTTTGAGTGAGAATGCTATTTGCCTAACGCATCAGCCACGCGGTTTGCCGTATGAACTTTGGCAGGTTTAGCCGTTTATTAGTATGTGGCGACCGGCGATTAACGACCAACCTGGTTTCAAAACTGGATAAGGGGTCGCAGGATAGGTGAGTAGTGGCTTCTTGTTACGCTTGCCGCCCTAACAGATGAACACCCCATGCGGTCGACGCTACCACGAGCGCCCCCACAGCCTGATGCAGTACTGCTAAGACAATATTGATATCGGTTAGCACCGTTGCTATGCCTAAAGCAATCTGAACGCCGATCGAAACGTATATTGCCAGCGACGCATGCCTTGATTGCCTACTTACACTTTTCGCTAAGTAAATGAGTAACCCCGCCGTAATCCATGCCCACCAGCGGTGGATGTAGTAGATGAGATTGGGATCATTGTTCACGGTGGTCCAGAATCCCAAAGACCAATTTATGCCAACAGGCAACAAGCTATCGTGCATGAGTGGCCAGGTGTTCGACATATACCCCGCATTCAGTCCTGCCGTATATGCCCCGAACAGGAGCTGAATAAGCAAAACCACAAAAACCACTAAACCCAAAATAGGTATTCGGGCCGGCTTGTCTTTTCCATGCGCAAGCTGACGAAGATCGAGAGCGGTCCATACCAAAGCACCTAGAATAATGAGCGCGGTCAGCAGGTGCGTTGCCAGCCGAAAGTGACTGACGTCTGTTCTCTCACTCAAACCGGAGCTGACCATCCACCAACCAATTGCGCCCTGCATTCCGCCCAATACAAGCAGTCCTATAAGACGTGGACCATAGCCCTTGGGTATTGCCTGCTTAAAAGCAAACCAGACGAAAGGGAGCAAAAAAGCCAGACCGATTAGGCGACCCAACTGGCGATGAAACCATTCCCAAAAATAGATGAACTTGAACTCTTCCAGTCCCATTCCCGCTGGGCCGTTAATCTCCGTGTATTCAGGTATTTGCTGGTACTTTTCAAACTCAGATACCCAAGCGACTTCGCTGAGCGGTGGAATCGCACCAGTGATGGGCTTCCATTCCGTGATTGAAAGTCCTGACTCGGTAAGTCGAGTAATGCCACCGACAATGACAATAATGAAAACTAAAAAGGCTACGGAATATAGCCAGTTGGAAATTGCGATGGGTCTGGCACCGTTGAGGGACTGGGCGTAAGCGCTGTATTGCATGATAGTTGAGTAAGGATTCCGTAGATTTTAAAACTGCACTTTGCGGACAAGTAACGAACAGGAAAGTTTAAACTCGCAGCGAAAATATAGTGTAACAGGAAACGAATTGCTACCTTTTATAGGCTGCCTAGGCTTGGCAAATATCTGACCGTCACCAGCATTCTCGAAACAGGACAATTGAGCCTGGAAGTTAAAGCGGGCTCACTCAGGCTTGATCAAGTGAAGCGACAGATTGTTTACGAAACTAGTAAGATGGGCTGGATTTAACGGCGCAGACAGACTGCTAGAGCATAGGGTTAAAGTACCTCAACATACCTGCAAATGGAGCGTTGTCAGCGAGCATACCGGAAACTGATTCGTCTAATTTCAATCTTAATGCATCTGATATATTGGGTTCACGTTGTGCCATTTTGAACGTCTTAAACAAGTTATAGTGAAGGAAACGTAGTTCTTGTAATTCAATCCGGTTTAAGCCGAGATTGTGTTCTGCAGCCTGAACAAATTTCGCTGAATCCGGACCATCAGGTCTTGCGATTAATCTGACTCTCCCCGTTTCTTCGAAAGCTTTCCACGCATACCAAATAGTTGGGTTGTCTACGTAAGGATTGACAATATATGGTCTTTCCATCCTGTGAAGTTGTTCAAAATTACTTATTTCACCCGGATCGAGTGAGTCTGGTGTAAGCTTGCTTTTTTTAGATGAAATGTATTCATCAGTTGTATTTCTTCTGATTTTCACCGGTGCCAACATTTTTTTGTTTTTCGTTGGGAACTTTGCCTTTTTGTATTTTTGATTGCATAGCTGGCAAGACACTAAATAATTTTCGTAACTATAAGCCAACCACCAGTATTTACTTTTTGGTCTGTAGTGTTCTACATCACCATATGCAACCTGTGCAGTTGGGGCCTCACAATAGGCACATTTATTATGGGTTTCTGCTAAAAGTTGCTTTTTAGCCTTTCCCCAATGAGTAGAATTAAACTCATGTTTTTCATCATCCCCTCGCTTTATGCTTCGCTGCCTTAACATTAACTCAACATTAAATTCTTCTCGTTTTTCTTTGTCAAAATTAGTATGAACCGGAGGAACACGCCTTGTTCTTATTAACGGGATCATTAACTTTGCTCCTTCAGCTCTTTTTGAACGTCCTCCAATAGTCTTAGCTGTTCAGTTGGAAGTAGTGCATTGGTCCGTATCGAATGGGGTAAATTAAGCAGTTCTTCTTTCAGTGATTCAAACTCACATTTTTGCTGCTCTGTCAACTTTTTAAAGCCGCTGAGTTTTTCAAACCGTGACTTTTTGGATTCCATCTCTTTAGATTCATCCGACGTAACACCAAAAGCATCGGACATTATCAGTTGATGCAACAGCAGATGTTTAGGTGGACCCTCAAACGTCTCCAGGCTAATGCTTTTACCCTTTCGTCGAAAATAGTAGAGCTCGTTCACATCTGCTTGTTGTGCAGTAAAGGGTGAATGAGTAGTGGCAACTATTTGTAGATTGCGAAGCTTGTTTTTCAAAAATGTCAGCAAATCCCGTTGCCAAGAGGGGTGAAGATGTAAATCCACCTCGTCAATTAAAAGTAATCCACGTGTTTTTAATGGAGATTCATAGTCCTTAAATGTTTCTGTAATCCGATAAAGCAGATCGCCAACCCATGCTACTACATTCTGATAACCATCACTGAGTTGATGCATTGGGATTACGCCTGCTGATGTTTTAAACATCAAGCGCTTGTTTTCCTTATCAATGCTTTCGAATGAGACTTCGGGGAGAAAGTCAGACATAACCTCCCTGACCACAACCAAACCTTCCTCATTTTTACGGTAGTCAAGATCCATTGCCCAGTTTTCAATAGGTGTAAGTGTGCCGTCTGGATTAAATAACGTGTTTACATTTTGGCTGCGAATATGGTCTGATTCGGAAACTTTAAAGCGCCCTTTCGAACCAGGGTTAAGGCGTCTGGATACGCCATAGCCAAGTACAAAATAATTTCGGTTTGTGTATTCGAGAGCCTGATCAAGCTCTGCCATTGATTCTCTGGCTCGATCTAACACATTTGAAAGAGAATCTTTTTGCTCTATTCTCAGGGATACCTCGCGTTCTAATCCTTGTTCTGTCACTAACAAGGCATCTAGCTGACAGAAGTCTTTACCAACCTGAATCCAGGAGTTTGGTTCTCCCAACAGGTCCGCAAGAGCATCTCTACCAGCAGTGACCAGTGCAATAGCCTTGAGAAGATTGCTTTTTCCGACGCCGTTATCGCCTAGTAAAATCGTAGTTTTGCGGATTTTTGGAAGAGAATCAGAAGTATCGGCATCATAGAAGTCCAAATTAAGGTCAGAGAAACAGCGAAAGTTTCTGAGATGTAAAGATTTTAAAAACACCAGTCTACTCCTTGGTGGTCACGAACAGACCAAAGTGATTTTTGCAATAGTACGACTCTGCCGAGTCTTTCCATGTCTGTCAGTTGTTCTGTAATCAGATTTAAGAATTGTTCGATATGGCTACGATTACTATAGCTTATCTAAATTTTGGAAACACAGACAATGAACACTGTTAGTAGGCTCTTAAAGCATAATCACAAATCTGCCCAGATAATTATAATGAATAGTGTAAAGAGGGGACGAGCAACTATTTTGTGACCAATTGCCCAGCTTACCTCGTCGCTTCTTTGTAAGTAGCAATATCACCGGACTCCGTATCTAACGAGCCGCCTTCAGGGAATGACGGCATTTTGCGCGCCCTCTATGCGACGACATATGGCGACTGGAGTCCGGAACACCGGGGAAATGGTGAATACTGGGGCCGCTATCCGGATGATAACGGGAGGATTTTCGGCGTACTGTCAGGACAAACCTTCAACGGTTTTTGGGCAGAAGGCACTTCTTCTCAACGTTGCAACACTCAAAAAGATGGGTCGCATTATTGGGGTAGAATGGTAATGGAGTTTAATTCCGATTATTCGGAGTTTAAAGGTAAATATTCCTATTGCAACAACGCTCCGAGCAAGGGCTGGAACGGCTCTGTCAAGTAAACTTAGCTCTTGATTGGCAAGTAGTTGTGAGCCTTTCGGGCTTAAGGCGGGTTAGAGTCTTTAGTCCTTGAATCACCCTGCCTTCCTTTCGAAAAGAAAATTACATGAAACTCCTCACAAGACATCTAATTTGGATAGTTATTCTTGTATTGGCGCCAACTACGCTGCTGGCAAAATCTTCAAGTCCGGTCAGCACCAATAGTCAGATTGTTGGAATAGAGGAGCTTGGTCTGGTTTTAGTCGGCCCACAAAAATCATTGCTCGCAGCAGAAGCGCTCATAAAACAATTTAAAGAAAATACTGATGTATCGATACTTGATGAGAAGGGGCTTTAAATATTAACGGATTCAAGTACTGTATGCGCAGCGGCGTTTAACTTGCAATATGCGCACTCAGTTTGAAAATCCGAATTCCGAGGTACTTGTTCATCCACGCCCGAGAGGAAAAAGATATCGAAGACCTCCTTGGCTGGAAAAAATTCTTTTTAACCGCTGCCAGCGGTACACTTTCGGATATCTGTATCAAACCTTATGAATTGAAAGGAATTATTGCGTCATGGGACAACAGTTTTCTGAGTTAACGGAAAAGCAGATCAGGTTTATTTCAAAGCAAAAACTCTTTTTTGTCGGCACCGCTACAGCTGATAGCAAAGTAAATATTTCTCCTAAAGGTATGGATTCTTTTAAAGTTTTGGATAATAAGACGGTCTTGTGGCTCAACGTTACCGGTAGCGGCAACGAAACGGCAGCGCACGTACAGTCCCATCATAGGCTCTGTTGACATTTGGTTGTCACCTCTGTTGAGGCTAAATTTTCATCAATCTAGGCACGAGGAGCGTAGTTTGGTTATTCCAAATGAGCGACGAGCAACAACGAGTGATGGAAATTTAGCCTCAACCCAGAGGGCTGAAAGCCATTTTTCGTCCACCTACGTTGTCAGTCGCTTATGTAGAATAACTACACTACGCTCCCTGCCGCCTTGTTGGACAAAAAATGGCTTCCAGCAGAGGTAACAACCAAATGTCAACAGAGCCTAAAATGACCGTCATGTTTGCCGCGTTCGAGGGGAATCCCATGATCTTGCGGCTCTACGGCAATGCCAAGGCAATACATAGAAACGATGCAGAGTGGCAAACATGTATCGAACTTTTTCCTCCTTTACCGGGTGCCCGCCAAATTTTTAAGCTGTCTTTGGAAATGGTACAAAGCTCTTGTGGTATGTCAGTGCCATTTTTCGACTATGTTGGAGAAAGGGAGCAACTCAAAGACTGGGCGATAAAGAAAGGAGATGATGGCATCAAAGAATACTGGCGACAAAAAAACCAAGTGAGCTTAGATGGTATACACACCAGAATTCTTGACAAAAATATTTAACCCTTTGTGGAGAGTAATGGCGACTTCCAACATGGGCATGCGACCACTTGACATCTTTTAACCAGCCCTTAACTTAGTGCGTTTCGATACCTATGAAGTCTAATACTACAATAGGAGGGTGAGTGGCTGCGCACCTATTAGGCACCACAGAGATTGGCTCGACGATCGTCAAAACAGAAAAGCCAGCCTATCTGCTACATCAGCCGCTGAAACAACAAGTCGCCCGAGATTTGGGCCGGGAGTACTCACAGTTTCTGGCGCACCCGGAATTCGACGCAAACGAGGATATCATTGACTGGTTTGCCGAATCTGATGGTGAAGTCAAGCCATTTTACGAACTCTCCGATCTCGAGCAGGTGCACTATGTGGGCCGTATCGATGCAATACTCCGCTCCCTGCGGACGTTAGCCGATAAGTATCTCTCCAGCGGTGATGCCTCGCAAATCGCTATCGGGACCGCACTCAAGTCTGCCGCGCATGAACCTGCGGCCGAATTCCGCTACATGGTAGGCGGTCAACCTGTCATTACCTTTTGGGGATTCGAGCAGTCCGCACCGGATTACGCCGACCTGCTTCAGCGATATGTAGAATTGACGAATCCTCCTCCGGTGCCGGAACCCGAGCCGGTTGTACCTAAACCCCTGGAGCCAGAGCCTGAACCTAGTCCAGTCCCGGTGGTACAACCAAAAGAGGTAACTATTGAAACGGCTGAGCCTGTCAAGATTGAAGCCAGTCCCGGACCATCAAGGAAGATCAACTGGTCTCGTTTGCTCATTTGGTTGTTCTGGTTACTGCTCATTGCCTTATTGCTTTGGTTGCTGAGAACCTGCGTCGACGAGATCACCCGGTATTCCCCCGTCTACACTAATGAATTAGGAGAGCAAGCCATCAACTGTAGCGATACTTCCCGATCAGGCAAGAACAACGCTGCCTCCTTCACCGTTAGCCTCGGCGAAAGCTACGGGTCGGCTGATTTCTACTATGAAATGTATAGTATAAAGGATCGGATGATTGTTACCGCCGATGGCAAAACATTGCTGGATACCGGTTGCGTGAGTGGCAACAAAACCGTGGAACTCTCTATTGAGAAAAACAGCAAAGTTGTGGTCCAGGTTGTCCCAGCTTGCGAAGGTGGCTCCACCAAATGGGATTTCCGCTTGAGTTGCCCCTAAATGTCAGAGAGGACCATTAGCTGCGCATACCGGGTTGATATCAAATCGTTGCTCAATTGTTGTCCATTCACTGGCAAATGCCAGTATTTTCAAGCTGTTCTACCCTTCATTACGCCGGTTACCTACCAGAATCGAATGGGCGTCTGCTATATTTGGCAATTTAGGGGTAACAAATGGCAAGCGAGAAACTGCGTATCTGGCAAGAAATGCAGGCTACTGGAAGGAAGGACTTTGCCACTTCGAAACTAGTGATCTGATGTACAGGAGAGAAAATTGATACCGGAACCTCTTAATGTTGAAGGACGATCGACCCGCTCAGTATCTTTGGTTCCCTATTCGGGCATCCAGTTTCT
The DNA here is from genome assembly GCA_028280065.1 of Hahella sp. Taxonomy (GTDB): domain Bacteria; phylum Pseudomonadota; class Gammaproteobacteria; order Pseudomonadales; family Oleiphilaceae; genus Hahella. The sequence continues at coordinate 11,802 of JANQMN010000107.1, forward strand.
CGATTTTGCGCTTAACTTCAATGCACAGAGCAAATCCCGCCTGTTTCGGGTGAAAGCTGACGGGGACCGGCATCGACTCCTCGAATTGCAGGAAGATGATGATGGCGTCGATTACATAGATTCCGAAGGTCACAAAATCCCCACCGTCAGCGACGATATTCTACGTATTAATCGTGACAAAACGCTTGCCGCATTTGCCGGTGTCTGGTTACCGCTTCCGGTTCTGAAAATCGATGAAGAATCTCCGGGTGGGGCTCCTATCTTTGACGAAGGACCACTCAATTGGGTGCGCTTTCGTTATTCCCAAATGCCCGAACCCGATAAAGAAGGCAACACCCATCGCCTGGTTTTGGCAGTGGATACGAGTTTATTAAAGCGCTACTCCCGCCGGCCCTATGCCGCGCCGAGTCCGGAAGATGTGCCCGTGAACTCTGAATTCGCCATGGTAGAACGCCTGGAGCAAATTGCCTGGATGCACAGCCAGGACTGGAGCAAGAGCATTGTCGAAAATGCTTATGATGCCTATTTATTCAGTCAGTACGACGAACGTCAGTATCTATCGCGCAAGGAACGGCTTGGTGAGTTTGATATTTGGGCGCAGTTTGCCAGTCTCATCGGATTTATCGGCGGCTGTGCCGTCATTCCCAGACTGCGGTTTGTCGATACGATTAGCCATGCAGCACAAGACGAAGTGATTAAGGTAGACCTTGCGCTGGATATGGGAAATTCCCGCACCTGTGGGATTTTGGTGGAATCCTCGGGAGTTGGAGAGGTCGATTTTAACAACAGCTATTCCCTGGAATTGAGAGACTTAAGTTCCCCGGAACATATATACAACGAACCCTTTCCCAGTCGCATCGAGTTTCACCGGGAATCCTTTGGCAATAACCGATTGACCTTGCGTAGCAGGGCAGATGCATTCAATTGGATTGCCCCGGTACGGGTTGGACACGAGGCCTCTCGTCTATCCTATTATTCGTCGGATGCAGATGGTATTACCGGATTATCCAGTCCCAAGCGTTACTTGTGGGATACCCGTGAGCAAATACACGAGTGGCACTTTAACGGCTATAGCGCTGGCCAGGCTAAAAATGCAGGCGCACTGGAACCGGCAACCAAAGGGCCATTCTTTCGCTTCCTGACCAACTCCGGCGATGAGTGGGATCAGAACAATCCTGAATCCACCTGTGCAACGCGAGCTAAATATTCACGTAGCTCGATGATGATGTTCTATCTGGCGGAGATCTTCGCCCAGACTATGATGCACATTAACTCTTATGGGCTGCGTAAACGCCGTCCTTATACCGATATCCCCCGCCGATTGAACCGCATCATATTGACCATGCCGACAGCCATGACCATTCCGGAGCGTTTACTGTTTGAAAAGTGGGCAAAACTTGCTCTGAAGATTGTGGCGACCGATTGCAAACTAACTGAGGACCAGCTTCCGGAGTTGGTGATGCAGTGGGATGAGGCCATTGGCACCCAGACGGTATTTCTATACAACGAAATCAAGTCGAACTACCGCGGAGATATGGATTTATTCTTCGAAGCCACAGGGAATACAGACCCTGTGGGTTTGGATAAGCCAGCTTCTGAAGGAAGTATCAGAATTGCCAGCCTGGATATTGGGGGCGGCACCACGGATCTGATCATTACCAGTTATCGTCTGTCCGAGGGATCATCATTAACCCCTAAACAAGAATTAGGCGAAGGCTTCAATATAGCGGGCGATGACATTCTTCGAGCGATTATTGAAGAACATATCCTGCCTGAATTAAAGACCTATATAGAAAGTCAGGGAGTCAATAACTCCAGCGAACTGCTCGCCTCAATCCTCGGTGGCAGCCGGGCTAACGATGATGTTCGGCGCAGTGCGTTGCAGCGGCAATTCTGCCTGCAGGTCGCCATTCCCTGCGCCTTGAGAATCGTTGAACTGTACGAGTCCTTCGAGCCGTCCCGGGGCAATCAGACGGTGACCATCGAGTGTTCTCAAGTGCTTTCCGGGAGCCGCTCTCCTCACCTGGAAGTGGTCGATTTTATTCGTGACGCTGTCAAGGAAGCCGGTGGCAATGACTTCCAATTCAACGATATCGTTTTTGATGTGAGTATGCGGGCCGTGGATAAAACCGTTGGCCAAACGATCGGACCGGTACTTTCCGATATGTGTGAGCTTATCCATCTGTATTCCTGTGACTTTCTGCTTATTTCCGGGCGTCCCAGCGTAATGCCTGCGGTGCGCAATAAAGTGCTGTCGAAAATGCCGGTGAACGTTAACAAAATCATCGCCATGGGGCAGTACAAAGTAGGCGATTGGTATCCGTTTCGGAGTAATTTCGGTTATCTGGAAGATCCCAAAACCACTGCGGCTGTCGGAGCGATGGTTTGTGCTTTGTCCGAAGGGTATCTGCAGCGATTTACCTTGTTAAGCCGAAAGATTGCCTTGAAATCTACGGTCAATTTCATCGGTATTCTGGAAGATACCGGACATATCAAAGACAGTAACCTGTTCTTCAGTAATATTGATCTTGATTCGGAACTACAGGGCACATCGTCCGAACTAGTCGCTTCTTTCAAGTTCAGCGGTCCCATGTTTGTTGGTTTCAGGCAGTTGTCGGTAGAGCGATGGCCAGCAACGCCACTATTCAAGGTGGAGTTCAAGGATCCCGAAAATGCAAGGCATTTGGCTCTACCTTTGAAACTGACCCTGGGCCTACTTCCTCGGGATGAAGACCGGGCCTTTAAAGTATTCGATATTCAGGATATTGAAGATGCCGAGGGCAATGCCCGGCCACTGAGAGATGTGCGTTTTAGTCTGCAAACCACCACGAATTCTCAAGGACATTGGACTGATACAGGTGTCTTTAAAATCTCGTCTCATATGCACCACTAAGAGCATCAAGGCTAATTACCATGGCAAATCAAGACCAGTTAATGCAACGCTGCCGAAATGGAGAAACCGTTTGCTCGGGATTTCTTGAGTGGTGCGGGCAATATCCAAAAATAGTTGGGCAGCACAGCCAGGCAATTCGTCACAGTTTCAATCGTTATGCGCGCCAATTTGAACGTTTGGAAAAAGCCGCGGAGCGCCCGATGGGGGTTGCCGTTTTCGGCCCCAGTCAGGCGGGAAAATCGTATCTGATTTCAGCGCTGGCACGACAAGGCACAAAGCCGCTCATGGCCAGATTTGGCACCGAGCTAACCGATTTTGTCAAAGACATTAATCCGGGCGGAGGCAAGGAATCCACTGGGATTGTCACTCGCTTCACGGTAAAGGACATCCAGTCGCCACATCCCGAATCTCCCGTGGTGCTAAGACTTCTCAGTGAATTGGATATCATAAAGATCATCACCAACTCCTATTTCTCCGATGTCCAGGCCAGTGCGATTCCTCGGCTGGATACAGAACAGATCGAAGAAGCCCTCAAACAGGCGGAAACAATGGCCTCGGCGACTTTTCAGGGCAGCCTGAAACACCGGGATATTTATGACTTTCGCAATTATCTTGCCCGCTATTTTCGCGGGATTGCCCGGCTTGAGTGTTTCGATGATGCGATTTGGATGCGCCTGATAGAGCTACTGCCAAAGTTGCCCATTCAACCGCGTTCTGAGCTGCTAGCCCTGTTTTGGGGAGGGCACGACGCCTTCACCCAATTGTACCGTAGGCTTTTTGAGGCTCTGCAAAATCTCGGGTTTGCAGAGCATGCCTATTGTGCTCTGGAAACAAACAGCAGTGTCCAGGGAGCCCTTCTACCGCGAAGCGAAAGTGTCATTGATGTTGCCACGTTGAATGATTTGGGGGCGGAGCAATCATCTACCATCACCACCAAATCTGAAACGGGTACCACCATCACCCTGCGACGCTGCGATCTTGCCGCACTCATTGCGGAGCTTGTGATTCGGATGGAAGACAAGCCTTATGATTATTTTGACTATACGGATCTACTCGATTTTCCCGGCTATCGGGCCCGTGAAGAAATCGAAGACGTTGATTCTTTCCTGGTGAAAAAGAACGGACTGCCGAAATTCTTTCTGCGTGGCAAGGTAGACTTTCTGTATCGCCGCTACCGAGAAGACCGCGAACTGACCAGCATGATTCTTTGTGTGGCCGCCAGTAATCAAGATGTCAATAGCCTGCCCGAAGCCGTCTTTGAATGGATCAGCGACACCCATGGGGAAACCCCGGAACAACGCTTCGGTAAAAAAACCACATTGTTTCTCGCCCTCACCATGTTCGACAAAGAGTTTGAAGAAAAACAAGGCATGGGTGAAAAAGATGAAGACTATGTAAACCAATGGGAAACCCGTCTGCATGCTTCAATTTGGGAGTTTCTCGGCAAGCAACATGACTGGGTGGGTAACTGGGATGGAAATGGACCCTTTAATAACACCTTCTGGATTCGCAATCCCAATTACAAAGCAAAGCATATATTCCAATATGATGAAAATGGCTCCGAAGTCGGCATTGTTGAATCTCCCCGAGAGCGGAAGCGTATTGAAAAGCTGAGACAAGGATTTCTAAATAATCCCAATGTTACTCAGCATTTTAAAGACGCAACCACTGCCTTTGATGAAGCATTGAAACCCAACGAAGGTGGGGTGAATTATCTGGCAAAACAACTGGGTGGCATCTGCGATCCAAACCTGAAGGCCAATCAACTGCATGACCAGGTCAATCGCCTGTACGCGGAAATTAAGGATCAAATATCCAGCTACCATGTTGGCGATGACCATACGGAAATGGTTAACAAGAGAGTTAATGGTAGTAAGTTGACTGTGCGCACCCTGGCCCGCTGTGCTGAAGCCCAGCGATTTGGCAACTTTCTTCGTGAGATTCAAATCACCGAGGATGAAACCACCAGGATTTACTATCGACTTCATAGAGAAGGTCCGGCACACAATGCTGAAGCGGATGAGACTGCGGACGTCAGTGGTGGAGAGTCATTCCTGGCCGGCGTCCTTGATGATATAGCACCTTCGACTACGAACAATGAAGCTGCTTCTCAGCGCTCTGTATTTGCCGAAGCCTATGCTGACGAGGTTATGTCAACCTGGGTTTCACGTTTGCATGACATCGCCTCTGATCCGGTTACCTTGGGGTACTATTTACTTTCATCGAATGTATTGCTGGAGTTGATCAAAGAACTCGGGGCCGGAGCTCATCGAGTTAAACTGAAAGACGAAATCTCTGAAGTGGTGAGTGCAACGGAACGTAAGCGCTTGACAGTGCATGATGCTGTCAAATTACCCGCCCGCCGATCAGCACGCATTATCAATGATTTTGTAAATTTCCTAGCATTCGACAAACTTCCACTGGCTGAAAGACCGCAGATTCAGGGGAGGGCGGTATTTTCACCGCAACCGGCTGTGCAAGGCCTACCAACATTGCAACCAGCGCCGCAATCCTTTGAAATTCAGTATACCCGCGACTGGTTGAAAGCATTTCTGGAATTCGTCTTGCTTAATGTTTCCCATGACCCCATGGGGTCGGGTGGCGATTCCGACGCCGGATTTTTCGATCCCGTAGCCAACCAGACCTTGGGGGATATCTTAGCTAAAGCAAGCTGAATGGAAACACTGATAGAACTTAGACTAGACCCTGCCTGTTTAAGAGAGAGATTTTAGTGCGCGTTATTTCGATCACAGAAGATTACAGTAAAGAACCCGGCAACGCCGTGGTCACCCTAAGCGGTGTTCCCGAAAATGCCGGGGAGTTGTCGGTCAGCTTTCAACGTCATGGTGCTCAGGACGAATATCTTTCACCTCAAGGCTGGCAAGCGGCTGAATGCTGGTTTGCCATTGAACAGTCGGTGCGAGTTGCCGGAGGGCAGTTCAAATTTGCCATCGGTCCGGAACTTATGCACGAAATCGAGCCTCAAGCCTACGAATTGAAGTTGCGGGCGGGCAACGAGGAACTGAGTGATACGTTTCCCTGGCCGGATGTGCTGGAACCCGAAGATGAGAACTCCGGCGTAAAGGACATTAACCCATCCAAAGGCTATATAACGCAGAAAGTCGCCCCCCCTTCTGCAGATACAGATGTCAACAACGCAGCGCCAAATTCTGAAACTAGCCAAAGTGCAGAAGATACCTTCGACTCTCAGGGATTTGACAGCGAAGGTTTTAACAAAGATGGCTATGATAAGGACGGTTTTAACCAAAAGGGTTTCGATCGCTACGGATATGACAAAAACGGCTTTGATGATAAAGGACTTGACCGTTTGGGCTATGACAGCGATGGCTATGATAGCCAGGGATATAACGTCGATGGTTATGATAGAAACGGCTTTGATAGGAATGGATTGAACAATAAGGGTTTCAACAAAGCAGGTTTCAACAAAGCAGGTTTCGACAAAGAAGGTTTTGATGCCAACGGACTAAATCAAGAAGGACTCGATAAGGATGGATTCGATGCAAAGGGTTATGATCAAGACGGCTTTAATCGAGAGGGTTTAAACGCCCAAGGATTAACCAGACAGCAGATTGCAGAGGCTGCAGAAGCCAAAAAACAGCAAGCGGATCAGCTACAGCAAGAAATTCAAGAAAAGACAGCACCAGAGCAGGCTAGGGCACAGCCCGTTCCACCAAAAGCCCCCGAACCAAAAGTCCAACAGCAAAAGGCTAAACCAGAGACGACGCAGCTAGCCAGCCAAAAGACTGAAAAAAGTTCCAATAACCTTTTTTGGCTATTGGGCTTGCTAGCCATTCTGCTGCTAATCGGTGCCGTGGCCTACTTCTTCCTAGTCAAAAAAGACAGTTCGACAACACCAGTGCAACCTCAACCTGTACAACCAGCGCCTGTTCAACCGAAGCCCGTGCAGCCAACACCTGACCAGCAAACAACCACACAACCAACCCCTACCCAGCCAACGCTTGTGCAGCCACAGCCACAGCCACAGCCACAGCCAAAAAGCTCCACATCCGTGAAACCCATTGCAACCGATGATCGCTATTTTATTAAACGGGGAGAATTTAAGGAGCTATCGGTGTTAAGCAACGATCAGGGTGAACAGGTCAAGATCGTAAGACTCGAAGAAAGCAGCGCTGGATTGGTCCGACACGATGGTCAAAAAATAACCTACAGCTGGTTCAGGGAGCGGGGCGGGGAAGATATTTTCAACTACACCATTGAAGACAAAGACGGTCAGCAGGCGCAAGCGAGAATCATCATTCAACTACAGGAGTAAGGCTGATGAATGGATACCCTTTGCCATGGTATGTAAAGCGCCTTGCCTGGCCTATCGGCGTGGCTCTTCTGGTCGTGTTGGTCGCATGCCTCGTTTGGTTATTGAAGCGTCCTGCTGTCCCTCAGTTACCTAATGTCGCTGATACACGGGAAGATCTCATCGAGCTGCTTGCTATTCAGCAAGAGCGCAATGCGGGGATACGCATGGCCATCACGCATAAGCAAAAGGAAATCGAGCAGTTTTCCTGTCCTCTTGAGACGCCGGATGTCAATGATTCGCTGCATCTTGAGGGTCGTTCTACTTCACCGAATTCCCCAACACAGTTAACTCCGGACAGCACTGCCCCGGTAAATCCCGGACCGGGAGAATCAGAAAGTCAATTTCAAAACCTACCTCAAGTCACCGGTTCAGAGCAGCCACTCAAGCCCAGTGAATTGCGGCGTCAGGTAACAGCGGCAGTAGTATATATTGGCGCTTATAAGGGGCGTGAAGGAGGCTCGGGTACCGGCTTTTTTATTGCAGAAAACATTGTCATGACGAATGCCCATGTTGTTGCAGGCAATCCGGACAAGATAACCGTCTACAGCGAAGCGTTGAAACGGGTCTCCAGCGCTGAAATTGTCGGCTTTGCCTATGGAAAAACACCAGGAAGCCGGGATTATGCTCTGCTCAAAATCGCTGATTTCAACGCTCCAAGCATTATGTCGTTAACCGATAATCCCGCCTCGTTTATGAAGGTATTTACGGCGGGTTATCCAGGCGTATATGGCGAAATTCTGGAAGCCCTTGATCCGGATCGAACTCCTGATCTGGTAATCACCGACGGTATTATCAGTGCGATTAAAGTCACCCCACATAACGTCCCGGCTATTTCTCATACGGCGTCTGTCTATAAGGGCAATAGTGGCGGCCCCTTGGTCAACCAGTGTGGCAGTGTGGTAGGGATCAATACCTTCTATGTAACACCGGGGCGGGAGTCGGCGAAGATCGACTTTGCCCTTGGCAGCTCGGATATTAAGACGTTTGCCGAGGCCAAAGGGTTTCAGGTCAAGATGCGGAGTGAATTATGCGAATAAGGATTTTGCTGTTAGTTCAACGCAACCGCGAACGTACCGGATATCCCCAAGAGCACATAAATAGCGCTATTGAGGGAGGCAAATGACTCAACAACTTATTTGCTCAACGGAAATTGGTCAGCCTGTCAGTACTAATGAAAAGCCTGCCTATCTGCTCCATCGACAGATTCGGCAACATATTCTTATTGATCTTGGCGAACAGGCTGCAAATTTTCTCGCTGAACCTGTGTTTGAGCGCCACGATAATGTTATCGACTGGTTTACTGATAAAGGCGCAGCTATCAGACCCTTCTCAGCGCTTTCCGAAGATGAACAGCTGCAATATGTTGGTAAGGTTGATCAATTACTGAAAAAACTCCAAATACTTGCGAATGACTATATTCAAAGTGGCGACGCCGCTAAAGCCAGTTTAGGACAAGCCATCAAGGATGCAGCTCAGCAACCTGCAGCTAACTATCGTTACCTGATCGACGATCAGCCGGTAGTCGTTTACTGGGGATTTCGGCAAGATGCCCCCGACTATCCCGAATTTCTCAAGCGCTACATTGAAATTTTTGAACCTTCAACGCAATCTGAGTCGACCGCGCAAGATCCGAAAGCTTCTGAGCAGGAAAGCGTTCAAGAGCCAGCCAAACAGGATGCTTCCTCCAAGGCTTTTGATGCTAAAGACCATGTAACAGAAAAGAATTTGGCAGCGGAAGACTCGTCTCAAACTCAGACTGATCACTTAAGCAGCAATCCCCTAGACCAAAGCTGGTGGCATCTTCTTATTTTTGCAGGACGCGTTTTATGGGGAACCATTGCGCTCTTTTTCTTGATAGCGCTGATTCTACTCTTGCTTTGGCTTTTAAATGTATGGCCTCCAAATACTGACTATACAGTCCCAGCCCCTTCCGGACAGGGTGAGCTTTCTTTGCTGGATGGCATCCGCAGAGCCACTGACGAGGGCGAACTATTAAGGGCGGAACTGGATTCGCTTAGCCGCGAGCTGGCGGCTGAAAAATGTAATTGTCAGCCGCAAAAGTCTGTTCCACCTCCAACTCCACAATCAAAAATCGATGAAGTGGTCAATCAATGCGATATCGCAAACCTAAAGGGCAATTGGCAATCGAAATCAGACGAGATATTCGACGTTCAGACCAACGTGCCGCTGACCTATGAATATACCTTCAATAACCAAGGATCCGGCCAGATTAGAATCAATAATCCATCCAAGGGAATAACCTGCACGGGCTCGGCAAGTGCGCGCTTCGATGAGGAGTGCGCATTGAGAATTGCCACGACCAAAGCCGGTTGTCCTGGAGAAAGTTCTTTCTATGAACGTACTGACGTGGTTTGCGCATTTGACGAAGGCAAGCAGGTGACTTGCAAGGTTGAACAACCCAGCTACGCACCTTTTGAAGCACAATTTATTTGGCAAGGAGAGTAACTCGTGGGCATAATCGGATTTCAAGCCACCTGAACCAGAAACGGTTTTTATTCACATCAGTCAAAAATCAATGCGTGTTCGAGAGAAATCAGGATGACAAAAACGATTCAAATCCCACTATTTATATTCTTTCTGGTACTGTTTTCAGTTAGGGTCGGTGCCGAGAGTATTAGCGATAAAAACAAGGATATCATCGGTATGGTGACGGGTTCTCTGACAGGAACCTATATCCAGTTCGGCAGGGATATCGCCAACATCGCCAAGCAAAATGGCGTATTAATCGATGTAAAGTCATCGAAAGGAACGCTGAAAAATATCATTCGCATGGCCAGCAAAGAGAATGCCGGTTTTGGCATTGTGCAGTCAGATGTGATCAACCATCTACGGTTATCGGAAGAAGTGGAAAACCGTAAATTGGCTGATCGACTGCGCCTGATAGCGCCTTTGTATAATGAAGAAGTCCATGTATTTGCCAAAAAGACCATTCAGTCACTAAATGATCTGGATGGTAAAAAAGTTGCGGTTGGCACCTATGGCGGCGGCACCTGGTTAACAGCGGACACATTGTTCAAATTTGCCGGAGTAACTCCGGAATTGGTATATGACTCCAAGGACAAAGCGGCTCTGGATGTCCTGCAGGGCGACTTGGATGCAATGTTTTTTGTCGCGGGCAAACCGGTGAAATTCTTTTCAACGCTCGGCCAATACAAAGACCAATATAAAGAAGATTTTAATAAGGTCCACTTCCTCTCTCTTGATCCTGCAATGCTTCAAGGCAAACTTGCCTATGTGGGCGGCAGCATCGGACCCGCTGACTATCCCTGGTTAGAAGAAAAAGTTCCTACGCTGGCGGTAAAAGCGCTATTGGTTGCTTTCGATTTTTCCGAGCCAATAAATTCCTACTACACAAAACGCTGTACACAATTCGCCAAATTGGGCGATGCACTCCGCAAAAATATAAATCAGCTGAAAGCAACCGGCCACAAAAAATGGCAAGAAGTTGATTTATACGCTAATGTAAGCAATTGGCAGCAGGATAGCTGCTCTTGGGGAAGCGCTAAAGGCAGCAGCTCTCAATCCGGCAGCGCCAGCGAGTGCGACCATATCAAAGATACAATGCGCCGAAATATCTGCAAAGCCGAGAAGGGTGAAAGCTAATATCTCTGCGTACAAATAATGTAGCTGCGTTTATGGAGTTCTGTGTCTAGCTCTGCTAGAGATAGAACTCACAAGGCTTTACTTTTCGTTCAGTTTATTCGTTATGGATTAAAGGCTTGCCCAATCTTCCCTTTTGTGCCAAATCCTAAGAATGTTTATCTCATTTTCGAGCACCAAGTATCTGACAATGTACATCCCTACAGAAATATCACGGACCATTTCTGGATTTGGAGCTTTTGGAACTTGTCGACCAATATGCGGAAAGTCTTTTAGCTTAGAGATTCCTTCAACAAGTTCACTACCAATTCGTTGAGCTGCTTCTGGATTATTATCGGCTATAAACTTTCGCACTCTCTTCAGGTCATGAAAGGCTTCAGGGGTATACAAGAGCTTCATAAATCAGGAGCGTCCATTTCAGTAGACGTACCCCAAGAAGAGACCCAATCATCTATACTCTCAGCTGGAATAGTCTTTCCTGATCGGACGGACTCTATAGCAGGTAAAGTTTCAAGCCAAAGCTTTTCTTCCAGTTCCTGTTTATCAATATAATCCTTAATTGCTTGATTTATAATCCAATTTTTACTTCTATCTGTTTTTTTTGCTAATTCAGCTAAAGACTGCTCAAGATCTTCTTGAAGACGAATACTGGTAACAGACATAGCGTTCACCGTAATAAACTACAATGTAATACAATGTAACCAAGTTTAAAGAGGTGAGCAATGAGATTTTTGCATTAAACACTTTCGACTGCGGAAAATTCGAGAAACGAAGTGATAGAAGTTATTCCGTAAATCGTTCTTGTTAAGGGCTTATCAGCGCTTTTCCAGGGCTGCAAGATACAGAGACCTCCCCCTTTAAGGGGGAGCGTTGTGTAAACCTTAAGTTTATTGAATGCTGCAGTCTATTTAAATCGCCTAATTAGGTACAAGCCCGCCAAGAATCCTACGATAATCAAAAAACCTACTTCATATAGCATTAGATTCATTATAGTTTGCTCGCCATCCGGACCTGCAGGTATCGCTAAATAGTCGGCATACCAATTGCGAAACGGCGTTAGCGCGAAAAGTCCTACAATCAGTGTTAGGAAAATAGTACCGAGAGCAATGATTATCTTTTTAAAAGCTCCTAACGCACTTCCCAAAACCGTATCTCCTTGGAATCTAGCAAATCAGACAGGTTGTCACTGAATGAGTGCCAACCAATATCTCCAAATCTCAAATGAATCCTGATCCAAGATTTCCAGTCAGTAATTCTTGATCCGTTCCATAAATCAATGTGATCACCCGAACGGTTTTCGTATGACTCGATGAAGTTACCCTTCTTGTCCTTTCGTCGCCAGTAATCCTTAAAAAAAGATTATTGTAAGCAGCATTTCTTGTATTTTTTACCGGAACCACAGGGGCAGGGGTCATTTCGTCCAACCTTTTCTGGTGCGATATACGGTTGATGCTTCGGCATCCAGTTGTCTTGCTCTGAATAATCGAAATCATCCGGAAAGTTGTCGTCATCTTCCGCAAACACCTACAAAAACTATCAATGTTAAAATTTTCGAAATTCTTAATGAAAGGGGTTGAATAGTCCGCTGCCCAACCCGGTGGCGCATCTTTACTTGTTGTGAGCTTGGATCCCCTCTCTAAAAAGAATGTATTGCAGTTTCTCTTTCCTTTTTAGAGGAGGGAACTTTGCCCAATCGATGCTATACTGCTCACCCCATTCTCCGCCGCTTTATCAAGCCACAAAGTCCAAGGGCAAGTAACGCATAGGCTGGCGGTTCTGATACTTCTGCTACCTGGCCAAATAACAGGTCGTCGAACATAAACTCCTCGGTAGAACCAGAAACGTCTCGCACCAACTCACCGTGAATCAATGAGAAGCTCTCTATTTCCTCAGTTGACAAAAAACCGATAAATTCCACCGCTGCTAAATCCCATATGTCGTCCACTGTACCGCTGGCAGATGGGTCGCTGTAACCGAGAAGGTCAGATAGTAAAAAGGACTCTCCATTGATTTCGAAACCGAACTCGGCAATATCCAGGTACGGATCATCTATCATCGTAAAATCGGTGATAGCGAAGGCGTTAGTAGTCACATCGAAACTGACGGTAAAAGACTGACCGTCCGCACTGCTATCGAAGCGGTCACTACTGTCCACTTCCCCTTGAAAGTATCCTGAATTTGTTGTGCCCTGATAGGTGCTGTCGTTGTCAGAACCGTATCCCACCGAGGTGATACGCATATTGTCGAATACGAGTGAGTCGTTGGCGGAAATTTCTTCGGCGCCGTCATCGAAAGTTTCAGCATAAATTGTGTTGCTGCCAAAAAGCGCTTCCCATTCGGTCTGGGCTGTATAGGTAATAATTCCAGCCGACACTGTTGAAGCTGTGAAGGTTAAGGCGCTAAGGACTGCGAGCGTTGAGGTTTTTTGGATAAAGGACATTTTTTACTACTCCCTTGAATTTCAAATTAGGTTCACTGATACCAGCGTCCGCTAATTGATTACTACCTCAAGGGATTCTGACTTGTTGTCCCGTTTTTGACATGCTTACCAAATATCACCATATCCTCATTTTTTCCACAATTTGCGCTTCATGTGTTTAGTATTGCGGCTGACCAGGTGATAACTGACGCTGGGTTTAACCAAGGTGCACTGCGTGACTGCAGAACAGGAAAGGGGTGGAAACGGGCAGCAGCCGTTTCCACGGGTTTGATTAACGAGAAGTCGTCAACGGCTCTTCGACTTCATCGCCTTCTTCAAGAAAACAATGATCCATCGGGTCGATCAACTGACCTTTCAGCAAATAGAAAGGCGATTTCCAATAAATTTTGAAATCATGAAATGGGTCGGTCAGAATTTTAGTGAACCAGACAATGCCAGTCATCACATCGCGGATAAAGAACAAATGGATGGTTCGGAAAATTAATGCGGCAATACCCTGAACCAGCCAGACCATGGAAAGACTATAGAGGAACTCCTCGAAGCTTGTGTATGCCTGGAAGATGCCGAAGAAGGTTGGATCGAAGTAGAGGACAATGGGTACACCAGCCACCAGACCCATCAATATGCGTTTACGAGACAGGTTATAGCCAACTTTCACAGACTCTTTGTAGTCGTGGCTTTTCTCATTTGTTTTGTCAAAGTCCCGTGATTCGAAGAAAAAGTGGCCGATTTGACGGGAGCTCATCGCCACTAGCCAGCCTAGCAGGGCCGCGACACTCGGATTGATAACGATCATTGCATACATGATCATGAAACTGATACAGCTAAAAAAATGCAGCGATTGATTGATACGGCTTTGATGGTAGAAACGATGGTCATCCCAACGTTGAACTCGCAGTTCTTTAGCAAAACGTTTGAAGAAACTCTGTTCTTCGGTGACTTGGTGTGCATTCATAATGGCATAACTCACTGGTAAGTAAAAAACTTGATTGCCAGATATTCACGGCAACACTAATGGAACCTATCAATCAAAACGAAGAAGTGGCGTCCCCATTTGAATGATGTTTCCTTCTCTTATGTCTTCCTTGAAACTGAATCCCTGACTGGCTATCAGAACGATGGTGGAACCATGCTCGAAATAGCCAATTTCCTCTCCCTTTTTGTAACTTGCGTTGCAGGGTAAGCGGTTAGGCCCCTTGTACTTGAGGTTTAACGGTTCATCCAGGCAATGCAATTTCATACTGGCCACCAAAATGGCCGCAACCGGCACCAATACCAGGTAGCGGTCGGAATCCGGGAGTTGCAGATCCAGTACCGCCCTTTCATTTTTGCAAAACAGCCGTTCAATGCGTTTCAGAGCAATTGGGTTTACATTCCAGGTGTCCCCCGATATGTAAATGAGATCCGACAAGCTGCAGTCGTAGGGAGCGTGAAACCGGTGGTAAAAGCTGGACTTCAGACGCAATGTGACGAACTTGCCGTTCCGGTACTTTTCAGCATCGGCGGAACTGCCGACCAGGTCTTCCAACTTGTAAGGCGAGCCCTTGATTTGAAACATTTCCGTTTCTTGTATATCGCCGAAAGCGCCAACCACAGCATCACATGGACTGACAATGGATTCCGGATCTTCGTCCACCCGGCGCGCGCCATCTTTCAATTCCCGTGTGAAACACTGATGTAAACTGTTGTATTTCTTCGTTTTCGCCTCATGCAACTTGAGGTCGTCAGAAAACAGTTGCCAAAGGTAGATAGACGCTTTGGTCAGCCAGGGATTCCGAATGCGGCTATAACGGCCCATTAAGTTGGTCAGAAGTGCCCGTGGAATTTTGTTGGTCAGAAAAAAGTTAATTGATTCCTGATTGCTTACCTTGGATATCCAGTTCTTAACTAACACACTATAAACTTCACGCTTTATTATCTTTGTCGAAACCAAAGCCGCCTGTACAGGGTCAACATATGGCGGAAATATAACGGTTCTGTTTATGGCAGATGAAAGTTTTACGACGGTTTAAAGAACGTCCTGTAATAAAAAGATCGAAAGTAGCCCTTGAAAATTGCCGCTGCGGCCATAGATCTGGTAGGGAGTTGATGTCGTCGAGCATGGTCGGCCCGGTTAGGCGGCCTAGAGACATTAACCGAATTTTGATTAACGAATTCCATTTGCTTCAAAGGAGATTTGGAAATGACAACGATTGATTTAACCCCTCTCTATCGCAGCACGATTGGCTTTGATCGCATGGCCTCTATTCTGGATACCGCTTTGCGCTCCGATTCAGCCTCCGGCTACCCTCCCTACAATATTGAGGTAGTCGACGAAAACCGCTACAGCATTAGCGTTGCCGTTGCCGGGTTCGCCCGTAGCGATCTGGAGATTGAAGTTGAAAAAGGCGTACTGAGCGTGCGTGGCAAGCGCCCTGAAGAAACCGCCGAACGTCACTACCTGCATCAAGGAATTGCATCGCGCAGTTTTGAGCGCAAGTTTAATCTTGCTGACTACGTAGAGGTGATCAGCGCCGATTTGCAAAACGGCTTGTTGGTGATCAACCTTGAAAAGCGTATTCCGGAAGCCATGAAACCCAAGCGAATCGATATTGGCGCCGGCCGCGTACTTGAACAGAACGTCAAGAATGATGATGCTGCATAAAGCACTTTCCGCTAATCGTTAAGACACATAGCGGTTTGTAAACTGATGAGATGAGAGGACGGAAACTCCCGCAGGAGAGCCGTCCTTTTTTGGTTGCCTAAACGGCATTTACTAAAGTTAAGCCCAATGGGTTTTTGCAAAATCATTGTTTCAAGTTCCGTTAACCATTGTCTTGGGAGACCGTGATTTTGTTACTCCATACCATTTGTTCTCGATTTTACTCAACCCTTCCAAAACTCCATTCATCCCGACCTGGTAGTTACTTACTAAATATGCGTGATTGCTTGTTGGCTCTCGCGCTTGTTCTATTTGTATCGGGTATAAGTTCGGCAGCGCTGCCTTCCACCGATGGGTCTGGCCGCGCACTTCCGTCATTAGCGCCCATGCTAAAAACGGTCAATCCGGCAGTGGTGAATATTTCCACCTTCGCCACCCGTGAGAACGTCAATCCATTGCTCAGCGATCCTTTTTTCCGGCGGTTTTTTGATATTCCTGAGCGGCGTTACCGGCAGCGCAGGCAGCAAAGCGCCGGTTCCGGGGTAATAGTGGATAAAGACGACGGAATCGTGCTGACCAATTACCACGTTATTCAACGCGCCGATGAAATTCATGTCGGCTTGCTGGATGGTCGTAGCTTCGAAGCAAAATTACTGGGCACTGATCCGGAACTTGATATTGCCGTCCTGAAAATTGAAGCCAGGGAATTAACAGAGGTTAAGCTCGCGGATTCGGACCGGCTGCAGGTGGGAGATTTTGTCGTTGCCATCGGAAATCCGTTCGGGCTTGGCCAAACGGTTACCACCGGAATTGTAAGCGCCCTAGGCAGGTCGGGATTGGGGATTGAGGGGTACGAGAACTTTATTCAGACCGATGCATCGATTAATCCCGGTAATTCGGGCGGCGCATTGGTGAATTTAGCCGGTGAACTGGTTGGGATAAATACCGCCATCATCGCCCCGGCGGGAGGAAATGTCGGGATCGGTTTCGCTATCCCTTCCAACATGGCGAACGCGAGCATGGTGCAGCTTGTCAAATTTGGGGAGGTCCGGCGTGGCAGATTCGGCATTAACACGCAGGAAATCAACAAGGAACTTCGAGAAGCCTTTAATCTACCAAATGGTCAGAGCGGGGTGTTGATAACTGGTGTCGCCAAGGGATCCGCAGCGGAAAAGGCCGGACTGTCGGCAGGAGACATTATCACTGCGATTGACGATAAGCCGACCCGAAGCAATGCCCAGCTGCGAAGCCAGATAGGCATCAAGGCAGTAGGAGAGGTAGCCAAGGTTGAGGTTTTGCGGGAGGGTGATACCAGGACATTTCAAGTCAAAGTCGGTGATTTTCGGTCACAACTATTGGCCTCCCTGCCGGATCAATTCGACGGCGTTGCGTTAGAGGATAACAAGCGTGGCGACGGTATCGCGGTTACCGAAGTGGCTCCCCGATCCCAGGCCGCTTATGCCGGACTCCGGGAAGGAGACATCATAGTTGCTTTCAACCGGCAACGGGTTCAATCGCTGGAAGATCTGGCGGAACTGGCGCAGCGACCGGGAAGACAATATCTGCTGCATATATTTCGCGACGGTCAGTATTTTTATGTAGTGTTGTAATTTCGCTGACACAATATCACCACTTCATTCAACTTGAACTACACTTCCATCAGGTAATTAAAGAGAAAAAAGAACAAGCAAAAGGACCGCAATGAAACTCACTGACCTGTTTAGCAAAGTGGTAGAGCTCGACGCCTCCGACCTTTTTCTATCTGTCGGAGCGCCTCCTTACGCCAGTATCGAAGGTCAGATGAAAGCCTTGGCCAAGGATAAACTGGAATCGGAGCAGGTCAAGGAATTGTCTTTTTCGATGTTGAACGAAGACCAGATACGTGAGTTTGAAACCACCAAAGAACTGAACGTTGCGATTCGATTGGAGGGCCTCGGCCGGTTTCGAATCAATCTTTTTCGGCAAATGGGTGAAATCGCCTTTGTTGCCCGCTACATCAAAGCCAAGATACCTTCTATCGATCAATTGAAACTGCCTCAAATTTTCAAGGAACTTATCCTGGAGGAGCGCGGGTTAGTCCTGGTGGTTGGAAGCACAGGGACCGGTAAGTCAACCACGTTGGCGTCGATGATCGCCTATCGAAATGCCACTGTCGGCGGCCATATTCTAACCATCGAAGATCCCGTTGAGTTTGTTCATGAACACAATAAGTCTCTGGTTAACCAGCGGGAAGTCGGGGTGGATACCGAGTCCTATGAAATTGCCCTGAAGAATGCTATGCGGGAAGCGCCGGACGTTATCATGATCGGCGAGATCCGGGATCAAGGCACCATGAAAAAGGCGATCGCCTACGCTGAATCCGGGCATTTATGTCTCTCGACCTTGCATGCCAACAGTTCCAACGAAGCCATCGACCGGATAATGAACTTTTTTGAGGAGGCGGCACACAAACAGCTCTTCAATGATCTGTCCAGCCATTTGCGGGCGATTATCTGTCAGCGCTTACCGACCAATAAAGCCGGTAGACGGGTTGCCGCAGTGGAGGTCATGCTCAATACCCCACTGATTTCCAACCTGATTCATCGTGGTGAAATAAACATGATCAAAGACGCGATGAGCAAGAAGAAGGGCGATGGTTGCCAGACTTTTGATGATGCGTTGTTTGATTTAGTCCGGAAGGGGGAACTGTCACAGGAAATTGCACTGCAAAATGCCGATTCCCGAAACGACCTGGCATTGCGTTTCCGGCTTGAGGGCACGGAAGAAGAAACAGTACAACCGATTAAGAAGGAGATTAGCTTTGCCAAGGGACTCTCTTTTGACCGATACAATTCATACCGGATGGTGAAATACAAGATCGATAAAATCTCCGCGAATACCGGTGATATTTTGGAAAGTGCGATTCAACAATCGCTTACAAAAAAAGGGTTTAGCTGGGATATGGAAGAAGCCAACTTCGAAGTTCGCTATTCCCTGGGACTCAATCAACAGGGTACCAGTGTCACCGGCGTACTTTTAATAAACGTTTCGGACATTAAGACCCAGAAGTCTATCTGGCGTGCGAAAGGTGCGCGCAATCTGGAGTCTCACACTCTTGCCGATTGGAATTTGAGCGAGGATATTGAAGAGCTGTTAAGTGCTTTCCCCCCGGACGAGTACTGACCGGGTAAGTTTCCTTTCATAAAACTGTCACTTTAATCTTCCATAACACTGTGAGAATATACGACAAAACGTATATATGTTTTGCCGTATATGTCAGCAGCCGAGATTACCCTAAGTCCTATTGATTTGCATAAAGCATTGTCCGATCCCACAAGGCTTCGATGCATTATGCTATTGCACCTCTGTGGCGAACTCTGTGTCTGTGAGTTGATGGAAGCGTGCCAGGAAGTTCAACCCAAAATTTCCCGGCATTTGGCTAACCTGCGAAAAATGCAGCTGCTGACTGACCGGCGTTCCGGACAGTGGGTTTTTTATCGTATAAACGACCGGCTGCCAGCCTGGGTCAAAGGTGTCATCGAACTGTCCGTAAACAGCAATAAAATGTTTGTCAGTGCGCAATTAGAGCAGTTGCAAGCTATGCAGGACCGCCCTCAGGAAGAAAGGGTGGCTTGTTCCCCGAGCTTGTGACATATATAAACTAATCTTTGGAATGTAAACCATGCCGATAAAAGTTGGTATCAATGGCTTTGGCCGGATGGGGCGATTGTCGTTTCGCGTCGCCTACGAGTGGCAGGATGTGGAGTTTGTTCATATCAATGATCCTGCCGGGGATGCAGCCACGTTGGCGCATCTTCTGAATTTCGATTCCGTCCACGGGCGATGGCAGCATGAAGCCCTTGCGGAAGGCGAAAAAATACACATTGGTAATAGCTCCATTAGTTGTAGTCAAAACAAGGAAATCAATGACACCGATTGGTCCGGATGCGACATTGTCATTGAGGCTTCCGGCAAGATGAAAACCCGGCAGGTTCTGCAGGCTTACCTCGATCAAGGCGTTAAGCGGGTGGTGGTCACGGCGCCGGTGAAGGAAGAAGGCGTGCTTAATATTGTCATGGGGGTAAATCATGATCTCTATGATAAGGCTCAGCATCGGATCGTTACCGCCGCTTCATGCACGACCAACTGCCTTGCGCCTGTGGTTAAGGTCATGCACGAGAACATCGGTATCAAACACGGCTCCATGACCACCATTCACGATATTACCAATACTCAGACCATTCTCGACAAAGGGCACAAGGACCTTCGCCGGGCCAGGGCCTGCGGAATGAGTTTGATCCCCACGACGACCGGTTCAGCGACGGCGATCACGCACATATTTCCTGAGCTGAAAGGCCGGCTTAACGGCCATGCGATCCGGGTGCCCCTGGCCAATGCTTCGCTAACGGATTGCGTTTTCGAAATGAATAGGGCGACAAATATCGAAGAGGTCAATCAACTACTGAAATCGTCAGCGGAATCTGACCTGAAGGGCATTCTGGGCTACGAAGAAAGGCCCTTGGTATCCATCGATTACCGGACAGATCCCAGGTCCGGTATTGTCGATGCCCTATCAACCATGGTGGTTAACGGCAGTCAGGTAAAGCTCTACGTTTGGTATGACAATGAGTGGGGATACGCCAACCGCACTGCGGAACTCATGCTTATGGTCGGACAACAGGACCTTTAGTTTAAGCTAATGACAACGCATCAGGGTTTGTCCGCAGAAGTCAAACAGTATCTGGTTATTACCGGAAATTACTGGGCCTTCACGCTTACCGATGGCGCACTGCGTATGCTGGTGGTTCTGCACTTTCATACCCTAGGCTATAGTCCTTTGCAGATTGCCCTGTTGTTCCTGTTCTATGAAATTTTTGGGGTAATCACCAATCTAGTCGGCGGTTGGTTAGGTGCCCGGCTTGGCCTAAATAAGACCATGAATATCGGTCTGATTCTTCAGGTTGTAGCGCTCGCGATGCTGTTGGTGCCGTCCTCCATGTTGACGGTGCTTTGGGTTATGTCCGCCCAGGCGTTGTCCGGCATCGCCAAGGATTTGAATAAAATGAGCGCCAAGAGTTCAATCAAGTTATTGGTGCCAAAAGAAGCCCAGGGAACCTTGTATAAGTGGGTAGCTATCCTGACAGGCTCTAAAAACGCCTTGAAAGGCGCCGGATTCTTTTTGGGCGGCGGCCTCTTAACCATCATCGGTTTTCAGGGAGCGGTAGGCGCAATGGCGGCGGCGTTGCTCGCTATTTGGCTATTGAGTCTGATCTTGTTGCGCAAGGATCTGGGTAAAGCGAAGAATAAGCCGAAGTTCTCCGATATTTTTTCCAAGAGCCGCGCCATCAACATTCTTTCCGCGGCGCGAATGTTTCTCTTTGGCGCGCGGGACGTGTGGTTCGTGGTGGCGTTGCCGGTGTATTTGTCCAGCCAGTTAAACTGGAACCATTGGTATGTCGGCGGCTTTCTCGCGATCTGGATTATCGGCTATGGCCTGGTCCAGGGTTTTGCACCCAGGATTACCGGACGACGGGCAGGCAAAGTTCCCGACGGCAAGACGGCCTTTATCTGGGCAATGCTTTTGGCGCTGATTCCAGCAGGCATCGGTTATAGCCTGTCAGCGGAAATAGCCCCGCTGGCGAGTCTATTGGGTGGCCTGATATTGTTCGGGGCGGTATTTGCGATCAACTCGTCCTTGCACAGCTATTTAATTGTCAGCTATGCCAGCGATGACGGTGTATCGTTGGACGTGGGCTTTTACTATATGGCCAATGCCATGGGTAGATTAATCGGTACAGTATTGTCAGGCTGGATCTATCAACAATCCGGTCTTATAGCCTGCCTGCTTGTATCTACAGGGTTTTTACTCCTGACTGTAGTGATTTCGCTGGGACTTCCGAAACACAAGGTGGTGCCGGAAGCGGTGAAGTCTTCATACAGCTGACGCACATTCTATTTTGCTTCGGCCCTTACGCTTTGCCTCATAGAGATAAAAATCCACTTCCTTGATTTTTTCGGCCAGTACTGCATTTTCATCTACTTCCACCAAGCCGATACTTAGCCGGATATTAAGCGTACTGCCGTCTATAGTGGCAGGTTCATCTTCCACAGAGGCCTTGATTTTTTCTGCTACCCGGCACCCTTCCAGGATATCCAGGTCGGTTAATGCGACGATAAATTCCTCTCCGCCCCATCGGCAGACATAATCGGTAACGCGAATCGCACTTTTGATGCGATTGGCCACTTCGATGAGTACTTTATCGCCAACATCGTGCCCGTATCGGTCATTGATTTGCTTGAAGTAATCAAGGTCGCACATGGCCAGAACAAAAGTAGAATGGGTTCTTCGGCCATGATCCAGGATTTCCTGGAGTTTTTGCTGCATTGAACGGCGGTTCATCAAACCGGTCAAAAAGTCGGAATTCGCAGTTTTCTGGAGTATCTTAAATGCCTGTTTTAACTCTCGTTCTACAGTTTGTAACTTTCGCTTGGATTTCACCAAACCAAGTTTTTGTTGCACTACGCGATAACCCATGAATGCCAAAAAGACATAAACCATTACTATATGCAATGCATTGACTGTTTCGGCCTCCATGGAGCCGCCTTGGCCGGCTTTCTCTATTCCAATGTAGCTAACGGCCAGATAGATAGCTGTAACCAGAAAGGACAGGGCAATAGAGTATTTGAGCCGGCCGTAGGAGAAAATAAAGGTAAAAACAATAATTGCGGAAATGAGACTGTAGACTCGCAGTTCGTCCAGTAAGTAGGTCCAGTAGGCGAATACACATAACCAGCAGGTGGTTTGTAGTACCAGTACGCGATCGGCAAATTCCCGGTTAGGGCTAGCCTTAAGGTACACCAATAGAAGGTAGAATCCGATCAATCCGACGATGAGGACATAAAACCACATAACGGACTGATAGTTGTATTTGCCCAGCCCGAACCATTTAGCGACCAGGGCCACGGCAACAGGTACGTGGTAGGCGCCGAAGGAAAACAGAGTATTTTGGTATATTTGCCTCTTCAGGCGCTGGTTCGAGCCCATAAACTGCTAATCGATACCGGTAAGAGCTCAGTATAGCCTAGTACGGAAATAACCGGCGATTTCTAATCGCAGCCAATCCCAACAGGAGTACTGCGGAGTACCAGGCTAGTAGCTAAACCAAGTCAGGCTGTAGTAATAATATAATAGGCTTTATCTTTCAGGTGTGCCCGATGTACTTTCATTTCATGGAAATGTTGGTCATCGGTGGGAATATCGTGTTCTTCCAGATCCCGGATTTCTTCGTCTAATTTGTGGTATTCGTCTGCGATGGTTTTAAATTCAGGGTTTTCTGTCATTAACTGGGAAATTTTATCTTTATACTCTGGGAAGTCGACAGACAGAGCGTGGCTTGGGATAGTCAATGGTCTCTCCTTAAAAGAGGGGTGTTTCATTATTTTAGGGATACTCTAGCTCGTGGGGGCGTTTGAGTAAATGCCGCAGGTTCATTTTTACTGATGTTTATCAAGTCGTTGCCTAGGCAATGGGAACAGACGTGAGGTTATGCAAAGAAATTGGACAAATTTGCCAGTCTTAATGCTTTTGTCAATGTGGTCGAATCCAAGAGTTTTGCCCAGGCAGCGCGGGAAATGGGGATGTCACGATCGCAAGTTAACCGATTGGTGGTCAACTTGGAGGATGCGCTGGGTGTTAGCCTGTTCGTCCGCACCACCCGAAAGATATCCCTGACGCCTACCGGTCAGGCTTATTACTTGCGGGTTAAGGGTATTCTGAACGACTTGGCCGAAACTGAGGACACGCTGCAATCCGCCCAGGTGGCGCCCCAGGGAGAGTTGAAAATTAATGCGCCTATGTCCTTCGGCACCATGCATTTAAGTCCTGCGATAGCCGAGTTCATGGTCCGGTATCCGAAGATCAAGGTGCATTTGGTTCTGGACGATCGCTTTATCGATCCCGTTTCCGAGGGGTTCGATATCACCATTCGCATTGCCAAATTACTTGAGGATACGTCACTTATTGAACATGACATTATCGAGGTAAAACGCACGCTTGTGGCGTCTCCGAAGTTTGTCGCCGATCACCCGCAAATTACGGAGGTAAACTCCTTAGCCGATCATTCCTGTTTACATTACGGGAATCTGCCGTCAGGCAATATTTGGTATTTGCAGGATGAAAAGGGAACAGAATCGGCGGTAAGGGTCAACGGCACTTTATGCTGTAATAATGCCGAGGTGCTCCGAGATGCGGCGGTTTCCGGCCTGGGAATTGCGCTGCTGCCGGAATTCGTGACAAATCCCCTGGTTGCAGAGGGGCAACTCGTGAGGGTGCTGCCCAATATCAACGCGAGGCCGATAAGTTTAAGCCTCCTGTATCCTCCAAACCGGCATTTGGCGGCAAGGGTAAGAGTGTTCGTGAAATTTATGCAGGAAAGGTTCGAAAATTAACCGGTAATCTGGTGTTGGTTCCTGCTACTAACAAGAAGCGATCTTGTCCGAAGTGATCATGGCGGCATCCAATTCGGGTGAATCGAACGTATTCAAATCAATGTTGGAGAAGACTCGATGAACGAATGGGAAGACTGGTTTGAAATGAAATTACGGGCGGCAGGTGTTTCCTGGCAGGAAAGCCAAACGGACTACCAGCAATATTCGCCTTATGATTATCTTTGCGAAAAGTTACTCAAGGAAGCCGAAGTTCGTTGGCGATTAAAATACGATCAGCCACCCCGCTATCAGGTCTTGATGCGTAGCCTGGTAAATGCCCAGTTGCGAATCGACCAGCGGCCCTGGGATGGTACCAAAATTTATTTTTATCGGGTTAAAAGATTTGTAAGAAGGCTGTTTAACCCTTTGTATTAACCGAGTTTCTTATTGCACTGCCGAGTCTTCAACAAAACCGAATCAATCTTATCTGCGTAAACAGGCTCAACTGATTTCGGGAGCTTGCCATGAATCGTCAAGTAATGTTTGATCAAAAAATTGAAGTAACACGAAGTCCGGAAGAGGTTTTTCCCTACCTTGCGGAATTTCAAAACATCGAACAATGGGATCCTTCGGTAGTGCGTGGAGAAAAGCTTGGTAACGGCCCGGTCGCAGTTGGCACGGAGTTCGATATTTTCTTGGCAATCGGCTTCAAACTTAGGTATCAAGTCATCGCGTTGGAGCAAAGTAAGCGATTGAAAATGCGGGTGACATCGAAAATTTTTTCGGCAATCGAGGAAATATCGGTTATGCCGATCCCTTCAGGAAGTCAAATTCGGTACATTGCCAATTTTCAGGTTATTCCATTACTGGGACTTTTTCCCCAATGGAACGATAGACTGATTCAACGAGCCGGGTCTAACGCGCTTTCCGGGTTAAAAAGGGCACTAGAGGACAAGTTGCCGAAACCTGAAATCGACACCTCTACAGTGATGGCAGATCGTTTGGTGTTGCCTGGATTGTTTCGGTTTACCAAGTTTGGCTATCAGAGAAGCCGCAAGCACTGGAATCCTATGTCTGCCCGCTTGCACGGCAAAAACGCTGTAATCACCGGCGCGACGGCGGGCATAGGGCTGGAGACGGCGAAGCAACTCGCTCTTTTAGGGGCAAAAGTCACGATTGTTGCACGCAATTCGGAAAAGGCGGAAGCAGCGGTCAGGGCAATCCAGGAATATAGCGGCAATCCAAGGGTTTCCTTCGAGATAGCGGATATGTCGCGCCTTGCCGATATCAGGACGCTTGCGGGCCGCTTACTGGAACAGGAGGCGGCAATCGACATTCTAATCAACAATGCCGGTGCGCTGTTCCCCACGAGGACAGTCACCGATGAGGGTCTGGAAAAAAGTTTCGCTCTGCTGCTGATCAGCCCCTATGTCTTGACGGAAATCCTGCAGCCGTTGTTGGTTAAATCCAAGGCGGCGCGGGTTGTTAATGTGCTATCCGGGGGGATGTATACCCAGAAAATTGAAGTGGAGGACATTCAGAACCAACGCGATTACTCCGGAACGGTTGCTTATGCCCGCGCCAAAAGGGGGTTAATGATCATGACTGAAATCTGGGCTTCGCGTTGGCGCAATCAGGGGATCAGTGTAAACGCAATGCACCCTGGATGGGCGAATACAGCAGCTGTGAAAAGTTCAATGCCGGGATTTTACCGGCTGACGCGTCCTATATTGCGTTCGCCGCAACAAGGGGCGGATACCGTGGTTTGGTTGGCGGCGGCAACCGAAGTTGCTAACGTGACCGGCAAATTCTGGCTGGACCGGAAGATCCATCCGGCGCATATCAGCTCTGCAACCATGGAAACGCCTATCGAACGTATTGCTTTGCTTGAACAGCTTGAAGTCTTTTTAGTCGACCGGCCAAAGACGCGTTGTGACTTACCTAACACAGGGGAAATGGCGGTTTCCCTGTAACTCCGGGTGCTCAGGAAAATTTCTGGATAATCTTAAAGCTGCCGTTGTTCTCCGCCAACATGCGAAGTCCTTCCTGATAGCCGGCTTCGATAATGCGGTCTGCCGATTTGAACTCCAACATGCCGATATTGCTGACATCGGGTTGGATAAACAGATCGACGATCGCGCGGTTGGTTTTTTGCCTGTTGGTACTTGCCAGCATCAGGGATCTTAGCAGCGTTTCCAGAATGGAGGGCACCTTGTATTGTTTTCTGCCCAAAAGTTTGTTGATTAACACTTGCCAGGGCGATGGAACGAAACTTAGCTGGGTAAGATAGTTTTCATCGGGGCTGACGTCAATCGCGATGATCGGACCGTTGTTTCGTTGCCGCATCAAGTCACAGGGAAGATTGTTCAACAGGCCGCCGTCAACCAGGTAGTGGCCCCTTTCGATTACCGGCGCAATCACCCCAGGGATAGAAATACTGGCGCGAATCGCTTTCCAGATCACACCTGTTTCATGGTGACGTTCTTCAGCAAGGCTCATGTCGGAGGAGACACAAAAGTAAGGGATCGGCAAATCCTCGATTGCACCATGACCAAAGCCTTGCTGCAGCAGGCGGTCCAAACGTTGGCTCTTGGAAAGTGAAATAACGGGTAGGGTATAGTCGCCAAGTGGATTTACCGAGACAAAGAATTTTTTCACCGCATCGGTTATTCGCTGGCTGTCCAAGCCCATGGCCATCCAGCCGCCAATAATCGATCCTATGCTGGTGCCGCCGATCCAGTCGATTTCCAGCCCTGCTTCTTCAAACGCGCGGAGAAGGCCAATCTGGGCGAATCCCCTAGCGCCGCCGCCACCGAGAACGATCCCGATAGAGCGATCCGTTAAGAATCGCAATAGCCGTTGCAATGAGGAGGGGCAATTTGCTTCTACATGGAGATGTTGATCCGGATGTAACGATTCGAGCCAGGATTTGGTATTGCTGATCATGGCAATGTCTTCGTGCAAAGACACCATTACCTTCTTCTGTTTTTGCCAGGAGAATAGTTTATTAAACGGCTCCAATTGCTTGGTAATCACATTTGGTTCCAGTTTACGATCGCAAATCAACCAAACCTCATCCGACCGTTCCAAACAGATTTTGCACCAGTCTTCGTCGGCGACGTGCGCTAGATAGAGATTTTTGCTGTTTTCCTGTTCCACGCCATCCAAATAATCGATCAATTGGGAGTGCGTCACCGCTTGAATGCCTCGTTCCGAAAAACGCAGGTCAACCTGCTTGCGTTCGATGATGTTGAGTGGCGAGTTGCTGCCGACTTGTTTTAAATCCCTTATCAGATCCAGGGCTTTATCCTGATCGAAGTGCAATAGCAACCGATTAACAGGGCGATATTTTTTCTTCAAACGTTCATTTTGCTTTTTAATCCGGCCGATTAAGCTGGTCACGATATAAGTGCTCAGTTTCGGATATTCATTCGCCAGCAGGTCAAAGTTCTTCCTATCCAAACTGATCAAATCGCAGGTTCGGGTCGCGACCAATGTGGCGGTTCTGGCTTCACCGCTAAACAAGGACATCTCGCCAAAGGGTTCGCCATGAAAAATCTCTCCGACCCGGGTGAGTTTTTCCGGGCCGCCGACATAGACGTCAATTTTTCCGCTGAGTAAGAAATACATAACTTGGGCATCATCGCCTTGCTCGAAGAGGGTTTCGTTTTCTTCCAAATGAACAAACTTTCCACGGGCAATTAAATCCTGCAAAAAATCGGCGGTGATATCCTGGTAGGTTTTGTAAAAGGTTTGAACAAGTAACCGGAGCGTGTGTAGCTTATGAGTGAGACTATCGAATGCTGTGGATGCCAAAGCGAATTCATCAATATCGGCGCGGAGTTCATTCCAATCCACTTTTTCGAAAGTACAGTCGGAAGTGCAGTAAACCGCATACTCGTAATGGTCACTGGCGCTGATAGGGGGTTGGCCGAACCATTCTGCCTCCTGCAACTGCATCACGGTGATGGTGCTGCGTTGATAGGCCAGTTGAATACAAGCAGTACCGCTGGAAAGTCGGTAAAAACTCGTATTGTAGGCACTCTGATCAAAAAGCTGCTGATACTGGGGCGTCCGGATGATACGGCCATGCCGTTCAGCCAGAGTTGTCAGGAGCTTGGTGATTTCGGAGGAGTCGGACATTGGTTCACTGAAACATGTCTTTTACAATCAGTATAAAACATGAACAGTAGATTCCCAGCCAAGTAAACAACTCTGCTGAAATGTCCGATGGAAGAGGGCTGCTACCCGTCAAGCAACCTTTGGCAGTAAATTGATTCTTTGACCTCTGAGCTCAGGTATCTTCCGGATCTTCAACTTTTTCATACAGTCCGTCAAAAACCGTTTTCCAAGAAACTCCCTGGTCCGGAGAAACTTCCCAAAGCTGTCTTACACTGCCGTTTTCGTTTGCTGACCAGGTAATCTTATGGGTAACCGGCTTACCTTCGGACGACTTACCCGGCCCGGTCATAACCATGGAGTCGTTTTGCAAGTTGCCGCTAATTTTCAATAAGAATCCCGTGTTATCGACCCAGGTTTGGTGCCATTTGCCGTCTTTTCGATCATAGATATTGAGACTGGTGCCGGCGTATCCGGAAGGCGACCGGTATTCTTCTTTAATCACGCAGGTATTGAGGATTTGCGTAATCCTGTTGTGGCCCGCTAATTTTCCCTCGGGAGTCGTTACCTTCCAATAGCCGAGCCAAAAATCAAAGTCCCGGTATTTATCGGTTCCACAAGGAGCTTCTGCGGATACCGGGCCGCTTGAAAACCAGCAGAACAAAGTGAAAAGAGATGGTAAAAGGATACGCTGCTTTAACATCATGTCCGCCTATTGGGTGGTTTTTATGGTTCTCGCCAAGAAAGGATATTTCTTGGTGAGAAACAGGGCAAGCCGCGCGAGGGATGCCGTTTCAGAATGAACACTTTATCAGCCGCGGGACGGTTTATTTTCTAACGATGACGTAATTGCCCGTTAAATTGCCGCAAGTGACACCATCTGATTGGTACTCGATGTTTACCGTTAAGTAAACCTTTGATATTTCGAGCAAGGCATCAGGGATGGATATGTCTCTGGACAAATCATCAAATTTGGCGATACAGGTGATCGGTCCCGTGACCGGCTTCCGATAGCGGATATTCGCTTCTTTAATTACCAAGGCGCCATTGGCTTTTGACTCTATAAGCCGGTTGTAGACAAGCGCCCAACCGCTCGCAACGGATAACGCGTAGAGGCTGCCGGCAAACCCGGTGTTGTGAACGTTCTTGTTCGGCTCGAATGGCGCTTGGCAAACGATGGAGTCAGCATCCAGTCCGGTAACTTCAAACTGCATAAACTGACATAACGGGATGGATTCTGTCAGTAGCCGGGTCAGTTCTTGCGGTGTCATAGTAGCGATACACTTTTTCTGGCAAATGGTGGAAAGTGCTGATTAATACTTAATCAGCGAGGTAAGTGTTCTTACTTTAAACTACTAGTTTTGACCCAAGATCGACTTGTATCAAATAAATATAGTAAATTTACGAAAATAACCTGGCGTTCTTCCAGGCTATTTTGCGTAAAGTCTTAGTGTACTGTTGCCCCGAAATGGCCGCTACGCCGGTCGAAGTGTGCCGCTTCCGGGCAATCGCTGGCTATTTTGAATCTCTTGGTACGCCGAATCCGCCCCCGCCAAAAAATTCGTATGGATCGAAGGATTCGGTAGCGCCTTCTTTAGAGCGCACCCGGTCGATAACCCGTTCCAGTTCCTTGGTAACGTACTTAAAGAAGTCTCGGGAAGATATCACGCCGGTGAGTTTTCCTTCTGCGTTGACAATAGGCAGATGCCGGAAGTTCTTTTCTTCAAGAATTTCCGCGCATTCTTTCACGTTGGTTGTCTCAAGGACGGCAATAGGATCCAGGGTCGCGACCTCGCTCATGGGCGTGGTGTTCGGATCTTTATTTGCTGAGACAACACGGGTGAGAAGATCCCTTTCGGAAAATATACCGGCCAACTTATCGTCTTCTACAATGAGAATCGCGCCCAAATGATTTTCTTTCATTCGGTTGGTGACGGTAAGTACAGTTTCTGTTGGCTCAGCAGTGACCAGTTTGGTGGTCATTATGTATTTTATCTGTGCCATATTCGCCTCGATCTTTTGTTGTTGTGCGTTATTTAAAACATCTGCAATTGGATTCGCAAACGTCGTAATTGAATTCTAATACCCGATTGAAAGCATGGTAGCGAGTCACTCTTACTCCGGCGTTGATCTTTGTCAATGCCCGGCTGCCGACATTCTGGCAGTAATTCTTTCGTAAGTTGCAAGCAATTCCCGTGCGCTGATGACCACGGGCATATCCACCATTTTCCCTTCAAATTCGACAGCGCCTTTACCTTCTGCGATACCTTGCTCATAGGTTTGGATCAATCTTCTTGCCCGGTCAACCTCGGCTTCGGACGGAATGAGTTCTTCATTCAGGACAGCGACTTGTTTCGGGTGGATGCAAAACGCGCCGGCAAATCCGAAATCCTTAGCCAGTTTAATAGTTTCCCGAAATGCGTCCAAATCACTATAATCGGCGATTGAGCCGGGGAATCCAAGAGGGGTGATTCCTGCCCGGCGGCAAGCCAACGCAACCTGCTGGTTAGGATAGAGCAACGTTTCCCGGCAAGGCCGCATCCTGGCGGAAGCGGAGAAATCTTCCGGGCCTAGCGTAATCGCCGAAATACGCGAGTTGGCCGAGGCTATTTCGTCCACTCTGGCAAGACCTTCCACGGATTCGATCATCGCGATGATTTGGGTTTGCTTTAATGGAATGGACTTTTTGCTCTCGATTTCATCGATTAGGTTGCAGATATGCTGTACTTGCTCTTTCGATTCAACCTTAGGAACAACAATCGCTTTTACGCAGGGGTCAACCGCGTATTCCAAATCCTGTAACGCCAAAGACTGTTCCAGGTTGATACGCACCAAAACATCCGCGCCTTTATCGGTTATCCGCTTAGCCGCTTCGGCGACCAATTGGCGGGCTTCCGATTTTTGCTTGAGCGGTACACTATCTTCCAGATCGAGAATATAAGCATCAGCGCCCCTGGTGTGGGCTTTAGCGACAAATTTTTCGATATGCACAGGGATAAACAATAAGGAACGCCATCCTGGAAAGGCTGCTATGGGCTGCTTCATCGTTGTTAACCTTGGTTGAGTTCCGCGTCAATCTTCATACATAGCGCTCCTTCTTTGTCCGAGGACCAGAGCAAAAGTTGATTATCGACACGTTTACCTGCCACTTGGAATGGAGCTGTATCAAAAGTCGGTCTAACTGCCCGAAACTTAAAGTTTGCAATTTCCAAATCAGGCGCGGCATGGCGTTTCAGATCAAGCAGCAGCGTGACAAGCAATGGCCCGTGCACCACTAACGCCGGATAAAATTCTTCCTCCGTCGCATAGGTGCGGTCGTAATGAATGCGATGACCGTTGAAAGTAAGGGCTGAATAGCGGAACAGCATTACCGGATCCGGGGTTATCGTCTTCTCCCAATCAGGATTTTCCGGCGGCGTTTTGATGGGCGGTAAAGGCGCGTTTGGCGCCGGTTGTTCACGGTAGACTATGTTCTGTTCCTGGCGGATACAGATTGTACCCTGCTGGTAGATGTCGTGGTCGACATTAACAAATACCAGCGTGCCCGTGCTGCCTTCCTTGAGTTCGACTGACTTGATCGTAGAGACTCTTTCGGCGGTCTCGCCGATGATGATAGGCCGGTTCTTATTAACTTTACCCGCCGCCCACATTCGGCGTGGCAAGGGAACAGGCGGTAGGAAGCCTCCCTTGCTGGGATGGCCGTCAGCGCCTGTCGCAGACGCTGCAGCTGTAGGTAGAAAATACAGCCATTCCCAAAAGTCCGGTAGGGTATCGCCTTTTTCCGGCAGATTTTCGTTATCCAAAGCGGCAGCCAAGGCTTTTGCAGGGAAAAGCGGAATGTCATCCTGCAAGGTTTCTTTTTTACCTATCCAGGTTTGTAAGTGCTGTATGTCGATGGAGGTCATCCAACGTCACCTCTTATAATTATCGTTAGTGTTTACTCAGCGCATTTCGCCCGATACGGTATTGCAAGCAACCCCACCAGGCGATATCCCTTATCTAATTCTTTTTAACCGGCACATTGAATGACTCCTTTGTCATGCAGTCGCCCAATGGCGGCGGAATCAAGTCCGACCACGTCGGCCAGCACCTCGTCGGTGTGCTGACCCAGTTCCGGCGCAGGCTGAGCCGGTACCCTGGAATAGGCAGAAAAATTCCAGGGAGCTGAAGCTGCTATATAACTGCCGATGCCGGGTTGTTCGATTTGGTTGAACATGGGATTTTCAATACTGCAGTCCGGATCATTTTCAAGCATCTCCTTGACTGACCGGTATCGGCTCCAGCACACACCGTTTTTATCGAATGCCTCTTTTACGGCGGTAAAATCGTGGACCGAAATCCAGGAACCGATAATTTCTGAAATACCCTCTCTGGCTTGAAATCTGTCACCTTCGAGGCCCATATCCAAACCGAGTTTTTCGCCCAGCTGATTCATCTGCTCGGTTGATTCGGTAGCAATGCAAAGAGATTTCCATTGCCTTGGCGTGAGCCCGATAACCATGACGTGCACACCGTCGGCACAGACAAAATCCCGTCCAAATGCACCGAATAAATAATTGCCATAACGTTTGCGTTCCACTCCCAAAGTGGCCTCCGCAATAAAGCCTAAATGCCCCATGACAGCCATGGCAACATCCGCCAGTGCGAGTTTGACATGTTGACCTTCACCGGTTTTCAGACGGTGTCTCTCCGCCGCCAAAATTGCAACGGCTGCCATCTGACCCGTAATGCAATCCCAAGCGGGTAATACATGATTGGTGGGTTCCTTGCTTTCGGGTTTGCCGGTGATGAAGGGTAAGCCTATGGCCGGATTTACGGTGTAATCGACGGCCGAGCCACCGTGCCGGTCACCTTGAACGGTGAGTTGAATCAGATCGGGCCGCTTGGAGATGAGTTCGTCATAGGACAACCAGCCTTTAGGTGGAAAATTGGTGAGTAGAATACCCGCGTCCTGACCCTGTGCAGTGATGATTTGTTTGGCAAGTTCGGCGCCTTCCGGGGCGCGAAAGTTGATAGCGACAGAGCGTTTCGATTTGTTGAGTCCGGCCCAGAATAAACTCTGATTGGTTTCGGTTACCGGCCAGCGCTTATAGTCCAGCCCACCGCCGACGGCGTCAATGCGTATTACGTCGGCGCCAAGCTGCGCCAACGTCATTCCGCCAAGTGGAGCAGCGACAAAAGCCGATGCTTCAACAACCCGCATTCCATCTAGAATACCATTCATACGGTTTGCCTTTTTTGGTTATTTTTGCGCCCGCAGCATAAACCAGGCTTTTAGGTAAATCTACCAAATTGCTCGCAGCTTGGATTTCTTTTTGAGATTTTTCGTGTATGTTTTTGCTGCAAATCAGCTTGCCGGACTGGAGGTGAAAGACATGCGCGCAGTGGTATTTGACAGGCTTGGCGGGGATGAAGTGCTGGAGCTGGCAGACATTCCTAACCGTGAATTGAAGCAGGACGAACTGTTGGTGAGGCTTAGTTCCATAGGGCTTAACCGCGCCGATTTATTGTTTCCTCAAGGACGTTATTTCAGTAAACCGGAGTTCCGGATTCCAATTGATCAGGACGGTCAAGACGGTCAAGACGGTAAAACCGAACAAAAAAGACTGGTCAGCAGGTTGGGGTTTGAAGGGGCCGGCAGAGTTGTTGATACAGGTGTAGATTGCCGGCATTTGCTGGACAAAAGGGTCGGAATTCTAGCCTTCGACGGCAATGTCAGTCAGCAGGGTTGCCTGGCGGAGTATGCGATCTGCAAAAGCGCTAAAGCGCTCGCCACGCCGGAAGCGTTATCCGATGATGAGGCAGGCTCCATCTGGGTGCAATACCTTACCGCATGGGGCGGTGTGGTGCTCGATGGAGGCATTGAGGAAGGCCAGACACTCACGGTAACAGCCGCTTCGAGTTCCGTAGGCATAGCAGCCATTCAAGCCGGGAAATCGTTGGGGGCAAAGGTCATTGCCACCACGACCAGTGATGACAAGATTCAAAAACTACGGGATGTCGGAGCGGACTTAGTGATCAATACGAAGTCTCAGGATTACGTCGAACAGGTCAAAGAGTTCACCGAAGGTAAGGGTACCGATGTCGTGTTTGACGCGGTTGCCGGACCTTTCACCCGCTACCTGGTTCAAGGTGCCGGGAAGGGAAGCAAGTTAATCATTCAAGGCATGCTGGATCGTCGGCCGATGGATATCCATGCAGGTGTTTTAATGAAGCGCTTGTTAACCGTCAAAGGCTTTACCTTGGACGTGCTTTGGGAGTCTCCGCCGTTGCTTCAAAACGCCGTCGATGCGGTCACTGAATCGATTAATTCAACGCGCCTAACGCCAATTATTGCGGCGAAATTTTCTCTGGACGAGTTCAGCCAGGCATACGCATTTCTTAAGTCAAATAAGCAGTTCGGGAAGGTCGTTATCTGTCCTTAAACCGGCTTTGTCGGTCCTTGCACAGAGGTTTGAAAGTAGTATTTGACTCTAGTCGCATTTACACATATGTGGCAGGTGTATTATGCAAACTAGTCTGTTGTATTAGGTTTATTTTACCAATTTACTTGGTGTAGTATGCCATTGAAATTCTAAGCAAGTACGTATTTTCCACTACAGAAAAACGGCTTTGCATAGGGTCGGGTGCTTATAAACAAAATATAGAAATAATGTTTTAATTCAGAAGGTTGGAGATTGTTAGGCGGTAACTCCGAGGGTGTGAAGATAACGAAAAGCCTTGGTTAAAGCGGTGGCGACACTAGCTTCGGGAAGGTGGTTGGCAAATAGGAAAGACGTTGCTGCATTCGTTATATTTGCGTAGGTTAATATTGGACGATATTTTCGTTTTTTTACGTAAAAAAGTGGAAGATTTCCAAGCGGAGAACAAGCCCCATCAAAGACCTTCCGAATGATAACTAAAAAAACGTGCAACCTATTGTTTGCCGTGGATTTATAAAAAATGCATAAGCATTTTTTATAGGTCACCTAAGTAAATCATATCAAGACAGAAGAAGTTTCAACATCTGTCTTGCTATGTGAAACAGCGATAAATCTCACTTGATATGAGGCGGTTTATCAATGGGCGGTAAACAACGCTGTACGCGCTGATTAAACACATTCTTTGAGGAGGCTTTTGTGTCTCAACATCCTTCCGTGCTAATCGATCAAGCTGTCAATGTGATCGAAAAAGGCCAAAGAGCGCTTTCGCTGGCGCTGTCGCATGTCAAAAAACAATGTCTAAACGAAAAGGGTAAGTTGTCATCCGCCAAACTGGATGAGCATCAGTTGATTTCCTACGATTTGGCATATGTTGCCGCCGAACTGACCGGGGCGATGAATCTGATTGAGTACGGTAGGGCCATTAGAGAAAAGCGGGGCGATAATGTCGAGCTTCAGCTCGAAGAACAGGTGGCATTGGTTTTCTGTGCCGAAGCCCTGCAAAACGCTCGCAACAGAATCGTTCCCAGAATGGCTGAATACGGCCTGGATGCAACAGTTCTAAACGAAACCCTGGAAGACGAAAAAGTCCTTGCCTTCAGCCAGGAACATCTCGCAACCGCCAAATTGGAAAATCTTGGCGACGCCATGCTGGCGCAAGATGGCCGGACTGGCGATTACCATCTTGATGAAGACAAAGAAATCATGCGCGAATCATTTCAGAAATTCGCGACAGATGTCGTCATGCCGCTAGCGAAGCGGATTCATCGGGAAGATTTGATCATCCCGGACGAAATTCTCAACTCCCTCATCGAAATGGGCTGTTTTGCGCTGTCGATTCCGGAACGCTATGAAGGCTTACAGCCGGATGACCGCGAAGACAACATGGGAATGATAGTCGTCACCGAAGAACTTTCCCGGGGTTCTTTGGCAGCGGCTGGAAGCCTGATTACCCGGCCGGAAATTCTTTCCAAGGCACTATTGGCAGGCGGTACGGAAGAGCAGAAACAACATTGGCTGCCAAAACTGGCCGCCGCAGACCCGCTCTGCGCGGTTGCCATTACCGAGCCGGACTTCGGCTCCGATGTGGCCGGCATGAAGCTTAAGGCAGAAAAGGTCGAGGGTGGTTGGCTGCTCAATGGTGCCAAAGCCTGGTGTACGTTCGGTGGTAAGGCGGGAGTTTTACTAACGCTTGCCCGAACCGACCCGGATATGAGTCTTGGCCACAAAGGGCTGAGTATGTTCCTGGTGGAAAAGCCTTCATACGATGGCCACGATTTCGAATATGTGCAACCGGACGGCGGCAAGCTGAGCGGACGGGCGATTCCGACCATAGGCTACCGAGGCATGCATTCCTTCGACCTGTTTTTCGACAATATCTTTGTGCCGGATGCAAATTTACTCGGTGGCGAAGCTGGCTTAGGCAAAGGTTTCTATTACACGATGGCAGGCTTCGCCGGGGGGCGTATTCAGACCGCTGCACGTGCTAACGGATTGATGCAGGCAGCATTTGAACAGGCGATTATCTACGCGAAAGACCGTAAGGTGTTCGGCAAGCCGATAGCAGATTATCAGTTAACCAAGGTCAAGCTCGCGCGTATGGCCACGCTGCTGACCACTTCGAGGCAATTCACCTATGCGGTAGGGCGTTTAATGGATAATGGGCAAGGCCAGATGGAGGCAAGCCTGGTCAAGCTATTCGCCTGTAAGACCTCTGAATACTTATGCCGTGAAGCGATGCAGATTCATGGTGGGATGGGCTATGCGGAAGAGATGGATGTCAGCCGCTACTGGATTGATTCCCGCGTCCTGTCGATCTTCGAAGGTGCCGAGGAAACCCTGGCCCTCAAAGTCATTGCACGTAATCTGATTGAGAATGCCGAATAGGAGTTTGATTCGCCTACGCCGCATTCTTTTGCACTATCAGACAGGACTCGTTAGGAGCAGTTATGACTGAGAACAAAGCGCATCAAATTCTGGACAAAAACGGTGAGGTATCGGCAGATCGTCCCTGGATCTTTCGCACCTATGCGGGGCATACCAATGTCTGGGCGACCAATCAGTTATACCGGGAAAATCTCACGAAGGGACAGACCGGTTTAAGTATCGCATTGGATCTGCCGACCCAGTGCGGATACAGCTCGGACCATGCCTTAGCCAGGCCGGAGATCGGCAAAGTCGGCGTGCCGATCAACTCCCTCGATGACTTTCAAGTCCTGTTTGACAACATTCCGCTGGAAGAAATGAACACCTCAATGACCATCAATGGTTCCGCCATGTGGTTGTTGTCGCTGTATGTCGCCCTGGCGGAAGAGCGCGGTGTCGATGTCAGTCAACTTAAAGGCACGACGCAAAACGATGTCATCAAGGAATACCTGGCGAGAGGGACCTACATTTACCCGCCTGAGGATTCGATGCGCCTTATCGTGGATATGTATGAGTATTGCCTGCACAATATCCCGTCGTGGAATGCTTCCAATATCTGTTCCTATCACCTCCAGGAAGCCGGCGCTACGCCAGTTCAGGAACTGGCTTTTGCGTTGATTAC
The DNA here is from genome assembly GCA_028280065.1 of Hahella sp. Taxonomy (GTDB): domain Bacteria; phylum Pseudomonadota; class Gammaproteobacteria; order Pseudomonadales; family Oleiphilaceae; genus Hahella. The sequence continues at coordinate 49,723 of JANQMN010000107.1, forward strand.
CGCGATTACGATTCTCGATGCCATAAAAGAACGGGACTGCTTCTCCGAAGAGGAGTTCGAACGTTGTGTCGGGCGGATTTCCTTCTTCGTTAACGCCGGTATGCGGTTTGTGGAAGAAGTTTGCAAGATGCGGGCATTCTGCGAAATGTGGGACGAAATCGCCCAGCAACGTTATGGGGTGAAAAACCCGAAATACCGGCGTTTCCGCTATGGCGTACAGGTTAATTCGCTGGGATTGACCGCTGAACAGCCGGAGAACAATGCCTGGCGTATCATCATCGAGACTTTGGGGGTAACCCTGAGTCGTAAAGCCAGATGCCGGGCATTGCAGTTACCTGCGTGGAACGAGGCTTTGTCCCTGCCGCGTCCTTGGGACCAGCAATGGTCGTTACGTATTCAGCAAATCCTTGCCTATGAAACGGATCTTTTGGAATATCCGGACCTGTTGGACGGTTCCCATGTGGTGGAGTCCAAAGTCAAGGATCTTAAAGAGCAGGCCTATGTGGAAATCGATAAGATCCTAAGCATGGGCGGCGGATTGAAAGCTGTCGAAAGCGGTTACATGAAATCCGCCTTGGTCGGTTCCCAGAGTGAGCGCATGCGCCGGCTTACCAACGGCGAACAGATTGTTGTCGGCAAAAATAAATGGATCGAAGGCATCGCCTCACCTCTGGTCAGCGATGCCGACGGTGGCATCTTCATGGTCGATGCCAAGGCGGCGGAACGTACCCTGGAAGCCCTGGCTGAAACTAAACGCACCCGCGATCCCAAGCGGGTTGAAGCGGCGCTGGAAAAACTCGCCGCAGACGCCCGTTCCGGCGAAAATCTTATGCCCGCATCCATCGAATGCGCCAAAGCGAGAGTAACCACCGGAGAATGGTCAGATAAACTTCGCGAAGTATTCGGTGAGTATCGGCCACCCACGGGTGTCGACGGTCAATCGATGAACATTGAGAACGAAAGCCTCCAGCAGGTACGCGGCAAGATCGAAACTTTTATCAAAGAGCACGGCTATCGGCCACGGATAGTGGTCGGCAAACCAGGTTTGGACGGCCACTCCAATGGCGCTGAAATGATCGCCGTAGCCGCCCGTCATGCCGGTTTCGATGTCATTTATTTCGGTATTCGTCTAAGTACCACTGAAATCGTTCAGTCCGCGTTGGAGGAAGACGCGGATATTATCGGCATCTCGTTACTTTCCGGTTCCCACAATGAAATTGTTGACCAACTGTTTACCGAGTTGGAAGAGCAGGGGGTCAAGGACGCCATTCCTGTCGTATTAGGGGGAATCATTCCGGAACCCGACTATCCAGGTTTAATTGACCGTGGCGTGAAACGTATTTTTACGCCGAGAGACTTTGATCCCATGTTGGTGATGGATCAAATCATGGATGTGATTATCGAGAACAAATCCAAGGTCGCCCATTAGGAGGGCCGGTGAACGGGATGAACGTTGCTGCCATGGCAAGTCAAACCACGCCAGCGCTGTCAGATGATATCAAGCAACTGATAGACAGAGCCCTGAAAATGGAAAAGTGGCCTATCGCGCGACTGATTTCAATGGTGGAAGTCGAAAGCGATAGTGCCGCAGAACAACGCCATGTAATCCTGGACTACCTGGATTCCGTTGTAGAAGAGGCAAACAGGGACGCACTGGTTGTCGGCATTACCGGAACACCGGGGGCCGGCAAATCCACCCTTATCGGTGAACTCTGCTTGCGCATGCTCCAGGGTTCTGATGATCTGTTCGTTGCGGTGATTGCTATTGATCCTTCCAGTCAGCGGTCGGGAGGTGCGCTGCTCGGGGACCGTACCAGGGTAAAGTTTCCCAGCAAAGACAAACGCCTATTCTTTCGTTCTCAGGCCAGTCACCAGGAACTCGGTGGCTTGGGGAAAAAAACCTACCACGCTGTACGCCTGCTGAGATACATCTTCGATATAGTGGTTATTGAAACGGTCGGTATCGGTCAAAGCGAACTGGAAATAGACCGGCTGAGTGATCTTACCTGTCTGGTTCTACAGCCGCTTACCGGTGATCAAGTGCAATTCATGAAGGCCGGGATTATGGAAATTCCGGATCTCTTTATCGTCAACAAATGTGACGAAGATGCACTGGCTAAAAAAAGTTATCACTTGCTGCGGGCCAGTTTAAAGCTCATCGACATTTCAACGGAACAGGATTCCGATCGTGCTCGCCCGGTTTTTATGACCAGCGCACTAAAAAACAAAGGCATTGAGGAGCTGGCAAGACACATTTTAAGCCTTCGGCAGGACCCTGAATCATTCAAGAACCGGGAGATTCAAGGCGAATACTATCTGTGCAAATGGATTCGGCAGAACTATGGCGGATATGGGATCGAGGTTTATCAAAGCATCAAACAGAATTCCACTTCAGAGCGTTTTAGTTTTGAAGACAGAGAGAAGGCTTTCAACCGAATGATTAAAGGCATGGTAAAACCGCTGGAGAGTTTCCCATGCCGATAACGAACCCTTTCAGAAGGATGTACTTTCAAGCAAAACCCCTTTATTCAAACCATTCAGGTGTGAAAACAATAAGTAACAAGAGGTGCCGAAATGACGAAGGAACTATATGACATAGGTGAACATCCACCCTTAGGTGAAGTCCCTGAAAAGATGCATGCGTGGCTTATTCGACCCGAACGTTTCGGTGAGCCTATGAAAGCCTTTGCGGAAGAAGTTGTCGACGTGCCGGATATTGCCGATGACGAAGTATTGGTATACGTAATGGCAGCCGGTGTTAATTACAACAATGTATGGGCAGGTTTGGGTGTGCCCATCGATGTTATTAAGATCCGCAACAAAGCCGGTGAGCCGGAAGAGTTTCACATTGGTGGCTCAGACGCCTCCGGGATAGTCTACAAAATCGGTAAAGATGTCACTAATGTCAAAGTCGGTGACGAAGTCGTCGTTCATTGTGGAATTTGGGATAGGAACGGCGATTTTAAAAAGAAAGGTACGGATCCCATGTACGATAAAACTTTCCGTATTTGGGGCTATGAAACCAACTATGGAAGTTTTGCCCAGTTCACCAAGGTACAGGATCACCAGTGCCTGCCGAAGCCTAAGCATCTGACTTGGGAAGCCGCTGCTGCTTATATGCTGGTTGGCGCGACCTCCTATCGTATGCTGATGGCATGGGCGCCAAATGCCGTGAAAAAAGACGATGTTGTATTGGTCTGGGGCGGCGCAGGGGGAATCGGTTGTATGGCGATTCAGATAGCGGCCGCAATGGGAGCCAAACCGATTGCCATCGTTTCCGGTGAAAGCAAAGTCGACTATTGCATGAAACTTGGTGCCGTAGGTTGCATTGACCGGCGTGAGTTCGACCATTGGGGCATGCTGCCGCATTGGAAGGATGGCGATGCCTATCGGGAATGGCTGGGAGGAGCCAGAAAGTTCGGTAAGGCAATCTGGGATATTATCGGTGAAAAACGCGGTGTCGATATCGTCTTCGAACACCCCGGTGAAACTACCTTGCCTACTTCAGTGTTCGTTTGCGAATCGGGCGGTATGGTGGTTATTTGCGCCGGTACGACCGGATACAACGCCACACTGGACTTGCGTTATCACTGGATGCGTCAAAAACGCCTGCAAGGTTCTCACTTTGCCAATGACGAGCAAGCGAAAGGTATCAATGACATGGTTATTGACGGCAAGGTCGATCCATGTCTTTCAAAAACCTTTACCTATAAACAACTGCCGGATTCTCATCAACTGATGTATGAGAATAAGCATCCTAGCGGTAACATGTCGGTTCTTATCGGCGCTGTTGATATCAATATGGGCATAAGCGAATAGCCGGACGAAACATGAGCGGTGTGGTTGCACCGCTCTTACTTTTTTTGGCTGTACAGGCGTTAAATTGCGATCTGTATTTACAACGTTCACCTTGAGGAAACTAGAGGATGATTAAGAAAATCGACCACTTAGGTATTGCCGTTACAGACTTGCAGGAAGCGATCGAAACCTACAAAAAAATCGGCCTCGAATTTGTCGGCACTGAAGTTGTGGACGAACAGAAAGTGGAAACCGCTTTTTTTAAAGTCGGTGAATCCTATTTCGAGCTGTTGGCAGCAACCGACCCTTCCAGCCCGATTGCGAAATTTATCGAAAAGAATGGCGGTAAAATGCATCATATTGCGCTCGCTGTGGATGATGTACAGCAGGAGATTGAGCGTCTAAGCGGTGAAGGTTTTCAAATGATCGATAAGTCGCCGCGAGTGGGTGCTCACAATAATCTGATTGCATTCATGCACCCGAAAGCCACTAAAGGCGTATTGCTCGAAGTTTGTTCCAAGAAAGCCGGTTAATTGCAAATTGGGAATGATCCCGAGTGCTTTAATAAACTGAAAAAGTAGGGTGCGCAGCGCGCACCACTAACCCTAAAAAGCTGACCTGTATTATTCCCCCTACATTTTCTTCAACGTTCCGCGCAGCACTTTGCCATTGGGTGTTCTGGGAAACGAGTCTACCAAGCGAATCTTCTTGGGAACTTTATAAGATGCTAAATGTTCTCCGGCATAACGAATAAGCTCCGCTTCCGAGACATTTTGCCCCTCTTTGTTAATGATAAAGCACACCAGGATGGTTTTGTCCGGCCCGACATTTTCTTCTGTCGCCACACAATCCGCCACGTCGGGGTGACCTTTCATTACCCGTTCGACTTCCATCGGCGAGATCCGATAACCGAAGCTATTGATAATGTCGTCTTTTCGACCCATGAACCATATGTAGCCATCCTCGTCCCGGCGCGCATAATCGCCGGTAAGGAAAAACCCGCCTCGTCGATTGGCTTTGGTTTCTTCAGGTTTTTGCCAGTACTCGATAAATAGTCCGGGATCGTCAAGCCGAATGCACAACATGCCTTCCTGGTTATCTGCGACAGGTTGCATTCGGTCGTCCAGCAGGGAGAGCTTGTGTCCCGGCTGGGGGAGTCCTGCGGAACCGGCTTTTATCGGATATCTGGTGCTTTGAGAAAGATAGTAGGAACATTCCGACATGCCGATGGCTTCGTAGATTTCCAGCTTAAATCGCTCTTTCCAAGCGTTTAAGACATCGTCGGATAAGTGCTCACCGGCACACATACAATGTCTTAACGTCGGCACTAGTTCGGAAGATGCTTGGGTCTTCTGTAGTATTTGTCGATATATCGTTGGCACACCGATAAATATCGTACAACCATACTTAGCGACTAAAGCCATCCAGGTTTCAGCGGTAGCCTGTCCTTCATATACCACAACGGTTTTCCCCTGAAACAAAGGGTCCATGAGGGCAGTTCCAAGAACGTAGGTCCAGTTGAACTTGCCTGAATGTAAAATTCGATCATTTTCCTGCCCATAATCGAACCAGTACTCGGCAGCGGGGGTTCTGCCGAGAAGTGCGCGATGCGCATGCAGTACTCCTTTCGGGAATCCCGTTGTACCGGAGGTGTAAACCAGATAGGCAGGATCGTTCGCACGGGTGTTGGAAATACATGGGCGGCCATCTCCCTGTGCCAGGAACTCGTTAAAACTTTGGCTAACTATGGAGTCATCGGCATCTGAACGCCCTTCACCGTCAACGATAACCACCGAACTTAAGGCGTTTAAACTGGAGTTGTTTTCATCAAGCCTGTTAAGAAGCGTTCCGGTTGTGACTAGAAGACTCGCACCGGAATCGGTTAACAGATACTCAATTTCCTCGCCGGTGAGCATTGTGGAAACCGGTACCGCAATTGCCCCGATTTTTAGACAACCAAAGAAAGCGATGGGGAACTCCAGGCAGTTTGGTAACCAAAGCATGACTCTATCGCCTGCTTGAATACCATTGCTAAGTAATCCATGGCCAAAGCGATCGGACTCTACCCGTAACTGGGCATAAGTAAGTTGTTCTCCAGCCCGATGGTTGTTATCCACGATAATCGCGATATGGTTTTCAGGATCGTCGACTGATTCAGGATTGGTGCAGACCTGCCCAATGTTGAACTCTTCGGGAATATTAATTTCAAGCAAATACGTTTTCCTCATCACAATCTGGATAGCCCGAGCTGTCACAGGGTTTCAGGATAAAACACCTCGCTAAGGAATTTGACTAGGTGCTGACATCGAGGACTATTTTTCCGATATGTTGATTGCTTTCCATCAACTTATGCGCCTCCGCAGCCTGCGACAGCGGAAACCGTTTTGCGATTAACGGTTTTACTTCCCCGGCTTCTATTTCGGGCCAGATCTTTTCTTGAAGATGTCGAGCAATGGCCGCTTTGGTTTCGATAGATTGAGGACGCAGGGTGGAGCCCGTCATGGTCAGGCGCTTTAACATAATCGGTAAAAAGTTCACCTTGACCACCGGACCTTGCAAGTAGGCGATATTCACAATCCGGCCTTCGACGGCAGCAATTTTCAGGTTACGGCCGATATAGTCTCCGCCCACCATATCCAGGATTACATCGATACCCTTGTTGCCGGTAACTTCTTTTAACTTCTCGACGAAATCCTCTTCATGATAATTTATCGCCAGGTCTGCCCCGAGCGCTGTACAGGCTTCACATTTTTCAGTGGAACCGGCGGTGATATAGACGTTGGCTCCCATTGACTTTGCCATCTGTATAGCGGTTGTTCCGATGCCACTTGATCCGCCATGGACCAAGAAGGTTTCTCCCGGTTGCAGACCCGCGCGATCGAAGACATTGGTCCAGACGGTAAAAGTGGTTTCCGGGAGTGCGGCAGCTTGGGTTGCTGATAAACCTAGTGGAATCGGCAAACATTGACTGGCGGGGATGGAAACGAATTCCGCGTAGCCGCCGCCATTGGCTAACGCACACACCCTATCTCCGGGCTTCCAGTTCATTACTGCTTTACCGGCTTCAACGATTTCGCCTGCTACTTCCAGACCGAGAACCGGCGACGCTCCGGGCGGGGCAGGGTAATTACCTTGCCGTTGTATGATATCGGGTCGATTAACTCCCGCTGCCTCTACTTTAATCAATACTTCGGAAGGTCCGACATCAGGCGTCGGTCCTTCGTCTAAAAATAGGACATCCGGATCACCGAAATCCTTCATGTTGATAAACTTCATATGTGTTCGATCCTGTCTCACTAAACGTTATTTGAAATTATTGGAATCTTAATCCGATGACTCTTTTGGAGAGTTATATTCCAAAGGGATTATAACGGATTAAAAAGCGGGAAGTATTCAGGCGTATACAAACGCTTTTTGCTAACATTGATTAGAATGCGAAAACAAAATGGCGAGGCAAATGGGTTTTGAAACACGGGAAGTAAAGGTTACTGTTCGCGAGCTTGAATTAGGAATACAGGTGGTCAAGTTGGATAGATCCTGGATAGAAACCAATTTTCTCCTGCAGGGGGTTGTTATTCAGACGTATGACGACCCGGAAGCATTATTGGAACGATTGCTATGATTCAATGACCCGCAAATTAATGATTTCCATTCCCCCAGAATACAGCTTCGGACAAAAGCTCTACGAAAGTGCCAGGACTCTCGTATGCAGTGCTGAAATCAAGCGTTCCGGAAAGCCGGTGATCCTGAAGATTCAAAAAGGGAAACTGCCTCCGGGACATCGCCAGACGCTAAAACGTGAGTACCGGTTACTCAGTGGGGTTCAATCCAATTATGTTGCCAAGCCCAACCGGCTGGTAAGTTTCGGCATGCCACAGTTGATGGAATTTGACGACTGGGGTGGAAAATCACTGGTGCAGCGGCAACTGGCGGGAAAGCTTAATCTCAGCCAGTTCTTTACCATTGCCGAACAAATTGTCTGCGGTTTAATGGATTTGCATGCTGCAGGAATCATTCATAAGGATGTCAATCCAAGCAATATTATCTACAGCCCGGAAGAAAAAAAGTTACAGCTTATCGACCTCGGTATCTCCAGTACTTTTTCAGTTGAGCAGGGAGAGTTTTATCATCCGACAGAGCTGGAAGGAACGATTGCTTACATTTCCCCGGAACAAACCGGAAGGATGAATCGTCCGGTCGATACCAGAACTGACCTCTACTCCTTGGGAATCACTTTTTACGAGTTACTCACCGGATCTCAACCCTTCGCCGCAACAGATTTGATGGAAATGGTCCATGCCCATATCGCCTGGGAAACCGAAACCGTCTCGCAGTTGAACCCTGATGTACCGAAAGTGCTCTCGGACATTGTTCAAACGCTGATGAAAAAAGAGGTTGGGCAGCGGTATCAAAGCTGCACCGGATTACTGCATGATCTGGGGCACTGTCAGCAGAACTGGCTGATGCGAGGATTGATTCCAAAACTGGAATTAACGATAGAAAGTTCAAAGCAGACATTTCGGGTGACCGGAGAATTACTCGGTCGCGACCGGGAACTATCGACCCTTTTTAAAACCTTTGATGAAGTAGCGACAGGCCAGTGTGCTTTCGTTGCCGTTTCCGGGGAAGCCGGCATAGGAAAAACGCGGTTGGTAAGAGAGCTTTTTCAGCCGGTTACGGTTAAAAAGGGCGTTTATCTTGCTGCTAAGTTTGAACAATTCCACGAGAATAATCCATGCGCGGTTTTCTCGGAAATTCTTGCCGAGATGGCAAAATGGTCGCTGTCCGAGTCCAAGGAGAACTTAGCCGGCCTTAAGGCGGTTCTGGAGACGGCACTTGCGGCGGATATCGAATATCTGGTTGATCTGGCACCCGAGTGGCAGGTGATTCTGCAAAATAAAAAAGGCGATTCGGAACAACCTGGCCTGAAACTGAAAGAGACCGGCAAAGCAGCCCAGCGACGGCAGTTCAGCGCGGTAAAAAAACTCTTGCAAATATTCGCAACCGCAGATTCGCCCTTGGTGATTTTCATTGACGATTGGCAATGGATGGACCTGGCTTCAGGAGAGATGCTAGAAGCCTTGGTCGCTGATTCTTCATGCCCCTATGTCATGTTTGTTTGCGCCCACCGTACCGATGAAGTTACAGGGCACCATCCTTATACCGATCTGCTTAAGCGATTGAACAAACATATCGGAATCCGGCAACTGGCGCTCAGCGCACTCTCGGAAGGGGATATTGGAGAGCTTGTTGCGAAAACGCTTTCAACATCACAGGATGTGGGTACGCTTGCCAACCTGGTGTTTCACAAAGCAGGCGGTAATCCTTTCTTCACCCTGGAGCTGTTAAAAACCCTGCTCGATAAGAACCTTCTGACATTCGTTCAGACCACCAATCAATGGCAGTGGGACGAGACTATTGTCCATTCTCAGCATATCGCGGCCAACGTTGTCGGTCTGATGCAGCAACGGATGAATGACCTGGATGCACAGGTTCAGGATCTGTTATTAACTGGAGCCTGTATCGGCAAAAGTTTTACCTTGGCCGAACTGATCGAAATGCATCAAATCGAAAGCGAAGAACTCACGGGAATTCTTGAGCCTGCTTTTGTCAGTGGCGCGATTGCCGCCAGTTCATCTAATACTTGCATATTTGCCCATGATCGCGTGCAGCAGGCAGCCTACGAAAGATTTCGCCCGGAACAGAGGGGGGAAAGACACTGGCAAATTGCGCAACGGCTGTTGAAGGATCATCTGCTAAAAAATCTCGATGATAATTCGCTGTTCGCGGTAATACACCACTTGGAGAAGTGCCCTAGCACCATCGATTCGAAAATCAAGGGACAACTTTGGCAGTTTTACTCCCGCGCCGGCCACCGATCCCTGAAGTCTTCCGCTTTTAAAGCCGCCAATCAGTATTTTGCCAAGGCGATTTCCAGGCTTCCGCCGGACCATTGGCATAAGTTTTATACGCTTAGTTTCAACCTGTTTCTCAAGGCTGCTTTGGCTGCCAGTCTCAACAATCAGCATGATAATTGTGCTCAACTCACCGAAACGGCACTTGAACAAGCGCAAAACTATCGGGATAAGGCGGCTGTTTATATCGTTCTGATCAAGGAGGTTAATAATCGCGGCGAGCAAAAAGCCGCTGTTGAGTTGGCAGTGAAGGCGTTGGCCTTGTTTGGCTACAAGTACCCAGCGGAGCCTGGTGAAGCGGATTTTGTTTCGGGATTAGAGCGGATCTTTGAATTTCTTGGCGATACGGACCCTTGCACCCTCGCAGAACAGCCATTTACGGACAATCCGGATGCGAGCTATGTGATGCACATTATCGCCGATGTGTCGGAAGCCGCCTATCACGTTGCACCTAACTTATTGCCACTGATGATCTTTACTCAGCTAGAGCTGGCAATCAAAGTGGGTAATACGCCGGAAACCCCGGTCGCATTTTGTCTTTTCGGATTGATACTTTGTGGCCCGGTGGGAAATATAGAAGCGGGTTACAGGTTTGGAGAGGCATCGTTAACCTTACTCAGACGTTCCCCCGTTATTACCCACCATGCGAAAACACTGACAATCACCAATAATACCGTCATGCATTGGAAGCGTCCTATTCGCCTAGGTATTGAAGAACTGAAGGAAGGTTACCACCAGGGAATCAAGAGCGGCGATCACGTTTTTGCCGGAATTGCCTATCACAGCTATTGTTTTACCCGCTTCTTTGCCGGAGCAAATCTCGGTGAACTGCTCGAAGAAATGGAAGTTGCGGATTGCGCCATCGAGCGAATAGAACAAACCGCCTCGCTACGTTTTCATCGTAGTTATTATCAAACGGCTTTCAATCTAATTAAAGCGCCTGAGGCCATTGATGTATTTAGTGGCGAAATTCTGGAAGAAGAGAAATTTCTACTGGAGATTGAGCAGGCGCGGGATATTACCGCACTCTTCGTATTCTATTTTTGTAAAGCCTATTTGAGTTTTTATAGCGCTGATTTTGCGAAGTCGCTCAGCCACATAGAAAATGCGGAGCGCTATATCGCAGGGGCGACCGGTCTTTTCCACACCAGTCTGTTAGTGTGGATGCGGGTGATCGCCCTGATCAATACCAAGCAAGCAAAAGAGGGGCTGCAGGCAGTTGAGCAAGACATCGCAAAACTGGAACATTGGGCGGAACAAGCGCCGGAAAATCACCGGCACCGACTTGAATTGGTAAAAGCCGAGCAGGCGCGGACATTGAAGTTGTATGGTGAAGCGCGGGAACACTATGACAATGCGGTTGCTGCCGCTTCTGAAAACGATTTTCTGCAAGATGAAGCCTTCGCTAACTTGATGGCTGGGCGCTTTTATCTTTCCCGAAACATAGGTAAACAGGCAGAAGTGTATCTGCTCGAAGCCAGAGACGACTATGCCGAGTGGGGCGCAAATCAACTGGTCGAAAACCTCACAGCGCAATACGAGAATCAATTTCACCTCATCCATCGGGGGATTTATAGGTCTGATTTCGGAGCATCCAGCAATACTCAAAGGGCGACGAGTGTTGAACTTCTCGACATGGGCAGTATATTCAAGTCGGTTCAAGCCCTTTCCCAGGAAATAAATCTGGGTGTCTTGCTATCCAAAATTTCTATTATTATCAGCGAAAATGCAGGTGCGGAAAGGCTGGTTTTTTTGGAGGTGGTTGCCGGGGAATTTTCGGTGCTGGTGGATTATCGGCACAATCAGGAAGACCCCTACGCGGTAACAGAGTTTGATCCGCATGTCTTACCCATGTCGTTGATTCAGTATGTAGAACGCTCAAGGAAGCCGACCTTTCTTAGCCGGCAACGTACCAATCTGCTATATAGCAAGGATGAATATCTGCTGAAACATCAACCCGAATCCGTATTGTGCCTGCCGGTCAACCATAAGGGCTCTTTGAATACCATCCTATACATGGAAAACTCGTTAATAGATGGAAGCTTTAGCAAGGTAAACATGGATGTACTGAACATTTTGGCGGTTCAAGCGCTTATTTCCCTGGAAAACGCCCGGTTTTACCAACGTCTGGAGGATTATTCCCATACCCTGAAAACCCGGGTTGCCGAGCGTACGGAAGCCTTGCAACAAGCAAATAAAGAGTTACAGCGGCTGTCGTTTATAGACGGCCTAACTAAAATTGCCAACCGGCGGCGTTTTGATGACTATTTGGAAGAAGAATGGTCAAGACAGATGCGCAGAGGCGGAACAGTTTCGATTGTCATATGCGATGTCGATTTTTTTAAGGAATACAACGATACCTATGGCCATCAAAAAGGCGATGAGTGTTTGCAAAAACTGGCTGAGATTCTCGACAATGTACTGAATCGCGTCAGCGATATCGTCGCCAGGTACGGAGGAGAAGAATTTGCAGCCGTGCTTCCTGAAACCGATGCAGAAGGCGCATTCCACATAGCCAACCAGTTTTTAGCAAAAGTCGCGGAAAAGAAAATTCCACATAAATCCTCGTCGGTATTGCCTTACCTAAGCCTCAGCATAGGCGTTGCCACAGCGATTCCTTCAGAACGGTATGGAGCCGAAAGTTTGCTGAAAGCGGCGGATAACGCGCTTTACCAGGCCAAGGAAAATGGACGCAGCCAAATTGTCGTTGCAAGCGCCTGCTGATATCTGCCAGACATTTTAAGCGTGGTGAACACCGGTCTCAGTCAACGGGTAACATGGCGGAAATCAAATTATGATCGAATCATTAGTCGAGATCTGACAACATTATACCTGCGTATTCGTTTTTCTATTCATTGCCCTACGGTACCGTGCGTGGACAAACTGGCTGATTTTTTCAGGACTCATCAACGAATTTTCGTCATCACCGGCGCGGGAATCAGCACCGGTTCAGGGATTCCGGATTACCGCAATGCTAACGGCGAATGGAAACGCAAGTCGCCCATTACGCACCAAGAGTTCACCACCGACATCCGGGCGCGCAAACGCTACTGGTCACGCAGCATGATCGGCTGGAAAACAATCCATAAAGCGGCCCCGAATTCCGCTCACATTGCCTTGCAACAGTTGGAAGAAATGGGTTTTTTGCAGGTGACTATTACCCAGAATGTCGACCGGTTGCATCAGCGCGCCGGTTCCCGGCACGTAGTGGATTTGCATGGCAGGATAGATCAGTGTGTATGCTTGATTTGTAGAAAACCGTTATCCCGTAATGAAATGCAGGTTCGACTGGAAAAACTGAATCCTGCTTTTGCTAACCTGTCTGCAACTTCAGCACCCGACGGCGATGCTGACTTAAACTTAACTGACCTTGCCGGTTTTATCGTGCCGGAATGCCGATGCGGCGGTAATCTAATGCCGGATGTCGTTTTCTACGGCGGGAGTGTACCGAAAGAGCGAGTCAACTACATTCAGGGCGAGCTGGACAAGGCTGACGGGGTGCTTGTGGTAGGTAGTTCGTTGATGGTGTACTCAAGTTTTCGATTCTGTAAAGAAGCAGCGGCTCAGGGTAAAGCCATAGTAGCGATAAACCAAGGATTGACCAGGGCAGACGATCTTCTGCGTTGGAAAATTGATGACGATTGCACAAGAGTGTTGCCGGAAGTAGTTCATCAGATGAGGTCGTAACACCGGTCCGGTTTTGCCGATCAACCAACGGACGCTACTTCACATGTGCCTTACAAATGCCGGGTATGGATTTCTATGTCTACCCTATCGCATAGGCCCGCGGCAAGAAACTCTCTAGCGAAACGAAGCTAAGTTCCGTTCTCACTGCCATTCGCCGGACTCCTGAATCAGTATGTCGTTTCCCGCTTCCATTATCAGCTCCCCGCGTTCGGTCGCATATACCCTAATATTGCCATGGGTAAATTCATAACCTAAATATTGCGTGGGTGTGCCTTCGGCGTTATATCTATGCCAAGTCCGGCCTTGCAGACGTAATTGGCGGCCGTTTCGGGAATCAATACTATGAAACGCGACCTGATCGCAGACGACCACTCCTTCAGAGCAATTTCTGGTGACGGTTACCTGGAAGTTCTCTGTGATTAGCGTGTCCGCATGTACAGCATTAATCACCGTATGTCCCAGAAAGATCAAGCCGAGACACACACGATTGAAACCGTTCATCAGTTATCAGAGGCTCCTATGGATAATTTCAATCCATTTGGCGGGTTTTATAAAGCCTCCACCCCAGGAATCCCACTCTGCCCCCAATCCCTCTTTTTGAATCGTTTCCAGCGATTTGCCTGCAGAAGCCTTGTCTTTCACCAGTTGAATAGTGGTCGTCAGCATCTTGTGGTAGTTGCGCAAATCGTCTTTGGTCGATAGCGGTCCATGGCCGGGAATGATTTTGATGTCTTCGGGCAGCATCTTAAGCAAAGTCGCAATATTGCGCTCAAAACCCAGTGCATTGCCCCCGGTATTCAGGTCGATGAATGGGAACGTCCGTGCGAAATATAGATCTCCCAAATGCACAACATTGGACTCGGTGAAATGTACGATACCGTCGCCGTCCGTATGACCTCCTGGAAGGTGAAACATGCGGATCTCTTCACCGTTAAAGTAAATCGACAGGCTATCAGTGAAGGTAATGTCGGCCAGTGCGGATTCGGGTGCAGGGGGTGTCACGCCAAAATCATTTTTCTGCGTCGATTGGTGGCGTTTCCGCACATTCTCATGCGAGATCACCGTGGCTACCGGCCCGAAGACGATATTTCCCTGGGTGTGATCGCCGTGCCAGTGGGTGTTCAGCACATACTGCAAATCGCTACCACCGATTTCCTTGATGCTCTCCTTGATTTTCTTAGCCATGGGTTTGAACTGATCGTCCACGATCAGTGTGCCGTCCTGTCCAATGCTGACGCCGATATTCCCTCCTGCGAAGCCATTCACGCCGTACAACATATAAATATTCCCATTCACTTTCTGAGTCGCCAGTTCAACATTGGCAAACCGATCTTCTGCATGGATAAGGGAAGAAAAAAGGAGTGTGGCGCATACCAAAATGGCGGTCGTTAGCTTCATTGCGAGTTTCCTGAAAAATAAGACATCATGTTGGAATTCCAGGCTCTGGCGGCCTTAGCCAATGTTCAACAGGGCCTAGTGAAGGGTAGTCGTTCTACTCGAATAAGGAAAATTTTATGAATGCAATCATTGACCGGATTCGTTATAGACGCTTTCGCGAAACAGAGCGGGGTAAGTATACGGAGGTGCTATTAATCAAAAAGTGAAAGCTAAACCAACCTATTGCTTTCACTTTCCGATAAAAATCCGGCTGCGAAGGCTCAACCTGTCATTGATTATCTGAGGCGCCTTGACAACGGTTAGCCGACCAATCGATCAAATTTTTCAGCTTCTTCTTCCCAGAGTTTTGCACGTAAAGAAGACATGGCGCTCTTTACTTTCGGGTTATCGCTTTTTCTCGCATCCAGAAGCAGCGCTTGGATTCCGACAGGATCGGTAAGACGATAGATCCGGCCGTTGATTCTCCGTAAGAGGGTGTTCAAGGTTGCCAGGTGATACATTGATGCTTGGGTAAAACTGATTCGGTTATTCATGTGATTTCCATCCAGGTCGTATAAATTAAACTTGCCTATGCTTATGCCAGTTGCTTTGTTGTTGTCGTGCACATCTAATAAAGCGATTTATCTGCCCAAAAACTTGCGAAGTGCATCACAGGTTTCTGTAAGCTTCTGTAACTTGTTAGTGCCTAATGTAAACAATGGCTGCCGTGAAAACTGATAACGTTGATTCAGACAAAAATATCCCCGTAAAGTTCTATGCTGATTTACCCGATCACTTGAAAGTTTCTGCAATCGAGCTGTTTTTCACTGCGTTAAACGCAAAGCTGAAGCCGATCTTGGGAAATGATCATCACCTGCCGCGAGAGTTTTTAGCCGATATTCAGCCTAACAGTTGCTTCATTGCGGCATTGGATAACCAAACGGTAGGGATACTGGCCGTAAAAGATTCAGCACAAGGCTTTTTAAACCCTACCTTTAAAACCATGAAACGCCTTTATGGTCCTTTAGGGGGATGTATTCGTTTGTTAAAACTCGCGCTTTTGGATCATTCTACGGCGGACGACGAACTATATATTGAGGGTATTGCGGTAGATCCGGAACAGCGAAGTAAGGGGATTGGTGCCAGTCTGATGGCTATGGCTGAAGACCGGGCAAGGTCGTTGGGACTCAAGAGAGTTACCCTGGAAGTAATCGACACCAATCCCAGAGCGGAGGCGCTTTATGCCCGAATCGGCTTTAGACCGATAAAATCTGAATTGATTACGCCTATTCGTTGGTTGATTCCGTTTCCCTTTCGTGAAGTTACATTGATGGAAAAACGCTTGAATCAATAAAAACCGCTGTGGATATTTTATAACTTGATTACAAGGAATTACCAATTTCTGAGGGTTTCACTTTGACAGATCAGAAATGTCTGCATAAATTTTAAACATACCCATTACGAAGGGCAGGGCATGTCAAATGGCCTGGCAGTTTAAATCACCAACAGAAATTGTTAACTCCAATGGCTTTCGCCTGGTATTGGAGGAGGGTAGCTGGTGGGAACCCACGGTTCTGAGCCCGATAATCCCCGATGGCATAGATGTTCGACAGGCGGCGCTTTTAATGCGCGAAGGCCTGATTTTCGCTTGTCGTCGCAATCGCCGGCAACGCCCCAGCCGCTCCACATATGCCGCTCAGGATTTCGAAGTGCTGCGTTCGGTTAACGATAAAAGCGCCTAACCCAGTCAGCGATTTCAACGCTGCCTGATTCTTCGGAATCGCAGCGGCAATCCAAACGAACCTTTCATCCGGTCCATGACCGACAATAATCGGCATACAATTGCCAACTGATCATGTACTATCCAAACCTTCGGAAATTCTCCTTTGGAGTCGAAGTAGTTAGACATGTCGAATATAAAAAACATCATCATCGTCGGTGGCGGCAGTGCCGGTTGGATGGCTGCTACCTATCTCAATAAAAAACTCATGCCGGAAATCTCCGGAATTGACATTAAGCTAATTGAATCACCCGATATAGAAACCATCGGGGTTGGTGAGGCAACCGTGCCGACTATCCGCGATTTCTTTGCCGCCATTGAGGTGCCTGAAAAAGAGCTGTTGGTGAGAACCAACGGCACGATTAAATCAGCCATACGGTTTGTCGATTGGTACGAGAAGGGCGACGGCGGATACTATCATCCCTTCGAAGCGCCGTTGTTTGGCGACGGCATCGATATCGCGAGTCATTGGGTGTCGGAAAAGCTCAAAGGCAGACCCGTCGATAAATTTGCCCATGCGGTCGGGTTGTTGCCAACACTCAGCGAAGCGCAGCGGGTGTCAAAAACCCCGGATACCAAAGATTATGAAGCCCCCTTGCTTTATGCCTATCATCTGGATGCCGTGTTAATGGCGGGTTATTTGCGCGAGGTTGCCCTTAAACGCGGTGTCACCCGTGTTGAAGACACAGTGACCGATATACGGCTAAACGACAAGGGTGAAATTGCTGCTCTGAAGTGCGAAAAGACTGGCGAACATCAGGCGGATTTTTTTATCGACTGCACCGGTTTCGCAGCCATTCTTATTGAAAAAACCTTAAATGAAAAATTTGTTTCATTCGCCGATGAGTTGCTTTGTAACCGCGCCGTCGCCATGCAAACCGAATACACCAAGCAAGACGGCTTTCCGCCGCCTTATACCACGGCAACCGCAAAGACCAGCGGCTGGATCTGGGAAATAGGCCTGGCCGGCCGCAAGGGCAACGGCTATGTCTATTCTGATCGCTTTATTTCCCCGGACGAGGCTGAACAGGAGTTTAGATCCCATCTTGGAAAACAGGCCGAGGGCAAAACTGCCCGCCACTTGCGAATGCGGGTTGGCCGCAGGGAAAACTTTTGGGCGAAAAACTGTTTGGCAATAGGGCTGTCGGGCGGTTTCGTCGAACCGTTGGAATCAACGGGCTTGCAGTTTATAGAAGTAGGCTTGCGTTTATTCGTGGAATATTTTCCGTCGAAGGAAAACTATGAGCCACTGCGCCGCCGCTATAATCAGTCCATGGTCGGCAAGTTTGCCGATGTCAAAGACTTTATTGTCATGCACTACTGCCTGACTCAGCGGGAAGATACGGAGTTCTGGCGCCATGCCAAGCACGACTTGAAGATTTCAGATTCGTTGAAGGAGCAGCTCGAAATCTGGCGACAAAAAATACCGACCCATGACGATCTAAAGGAAGTCGGTTTGTTTGGCGCGCCAAATTACACCTACATTCTGGCCGGTATGCATTACCTGGCTCACGACAGTATAAATTTGCTCGCTAATATTCCGTCAGAAAGGAGTCAAAAAATACTCGGTCAGATGAAGACGTTTCAGCAGCGCGCAGTCAA
Source organism: Hahella sp. (assembly GCA_028280065.1). Classification (GTDB taxonomy): domain Bacteria; phylum Pseudomonadota; class Gammaproteobacteria; order Pseudomonadales; family Oleiphilaceae; genus Hahella. Next base: position 67,882 of record JANQMN010000107.1, read on the forward strand.
GCTGTACCCGCCGCACCAAGTGCTTATAGATACACTGCATCGGATGGTGAAAAAGTAGGGAGTAGCAGGAGTCTGCTACAGCCCCGGTTACTTCTTAAGTTGATCTAACGCGCGATTCCAGTATTCTTCCGGTGCTGCCTGGAAACCGTCAGCTTCAGCAATCAGGTAGGCATGGAATTGAATCGTTTGTTCGTTAAAAGCTACTTTTGGGGTTTCCTTTAACGCTTTCTGTACTGCTTTTTTCGCGGTGCTAGTCTTCTTGGCAGCAGACTTAGCAGTCGTCTTTTTCGCAGTCGACTTTTTTGCAGATGTTTTCTTAGCGGCCGTCTTCTTGGCTGCAGATTTTTTGGCTGTAGTTTTTTTCGCGGTAGTTTCCGTTGTCTTCTTGGCTGGCATTTCAGACCTCTCTTTTGGTGAAGGTTCGAAAGTAAGAGTAGTTGCGAATTCGAAATGGGGCAAATCAATAATTTAATTAAAGAAAATTCTCTGTTCGCCGGCCAATTATTGGCGTTCATTCAGGCTGTATTTGATAGATAGGTGCGGCAGGGATGTCTTGATTTACGGTATTGCGCCATAAACGATTTTACTCTGTAAACGGTTTTGCTAAAACGACGTTATAGTCCTTTCGCATTGGTACAATTGAGAATGGAGATTATTTATGCGGCTATTACTAACTTTTATTGTCATAGGCTTGCTAGCCGGGTGCGCAGGCCGCGATCGGCAACCCCATTTCACAGAAACCTTACGCACCCAAATCTCCATCGACGGTACGAAATTTTTCGACTATTTCCTGCATGCCGACCGCTCACGGAAGCAAGGGAAATCCACTATGCAAGGTCCTCGAAAAGCCGGAAGCGACAGGTCAGCCAGCCCCCGATCCCTGACACCGGAAGAAATACAAGAAAGATCCCGCAAGAAGCTATATGAGCGGTTAGGACGCAAATTGCTTGAAACCGGTTATTGCCGTGAAGGGTTTGTAGAACTCTATAGCTTTTTCGATCGGGGTAATGTCGAACTGCGCGGCGAATGCCGCGAAGCCGCGACGGTGGAAGATCGGAAAAACTTTGTACAAAGTGAACAGTAGGAACTCTAGTGTCAGAGCCAATTGACAATACTGTAACTCCTACTCCGGGACCTATTATTAAGATCGGATTTACAATAGCGACATGTAACCAGTCACGGCTCAAGCCAGCAGCCAAATTAATGCAGAAAGAAATAAAATTAGTTTTTATCTGGCCAAAAAATGAAGCAAATTATTGAACAAACCCTCTATGGAAAAGATTTGGTTTCTTCTTATGTACAAGTTTATCTTCATGGAAAAAGTGGTTTCGATGGTAAGCAGGAGCTTCTCAAATATCGTGATTACCCTTATCTGCTAGAATCAAGAGAATTGATTCCGGACCACCCCTTCGTGGTTTTGCATGCGCGTTCTGGTGAACATTGGGATATAAAGTCTCTGTCTGAAACCCTCGCCGGCATAAAAGAAGGTTTCCCTAGCAAATACCTTCATTTGATCGGTTATAGTCGCGGTGGAGAAGGTGTTTACAGGTATATTTCACAATATGCTTCGGTCGACTTGGCTACGGTGATAAACGCACGCATCTTCGAGGATTTGGATACAACGATTCCGTTACAGGTAATACATTCTCGCGATGACCACACGCAGGATTTCAATGTTGTACTAAGTTTCTTAGACAGAAAAAGACTGACTGGCCACGGCATTATTTTTGATGAGGTTGCCGGTGACCACTATGCGATTGGCAAGATTGCGACGGATTGCCTTATAGAAAAAGCCATTAGTAAACACAAAGCAGGTTTGTAGGCAAGTAACGCCTTTTACAGCGCTTGAAAGCGGAATATTCGACATCTGCTACGGAATTAGGACTCAGCGGTAGCAGTCTGCTGCTGGCCTCTGGGTTTCCAGGCCACCTCAGATCAAGTTATTGTCAAACCTGCGTTACCTTTTTTCTGATTCGTTCGTCAATTCGGGTCTAAACAAACGTAATAATCATTTATGGACTGGAATCCACTCACCATTGACCAACTACACCGAGTCTTACCTGATAGAGCGTCTTGGTTTTTAGATGGAGGACAAGCCTTTGACCTGTTCCTAGGTGAGAAAACTCGAGAGCATTCCGATCTGGACATAGGTGTGTTTTCCTATCATGCCAAAGCCATCCTGGATATCATCTCCACTAAGGGATACCGGGTCTATATTGCTAACCAGCAATTACTTCCTTATGTTTCAAGCGCTTTTGATGAGAAGGCTTATAACTATTGGGTCGCCGACGATAGTGCATATAAGCTTCAAATACTTGTCTATCAGGTTGAAGGCGAAAATGTGGTTTTCAGAAGGAATCCGTTAATAACATGGCCGAAAAAGAGTTTTCTCATTCAGCTTGACCAAATTGCCATAGTCAATCCACTTGTCTCTTATGCATTTAAAGTTACGACCAAGGAGCCTCTAGCAAAGGATCTTATTGATATAAAGAATTTCATGGATAGCGTTACCGGGCATGAGTAAATCAATCAGAGCGCGAGCGGCAGCGATAATCATTCATGAAGGTAAGATACTGGCAAAAAGAAGAACTTTCAGTGGGTTGCGTTGGAGTGCCTTATGCAACAAGATTCTTTGCTTTATCCGGATGGCTTACTCAATACATTGGCTTCGAATGGATTGCCGCCGACCACGGTTCAGACAAAGTCCGCCAACGAGGGTTACATAAGCCATCCCGCATTCTTCGAACCCAATAATTCTGTGGAATAATTTTATGAGAGACCAAATGGAGTGGAATCAGCAAGCCAGGAACTATGAGCAAGCTCAAGTAAAAACAGACTCATTGGATACACTCATAGAGTACCCCGCCCAACTAAGAGCAATCGGTGATGTAAAAGGTAAGAAGATATTGGACATCGCTTGTGGCAGTGGGAGAAAAGCGCTCGATTGGATTAACGCCGGTGCAGATGAGGTCTATGCATTTGATATCTCAAATCAGTATGAACACCCTTGGGCATGTGAAGAAAACAAGCCGACCAATCTTCATGTTTTTCAGTGTGATTTGAATCACTTTAGTGCCCACGCTCTTTTGGAAGGCAAGACTTTTGATATTGTTACTTCTCTGCAGGCTGTAGGATATGGCGCTAACCTAGTCAATATTTTCAAGCAAATCAGAAAAAGCCTGAATCCAAACGGCGTGTTTGTGTATACAACTGCTCACCCGATGCGCTACGCAGTGGAACGGAGTGAGAAAGGAGATATCGGCTTAGCCGAAGCCTATCATGATAAAACGCCCTATAGTTACCCTGGTGTTTGGAATACCAGTGCGACTTCGACTGTTGCTCCGATGACGATCTCAGAAAGAGTCAATAGTTTGATTGAGGCCGGATTCGTGATAGAGAGGATTGAAGAACCATTTATGAATCCGGATTTGGCCACAAAATATCCTCATAAATATGAATGGATGAGGAAATATTTTGGGATGATCCTCTACAAAGCACGGGCACCTAGAGATGGATAGACCTCATAGACAACTTGTGCGGCTTTACTGGAAATCAACATGACCATTGCCAAATGAATTAAAGAAATATCTGAAATTAAAGGGAATTTTGTCCTCCGCAGTGGGAAAAACTTATCTGTTTTAATTCAATCGAAGGTTGGGCTATTATCTCCGAAATGAAGTAGTACCAACTTCGAGCTAAAGAAGTTTTTTACCAGGATTTCACCAAATTACCACAATGACCAGTATTAAATACCTTATCGGTGATGCCACTTCACCTGAAGTAAAAGGCCCTAAAATAATTTGTCACATATGCAACGATATAGGCGGATGGGGCAGAGGGTTTGTCGTAGCTTTGTCTAAGAGATGGAAAACACCCGAAAAAGACTATAGAGACTGGTATAGATCCAATAGTGACTTTAAGCTTGGCAACATAAGAGTTATTGAAGTCGAGGAGCAATTATTTGTTGCAAATATGATTGGCCAGCATGGAATCAAACGCGTTAAGGGAGATGTACCCATTAGGTACGAAGCTGTCGAGGAATGTCTAGGTAAGCTGGCCACGATTGCGGCTGAAAAAGGGGCTTCAATTCATATGCCTCGTATTGGCTGTGGTTTGGCTGGTGGAAAGTGGGGAGTTATTGAGCCAATTATTGTCAGAACATTACTGGAACAAAATCTTAATGTATATGTATATGACTTTGAGTAACCGGCGAAAGTTGGTCAATACGGCCTTTTGCAGCTCTTAAAGAACTTAGGTAAAAAGGCGAGGTTGACCCAAAAAGGGGTTGCTTCATATAGCCGGTCGAGTTCAATAAAATCAGGAGGATGTAGTGCGTAACAGCATTGCATTTACACAAAAGCTATGATTGACGGTATTCAAGATGTCTATGTAAATGTATCGGATATGGAGCGGTCTATTGCGTTCTACTGCGACCTGCTTGGTTGTAAAGTGATTTTTCAAAGTCAGCATTGGACTTCCTTGGACGCTTTCGGGTTAAAAATAGGGCTTCATTGGACGGGAGGTAACCAGGTTCCCCCGGTGAATTTCGATAGCCATGGACCGCACTCCGGTGCAACTATTACTTTCAGTTCTTCAGATGTGACATCAGATAAAAAAGTTTTAATAAACGGTGGTGTTAATATCGTTTGTGAAGTCGATGAAGAGTTTGGCCATCTTGTGGTCTTTACCGATCCTGATGGTAACTTTTTAAAGCTAATGAAGCAGAAGTATTAGGGTTGTCTATTTCTGTTGGGCTCGACGCAAGATTGAGTGAGTAAAGAATATCTTTTGAAGGCGCATCGGCGTGATTCGAGTCTTCCCTCGCATCAGTTTTTAAAAAGTTATTTTAGCCAAGATTGCCTTATCGGTCATTTGCGGCACGCTGCGATCTCAGAAAAGAGACTTATGAGTTTTAAAATATCCCTTCTATCCGAACTACCTCCTGAACTGACAACCTTATGTGATATGGCCCGAGGTGAAGGTTTTGGCATGCTAGATCGGCTTGTAACCGGATTCAAGACAGAAGCAAATACTTTTACTCGTCGAGGCGAGGCACTGTTTGGCGCTGCACAGGATGGCAAGCTGGTTGGTATTGGCGGTCTAAATATTGACCCTTATTTCGATGAGCCGGATGTCGGTAGGCTGCGGCACTTGTATGTGCATCCTGACTATAGATGTATTGGTGTAGGCAGAAGACTAAACGCTGAAATTGAGCGAGCCGCTAAGGGCTATTTTGGCAAATTGCAGCTCTTCACTTCGTCAAAGAGCGCATCTCATTTTTACGAAGCGCTTGGTTTTAAGCCGGTTATTGGTGTAAAAAAGGTAAGTCATTTTAAATTGTTGTGTTCAATGAGCTAAGACTTTTTCGTAAGGAAGGTCATTTCCTGAATAGCGCGATCGCAGTGGCCATTAGACACCAAGTATCAGAAGTTAATTGCTCGGTAAAAATGTAATCTACCTTAAACCCAGCCATTACTCATTCAAACGGGAGAATGTCGTGTCGAGTAACATGTACACCAAGTACGCCAAGGAATACGGTAGAGTGGTGCAGGACAACATTTACAACGCTAAATTTGAAAGACCAACGATGTTGGGTTTGTTACCACCGCTAAAGGGAAAACAAGTGCTGGATTTGGCTTGTGGTCCCGGGTACTTAAAACCGGTGGCCTATTCGTTTTTTCTACCCACCATCCGCAGTTAGATTATGAGAGTTCCCCAAGCGGAAACTACTTTGCCACGGAGCAGGTTACCCAGGAATGGGATACCATTGGACAGCCTGTGACAGTCAGCTTCTATCGACGCCCTTTGAGTGCTATTACAGAAGCGATTACAAGCAGGCATGGTAATTGTTAAGCTGTCTGAAGGAGAAGTGAACGAGGACTTACAGGTAGCTAGCGAAGAGCACTTTGAAAAATTATCCTCCAAGCCAAACTTCATTTTCTTTGTTTGCACAGCTTTGGATTCAGCGGTATCTGTCCGTTGAATCACTACCTTCGGGACTCTGTTTAGGCAATGCAGGAGTAAAAGCATATTAGCAAAATTGGCGTGATCTCAGATACCCACGGACTTCTGCGAAACGAGGCAGTAGATGCCTTGTCAGGTTGTGAGTTGATTGTCCATGCAGGAGATATCGGCAGTCCCGATATTATTGATTCCCTGAGGAAACTCGCTCCGACAATAGCGATACGTGGAAACGTCGATAGGGGTGAATGGGCCAAAAATTTCAATGAGATCGAAGCATTTGAGTTCGACGGTAAGCGCTTCTATTTGATACACAATATAAAAGACCTGAATATCGAGCTCTCCGGTGAGTTTGATGCGGTAATTTTTGGGCATTCTCACAAGCCTCATAACGAACAAAAGGGAAGCGTTTTGTTCTTCAATCCGGCAAGTGCAGGACCGAGAAGGTTTAAATTGCCAATATATGTGGGAATATTGGAGATAGATGCCAGCGGGTTGAGTGGGCAACACTTTGAGCTTGAAGTATGACTACACAAAAGACAGCTCCGACGTTCCCAATTGCTGAGCGATACCTTGACAAAAACTTCAGCCCAAAATGCTAGGGGAGGTAAAGCGTTGATTTACCCTAAGCCATTAAGAAAAGGAAGCAGAATCTCCATTACTGCGTTTTCTTCAGGAATTGCTGACCGACATGAGAAAAGGTTTAGTGAAATTGTTCGTACTTTGAATGAAAGGGGTTTTGAAGTAGTAATAGGTGAGTGCCTAAAAGGCGAGATTAAACATGTCAGTGCACCGAAAGAAAGGCGCGCCGAAGAATTGATGAAGTTCATCACTGATGACAGCATCGATGCCGTTGTGCCGCCGTGGGGTGGTGAATTGGCAATAGAAGTCTTGCCGTTACTTGGTTTTAACCTCATTGCGAAGACAATGCCAAGCCGAAAGTCCACTTGAAGTCAAGAAAACTCTTAATGAGCAATACCGTAATTCTGATTTAGATTGAGAAGGTGGTGTCCGTAAATTTGTCGTTCAGCAACGGCTATGACCACGACTAAGTAGACATTTTTCATGCCAGTATTAATCAATAGATGCTGATGAGTTTCCGTTTGATTGATGTATACATGGTCGACATCCCAGTCTTCGGTATTTGCCGACTTGTATTCGGAATCCAAAACAGTCTCTATGTAAGGCCAGACATCAACAACTTCTTCTGCGGAAGTCGTGATATCCGTCATTGGCACTGTAAAGGTCGCTTGAAACTCAATTTCTGAAAGTGGTTTTAAATCTTCTGCAGACATACACCATTTTACGCTTTTAAAAACTGTACTGGGCTTGCTTGAATTTTGTGCTCTTCAGAAAGAAAATGTCAATGAATCGTAGCCTTGGCAATCACCATTCAATATCGGATAGTAATGTTACTTCTTGTGGGTAAACAGATGATTTTGGCCTCTTCGCCTGACAATCTGATTAAGGAATGTGTAATGCAAAACATTGTAAAAAGACGAAAAACCTTGGTTTTGTCCACTTTTTCTAAATCTTGTTAACGAAATGTAAGTATTCGTTGGAGTAAGGTGAAACTGGTTCACACAAGGTAAAAATGGTTTTGGTAGAATATGGGCGTTTTCGTTTATTTGCCACTGCGGAAGTAGTTATAGATGACAGTCCGGCGCCAACAATTTCTTCATATTAAGACGTTCCTCCCTTTTGTTCAGAAACTCGCTCCGTTGCTGCTATGCCTAGGTATGCTTGGGAATATTGCCGTTGTTCATGCCGATGATAATCTCGCGCAGCGCTCTGAAGCGCTAAAGCAACGGATAATTGACTTGAATCGGGAACTTTTCGCACTTGAAGAAGAGATTCTCTACCCGGCGAATACCCAAGTGGTGATCTATTTGTCCATGGAAGACAAAGTAGGATTTGAACTGGATTCGGTCGAACTGAATCTCAATGGCAAGCTGGCGACTTCTTATATCTACTCCGAACGGGAAATCAACGCGTTGAAACGCGGCGGTGTGCAGCGGTTATACATCGGCAGTTTGGCCTCAGGTCCGCATCGCGTCGAAGCGGTGTTTAACGGACGTGGGCAAAATGACAAGTATTTTCGGGAATCGGAAACCCTGACCTTCGAAAAGCAGGCTTCGGCAAAAGCGTTGGAATTGCGCATCGAAGAAAACAGCCGCACCCAATTACCACGCTTCCGTGTTAAGGAACTCGACTAGGAAGGTCGGGAAATGACGGGTTATCTTTTGCAACGACTATCCAATCTCGGGCTTCTCTTCATCGCCGTTCTTGCACTGCAGGCGGCGGCTTCACAGGCCCATAACCAGGCTCAGGAATACCGCTACCGGGAAGCATTGTTTCATATGCTGACCAACGACTATGTAACAACGATGACCCTTTTGGAACAGCCCACCGGAGAGCTTCGGAAGGAAAAAAAGGACTCCGCGCAGGTTGAGCGAATAAACCATTCCGCTCAATTATTGGCGCTCGATACCAGTTTGCATTTGGGTATGCGCCAATACGCCAAGCAAATATTTAGTGACCTCGAAGACCTTACGTCGAATAAAAGAGCCGCTGCAAAACTTGCCTTAAGAAGCGTACGGAAAACCTATTCGGCCGGAGACTGGCAGCAGGCCACTCAACAGCTTACGCCGTTGCTCAAAACCAAGAATATGGGCAAAGACGATAGGGATGAGGCGTTGTATTACTTGGCCAATAGCCTGCTACAACTCAAACAGGTCAATAGTGCCGCTAAAGTATTGAGCGGAATTACACCGGGCAGCATTTGGGCGGCTTATGGCTATTACAACCTGGGCATTTACTATGCTCAAAATGATGCCGAAACCAGTCGTGCCTTAGTGTCGCTTCGCGTGGCGAGTGCCATGACCGGCGACTTGCGGGAAGATCAGGAACTCTACGACCGCATCCAATTGGCAGCAGGCAATATTGCCTTGCAGGATCAGAGCTACGATAAGGCGATGTCGTTCCTAGCCAATGTTCGCGCCAGCGGCACCAGTGCCGGGCCGGCGATTTACGGGTATGGCCGGGCGTATGCCGGCTTAGGTCAAAATAGAGCGGCGATACAGACTTGGTATCGGGCAAAGAAGTATGCGCTGGTGGTGCCGGGTGTCGCGGACACCTACCAGGCGATTGCAGAAAGTTACGTGCAGGAAAATCTTCAGGCGTCTGCAATAGATGCCTACCTGGAAGCGATTGCGGTTTACGAAAAGGAGCTGCGCCAGATCGATCAGGTGAGCCAGCGGTTGCACCGGCATGGGGTTTTACAGCTACTTGCGGACGTTCGCCGGCAGCATTCGGATGTCGCCTGGTTTTTGGCGACGGATTTGATTACCAATACTCCCCTGTCGGCATTTGCCAACTTCTTTATGGCGGAGCCGGAATTTTTTCAACAAGCGAAAGAGCTGTTGATGATGGAAGAGCAGGCGCGTCAGGTAAACCGCACACGGGAAAAACTCGACGTTTTTGCTTCAATGCTAAGGAAAAAAGCGAATTTGTTCTCCGGTTCCGGCAAGCAGGTGAGCCAACTGGTGCGTGAAAAGGATATTAACAGCCTGGTTGCGGAAAGAAATGCTTTGGCCAAAGCTTTTGTTGAAGCTGAGAAATCAAGGGATTATCAACGGTTGTTAGAGGCTGACTATGCCAAGGCTCAACAGCATCTGGAATCGACAAAGAAGGCTTTTCAGGATCTCAATAACAAATTAACGCAAGCGGAGCGAGCGGCTTTCAAAGACCGTATCGCGCGTCTGGAAGGCTTGATTTTGTGGCGGGCCATGGATGACTACAAGAAGAATCACCAGGAACTCGCCGCTACCCTGAATGCCATGGACAGTCACTTACAGGAGTTAAAAAACAACTTCGTCCGGCTGCAAACCCAACTGCAAAAAGGTAAGGGATATTTTCAGGAAAAGTTGGTTATGATTAACCAACTGCAGGCGAAGTATGCAGATCTGGAAACGGCCGTAACGACTTATATCGAAGAATTGCAGGGCAAATTGACCCGGAAGGCAATTGACCGGCTGGTTGTATATCGCGGAAAAATTAATCATTACCATGTGCGAAGCCAGTTAGCCTTAGTCAACCTATACGATGATATTGCCATTGCCGAAGCGGATAAACTGGTCAGCCGCCAGGAGCGCGCCTTATGATGTTCTGGGTAAGAGCGGCAATCATAATTCTGAGTTGTGCAGGCTTCGCCCAATGGGTATTCGCAGCCGACCAGCAAAAAGGCGCGATCGTTATATTCGACAAGGATGAAACCAACAAAAGGATAGGAGAGTTAAAGCCGGCTTATATCGACTTTAAATATCGCATCAGTCCGAAGGTGCCGCTAAACGAGCTGGTCGTTCGCTATACACGCTTGTTCCATGAGGCGACAGATCCCAAGTTCAAGATCCTGGCGTTGCACAGGCTGGCGCAATTAGAAGAGTTGTTTAGTCGGCAACGTCCTGAAGGAATCATCAGCGACGCACTATGGCAGGAGGCGATCGTTGCCTATCAGCGAATTCTCAAAGATAGGCCTTATCAGGAGGGCAACGATAACTACCTCTATCAACTGGCAAGAGCCCACGAAATCACCGGCGATTTGAAGAGCACCTTGGACACCCTCCAGCGCCTTGTCGGCCAGTACCCGGACTCAGGTTATGTCAGTGAGGCGTGGTTCAGAATAGGCGAGCTGTTTTACGGCGATAAGCGGTATCAAAAAGCGGAACAGGCCTACCACCGTGTGGTCACCGGCAGTCTGAATAGCGAGTTCAAAGACAAGGCGCAGTACATGCAGGGTTGGGCGCAGTTTAAACAGGACAACTTTACAACGGCGCTGGCTACCTTTGTAAAAGTGTTGGATGGAATTGAAAGACGCCGCGGAAGTGCCGGGGATAATTCCGGAGCCGAAAAGGTCGAACAGGATACCCTGCGTATTACCAGTCTGATTCTGACCAATCTGGATGGTCCCGAAACCCTGATTCAGGCAATTGCAGGTACCCAAAGTGACTTGGCACCGGCGTTGTTCGATCGGCTTTACCGGTTTTATCTTGAAAAAGAACGCTATCAGGATGCCGTGGCCGCGGCTAACCGTTTTATCGATGAGTTTCCTCTATCGCCATTACGGCCTAAGTTTACCGAGCATACCATTATCGCCTTTACCGAAGGCAAACTGCCGAGTTCGGCGTGGCAGGCAAAAGAACGGTATGTTAGCGAGTTAGGCCCTGCATCGGATTACTGGCAACAACTGGATGCGGAATATAAGGGTAAGCTCAATGCCAAGCTCTATCAGTTTTTTGATCAACTAGGCCAGCGTAACTATGCCTTAGCAGGCAACGCGGAAGGCCAGCAAAAAACCGTTCATTTGCAGCAGGCAGCGGACTATTTCCTGGCAATGACCGGCCTGTATCCCCGGGAGGAGGCTTCCGCAAACGCCTTTTTCCTGGCTGGCGAGGCATTCTTTCAGTTAGGGCAGTGGGATAACGCAATTCTGGCGTACGAACAGGCAGGTTACCTATATCCCGATTACGCCAACAATGGAGAAGCCGCCTATGCCGCTATTCTGGCCTATCAGCAATGGTTGCGACGCGTACCGGATGACGAGGCATTACGAAACCGACGTGTCGATGCGCTGACAGAGTTTGCCAGAGTTTATCCTGAGGATGCGCGTGCGCCTGACACATTGCTCTTGGCGGCGAATGAACTATTTTCCCTTGAACAGTATCAAGCTGCTTTGGATATTACTACCAAGCTCACCGCAATCACCGAGCGTAAAGACGTATTGCAGGCTGCCTGGCAAACCCTTGGCCATAGCGCTTTCGCGCTTGAAAAATACGATGTCGCGGAAAACGGTTATCTCCAAACCCTGAACTACTATCAGGTTGGATCGTCCGAGTATGTCAGCATCGAGGAAAATCTCGCGGCGGCGATTTATAGCCAAGGCGAGCAATATGATCGTCGAGGTCAATTGGCGGCTGCATTAGAGCAATACCAACGGGTTCTGGATGTCGCGCCGGAATCCTCTGTTCGGCTCAATGCCCAATATGATGCTGCGATGCGCGCCATTGATCTTAAAGCCTGGGATACCGCAACAACGCTGCTTAACGACTTTCGTAGCCGCTTCACAGACCATCAGTTGGCAGAGGGTATTCCCGAAAAGCTGGTTTATGTGTATCAGCAAAACCAGGAATTGGCTTTGGCGGCAGGGGAACTGGAAAGCATTGCGGCATCGGAAGCCAACCGGGGAACCCAACAAAAAGCCTTGTTGCAGGCTGCCGAGTTATACGGCCGGGTTGGGCAATGGCCGCAGGCGGCGCGTATCAATCAGCAGGTGTTGGCGGACCTGTCCCCCGCATTTCCGCTTGCCGTCGAACTGCATCAGACCCAGATCGATATTTATCAAAAACTGGAGGAGCTGCCCCAGGTCAACTCCTGGCAACAAGCGTTGGTGGAATTCGAAGCCAACGGTGGCGCTCAGCGGGATGGACGTACCAAAAGTCTGGCCGCTGCCGCCAGTTGGACGCTGTTGCAAGCGGATAAGCGGGCCTTTGATGCTATCCGTTTAACGCTGCCTTTGAAAAAGACTCTCGCGCAAAAGCAGCGGGTAATGAAGCGGCTGATTACTCAGTTGAATCGCACCCGCGCTTATGGGGTTAGCGAATTCTCAACGGCAGCCCTGCACATGACCGGAGAAATCTATCTGCGGCTGGGGCAGGATATCATGGCGTCCGAGCGGCCTAAGAATTTGTCGGAACTTGAACTTGAGCAATACAGCTTACTACTGGAAGAACAAGCCTTCCCGTTTGAAGATAAAGCTATCGAAATTCTTGAAAGCAATGCGCGTTATGCTCAGCAAGGGGTATACGACGATTGGGTGAAACAAAGCTATCAAGCCTTAAGTACCGTTCTGCCGGTGCGTTATAACAAACAGGAGGTAGCGGCTGATGTGCCGGTTAGTCTTAACTAGTTTCCGCAAGATTAAATCGCTGCTGGCTACGTGGATAATTGCTGCATTAGTGTTGTTGTCCGGTTGTGGCACACAGCCGATGGCGCCATCGCCTGTTGCGGATACTGCAGAGCAACAAAAGATCGTGATTACCGAACAGCTGCAACAAGAATATCAGGCGGCTGTCGACGCATTTCAAAACCAACAGCACCAGCGGGCCGCGGAGCTGTTGGATGGCATCTTACAGGCCGAACCGCGCCTATCCGCTCCTTATGTATTGCAGGGTATGGTGGAGGAACAGCGTGGTAACAAACCTGCCGCGAAACATTGGTATCTGGAAGCGCTGGAATATGATCCCGGCAATCATGCCGCCTTGAATCAGCTGGGTTTGATTGCCCGGGGGAATGGTGACTTCCGGCAGGCGGAAGAATTCTATCAGCGGGCAATTGCCGCCGCTCCTGAGATCGCGAAGTACTATTTGAACTATGCGATTCTTTTGGATTTATATATGGGAAAGTTGAACGATGCACTGGAACAGTATGAAGTGTATCAAAGAATTGCCAATTCCCCAGATGAACAAGTGGCATTATGGGTAGTGGATCTCAAACAACGTATGCAATAACGGGCATAGTGCGTGAACAGAAGTAAAATGCGGTTAGTAAAGCTTGCCATTGTCCTGTCGGGACTCTACAGTAGCGGGGCTTTTGCGGACGAGCTACTGGAGTTGGAAGGAACCTCCATCCATGGTGATCAGGAACAACCCCAGGTGTTATATCTGATTCCCTGGAAGACGCCAGAGCAGATAGATATTTCGATCAGTAGTGATGATCGCAGCCTGGAAGGTGTTCTTACGCCAATAGATCGTCAGGTCTTTCGGGAGCAGCTTTACTACCGGGAAACCCTAACAATCGGCGACTTGGGCACAGACTAGTCAATCATTAATCAATGGGTTGCTGCTGCAAACGTTTTCGAAAAACGCGATAGGCATTGGGTACGGCAAAGGTACGCCGTTCGTGGAAGAAGTATTTAGAAAGGTGGGAAGGGTTCTGGAGTTATGACGGAAACAGTGGTGCGTTTTTTTCAAGAAGGTGGTCCATTCATGTATCCCATCGGGATCGTGTTAATCATTGGATTGGCCATCGCCATTGAACGATTCATTTACTTGACTGCTGCTAAGACCAGCAATAGATCAGACTTTAACCGGTTGTTGCCTTTAGTCCGGAAACGTGACTTTAAGGGGGCGCTGCGCCAGGCGAATGATTCGAAAACTGCCATGTCTTCCATCATCGGTTCGGGAATTGGCCGTCTGCTGAGCCGCCAGTCCAAGGAAGAAATTGAATACGCCATGGAAGAGGGGTTGATGGAAGTCTTGCCGAGATTGGAAAAACGCACACAGTACCTCGCAACCTTGGCAAATATTTCCACGCTACTTGGATTGTTGGGCACCATCATTGGTCTTATTGCCGCTTTTACCGCGGTGGCCAATGCCGACCCAGCCGAAAAGGCCAACTTACTTTCCAAGAGTATTTCCGTAGCGATGAACACCACGGCATTCGGTCTGATGTCCGCGATTCCGCTGCTCTTGTTCCACGCCATTATTCAAACCAAAACCAACGAAATCATCGACAGCTTCGAAATGGCAGGGGTCAAAATAATGAATCTTATTTCGGAGCGCCCAGAAGCAACCCCGGCAGCTAAGCATACTGACGCCTAAACGGGGGTTTTAGCATGCGACGCAAGCATCGTCGGCCGGAGCAAAAAGCCGATCTGGACATTACCGCATTCATGAATCTCATGATCGTGCTGGTGCCTGTTTTGCTCATCAATATGGTGTTTTCCCAGGTGGCTGTGTTGGACCTCAATTTTCCCGAGTCTGCCGGAGGGGAGAATCAAGAGGAAAATTTGCAGCTGCAGGTAATTATCCTGGATGAAGAACTCATCGTGGCTGACAACAAAGGCGGAGTGATTAAACAGATTCCCAAGACCGCCGAACAGCAGCACGATTTTGCTCTGTTGAAGCTGGTTGCCAAGGATATAAAAGCACGCCTGCCTGAAAAACGTGACATTACCATCATGCCCCAAGACGATACGGATTATCAGACCCTTGTCACAGTCATGGATACTGTTCGTTCATACAAAACCGTCGTTGCCGCCAGCTTGGTGGAAGCAGAGCTATTTCCGGATATCTCCATCGCCGATGCGCCTGAAATCGTTTCGGCGGAAACCGCGAATGCGGAGGGCGGCTCATGAAGCAGTCCAGCCGGGCGAAAAGAATCCAACGCCATTACCGCCGGATGCGGGGCATACCTGGGCTTAACCTGGTTTCGCTGATGGATATCTTCACTATTCTTGTGTTTTTCCTGATGGTGAATTCATCGGATGTACAGGTAATGCAGCCGAATACCTCCGTTAAACTCCCGGTTTCCGTGGCAGAGCAACCTCCGCGTGAATTATTGACCGTGACCATTACCGAAAACGATATTTTGGTGGCGGGCAGAGTAGTGGGCAATGTCGTCGTTGCCGGTAATCAGGAACCCTTGGTAATCGACGGACTGAAACAGGAGCTGGATTATCAGGCGTCCAGATCCCAAGTGGCGGACCCCAACGGACGCCCCATCATGGTGGTGGCAGATCGGGAATTACCCTATCGGTTGTTAAAACGCATCATGTCCACCTGTGTAGAGGCCGGTTTCAGCAGTATCTCTCTGGCCGTCAACCGCAAAGTCGAAGAGGAGGGGGCTTAGTGACCACCTCCCGACTCGCACTTCCCTGGGTAACGGATCGGACCGAACAGAATCGTTTTTGGTTCATCCTGGGGTTTCTATTTGTCGTTTTTGTTGTAGTCGGCATCATCATTCCGTCTATAAACTTACCCGAAAAAACCCGCGAAGAGCTTGAGGCGTTACCGCCGCAGTTAGCGAAAGTGGTCATTGAGAAACGCGAGTTACCCAAGCCGGAGATCAAGCAACCGGAACCAGAGCCCGAACCGGAGCCGGAGCCGGAGCCGGAAAAAGAACCGGAACCGGAGCCTGAGCCAAAACCTGAACCGAAACCCGAACCTAAGCCGGAGCCAACGCAGCAAGATAAGGTGCAAAAAGCTCGTGAGAAAGCCAAAAGCACCGGGCTCCTGGCACTAAGCGATGATTTATCCGACCTAAGGGCTTTGGCGGATACATTGCCGGCGACAGACGAACCATTGTTTACCGCCAAGCCGATCACGAGAAAGTCTTCCAGCGGCTTAGTGAATGAAGTGAGTACCCGCGGAAGCGGCGGTATCGACACCAGCCAGTTGGATCAGTCGACGCAGAAGATGGCGCTAGCCACACGGAAGGTCGCCGAAGTGGATTCTGACGTTGCCCAACAGGTGGTTGCCGAGCAACAAGCCGAGCAAAAACAGCGTGCCGCGTCCGGTAGAACGGCGGAGGAAATTCGCCGGGTGTTCGACGCCAATAAAGCGGCTATTTCCAGAATTTATAAACGCGAGCTGCGCACCAACCCGACTTTAAAAGGCACTTTGGTGCCTGAACTGGTCGTGGCCTCAAGCGGTTCGGTTTCGTCCTGCAATATTATTGAAAGCGAGTTGGATAATCCCGCACTGGAAAGAAAAATCTGTGCCCGTCTGATGCTGATAAACTTTGGCGCTAAAGCCAATGCCTCCAATCAGGTTGTTCGCTATCCGATTGATTTCTTTCCGAGTTGATTTGTCAGCTTTTTAGTCTGTTGATTTGGAGTTTGTGCGGTCTGCGTTATAAGCCATCGTGAGTTGGCCTGATGTCTTTTTGGTGCTCAGGCCCTTAGTAGACGTCTTTGAAGTAAAAATTGCATATTTCGTCGGCCGTCAGCAATTACAAAAACAATCACTTTTTGATCAAATGCCCTGTATATAATCCTGTAGGGTTTAAAAAAGACTTCCCGAAATTCTCGAATGCCCAATACGTTCAGTTCAGGGGGATACGTCCCGCGATTAGGATGATTAGCTAATGAGTTGAAAGTGCTTTCAAGTTTTTCAAGAACATAGTCTGCTTTTCCAGGCACATCATGTTCATCAATGTAATGGTAAATTTCGACCAGATCCTTCGATGCATCTTCTGTCAGTAAGACTTCAAATGTCATTTACTTTTTTATCCCTAATTCCTTTAATGACATCAAATGCTGGAGTAACTTTACCTTCCTCAACCTGGTGTGATCCCAATGCCAGTATTTTTAGCAAAGCTAAAGTTTCTTGGGTTTCTTCATAACTTGCTATGCCCTGGATTATTGCCTTGGCTTCGCCGTTCTGCGTTATGACTAAAGGATCTGAATGTTCCTGCAACGAACGAACGATTTCTGAGGCGTTCGCCTTCAAATAGCTGATAGGTTTTATTTGGTCAGACATTTTCATGGGGGGCGCTCCTGCTTTCTTGTTGGTCCGAATATAGACCAAATTCAGTCTTGAGATCAATTTCCAGCTATGGTGATGGAGCACTATTTTCAAGCGCAAAAATTCTCTCTCTAATAATGTCGGGAATCTTGGTCTTTTTATTTTCTCGATAGTTAAAACTCACAATGATGCCCTCTCCTGAGGCGGCGATTAACTCGTGAGTATGACTAACCACGACATAATTCATAGTGAAGCGCTCTTCTTCAATCGCGGAAACAGTGGCCCCAACCGTGACAGTGTCGGGATAAGTTAGCGGGTACTTATATTTGCATTGGGTCGAAGCCAAAATAGGTCCGATAGCTGTTTCTTCCATAAAACGCATTAATTGAAGTTTTTCAAAATAGGCAATCCTTGCACTTTCAAAATACCGGAAGTACACGATATTGTTCACATGCTTAAAAGCATCCATCTCTCCCCAGGCGACAGGTGTTTCAATTGTCACCGGGTAATCTGCAAGTAATTTTTTCATCTGCTTTTCCACTTCGCCCCTGCTCAAGCATACGATTCCAGGATGTTGGGGGATAGGGAAGCCTGCATGCCCATTCGCTTCAATGTCGCGTCTATCACCTCGATACAAAGCCCTTTTAAAACGCCATTTTCTTTATAGTAGAAAGGGGGATAACCTGTACTGATCGTGATATTGAGCGTCGCTGACTGTGCATTCATGAAGAAGCCGGCAACGGCTAGCAACCAAAGCATCCAAAGGTGCTTTTTTTGCGGCCAACAACAGGTCAACATCATTATGCCAGCGGCACGATGAGTACCGGTTTAGAGGATCTCTCCATGACATAGTTGGCAACCGATCCGGCGAAAAGTTTTTTAACGCCCTTAGGTTGTTGACTGCCCATGACGATTAAGTCGATATTCTCGACAGCGGCAACCCGCAAAATGAGGTCACCAGGTTTTGCTTCCTCCACAATTGTTTTCTCAAAGAGTTTCAAATGCTTATGCTCAACCATCTCTTCGTCGAAGAATGCCTGGACTTTTTCGGTGATTGACCGTTGTACCTCCCGGTAGCCAGCCGATTTGGTGTTTCGTTCATTGTCGGAGGATTGCTGCGAATCTTTTGCCGCAGCGACACCGTCGTTTTTAGGCTTCAACGCATGGACTAATAGTATTTGCGCTTTGTATTGAACAGCGAGGCTTGCAGCCATGCGGGATACAGGGCGGGTGGCCGGTTCGAGTGAAGTTGCGAATAGAATTCGCTTAACCGGAGTTAGCATGGCTGTTCAAACTGCCTGTTCCGGTAGATCGGAGTAGTGCAAGCATCTGAGTTTATTTACCATTGCCATTGCTTTCCAATTTTACATTCGGCAATGCGGGTTGCTCGATACGAATTTCTTCGGTTGGTGCGATAACCTTGGCAGTTCCTTCGACTACATGTTCGTTGTTTTGATTGATAACACTACAGTCCAGCAATACGCGATCTCTGGGGAGTTTTTCCGTGACTTTTATCGTGACGGTCAAAATATCCCCGATTTTTATCGGTCGAAGAAATTTCAGGAACTGCTCTCTGTAAATCGTGCCGGGACCCGGCATGATATTGGCCACAGCGGTGGAAATAAGCGCTCCGGACCACATCGGATGGGCGACTCGTTCTTTAAAAACAGACTTGCCGGCAAATTCGGGGTCCAGATGCACCGGATTGACATCACCCGATATAGACGCGAACAGCAGGATCTCTTCTTCGGTCAATGTTCTCGAATAGGATGCACTGTCACCAATCTCCAATTCATCGTAAGTGATATTTCCAATAATAGGCATGTCTAATTGTCTTCCTTAGGTTATTGGTATCGGGTGTTGGAAGGATTTTGTTCTCTTAAGAAAGTTTAGTTCAAGTTTTTAGAGGATGGGGGTTATTTAGCGGTACGAATAACATTACCGGCAAGCCGACATCGCCCAATAAATTTTCCTGTCTATACTTTAGTCTATATCTACAGACCTATAGCTGATATTCTTGCGCCGTGAAGAAAATCTCACTAACAACGAAAATGGCAACCAATGGAACAGGAAAGATTACCTAAGGGATTGTTTCGTCAAGAATCGCCGCCTGAAACTGCCCGTGAGAACTCTAAGCTGGAGCTTCATCCCGCAAATTTATCGGGCCATTACCAAAACCTGGCCACGTTGTTTTCTCAGGTTTGCCAACGCTACGCCATCCATCCCGCCGTTTCGCATAGGAACAATACCCTTAGTTATGAGCGGTTAGAAGAGCTGGCATCGGCATTTGCTGCCTTTCTGCAAAATAAGACGGCGCTGAATACCGGTGACCGAATCGCCATCCAGTTGCCTAATTGCCTGCAGTTCCCAGTAGTTTTTTTCGGGTCGATACTGGCCGGTATGATAGTGGTGCCGCTGAATCCACGTCAGAGCCCGCGAGAGCTGGAGAAACATTTAAACGATAGTGGTGCGAAAGCAGCCGTAGTAATAGCCGACAACCGGTGCAAGCTTGAAGAGATACTCGAATTTACCGGAGTGCGCCAGATCTTCATAACCGGTAATGGCGATTTGGCCGGTGGTCTAAAGGGAATGGTAAATAACGGAAAAGATTGGCTGTTGCACGATATATTGCAAAGCTATCGTTGGTCCCCAACCACCAGTCTGAACCGCGCACTGCATATTGGTAAACGGTTGGATCTGCAACAGAATACCGTCGATACCGACAATATCGCGATGCTGCAATACACCGGCGGCACCAGCGGCGCTCTGCGGGCGGCCATGCTCAGTCACCAAAATGTCATTGCTAACATCATCCAGATTCAGCACCGCCTTGGCACGCATTTGGAAGAGAACCGCGAAACGCTTTTAAATGCGTTGCCTTTGCACCACATATATCCCTTTGTTTTAAGTTTCGGGGTATTTTTTGAAAAGGGGACGCATCTGATTCTATTAGATGACGGTTCCAATACTTCCGCAATGCTTAAAGCGCTGGACAACCGGCCTTTCACGACCTTCGTTGGCGTTGAATCGTTGTTTGCCCGCCTTTGCGCGGATAAGCGTTTTCAACAAAGGGATTTTTCCAACCTAAAACTCACTTCCTCAGGCGGAACCGCTTTACATCGGACAACGGCTAACCAGTGGCGAAAAATAACCGGATGCCAAATCAACGAGGGTTATGGCCTAACCGAAACCTGTTCCGCAGTCGCCTTTAGTCCGGTCGATGCAATACGACCCGGTACCGTCGGTCTCCCATTGCCGCTTACCCGGCTAAAGGTCGTCAGCAACGAAGGTAAATCCTTGACTACCGGAGAAGTCGGTGAACTATGGATAAAAGGGCCACAAGTATGCAAGGGCTATTGGATGCAACCGGAAATGACCCAACAGGTACTATCTGAAGATGGTTGGTTAAAAACCGGTGATCTGGCCATCATTCAGAATGACGGGTATTTGCGCATTATAGATCGCAAACAAGATGTTATGCGGGTAAAAGGATTTGAAGTATTCCCCAAGGATATTGAAACCGTTGTCAATGATCATCCGAAGATTGTGGAAAGCGCAGCGGTTGCGTACAAAGGCGCCGATAATGCAACGGGCATAAAGATTTACGCAGTGTCGGCACAGGGCGATATCGATGAACGGCAGCTGTTGGAATATTGCCAATCCAGGCTAACCGCCTATAAAGTACCGACGGCAGTCGAGTTTCGGGACTACTTGCCGAAATCCAGTGTCGGCAAACTGTTACGGCGGGAACTTCGCGAACGAGAAGCGTAACTTGCCTTGCCCGCCAAACACCTCCAGGTTATTATGCCGCCCCTTGCTGTTCTTCATTGCTAAATTTTAAGTGCATTCCGTTGTGCAAAGTTTCGATCCCCAATCCGTTCTGATAAAAGACCGCTTCCGTTTAGTTAAAGAATGGCAAAAGCTAAGTAACCAGGCCGCTCCAGCCGATAATGAGAAGGCGCGCCAGGCCTTTTTCCGTAAAGTGGAACGGTCCCAACGCCTACTCGCTGATCGCGCCGATGCTGTCCCGCGAATTCAATACCCCGACGAACTGCCGGTAGTAGGACGCCTTGACGATATTAAGGCATTACTCGAAGCCAACCAGGTTGTTATCCTGGCGGGAGAAACCGGATCGGGTAAGACTACTCAAATACCCAAGATCTGCCTGGAGCTGGGGCGGGGCCGGGCAGGCATGATCGGCCATACCCAGCCTCGGCGGCTGGCGGCCAGGGCAGTGGCCAATCGGCTGGCGGAAGAACTGCAATGTCAGATGGGGCAGGAAGTCGGATATCAAGTACGCTTCACGGACCACACGACGCCACAGTCCCTGATTAAGGTCATGACCGACGGTATACTGCTGGCGGAAACGCAGCATGATCGATATTTGAACCGCTATGACACCATCGTCATCGATGAAGCCCACGAACGTTCACTGAATATCGATTTTCTTCTTGGTTATCTAAAAAACCTGTTGCCCCGTCGTCCGGATCTAAAACTGGTGATTACATCAGCAACCATCGAAGTCGACAAGTTTTCGGTGCATTTTGATAAAGCACCGGTAATCGAAGTTTCCGGTAGAACTTATCCGGTCGAAGTGCGATATCGTCCTTTGGTAACCGATTCGGATGCGGCGGAGTCCACCGATTCGAGTGCGGTCGGTACGGACGCCGATTTGTCCATTCAAGAGGGAATAGTCGGTGCGGTCAGGGAGATCGAACAACTGGAACGGGAAGCAAAACGATCCCCAGGGGATATTCTGGCGTTCCTGGTCGGTGAACGGGAGATACGGGAAACGGCTAAAGTGCTCAGAGACGAAGCCTTTCGACATACCGAAATTGTGCCGCTTTATGCCCGGTTGAGTCAGGCCGAGCAAAACCGGATTTTTCAACCCCACAAGGGCCGGCGGATTGTGTTGGCGACCAATGTTGCCGAAACTTCGCTCACAGTGCCCGGCATCCGCTATGTGATTGACCCTGGATATGCCCGTATCAGTCGCTACTCATATCGATCTAAGGTCCAACGCCTACCGGTGGAAGCCATATCCAAGGCTTCGGCGGATCAGCGCAAAGGCCGCTGCGGGCGGGTTGAAGAGGGCGTATGCATTCGCTTGTACAGCGAAGAAGATTTTCAGTCGCGGCAGGATTACACCGATCCCGAGATCCAGCGAACCAATCTGGCATCGGTTATCTTGCAGATGTTGGCCTTGCGGCTGGGCGAAATCGCGTCCTTTCCATTTATCCAGCCACCCGATAAACGATATATCAACGACGGTTACAAGTTACTGGAAGAACTGGGAGCGGTGTCGGCCAAAAGAAAGTTGACTGGACACGGTCGCCAGCTCTCTCGTTTCCCGATCGAGCCCCGGTTGGCCAATATGCTGTTGGCTGCCGAAAAATATCATGCGTTGAAAGAGATATTGGTCATTGTTTCCGCCCTTGCCATTCAGGATCCCCGGGAAAGGCCTCATGAAAAACAGCAGGCGGCGGACGAAAAACATGCCCAGTGGAAAGACGAACAATCGGAGTTTATCGACTACCTGAACCTGTGGAACGGCTATGAAGAGCAGCGCCAGGAATTATCGAACTCGCAATTGCGCAACTATTGTAAGAAGAATTACCTGGCATTCATGCGGATGAGGGAATGGCGGGACACCCATCGCCAACTTCGGCTGTTATGTCATGATACCGGGTTAAAGGAGAATCAAGAGCCGGCCACCTATGAGCACCTGCATCATGCCATTCTGAGCGGGTTAATCAGTCAGGTGGGCCAGCGCGATGAAAAGCAGGAGTATACCGGTCCAAGGCAGCGTAGATTCCTGGTTTTTCCGGGTTCGAAGTTACGCAAAAAGGGGTTTCCCTGGATCGTTTCGGCGGAGCTGGTCGAGACCAGCCGTTTGTTCGCCCGCACAATCGCCAAGATTGAACCTTCCTGGATAGAACATATTGCCCCGCATCTGTTGAAAACAACCTATCTGGAACCGCACTGGTCGAAAAAGCGTGGCGAAGTGCAGGCCTATGCCCAGATTTCGCTGTACGGTTTGGTCGTGGTTCCACGACGGCGCGCCAGTTATGGCCCTATCGAACCGCAGTTGAGCCGGGAGCTGATGATCCGCTCCGGGCTGGTGGAAGGGGAGATCATCTCGCGCCTGCCGTTTATAAAGCACAATCAAGCCCGCCGGGAAGCCATCGAGTTATTGGAGGCAAAAACCCGACGCCGCGACCTGATCGTCAACGATGACGTTCTCTACGACTTCTATGACCAACGCATACCGGAAGATATCAACACGGTCAAAGGTCTTGAGTATTGGTTCAAAAATCTGATCAAAGCCGACAAAGACCGTTTAATCCTCACGGAACAGGATTTGCTCGCCCGCGAGGTGAACGAGGATGTCGGCAGTGCGTATCCGGATCAAATGAATTGGCGTGGACAGCGTTTTGCTTTGGACTACCATTTTGGTCCGGGAACCAAACAAGACGGAATTACCCTAAAAATACCGCCTGCGGCTTTACAGCAACTTCCGGTCAATCGCATTGAGTGGCTGGTGCCGGGAATGCTTCAGGAAAAATGCGAGGCGTTGATTCGCAGCCTGCCGAAATCGCTGCGGCGTAACTTTGTCCCTGTGCCGGACTTCGCCAAAGCTGCGGCAGAAGCGCTGCAGGCATCGGATGAATCCATTCTGGAATCGCTGTCCCGTCACTTAAGAAAGATGACCGGAGTGGCCGTCGGCCCGAAAGACTGGAATCCCGACGCCTTGCCCGAGCATTTGAAAATGACCATCGCCGTGGTGGACCGAAATGGCCGGGAGTTAGCCAGGGGTAGGGATTATCACGCCCTAATTGATGAGGTGGGGCGTTTGGAGCAGGAAGTGGACGCCCCTAAAACCCAGCTATTTGAGGAAAAAGCCGGGTTGGTCGCTTGGGATTTCGGAAAAATCCAAGAGAGCATCGCTGTTTCCCAGTCCGGCACCAGGCTCTACTTGTATCCGTTCTTGCGGGATGACAAGACGTCCGTAACGCTGACCTCGGGATTCGATCAGCGTTTTGCCCAGTTACAACATCGTTTGGGGCTATCACGATTATTCATGCTGTCACTGAAAGACACCGTAAAGTTTATTAAGCAAAAACTGCCGAAAGGACGTGAAATAGGTCTGCTATATTCACCTAAAGGACAGTTGGATCCGTTACTGGATGACCTGGTTCAATCCGCGGTGTTGGACGTTTTCATCGAAGGCAAGGACAAAGTTCTCAATGCGCAGACTTTTCAGCTGCGTTTGCAGCAACAAAAAGCGAATTTGGTTACAGTTGCCGAACAGAAAGCGTTATTGTTGCATGATATTCTGCAGCAACATCACAGCATCAATAAAATGCTAAAGAAAAAGACGGTGTTGGCATTGGCGCTGTTTCAGAATGATGTTAAGGAACAGCTGCAATCGCTTCTCATGCCGGGATTTCTGACCAGAATCCCGGGCCGGTGGCTGGAGCATTATCCACGCTACTTGCAGGCTGTTGTTAAACGGCTGGATGATATGCCTCGGCAGATTACCAAAGAAAGGGAGTTTATGCGGATTGTTGAGCCGTTGCTGGAAAACTACCGGCAGCGTTTGGAAAAGCACCGGCGGGAAGGCGTCAGCGATGCGGAATTGGAGAAATTTCGTTGGATGTTGGAGGAATTTCGCGTGTCCTATTTTGCCCAGACGTTAGGGACCGCCGTTAGCATCTCCGAGAAAAAATTACATAAGCAATGGGAACTGGTGCGGTTTTAGATTTCATTTGCTTGGAGATCAAGCGAATGAACTGCACCAATGAGATTGGCTGAGCACAGACCAAGCCTGACATGATTAGTATCTTTTTCCTAAGGCAAATTGCAGTAATCTGCGCTAGCCTTAGGCAACCTGGATTTTTTGGAAGAGGATGTTAAGTGGACACCGTAGTTATCTCCGGAACCGGTTTATTTACCCCCGAAAACAGTATCAGTAACGACGAACTTGTTGCTGCTTTTAACGAATTTGTAAAGCGCCATAACGAATTGCGAGCCGAAGCCATTGCGGCGGGTACTGAAGAGCCGTTGCTGGCTAGCTCATCTGAATTTATTGTCAAAGCATCCGGCATCCGGAGCCGTTATGTCATCGATAAAAAAGGGATACTCGATCCGGACAGGATGACGCCCTATATTCCGGAACGAAGCGACGATGAACCTGGAATCCAGTGCGATATGGCAGTTGCAAGCTGTATGCAGGCACTCGAGCAGGCGGGACGCACCGTCGAAGATGTCGATGCGGTTATCGTCGCCTGTTCCAATCTGCAGCGTGCTTATCCGGCAGTGGCAGTGGAAGTGCAACAGGCACTGGGCATCGACGGCTTTGCCTACGATATGAACGTCGCCTGTTCCTCGGCGACCTTTGGCATTCAAGCCGGTGTGAACGCCATTCAAACCGGAGCGGCAAGAGCCGTGTTGGTGATAAGCCCGGAAATATGCAGCGGCCACCTCAATTTCCGCGATCGTGACAGCCATTTTATCTTCGGCGATGCCTGTACGGCGGTACTGTTGGAAAAAGCGCAACAGGTCGAAGCCGGAAAGGGTTTCGAGATCCTCAGCACAAAATTAAAAACCCAGTTTTCCAATAATATTCGCAATAACTTCGGATTCCTGAATCGCTGCGACGAAAAAGGTCAAGGTCAGCGTGACAAGCTCTTTATGCAAAACGGCCGTAAGGTTTTCAAAGAGGTGATTCCTTTAGTTTCCGCAATGATTCTGGAGCACGCGAAAGAAAATCAGGTTTCGGCAGCGGGAATAAAACGCCTTTGGCTGCATCAGGCCAACCTGAATATGAATGTTCTGATCGCCAAGAAAGTACTGGGCAGAGATCCTTCCGCCGCAGAATCACCGACAATTCTCGATACCTACGCCAATACCAGTTCGGCGGGGTCGATTATCGCGTTTCACCAGTATAAAGAGGATTTGAGTGCCGGCGATGTCGGCATCATTTGTTCCTTTGGCGCAGGCTATTCAGCGGGTAGTGTGATCGTCCGAAAACGTTAAGCGCAATTTTTAAATCCGAGGCCGTTTCTACGGCCATCACTATTTCGATCGCTGGATAACCGGTCGCAGGGCGGCCGCTCATAGCGAGGTGCCGTGGACGACGGTTCGGCTCGGAACTCAAACTAGTTCGCTGGCAGTATTTCCAGGCCGTATTTTTTCGCGATTGCTTCCAACGTCCCGTTTGATTCAAGTTCCTGCAGCCAGCCGTTGATTTGTACGGCACTGAACTCACTTTCTATTCTGTACAACACTGAATGGCGATAGCGTTGGTCAAACTTATCGGAGACCAGGAATTTACCCTCGGCGTTTGGATGCTTGCGTAGGAACAGGTTCAAATAGGATTTGGTGACCACCACAACCTCTGCCAGGTTCGGCCGATCCACCAAGATCAGTTGCAAATTGCGCTCATGGTCGGACGAAAGGAAAATTTTAAAGTTTCTACTCAGATATTCTTCATCTGAGTTAAAGTTGGCGAACCCATAATGGTAGCCCAGGATACCGACAAGATTTCGCGCGGCTACGTTATCGAAAAATCCTTGGTTTCTTTCGGGCTTTTTTAGTGCCGCATAAACTTCACCGCCTCCCATAAAAGCTTCACTGCTTTCAATTGAATAACCCTCCCATCCCCATTCCAGGTTTTCAAACAAAATGATATCGAACCGGTCATTTTCGAAATCACGGTAGCGGCGTTTCGGCGAGGTTACAAAGAGCTTGAACAGGTATACATCCTGAATCGCATTCAGCGCATCGATAAGATCCAGGGTGGCGCCGGCATATACATCTGTATCTTTGGGGCTGGAGATGAATTCAAAATAGGGCGGGAACGCGTACGCGCCCACTTTCACTTGCTTGCGTTCGGCGGAAACCTGATTCCGGTCGGTAAGCTTCCCGTCAGTGTCATTAGGTTCTAGGTGTGAATCTGCCAATGCGATGCTTGAAATAAAAAGCCACAAAGGCAGAATCAGCCGGTACCACATACAAAATTCCGGGTGCTTAACAGTTATGCATTATTAAATAACGTAGATTAAAGCTTAGACTTCCGAGCTTGTTATTCCAATAAAGCCTTTATTTATCCACTGGCGGAAAAGTCGCAAGAATGCTTCGGACTACTTCCTGGACTGTGGCCACGGAGACATCCTGGTCAAAACCGATGAAATTTTTATTGGCGCTGCCTCGCCATATGGGCGAGTTGTCGCGCCCCTCATAAATGTCAATCGCGAGGCTGCCTTCGGTGATTTCATAAGTTTCGTAACTATTGGTAAAAAGGAAGTGATCATGATAGATCCCTAAACCGACACCGAAGCTGAAGGGTCTTGATCGCACGCCTTGTTTTTTGCGATTGGAAAGAACTACATTCACTTTAAAATCGCTTTGCGCGTCTGCTTCGACGAGTACGAAACCTTGGTTCGCGAGTTCGCTGTTTATAGCTCGTTTTATGCGTTGTACCAGCAAAGGACTGGGGGCTTCGGGACTGGCGGCTTGGTGATTGACTTCCGCAAACCAGTTGAAGGTATTAAGGCCGGAGAAACTGGCCTGCTGATCAAAGTCGGTGATTACTCGATAGCTTGAGCAGCCGCCGAGCAGCGCCATTAACAAGCTTAGAATCAGCAGCTTTTTAGCTGTGCGGCAAAAGTTGCATAACGTTGAATGAACAAGAGTTATATTCCCCATGTAGGAAACATATGCAAAATGCTTCTAGAATACAACTCTGAAAAATGTGGTTTAGGGTGTTCCACGTCAATGTTTGATTGCGGTAATGTTGTAGGTTTACTAACCCATAAGGCCTAGATTCGGGTAAATTCGACCAGCGTAACGTAAGGTTTCATTTTGATTGTCGATTCAACGGCTCCGCT
Organism: Hahella sp.; assembly: GCA_028280065.1. Lineage (GTDB taxonomy): Bacteria > Pseudomonadota > Gammaproteobacteria > Pseudomonadales > Oleiphilaceae > Hahella. The sequence goes on from JANQMN010000107.1 coordinate 96,038, forward strand.
CAGGAAAAAGAGCCAGTCAACTTATAAAAACAAGGTGCATCAGACTGCGCTGCTGCAACAGGACCATGCGATAGATCCGTTATCGTGGTTGCAACAGCAGACTGAATATCCCAAGTTTTACTGGCGAAGCCGGGACTGTCAGATCGAGATGTCCGGCGCGGGCACCTTACGGAACTTCACTTCTATTGCCTCTGCGCAGGCGTTTATTGCCCAGCAGGCACTAATCGGTATCTTTCCCGTTTTGCTTGGCGGTGAACAGTTTCCGGTGGGTACTGCTGATAATTCCGCCGATTCTCCGCGTGCTTACTTGTTTTTACCCAAAAAAATGCTCCTTCGCCGTGGCGATCAGATGTTTTTTTACGGCAACGCGGATTCCGGTGACTTACAAAGGACGCTGGACAATTCGACACAAGCCGAGCAATTCTCCGCCGAGCCTTTACCCGAATTGGGGCCGCGTGAAGATTGTCCCAATCGGCAGGATTGGTGTTCGCTTGTCAGTAAGGTGATCGATCCGGTTTCACTTTACCGGTTGCCAAAAGTCGTTCTTGCCCGTCGTTCCCGGTTTCAATTGACGGAACCGGTGGACGCTTATCGACTGCTGCGAAAATGGCGTGAGTCGGAGGGGAACACCTTTCCGTTCATGCTGCAATCGAGCCCCGCAGATTCGTTTCAAGGCTGCACGCCTGAACGGCTTTATCGGCGGGTAAACCGCTCGATTAGTACGGAAGCGCTGGCCGGTACTTTGCGCAGGTTAAACCGGGGCGAGAGTGAGATTCGATCAGACGTGAAAATCCGCCGGGAAAACTTTCACGTTCAGGATTTTATCGAAAACCGGCTGCAACCGGTTTGTGAAACGGTGCAGATCCCTTCCAGCGCGGACGTGGTGAAACTCAAGTGCATTCAGCATTTACGCAAGTCCATTACCGGCGTATTGAAATCCCATGTAGATGACAGTCAACTGCTGAAACTATTACATCCTACTCCTGCTGTCGGCGGCAGCCCCTGGCCCGCGGCGAAGGAATTTATTCGCCATAACGAAGATTTTGATCGTGGTTGGTATGCCGGCGCCATCGGTTATATGAGTGCTCGGGAAACCGACTTTTCCGTTGCCATACGAAGTGCGAGGCTAACTCGGGAAACCTTGGATTTGTTCGCTGGAGCAGGCATTGTGGCCGGCTCGGAACCCCTAGCCGAATGGTTGGAGCTGGAAAGTAAGTTGGAAGGAGTGTTGCAGCTCTTTCCCGCGCCGATATGCTGTCCCGAAGCTACGAACTACTCTGCGCCCGAATCTTTCTGCGATGACTGAAGAGGTAAACTCTACAGAGCCAACCTTGGTGGACTGGAACCTTTGGACTGCGCAAATCCTGATCGAGGAGTTATTCAGACTGGGCATCAGCCAAGCGGTCATTGCGCCGGGTTCGCGGTCTGCGCCTCTGTCCCTCGCCATTGCCCAACATCGGAAGATGAAATGGCTGACCCATTTCGATGAGCGTGGTGCAGGATTTCTGGCGCTGGGTTTGGCAAAAGCATTAGAGCAACCAGTGACCGTGGTGACAACATCCGGTTCTGCGGTGGCGAATCTATTGCCGGCAGTAGTGGAAGCATACCAAAGCCGCATTCCTCTTATCCTGCTTACCGCTGACAGGCCGGAAGAGTTAATTGATTGCGGAGCTAATCAAGCCATTCGCCAGCCGGGCATTTTTGGCCATTTTGCCGTTAAGTCATTGGTGCTGAACGCACCGGACGCGAAGATCGATTTGCGGAAACTTCTGATCGGCCTTGATTCCTTGTTGAGTACCCAGTCCTACGGACCCATCCATATCAACTGTCCCTATCGGGAACCTTTCTACCCCGGTTCCCTGGTGGCAGCCGAGGGTGCTGAATCGCAACCGTTACCGGCGCTTACAGACTGTCCCGGACTACCCGACAGTTGGTTATCGTCGGGCAAGCCATTTTTTTCCGCAACCAAGGCGGCATTGCATCAGCTTCCCGCAGAAATCTCGAAAGAATGGCAGACTTTGACTGATCGAAAGGGCATCATCGTTGCCGGCCAGCTAAGCCCGGAACAGGGTGGGTTGGTGGTTGCTTTAGCCAGAAAGTTGGATTGGCCTGTGTTAGCGGATTTAGGTTCCCATTGCCGCGGTGAAACCAGTGCAACCCATTGCGCCAGTCACTACGGGTTTTGGCTGGGTAGCGGAAAAGCGCGAAACTGTCTGCAACAGGCTGAACTTGTCTTACAAGTCGGAGAACGGCTTACCGACAAAGCGCTGCAGCAGTGGATCGGTCGGCAGGCCCCCGAGGCGCATTGGTTGATTAGTGAAGGAATCCACAAACCCGATCCCGACAATCGGGTAAGCCGTTGGCTGAATTTTGCAATTACACCGGTATTAAGCAATTTGGCGGAAAAAGCCGTTGGCCTCAAGGATCGTTGGTGGCAACCCTTGATCGATATGGATCGACAAACGGGAACTCTGTTGAATGAATATTTCGAGGCAGAGACAGAAATTCAGGAACTGGCGGTTTGTGGAACTCTGCAAAAGATGTTGCCGGTGGGCGGTCAGTGCCTGATCTCCAATAGCTTGCCAATACGGCTAATGGATCTTATCGTGGGGCGGGAATGTGGAACGTGGCGGAGCCAACGCGGCGCCAGTGGAATCGATGGGAATTTGGCCCACGCCGCAGGCTTGCACGTCGGAGGTAAGCAAACGACCACATTGATAATTGGTGACCTGGCGTTTTTGCACGATCTCAACTCTTTAGCGCTGTGCCAGCCAATGAATCGGCGCAATAGCGAACTAGAAAATACTTTACCTAATAATGGTAATCCGTTGATAATTATTGTAATAAACAATGACGGAGGAAATATATTCAGCATGTTGCCCGTGCCGGAACAACATCGTACCGCGTTGTTCCGGACGCCGCACGGATTCCGGTTTAGGAAGTTTGTGGAAGGATTCGGAATCGACTACCATTGCCCCGGCAATCTTGAGGAATTTTCTCAGATCTATCTGTCAGCACTACAACAAAAATCAATCACTGTCGTAGAACTTTTAGTTCCTTCAAACGAAGTGGTTGAACAATTAAACCTACTAAAGAAACTCTGTATAGAAGCGATTGACTGTTGAGTAGAGCCGTAGTTTTTCTTCACGGATTCCTTGGCACAGAAGCGGATTGGGACGAAATTCGGGATAACCGTATCTTGCAGACTTACGGTCATCTGATAGCACCTACCTTACCGGGGCACGGCCATTTGAGCGGAGCGGTTCCCGAAGGGGGGCTGGCCGGCATGGCAAACTGGCTGGCGGCGCAAGTAAACGATTTGGATGTTGCCAGCATTATTTTGGTTGGTTATTCGTTAGGCGGAAGAATTTTGCTGACGCTGGCAGACCAGATCGGCAAGCGTCAAAGCCAGTTAGAGCAGCCTGACAAGGTGTGTGGAATTGTCATTGAGTCTTCGCATCCGGGATTGCCGGAGGCTGCGCGCGAGTCCCGCTGGAATCGAGACCGGCAATGGGCGCAGCGGTTCCGGGAAGAATCGCTTGAGCAGGTGTTGCAACTTTGGTATCAACAGCCGGTATTCCAGGATTTATCCGCAGGAAAACGTTCTTTGTTGGTAAAAAAACGCAGACGCCATGACGGGAATAAATTGGCGGATGTGTTGCTTGGTTGCAGTCTGGCAAAGCAGCCTGACTATCATGGCGTTGTTTTTAACTCTCCGATACCTATCCAATACTGGTATGGAATGAAAGATAAGGCGTACGCGGCCATTGCCGGTCATTTACAACACGGGTTTCGAGACCGTGTTGCTGCTGTGCGGAGTAGCGTTGAAGGTGGAAATTTGGAATTCCATGGCTTTGAACGTTGTGGGCATAATTGCCATCTGGCGGATCCCGCCGAATACACCCGGCAGTTGCGGGAGGTTTTAAGCCAACTGGCCTTTTAATGGTGATTCCACGCACGTGGAACATTGTTTTACAAGTTTATTGGAAATACAGAACTAAGGAGAACAGTTTGTCCGATTCGAGTTCAATTCAAAAAACCGGCGCCGAATGGCAGGTTGCCAATCCCGATTTTCAAGACATTCTTTACCATAAGGCAGAAGGGATCGCGAAGATCACCATAAACAGACCAGAGGTACGTAACGCCTTTCGGCCGAATACGGTGATGGAGATGCAACAGGCGTTGCTGGACGCCCGCATGGATTCGAATGTTGGCGTGATCATCCTGACCGGAGCAGGTGACTTGGCCTTCTGTTCAGGCGGTGATCAGCGGGTGCGGGGGGATTATGGCGGCTATCAGGATGAAGATGGCGTGCACCATTTAAATGTCTTGGACTTTCAACGCCAGATTCGTACTTGTCCGAAACCTGTGATAGCCATGGTGGCAGGATATTCAATCGGTGGCGGCCATGTGCTGCATCTGGTATGTGATATAACTATCGCGGCCGAAAACGCCAGGTTTGGCCAGACGGGACCTAAAGTGGGATCTTTTGACGGCGGATATGGCTCCAGCTACATGGCAAGAATTGTGGGGCAGAAAAAAGCCCGGGAAATCTGGTTTTTATGTCGCCAGTACGATGCCCTGCAGGCATTGGATATGGGCTTGGTCAATACCGTGGTGCCGTTGGCCGAATTAGAGGTGGAAACGGTGCAATGGTGTAAGGAAATTCTGCGTAATTCGCCAATGGCGATTCGTTGTTTGAAAGCGTCGCTAAATGCCGATTGCGACGGCCAGCAAGGGCTCCAGGAACTGGCCGGGAACGCTACCATGATGTTTTACATGACCGAAGAAGGGCAGGAGGGGCGAAACGCCTATCTCGAAAAACGGCCACCGGATTTTGGTAAGTTTACTCGAAATCCGTAACGGAAAATCGGATATAGATTTTGCAAGTAGCCTGGTATCAGTCTGAGATTCCGTTAGTAAAGCCGCTCCGGATTATGACGGACGGACGGGTGCTTACACTCACCAGTCGCCAGGTTGCCTATTTGTGGGTTGGCTATGATGACGGGACTCAAGGCATCGGTGAAGTTGCGCCTTTGCCTGGTTTCAGTAAAGAAAATCTACCCGAGGTATCCCGTCTGGCCCGCGATCATGCCGGCAACATTATCCAGGGAAAAGTGACTGATAACCTCCCGGCAAGTTTGCAGTTTGGCGTGTGTATGGCGAAGACCTGTCGCGGGTCTAGTCCGTTTGAAGCTCTTGTTACGGATGCAGGACAAGTTATCTCATCCGCTGTACTATGTTCGCTGGATCAGATTCCAACGCTTGTCGCCGACAAGCGCCAGCCTAAGAAGGGCGTGATGAAGTTTAAAGTCGCCAGGCATGAGGCTAAAGACCCTGTTGGGCTGCTCCAGGAAGCAAAGTTGATTAAGGACTTTTCCAGCCTCTTTCCTGACATTCGCTTGCGGCTGGATGCGAATCGTGGCTGGACGGTGGATCAGGCTCAGCGGTTCTTAGACCAACTGGGAGAGGCCAATCTCGAGTTTATTGAAGAGCCTTGTCGCACAGAAGAAGAAAATCTGACATTGCGAAAAGCAGGCTGGCCGATTGCGATTGATGAAACTCTCCAAGTCAATCAACTTTCCTTGGAGCAGACTATGCGCCCCTACGCGGCCGGGAAATGGCATTCCCTGGTCATCAAGCCGACCTTGATCGGCAGTGTCGGAAGATGCCGGCAACTGGTAGCCGCAGCACAAAGCGCCGGCTCCAACATCGTTGTCAGCGGCAGTTACGAATCGCCGTTGGCGCTTGGTTTTCTAAAGCGTCTGGCGCAGGAATGGAGTCCGGGCTCAGTACACGGACTCGATACCGAATCGGCTTTGGCGATTCAGGCTGCCGATTTCACTAAGCGGCATCTAGGTGAACTGATTTGGCAACGCTAGTCTGTCCCCTGGCAGAGGCAGCCTGTCGCTGGTCAAATCGGCCTGCGGTCATTTCAGGAAAATGCAATTACAGCTACCAAGCTTGGCACCGGCGTATTGATACTCTTGCTACAAAGATGTCAAACGCGGGAGTGCGTCACGGCCAAGTCATCGCAACCATCGCGGGCGATCCTCTTCGCCAATGCGAACTATTTATCGCTTGTTGGAGAATCGGCGCAATATGGGCGCCATTCAACCCCCGGTGGCGACACCATCAATTAGTAACACAGCTTAATACGCTTCGGCCTGACTGGTTATACACGGATATACCGGGAAGTTTTGGGGCAGGCCTTCCTGAGGCAGGATCCCCTGCGTCAGGACCCCCTGCAGGTTCTCTATTGGCTGGTATTCCCGAATTGCGCTTGGACGGATCGGATGAGCCTCATGAATCCGGTGAGTTCAGCAGCCGGAACTATGACTTGCTTGAGAATGCAATCGTCGATCTTTTACAGACCAGCGGTACATCCGGCGATCCTAAATTTGTCGCCCATAATCTGGGCAATCATCTTGCCAGTGCCCGCGCTTCCAAAGAGCTTATCCCCCTTGAGCCAGGCAGTCGGTGGTTGCTTTGCCTGCCCATGTACCATGTTGCGGGCGTCGCTATTTTGATTCGCTGCATAGAAAGCGGTGCTGCGGTGGTTCTTGAGGACTCGAATAAAGACTTGTTTGCGACATTGAGGGCTCGGTCAGTAACGCATTTATCCTTAGTCAATCCGCAACTTGCGGAGCTATTGGATCAAGATGTAAAACAGCCTGCTGAATCTTTGCGTTACCTGTTGTTAGGCGGTAGTAGAATTGATAGCGATCTATTGAAGCGGGCAGTTGCAGCCGGTTATAACTGTTTTTCAAGCTATGGCATGACTGAGGCGAGTTCCCAGGTGTATACGGAACAAGCCTTTTCTGACGGTAGCAGGGAAGGACATTTCCTCGCATGGGTTAATACCAAACTGGAAAATTCCGGCGAACTTAAGCTACGTGGTAGCGCGTTGGCATCGGGCTATTGGCAGGACGGAAGGGTTAGTTCATTTCGCGATGCCAAAGGCTGGTTTGCCACCGGTGACTTAGCGAAGATTGAAAATGGACGTTTGCTTATCAAAGGTCGAGTCGATAACCGTTTTGTCTGTGGCGGAGAAAATCTGCAGGCAGAATACATCGAACAACAGATCGGCCGGCATCCGCTGATCAAACAAGTTCTAGTAGTGCCGGTGCCAGACGCCAAATGGGGACAAGTTCCCGTGGCTTTTATCGATTGGCAGGACCAGCCTGAACCTGGGCAATGGCACAATTGGTTGAGCAAGTATCTCAACCGGCTGCAGATGCCGAGAAAGTATCTACCCTGGTCCGAGGTCGTATTTAGCGGATTGAAATTTAATCGCCGGGCAAGCGCAAAGGTTGCCGCTGATAGATATCTCGCCGATAGGCAGTTGTGAATCTATAAAATCACTTTGTTTCTTCAGTTAATATTCTTAACATCGATCAAGCGTTGCTTGTCGGCGTTAGTAACGGAGACCGATACCACTTCGTGATTGGCCTCTTCATCGTAGCGATGGTAGTGGCGGTAGTTTCGCGAAACGACCAGTGCCGGTAAGACAGTGTTCGCTTCCACAGACGCTTCCCGGTGTTCCGTCAAAGGATTGCATAAATAGGCGTTGCACACATCCGAGCGAAGATCCGTCGGTAAGTTACAGCCATTTGCGGCATGAAAAACGCAGCTCCCTTCGACATGCTTTTCGGGTAGACGATTTAAGTAAAGCGCTAGCGCCGATTCCTCGGTTAAATCGGGATGTCGGTTTATTTGCTGCCGCAATGCCGGAACCTCCAGGAACGCTTCATTGCCACCGGCAATGCAGCACCCGCCCCGGCACTGGCTGCAGATCTTTCCGGTAAAGTTTTCTAAATCTGCAACTTTTTGATTTTGTTTGTTATTTATCGTTAATTTGCTACGATTCTTAGCGTAGTCTTTGCTATTGATAGTCTTTCCGGAGAAGGCCGTCGCCAGGGTTTCCTTAAGATAGTTCTCAAAGGCCTCCTTCCGCTTCTTCGGAAGTGGTACCAGCGTTGAATTGGCGCTGGCAATGCTTATCAACCGGGAGGATTGTGCATCCTGGTCAGGTAGCTCGTTTTTTAGTTGATTAACAAGTTCCTGATCGTCTTTGCGGATCGAGAGGTCTATCGACTTGCGACGCTCCTCGTCTGCCGCCGCACGCTGATTCATATCCCTAATCTGTTGCGACTGTATCCTGAATATGTTTTCGAACAGAATCGGAGGGAGCGTTTTTTTCTGTTTCATCAAATGAACACAGGCGGGATTCAAGCAAACCTTTTCATCGGGGAGGCCGGGATTGCCTAACATGGGTTTCTGACAAACGTCGCAAAGGTTATCGGCAGGCGGAGCAGGGGGGGCGGTCGGAAACATATTACGGCACAAACTTAGCGGTTGACGATGTCGCAAATTATAGCGCTAATTATCAGCAGGACAGAACAGATAGAGCATTTCTTTATGTGCCCTAAAGACCTTAAAAAAGAGATTCTATCGGGTGAGTTTGCACAGGCCCTGCAAATAGCGTCCGTATTGCTTTGCTTGGAAGAAATGGAATAGCGCAATAACTAATGGCATTACATGTCTTAGGCGATGTCATAGAAACGGTGGCATCAGGCTAAAAACGACTGCGTCCGGACATCAGCAATTAACAGTTCGGTTTTCAAAAGATTCCCCTAGAGTTACTATCGAGAAACTCCTGCGCGTAAGCAACGCGACATAGTACTCGTTCTCATGCTGGAAGGTATAAGGACAATGCTCTGAAATACCATGCGCCGCTGTAAGAATCATTTCATGTAAACTCAACGGGAGATTTTTTTGGGTTTTTGACATCTGGACAATGGCTTTTGATGAAATCTTTGCCTGAACAATCTCGCTCCCCAAAAGCCGCCGGGTAACCAGAGTGATGTTGTAACCATCCGCAGGGTGCATCTCATGTGTCCGATTATGTAAATACTGCCTTTCATCTTAAAGGTGAATAGTGCAAAGAATTTGCAAATAAGCAGCAGATTTTTATGAATAGGACAAAAATGGAAAGTATTTGTTAACGGAATCAGCGGGAAGCAGTTCAACTAATCAGCTTAGAGCATACTCCACGGCGGCATCCGCATGGATAGCTGTGGTATCGAAAAGTCTCACTGATGTATGGGATTGTTGCAGCAAAAGGGCGATTTCCGTGCAGCCTAAAATAACTGCCTGACATCCTTGGTTTTTGAGATCTTCTGTGATTTCGACAAACTTGGACCGGGATGCGGGATTGATCTGTCCCAGGCACAGTTCGTCGTAAATAGTCTCGTGGATAAAATTTCGGTCTTTGTCAGGGGGGATTTCCACGGCGATGGAATATCGATCCTGTAAACGTTGCCGGTAAAAGTTCTGTTCCATGGTGAATTTAGTGCCTAACAAACCGACTTTCGTCAGATTGTTTTTTTGCAACTCTAATCCTGTCGCGTCGGCTATGTGCAGGAGGGGAATGTTGATGTTCTCGGCGATTTCGTCCGCAACCTTGTGCATGGTGTTGGTACAGATCAGTAGTAAATCCGCACCGCCGGATTCTATTTGCCGAGCGGCTTGGGAAAGAATGGCCGCGGTAGCCGGCCAATCTCCTTGGTGCTGTAATATTTCGATTTCAGCGAAATCGACACTGAACAAGCAAATCTTCGCCGAATGCAAACCGCCTAGCCGTTGTTTAACACCCTGATTGATTGCGCTGTAATAACTGAGCGTCGACTCCCAACTCATGCCGCCGAGCAGGCCGATAGTCTTCATCGTCATTTTCAGCCTAGAGATTGGATTCTGCAAATTCGGCCAAAATGGACCTTGGGACACCCTGTAAGTGGATATGCCCTCCATATTCGAATCCCCGGAACCTTTCCGTCAGGTAGGTGAGACCGGAGCTGGGTGCGTTCAAATAAGCCGTATCGATTTGCGCCAGGTTGCCCAGGCAGATGACCTTACTGCCGTTGCCGGCACGGGTAATGATTGTTTTTACCTGATGCGGCGTCAGGTTTTGGCATTCGTCAATAATGATCAAGCTATATTGAAAGCTGCGACCGCGAATGTAATTCAAGGATTTAAACTGGATGGGGACCTTTTGCAGAATATACTCGACGCTGGCGGTCATGTTTTCATCGTCGCTGTGCAGGGCTTCCAGGTTATCGGTGATAGCGCCAAGCCAGGGTTCCATTTTCTCCGCTTCGGTTCCCGGAAGGAAACCGATATCTTCATCCAGCCCCTGAGTGCTGCGGGTGACAATGATTCGTTTATAACGTTTGCTGGCAACGGTCATTTCAATGGCGGCGGCAAGAGCCAGAATAGTTTTGCCTGATCCAGCCGCGCCGGATAAGTTGACCAGATGGACATCGGGGTCTAGCAGCAAGTGCAGCGCAATTGCCTGATAGATATCCCGGGGAACCAAGCCCCAAGCCTCTTGTTGCAGGAGTTTATCCTTGGATAAATCCAGCAGGTGAATCTGTTCGTCGTTGCCTTCAGTGATGCGGCCGACAAAACCCTGGTTATCGACAATAAATTCGTTGACCTGCATTTCCCGCAGGCCATTGTTACGTGGAATAATGTGTTCCGTTCGGGATTCTTTCTGTACTGTTTCAACCTTGCTGATACTGTCCCAAAAACTGCCGTTGTATTCGATATAACCCTGGGGTAACAGGTCGATATCGTCAATCAGTTGGTCGGTATGATAGTCTTCCGCATCGACACCACAAGCCCTTGCTTTCAAGCGCATATTGATATCTTTACTGACCAGTATGGTAGGCCTGGTTTTGCGCCTTGCCTTAAGTTGCACTAAGGCGTTGATAATTTTGTTATCGTTGAGGTTTTCCGGTAATTGGGCATTGGTCGCTTCATCAAGATTCATCAGGATGGATATGCATCCCAGTGGCTTTGCCTTTTCATAGCGGACGATGGGAACCCCTTTTTCGATTTGCTTGGGATTTGCATCACCCAACAATTTATCAATCAACCTAATGGCCTGGCGGCAGTCTGCTGCAATCGTCGACTTACCGGTTTTCAAGTGATCGAGTTCTTCCAGAACGGTTAGGGGAATGACCACTTGATGTTCTTCAAAATTTAATATGGCATTGGGGTCGTGAATGAGTACGTTGGTATCAAGCACATATGCTTTTAACTGCGAGCGGGTGCGCGCCATAGAGGAATATCCTTCAAAGAACAGGAATTAGAATGATTCTGACGGGAAATATTGAGAGCCTTGCCGAATACCACTGAAGAAAACTTACTGACCACTTTGCCATTCGTTAATGTCAGGTGTTGCCTATGGCTTTGCTTGAAGCTCACCAGTTGAAGTGCTGTTCGGGACCGGGAACAACAGACTCCCGGAAAAAAAGAGTCAGAAGGTAAACAGTTTGCGAAAAACAACAACTTATTCTCTTTTATTGGTCTATCCAGTTGTTGATTGTACAAAAAGAACGCAATTGAAATCCGAAGTCTTCGACAGCGTCTTCACCAGGCCATAATAACGCACTTGACTAAAATTGGAAGCGTTTTGAAGTGGTGCCGTATTAGAAAATCGAGCATTATTTGGAAAGGAAGATCAGTGCTCCCCAGCACCATGCCACAGCCAAATCATCGCTTGTTTTAATGTCGATTCAAACTCAGGCACTAGCGTTCGCAGTTGGATTTCAGGCAATGCAGAGCGAATATCCGACGGTAAGGCTTGCATTTGCCATAGCCCCAAAGTCAATGCATTGGTTTGCATGAGCAGTTGCCGGCATTGATCGGCACTGAGGTGCGGGAGCTTGATTTGCAGTTGAGGCCCTAATGTTGACAGGGCATCGAATAACGCTTGTTTAAACTGAATAATTCGGCTGACTTCCACGTTTTGCTCCAGAACAGAAGTCGTCATCGCATTTAGCGGCAAATAGTCTGGATGAAGTTTGACGAAATCGGCAACGGTATCCGCCAGTTTCATTATCAGTGGCTTTCCTTGGTGGCCATCGCTGGTTGCAACGGCCTCAAGACGCTGCAATAAGTCTTTGTAGTACTGTTCCAAAATTGTCAGAAAGATCTCTTCCTTGGTCTTAAAATAGAGATAGACCGTGCCCTTGGCGAGACCGGCGGCACGTGAAATAGTGATGACCGACGGTAACTGACTGGGATCTTCTAAAAACAGTTGGCGGGCCGCTTCCAGAATGCTGTTTTTCCTGGCTGCCTTGTCCTGATCATCGATAGCGCGTTGCCTGGTGGAAGAAATGGTCGCTAAGCCTATAAGATGGAATGACAAAATACCGGAGCATCATACCATTGTTTGTGAAATTGATAGAGGCCAATATGCCGAGACAATGATCGCGTTTCAATAAAGTTGAGAAGGTAGGCAAATTAATAACATTGATGGAGCGTATATAAAATGCCGCTATTCGCGAAAGACATCATGACCCCCCATGTAAAATCCGTTCCCCAAAACTGGACTTTACAACGCTTTGCCGGTTTTCTAACCGACAATGGCATTTCCGGAAGTCCGGTCATCGACGATGATGGCGAGATCATCGGAATTGCCACCCTGACGGATATTGCCGATTTTCATGTCAATCAGGTGGATGAAGACTACGATGCTCGATTGACTCCGGAAGAACAACAGGAAGCCCGTAAGCTAAGGATCAGCCTGTTTGAAGAAATGAGCAAATTGCCGGTGGAAGTGCGCGATATTATGTCGCCGATTCTGCTCTCCGTCAGTGAAGACTCGCCTGTAGCCGAAGTCGCGACAAAAATGTTGGATGAACACATTCATCGAATTTTTGTTAAGTCCGAAGACAAGGTTGTCGGAATTATTACCACCTTCGACATGTTGAAGATTATTGCCGAGCAGTAGTGGCAATAAGGTCTCCCGGCAACTCGGTTTTGCAGCCTCTTTATTCAAAGGCGGCTGTGCCGGGAGCTATTTTGCCCAATCCCGGTGACTTAGAATTCACCTGCGTTTTTAAGCTTAAGTAAGGCCAGCGATTTTTTGGGGTTGATCAGATTGCGTCTGCCGTCTTCAGACCGGTCACTCCCCAACAAGATCAGCGAGATGACATCCTTGGGGCTGAGACTGGGATCGATGGCAAGAAGTTTCGCCGCCAGGTTCGTAACATTGGGTGCACTCATTGAAGTGCCGGAAGATTTTTGGCGTTTTCCACCCGGAATATAACTATCTACCTCAAACCCATTGGCGTGTACGCGAACATTTCTACCATAGCTGGTAAATCCTGTTTCATCTCCGGCCTGATCGACGGCACCGGCGACCAAAACATTTTCCAGCGCTATGCTTGACGGGATCACCTTATTGAAGTCGACATCTTCGTCGCTATTACCGGCTGCCGGGATAAACAAGATTTCCGGTGCGGAAGCCATGGCGGCAACAAGGCCTTCATAGGAATACTCGAACATGATTTTTGCCATTTCTGCACGCATTTCGGCATCGTCGCCAACGCCGTTTGCCTCGAATGCCGCCTCGATGCCACGCTGATCACCACCCCAGCTCATGTTCACGATCCGTACGCCATTGGCTTGCATATAGGCAACAGCGTCCTTACTGGCGCGGACCGAGCGAAGCGTTTCATCCAGTCTTGGGACATCCGGAATGACTTTGTGATCAAAAGTGATTCGACCGGCCATGAGTTTGATGGCCGGATTACCTTCCGCTGCAATGCCCGCGACATGAGTGCCATGGGTATAGTTGCCGAAGTAGCCCAAATCCAGCAGGAATGCATCCACTTCTTCCGGCGCTAAACCGGATAGATATTTTTTCAGGTCCGAAGCTTCTTGACTGTCCACGGAAGCGTTTATGTCAGACAGTCCTTTGGATAATGACACCAGCTCGTCATACCGAGAAGCGATATTCTCGGGTAAAGTAAACAGTTCGCCGGTGGTTTTATGGCCGGTCAGGTTGTGCGCCCAACCATACAGATCGTCAATCCAACCGTTTTTATCGTTGTCGATGCCATCGCCGGGTAATTCACCTTTGTTCTTCCACATTTGTCCTTTGGGGATAAATATTTCAGCGTCAATACCGGAATCCCAAATGGCGACTACGACATCGGTTAGACCGTCGGTATTGGTTAAATCAACTTTTCGCGCCTCCCAAATATCGGGTTTTTCCACCCGATTGGCGGCGATATAGGTCGTGAGAACGTCAACGATGACATCCTTCGCGGGCAGGATGAAATCCATCAGAACGCGGTAATTTACCAGTCTGCTGACACTGCCGATATCCAGTTGCTTGGATTCCAAGGCACCGGGATCCATTCTGGATTTAACCAGGCCCAAGAGAAGATTTCTATTGTATATTTCCATGCTGCCTTTGCTGGATTCGATGTTGTCCTGGACGATATCCCAGGGTAAGTCTTTGATCTTGCTGGTATAGTCCTGTTTGAACTTTTCTTTGAACTGGCTGGATTGAATATCAAGACCTTGGTCCAAGGCAGCAAAAATCGTTTCTGTAGATAGCCCGGAGGTCAGTTTATCCGCGGGTTTATCCTGCATGTCGCGAATTTTCGCGCTAAATTCGATGGCTTTTTTGAAGTCTCCCTCGAGTGCCGCTGCGTTGCGCAAATCCATCATGTAGCCTTTGACGGTGGCGACATCTTCGATCTCATATTCATCCAGGATTTTTTGTACATCCGTTTCCAGCTTTCCGGCCAATGCTGACAGTTGTTCCTTGTCCAGCAATAGCTCAGAAGGCGCTGACTCTATTGTATAGGTAATGCGAGGTAACTCGCTGGCGCTTTTAACCTTGGTTTTAGCAATTGCAGTTTGCTGGGATAGGATAAGTGTGATACCAAGAATAAACCCGATAATGTGTCTCAGACCCATGGAAATGCCTTTCGAAGAAGATTGCAGAAGCTAACGGAATATACTTATCCCGATCCTAAAAGTGAACTTAAAATCTATCAACGCGAAGATTTATGCGATGAAAATCAGAATGCCTTCTGTCGTCTTAAGGTAATAATTCCCCGGGAAGATAAACTACCGACGCTACGGGATATATCCCTCCTGCGCGATAATTTCCTTTTTAGGAAGTTCACGTCATAGAATTCAACACCTTTCTCAGTCTGTCTTTCTCCGTCCACGGCGGTCAGCGCGACGTTCTTTGTGATCAGTCGAATACAATTCGGATTGCAAACCGACCGGGTCCCGGCGATCACCAACCCGGCGATCTTCATGATGGGCAAAGTCGCATTTGCAATTGGCTTCGGTACAGCCTGCAAGTGGAATCGCAGGCGCTTCCGCCGACAAAAAGCGCTTTCCTTTGATGCTTCTGACCGCCTCGCAGGCAGTGCCTTCGTGGGGAACAACTTCAACGCAATGAAATTCGCCATGAGGAACGGCTTTCTTACTGCTGTTTCTAGCTGCTTTGGGAGTTGTTTTAGAAGGAAGGGATTCTGCTATCTTTGCAGAGGATTTGCGCCGCTTTACTCTGGATTTAACATGCGGTTCGGATCGGACCCTATAAGCCAAAAAGCCGATCAATAAAACGACAACTACAGCTCCTAGAAAAAATGCCATATTACGAAATGTTTTCTGAGTGCTTATATAGATGTATAGCACAGAAATCCGCAAAAACACGCCTGCAAGGACGGACTGCCAGGGATTTGCCGGATTTTTGACGTTTTAACTTAAATTTGGCTTATTATTTCGAAACTTCCACGCCATTTATCTGACCGGAACCGTCAATCAAAATTTCCGCATTGCTATATTTGGGCCAATGGGCCACCTGTTCCAAAGAACGCATGGATTTGTAAGGGATATCGACAATCAGTGCATTCACCAACCAGCTTGGAATAGCGCCGCCGGGTTCGGTGTGCTGAATCCAGGTCATTTGGGTTCTCTTCGCATCAATGGCCTTGAAGAAATAGTGGGTCTCCTGGATGTTTACCCGGACATAGTCCTTCTTTTCCGGCATTTTGTCCTGTACCGCCATGATATGCATTTCGATTTCACCGGTTGAGTTATTCCGGTCGGTGACGATCTCTATTACGTAATCCCTGTCTTTAACAGGCCAGGGCAAGTCGTTGACCGAATAAGCGTATCGCTTGTTGTAGCTAAGTTCTTCGAATCCCCAGGACTCAATGCAGTTATGAACCCATTCCATGCAAGAGCCAGGATTGGACATGACCGCCATGATGTTTTCCAGCGGAGCATTTAAGGTGGCGACCGCTTTGAAGGCTTCGAATTTCGAATCGGCATGTTTTTGGGTAAATATTTGTATTCCGTCTCTTTCAAAATCCAGTTTCCATTCGCCGTCAAAACTGGCTATTTCCTCCGACGATACAGCAGAAGCTGAGGTCAACCACAACCAGGCGGACAACTGAAGAAATATGCGTATATATTTGATTAATAGTGTTTTACTTCGGCTTCTTTGCATGAAGGTACTATCGCTATAACTCATGTAATGGTGTAGTTGGAGTGTAATGCTTTGTGTAATATTTGTTGTAGTTTGAAACAAAGGCAAAGATTACCAGTTAACGAAAACGAAAAATGCTACGGAGTCCTTGTTTTCGATATTCGGTGGAGATAACCGGCGATATTGGGTTTTATAGGGAAGTGGCAGGATCTACCTGAGTGGTTGATACTCATTTGAACGACAAAAGGAGAATTATGATGACAACTGACAATGTTTATAAGAGCCCGGCAAGCGATGTTCACCAAATTGCGCGAATGATTTCAATACCGATGACAACCAAGACCAGGACTACTTGAAATCGGCAGAAGTTGTTGAAGGCGATCTGCTGTCGTCGGAGCGGCGGTATGTCACGCCAATCGGATTTACTCATCACCAGATCCACATTAAATGCAGTACTGCCAATTAAAAATTTTACTCAGTTTAGGCGGGAAATGGGAATAGGGTTTAACATCGGGCAGAAAGTAAAACGCCTCCACTTGGGAGGCGTTCTATCAACTTATCGAATTACTTACCGACAACTTCTTCGAAGTAAGCAGCAAGTTCTTTCATCGCTTCAAGTTCGAATGCTTCAGTAATTTCAAAAAGATTAGTTTCATTAGTTCCTACGGTCATAACAATCTCCAAAAACGCGGCGTAATATTAGTCAGAGCAGTTTGTCTACCCTTTAAATTCTTATAATCAGTATATTCCTTGACCTGGAGCAACTGTATTAGCAATTCTATCTACGACTTTGATAGTAGAAATTGAAACTCAATCGAGATTCTTTTCCTTAAAGTCACAAAGGTCTTCGATGATGCAGGCGCTGCATTTTGGTTTACGGGCAACGCAGATATACCGGCCATGCAAAATCAACCAATGGTGCGCATCCATCAGATAAGGTTTTGGTACATGTCTTAGAAGTTTTTGTTCCACTTCCAGAACATTCTTACCTTTGGCGATGCCCGTCCGGTTGGAGACTCTGAATATGTGAGTATCGACTGCCATCGTAGGCTGGCGAAATGCAGTATTAAGAACGACATTGGCTGTCTTTCGGCCGACGCCGGGTAGTGCTTCCAATGCCTCGCGGTTGGCGGGAACTTCGGAGTGGTGTTGGTCTACGAGAATCTTGCAGGCTTTGATGACGTTTTCCGCCTTGGCATTAAATAGCCCGATAGTCTTGATATGCTTCTTGAGACCATCGACGCCCAAATTGAGAATGGCTTCAGGCGTATTGGCTACCGGATAAAGCTTACGGGTAGCCTTGTTCACACTGACATCCGTTGCCTGGGCAGAAAGGATAACCGCGATTAGCAATTCAAAGGGATTGGTGTATTCAAGTTCGGTTTTAGGATCAGGGTTTTCGGCCTTGAATCGCGCAAAAATCTGTTCACGTTTGGTTTTGTTCATTGATTAAGTGATGCTACCGGTTACTCGAACTCTTTTAGACCCAGCCACAACCAGATCCTTTTTCTTTTCCGCCGCAGCTTTTAGTCGCGCATCGATAATATTTTTAATGGCAATGATTAAGCCCATTGCGAAGAATGCACCTGGGGGCAGGACGGCGAAAAGGAAATCCGGATAATCTTTGAACACGACTATTTCCCAGTCGCTGGCGGCGGGTCCCAATAGCAAGTCCATGCCGGAAAAAAGAGTGCCCTGGCCGACCAGTTCGCGCATCGCACCGAGCAGTATCAATACCAACGCGAATCCCAGTCCCATCATTAGGCCATCCAAGGCGGCGGGCAGAATTGGGTTCTTGCTGGCAAAGGCATCGGCACGGCCAAGGATTGCGCAGTTGGTCACGATCAATGGAATGAAAATTCCGAGAATTTCGAAAAGCTCATAGGTAAAAGCCTGCATCAACAGCTCGGCGCAGGTAACGAAGGAGGCAATGATCATTACAAACGCCGGTAACCGGACAGATTCAGGTACATAATTGCGAATCATTGAAACGGCAATATTGGAACCCAGTAAAACCAGAATTGTGGCGAGGCCGAGACCGATTGCATTGACGACAGTGCCGGTCACCGCCAGTAGCGGGCAAAGCCCGAGAAGTTGGACGAGTGCCGGATTGTTTTTCCAGAGGCCGTCTTTGATGATCTCGCCATAGGACTTGGTCATGCAGGCTCCTCGTTGAATAATTGAATATGGTGCGTCATTGCTCAGCCTTCTTTTGTCTCGTCCAGGTCAGGCAAGAATACTCTGCGATTGGACTGATAATAGAGTAACGCATTCCGCACGGCGTTAACCACGGCTCTGGGTGTGATCGTCGCCCCGGTGAGTTGGTCAAATGCACCGTCGTCTTTTTTGACTTTCCACTGACTTTCTTCGGGAGCTTTTAATGATGCCCGATTAAAGCCGAGCACCCAGTCGGATTTGCGCAGTTCAATTTTGTCGCCTAGGCCAGGCGTTTCCTTATGTGCAGTGATGCGCACCCCTTGGATTGTTCCGTCCGGGAGCACGCCTACCAAGCCGGATATGTCTCCGGTATAGCCATCCGGGGTGAGAAAAGGCAACAACACCAGAACCGGGCTTTCCCCCTGCTTGGCAATATAGGCTTCCTGAGTCGTGGTAAATCCCAGCAAGGGATCAACGGACAGGGTTACCGGGTTTTCCAGCAAATCGTTATCAAAGGACAGGTCGCCTATAATGTCCAAAAGCGCTTTTGCCTGCGCACGTTTTTGGGCTTTTTCGATCCGCTCCGCAGTGGTTGCTTGAGTGACCGCGATCAGACCGGCGGTGATGATCGCAAATAAACCTAAACCGATGCTGCCGCGAATAATGGCGTTTGTTAAGGGCGAAGGCATGGCCGATCCTCTACTTAATGCCACGACGCGCCGACCGGTGGCCATAGGTCCGGGGGCGTGTGTAATAGTCAAGGAACGGCGCGGCGAAATTCATCAGCAATACCGCAAAGGCCACTGCGTCCGGATAACCGCCCCAGGTGCGGATGATGTAAAGCAATACTCCGATTCCCGCGCCATAATAAATTTTGCCAAGTTTGCTGGTGGCGGCAGAAACCGGATCTGTGGCGATGAAGAACGCCCCAAGCATTGTCGCTCCGGCGAAGAGATGCAAATGTAATGGCGTATAGCGATCTTCGTCCCAGCCAAAAACCAGAGAACAAACCGCCAGGCCGGCAAAGAATCCGGCAGGAATGTGCCAACTGATAATCTTGCGCCACAACAAGACAAGCCCGCCGGCGAGAAAACCGAGATTGACCCATTCCCAACCGACAGCGATATGCGAGCCGAACACGGCTTTTTGAGTTAATTCTTCGGCTGTGGCGATGCTGATTTCGTGCTTATAAACATCCAGTGGCGTTGCCATGGTATAGCCGTCAATCAGGTCATTTGCGCCGAGAAATATCACCTGCAGAGTTTTCAGAAATCCCAACGAGTCCAGATTTTCCGCACCGAGAAGAGGTACGGGTGTGGTCCAAAGCGTGGTCATCGCAACAGGAAAAGAAACCAGCACCAAGGCATACCCAACCATCGCCGGATTGAAAGGGTTTTGGCCCAGGCCTCCATAAAGATGTTTGGCTACCACAATGGCGGCCAATACGGCTACCGTCGTCACCCACCAGGGAGCCAAGGGCGGTAAAGCCAGTGCCAGAAGCACTGCCGTGACTACCGCGGAATAGTCCTTCAAGTACAGCCCTATCGGTTTTTTACGCATAAGTAGTATCAGCGCTTCTGCGGAAACGGCTAATAGCGTGGCAAACGCAACATTAATGAAGACTCCCCAGCCAAAAAACCAAACTAACGCCAGAAATCCGGGCAGTGTGCAGAGTAATACCCATTGCATGACCCTCCCGGTATCCAGAGTATTTTTAGCATGGGGTGAGCTGACGCGAATAAAGGCCAATTGAATATCCTACTGTTGGGCCACTGGATCCGTTACGGCATTCAAGGCTTTTCGAGCCGAGGCAACGCGTTCACGGTTTTTTTCGACGGCCCGTTCCAGCTTGGCAACTTTTTTCGGATCGTTTTCCTGGATGGCATCCGTCAGCATGCCTTGCATCATGGCCAGTTTGTCTTCCGCTTTTTGCAGGTTGGCTTGAAGTGCTTCCGAGTCTAATGCAGATGCTGCCGTTTCGACCTTTTCGACTTGCGGTTGACGCTCTGCAGCACTTGGGGCGTTTTCTGAAGCAGATGGGGCGTTAGTATGCTTGGCTGCATCCGAAGCTTTCCGCAACGCCAGTTCAGCCGCCGCCAGACGTTCTTCGTTTTTGGTTACGGCAGCACGCATCTTATCAACTGTCGGGCTACCTTTATTTTCGGCATCCGTAAGCGCGGCTCGGACTTTTTCCAGTTTGGCTTTTGCCTTTTCTATATTGGCTTTCAATTCCTCAGTGCTGGGCAACTGAAGTTGTTGTTCTAGGGGTTTATTTTCTTGTCCTGACTCTTTTGGGTTTTGCTTGGCGGGATTCTGGCGTTTCGCCTTGGCCCGTTCGACGGCGGCGGCCACGGCAGCTTGTTTCGAGGCGGCGTCGGACTCTCTACCGGTATTTGCTGCGGTATCGCTGCTAGCTTCCCTTTGCTTACGCTCAGCCTGGGCTTTTGCCGCAGCCTCTGCCCGGGCTTTGCGTTTTGCCGCCTTTTCTTCCTGTTCGCGTTCCAAGCGCAGTTTCCGGAACTCGAAACGCTCTCTTGCTTTGTCCGATTTTTGATGCTCCGCCTGCGACAGGCGTATGGCATTTTTCGCAAAACGATAATACTGGACCAGTGGAATGCTGCTCGGACAAACATAAGCGCAGGCACCGCACTCGATACAGTCAAATAGGTTATAGGATTCGGCTTTTTCCAGTTCTTCGGACCGGGCAAACCAATAAAGCTGCTGGGGCAGGAGTTCAGCCGGACAAACTGCTTCGCACATCCCGCAGCGAATACAGTTTTGCTCCGGTAAAGGATCAGGGAACTCTTCGGCTGTGGCAGCCAGTATGCAGTTGGTAGTCTTGGTGATCGGTAGGTTTTCGTGCGATAGCGAAAACCCCATCATCGGGCCGCCCAGGATTAATCTTCCGGCTGATTCAGCCTGGTAGCCGGCTTCCTGCAAGAGGAACTCGATAGGGGTACCGATTCGGGTTTCGAAATTACCGGGACTGCGGACACTTTGGCCGGTTACGGTCGTGATCCTCGATATCAATGGTTCCCCATGTCTTACCGCCCGATAGACGGCGGCTGCGGTTCCGACATTTTGGCACATCACGCCAATATCCGCGGGAATCCGGCCGTGAGGCACTTCCAAGCCGGTCAGGATTTTTATCAGTTGTTTTTCGCCTCCGGAAGGGTATTTGGTGGGAACAACCACCAGATGGATCTTGGTTTGCTGAGTCGCCTGCCGCAAGGCTTCGATGGCTTCCGGTTTGTTATCTTCGATGCCGATAAAGACTTCTTCCGGTTCCAGCAAATAGGCCATGATTTCCAGACCTTTCACAATCCAGTCGGCGCGTTCCCGCATCAGCATATCGTCTGCAGTGATATAGGGTTCACACTCGGCGCCGTTAAGGATCAGGGCATTGACCTTGTCGTTCTTCGGCGGGTGGAGTTTTATCTCGGTCGGAAAACCGGCCCCGCCCATCCCGGCGATCCCGGCGTTACGCACTTTTGCCAATAACCCGGCAGTGGATAGCTGCTTGTAATCCGGGCATGGCTGAAGCTCTGTCCACAGATCTTCGCCGTCTGCCTCCAAAACGATGCAGCGATCGCTTAAACCGGAAGGATGTGCGACCGGGCGATCTTCGGTGGCCACTATGGTGCCGGACGTAGAGGCATGTACCGGGACGCTCACGGCGCCGACAGCGTCGGCAATAAGTTCGCCTTTTTTCACCTGCTGTCCGACTTCCACGACCGCTCTTGCCGCAGCGCCAATATGTTGTTGCAAAGGAATGACCAGCTGTTTAGGGATGCCGGCAATTCTTATCGGCCGGCTGGTGGATTGCCGCTTGTTTTCCGGCGGATGGATACCGCCGTGGAAATCCCAGAGTTTCCTCATGCCGCCTCCTGATCGTCCGGATCTTTCGAGGTATCCGTCATTCGATCGGTGACGATGAGTTTTTGACCCAAATGCATATCTTTCTGGGAAGGACGTTCCCAGCCCCAATCCCGGATGGAAACAGACAACGGGACCATGTCGATACAGTCGACCGGGCAGGGCTCCACGCATAGATCGCAGCCGGTACATTCATCGACGATGACCGTATGCATCTGTTTTGCAGCGCCCAGAATCGCATCGACAGGGCAGGCTTGGATACACTTGGTGCAGCCGATACATTCGTCTTCGCGAATGTAAGCGACGCGTTTACCTTGGCTTTCACCGTGTTCGGCATCTAAAGGTTTGGCTTCCACCCCCAATAAATCAGCCAACGCGGCAATGGTGGACTCGCCTCCGGGAGGACATTTGTTAATGTCCTCACCGGCCGCGATGCCTTCTGCATAGGGCCGGCAACCAGGATGACCGCACTGACCGCACTGGGTCTGCGGTAGCAGGGCGTCGATCTGATCGACGAGAGGATTGCCTTCCACTTTAAAATAAACGGAGGCAAACCCCAGTATCGCGCCAAATATGGCGGCTAATGCGAGCAATGAACCAACGGCAATTAAAACTATACTCATCGCGGTACTAAATATTTACCAATCCTGTAAATCCAAGAAATGCCAACGACATTAATCCGGCTGTAATCAAGCCTATGGCGCTACCCTTAAAAGGAGTTGGGACGTCTGCCACGGCTATGCGTTCACGCATGGCGGAGAACAGTATCAGCACCAGCGAAAATCCCAGCGCCGCGCCAAAACCGTAAAGTATGGACTCGGTGAAGTTGTTCTGCTTTTTAATATTAAGCAAAGCCACCCCCAGCACCGCGCAATTGGTCGTAATCAAGGGTAAGAAAATTCCGAGGACCCGGTACAGGAGCGGACTGGTTTTATGCACCACCATCTCGGTGAACTGCACGACAACGGCGATTACCAAGATAAAGGTTATGGTTCTTAGATATTCCAGTCCCAACGGTTCCAGCAAATAGGTAAAGGCTAGATAGCTGCAGACTGAAGACAGCGTAAGTACAAAGGTCGTCGCCAAACTCATGCCGATTGCGGTTTCCAGTTTGTTGGAAACTCCCATAAAGGGACAGAGCCCAAGGAATTGCACCAGGACAAAGTTATTCACCAGAATGGTGCTGACCAGTATCAACAAATATTCGGTCATGGATCAGATTACTATTCGCCCTATATTAATCGGAATGTCGATTTACCGGAGCCGCAAGGCTACCGAACCAGCAAACGCCGCGCATTATGGTGATCGTGGTCCGATAGTTCAATAGCCCCTAAGAGTTACATTACCCGCATGCCGGGTTGCGCGCCTTCGTCCGGCTGCAGCAGCCAGATATCTTTGCCGCCTGGTCCTGCGGCCAATACCATTCCTTCCGAC
>JANQMN010000042.1 GCA_028280065.1 Hahella sp.
TGCTTTTTACCCGGCAACGAGAGCCTCTGAGCGGCTTCGGCCAAATCGCAATGATGCTCTATGCACTCCCGCCATGCACTGTTGCCGGCAAAATTCGGCTTCAACTTCCGGGCGAGGTGCAAACTATCCTCAACGGCGTAGTAATTTCTATATCCAGCAGCGAACAGCCCGATCTCTTCGGAGACCTGGCCGATAGCGGAAACATCGATTTTTAAGTGTTGAGCGCTCTTTAGTTCCCTCCCGGTAAGGAGGGAGTGGTGAACCGCAGGGTAGCGGGCGCGGGCCAAATCAAATTGTATTCTTTGCAAAAAACGCCTTTGTGCCTTGGCGACCAAGGTTTCTCCCAAGGATTCTCGCGCCTTGAACATCAGTGCCGGATAGCAACCGCTGTAAGGGTCGCGTTTTGTCCCTAAGCGGACCAACTGAAAACCCTGCCGACGCCAAAATCGGAGGACCTGGCTTTCTGCAGCAAAACTGGTTCCCACAAGCGTTATGTCGTCCGGCAGCGTTTCGAATAGCTGCTTCAGCGCCCAACTTCCCATTCCCTGCCGCTGCCAGTTCGGATGAATCGCAATACGGACGATGCGCGCCATCGTCGTACTCAGGCCTTGTCTGATATGCAGTTGCTGGGCCAGGCTCTGCTGCAGCAAGTGGCCTTTCGGGCGCCGAGCACCCTGCCAAATCGCCGCTTCCAATGCATTGTCGGAAAACGGTTGTTCCATGGAAACCAGGATACAGCCATAAAGCCGGGCATCATGAAATACCGCGAAAACCTGTACCTCCGGGCAATCGAGCAGGATCCGTAAGTCGTCCGGTGTCGTGCGGTAATGCGCCATTGTGAGTAAACCGAATAGTTCCTCAAGCACTGCCGGTTGTTCTACCAGCGCCTTCGATTCCAATCGTTGTAGTTGCAGGCTAGCGGCCGGTGGCGAGTTGCTTGGGGTGCGATTCCCGGCGTTTTCCGTCGCTAGCAGAAATGTCTTGCTGAAAAAGAGATCCAAAGGGTCACCCTGGGCCCAGCGTACCGGCGCTTGCAGGCTGAAGGACTGCAGGCGGTGGCCGGCCCTTTGTAATTCAGGTAAGAAACGTAGGCGAAATCCCTGGCCCGAACCTTCGTATCCTTCCGTCGTGGAAGACAGGATGCAATTCGGAATGGCCTGCAGAAATTCAAGGAGCAGGTAAAGCGGAATAGCGGCGGCTTCGTCAATAATCAACAGGTCCGGAAGTTTCTGCTTTGAATTTATTTCGGGATTGACTATTAGTTGCAGCAATGCATCGGGGGCGATGAACTTCAGTGAATGGCATTCACTTGCGTTTCGATTCCCGGATAACGCTTGGAGTTCCAGGTGATAATGCTTAAACAGGGTGCCACACGCCGCCTTGTTCGGCGCTGTTACCCAAACGGCGGGGGCGTTGGGAAATGGCCGGTTTGTCTGTCGCTGAACTCTTGCGCTGATGATGCCCAGCGCTGATGATTTACCCCGGCCCCTGGGCGCGGAAACGATTGCGATGTCGGATCGCCCCCGCCAGTTCGCCAGGACCGCTGCAATGATCTGCTTTTGATCATCGAGGTTTGCCGCGAAGCTGCCGGCATTCCCTTGCGTGCGTTGATTCGGAGTAGAGCAAAATGCCACAAACTCTTGGAAGCCGCCAGCCGACCAACAGGAGGCGTGGGCAAATTCGTGCTGTAAAAACCCCAGGAAACAGTTTGCGGAATCTTGTCTTTTGGCCGGATATGCCAACAGCCGGTCGAGATCCGGGTCGGAAAATTCCCGCCAGGTTTCCACTGGCGGCGCGTGCAGCAGATATATTCCACCGCCGCGAATACAGCCGGACAGCGCCACAAATGCATCGGCATGGAATCCGCTGAACATATCGAAGCAGACCGCATCAAACTCTCTGCCCAATAGCTGCCGAAACTGGCGGGCGCTGATCCGGGTCAAATTGCCGATCGGGATATCGGCGGCATCGGAGACCAGCGCAATATCGGTTATACCCGGCAGGTTGCTCAGCCGGCGAAGTAAAAGTTCGAGGCGGGTATTGTCAGGGTTGGTGTTTTCAACCACACAACCCCAGCGCCATCCGTTGTTCAGGGCCTGATAAAACTGATTGTCAAGCGGAGTCAACTAACTTGTCGGTTTCGGAGAGCGGTCACCGCGCATGATTTTACTCACGAAGACGGCATGGCCATAACGTTCGAAGGACCATTGCATTGTCCCGTTCAGCGCTTGGGTAACCGCTTCGAACTCGCCAAAAACCTGAGTGCTCATGCGATTGGGTTGGACACTGATATCCGGGTAACTTTGTAGCTGTTGGATGACGTCGAGGACATTTTGCTTAAAGTCATCGGTCAACGGGTAGAAACTGATTTCGGCTGATATCAACATGATTTAACCTGCATTGCATGCTTTCGGCAAGCTTACCTCAGCCTATCCCCTCAAGCCAAGACGCCTGGCCCCAAAAAGTTCACCCCTAATTTGCCCCTGATGTCAGAGTGGCTTAATACCTTAGGATAGTCATTCAACAATTCAAGCGGCACGGAACAGTCTTTCGGAGCCGGACATTCCCTGGTATGGCATGGTGATTAACTGATTGATGAAAGTTACGGGTAAAAATTTCAGACCTTGGTTAAACGTTAAACTTGGCGTGCTCGGGTAAAATAAAAACAGTAGAGGACAAATCAATGAAACCCATCTTCAGGCGAGCAGCTAGTGCGCTGCTCGTGTTAACTTCGGTTTCCGTGCAAGCCGACTGGTATTTTCGGGGTACTCCCAACGGTTGGGGTACCGACGCGTTGACCGATCTCGGCAATGGTATGCTGGAAACCTGTCAGACTTTCAACGGCGAAGAACAACCTGCCAGGTTTAAGATTGATCGACTCGGCGACTGGTCGGAAGCCTTTCCAAGCGAGGATTACCAAGTCAATGATCAACAGTCTTACCGAATCACTTTCAACACCGCCACCCAAGCAGTAGCGGCCTCCCCGGTGGCGAACTGCGATGGCGATACCCAGGATGCCTGGTATTTTCGCGGCACGCCCAATGGCTGGGCAACAACGGCCATGGAGGACTTGGGCGATGGCCAGTTCGGGCTTTGCCAGCATTTCAATGGAGAGGGAAGTCCGGCGCGTTTTAAGATCGACCGCTATGGAGACTGGACGGAAGCCTATCCTTCCCAGGATTATGTTGTCGCCGATGATGCTTATTATCAGATTGCCTTCGATGCCAATAGTCGTGAAGTCTCTGCCACCGAAGTGAGTTCATGTGGTGGAACGCCGGTCAGCGATTGGTTCTTCCGTGGTACACCGAATAACTGGGGTAAGGCGGCGCTCAGCCGGATAGACGATACCCGGCGCTATGAAATTCGCGTCAGTTTCAACGGCGAAGATGCGAATGCCCGATTCAAAATAGATAACGGCAATTGGACCGAAAGCTATCCCGGCACGGATTATGTCGTTGATGATTTTGCCGACTACCACATCGTATTTGATGAGCTGAGCAAATCTCTAACAGTGACGAAAGAACAGCAACAGATCGTACTGCAAAGTATCAGCCTGATGCCTTCCGGCAGTCTTCAAATGCAGACTGGGGAAGGGCTGCAACTCCAGGTTTTTGCCCAGTACAGTGACGGTTCAAGCAGCGAAGTGACCAGCCAGGCGAGTTATGCGAGCAATAACACCCAGGTGGCGACAATTTCGTCAAGCGGCTGGCTGGCGGCACAGAATGACGGTTTTGCAAACATCAGCGTCAGTTTTGAAGGCAAAACAGCCGGTCTTTCGGCCCAGGTTGGAGACATCCCAAATACCGGGGACTTCCGCGAGGAAACCATCTATTTTGTGATGACTGCTAGGTTTAACGATGGCGATTCCAGTAACAATTATTTTAACCGCGACCGTCTCAATGAAGACGATCCCACCTGGCGAGGCGACTTTAAGGGCCTAATCGATAAGCTGGACTATATCCAGGATTTGGGTTTCACGGCGATCTGGGTGACGCCACCGGTAGAGAACCGCTCCGGCTTGGATTATCACGGCTATCACGCCTATGACTGGATGCGGGTGGACCCGCGTCTGGAAAGTCCCGGTGCGACTTACCAGGACTTTATCAATGCCGCCCATGCCAGAGGCATGAAGGTGATTCAGGACGTGGTTATCAATCATTCCAGCCAATATGGAGTTCGCGACCAGGTTTGGATCGATCACCTGCCCATCAAATACTATCGCGATGCAGCCTGTACACCAACGGATCTAGGGCCCTATCAGGGCAATCCCGGCGACTATGCGTCTGAGTTTCGTGACGACAACGACAATCCCGTCGCACCGGTCTGGTTCCGGGAACGACATAGCAGCGACGCTGCCGGCGAGCTACCCCTGGTAGATCCCAAAACCGGCGTGACCGTACCGAGTTGCGGCTATGATCCTAATCGGTTCTTTGGGATCGATGCGGCAACCTTGGACCCGGATTGGTACCACCTCGACGGTTTCATGAGCGGCGGCGACTGGGAAAATCCCGGTGCTCTGCAACGTAAGCATATGGCGGGCGATACCATCGACCTCGCGACAGGAAATCAGAATGTTAAGGACTATCTGAATAATGCGATTCGGATGTATCTGGACATGGGCGTCGATGCGATTCGTCTGGATACCGCCAAGCACATTGAACGGGACGAGTTGTTGGAGTACGTGCATAACTGGCAGGCGCACAAACCCGGATTGTTTGTATTTGGAGAAGTGTTAGTGAAGGGCCTCGGATTCGGTTCGGAACTGGCTAACGACAATGCATCGGCGGTTATCCGCCCCTGGTGGTATACCCGTAGCGGCAGCGATCCGTCCAACCCGCAGGGCGATTCCGGACACAGCGTGTTGGATTTCCCACTGTTTTCCACCTTTAGAGATAACGTGACACGGGGTTCGTTCGGCGGTGTCGGCGGCGCGCTGGGTTGGGATTGGACCTATGCGGATCCCACCCAGCTGGTTACCTTCTTCCAGAATCACGATGTCGGCCCGGATAACGACTTTAAGTACCGCTATTGCTGCGACAACGGCAATGCCGCCCTGGCCTATAATCTGCTCTGGACGATCCGTGGCATTCCAAGCCTGTACTACGGTGAGGAAATTGCCTTTATGGCCGGTGCCCCCCAGGATATCCAAGGAAGTAATGATGTCGTGGCAGAAACCGGTCGCGCCTACTATGGTGAACATCTTACCGGTGCGGGGTTGGCAGCCAGCCAAAGCCATCCTTTATACCGGCATATCAAACGCCTGAATGCCATTCGTAGCGCCATTCCTGCATTGCAAAAAGGCCAAATGGAGCGGGTAAACGAGTGGGGCGCCGGTATGAGTTTTAGCCGCTCCTACAATGATGGTGGATCTTTCGCGGTGGTTGGACTTGCCGCCGCCAGCGGTCAAAACATCAGTGTCAGCGGAATACCGAACGGGATCTATCGTGATGCCGTGACAGGCAACAGCATTAATGTCAGCAACGGCGAGATTAACTTCTTCGTGAATGCTTATTCTGCCGGTGTTTACGTATTGAACGGACCGGGAAAAATCGGCCAGGACGGAGATTATTTGCGCTAACAGGCATCTCCATTAGGACTCCCATTCCCTTTAGCATTCTTAATCTTTAGTACTCTCTCCGGCAGCAAAGTCTGCCGGATTTTTTATATTACCTTTTCAATTCCCGAAAGCAATCTATAATAGCCGCCAGCATCAATGAAGGCGGATATTGTTGTGGATCTAACGCGTTTTGCAAGTCGCAGCCAAGAATTAATCTCGGCGGGAAAATTCCTCTATGCACAAGGATGGTCTCCGGCTACCAGCAGCAACTATTCGGCCAGGCTGGATGATTCCCATTTGGCGATAACCGTTTCAGGCAAACACAAGGGGCAGCTAACCGCTGCCGATATCATGCTGGTGGATATGCTGGGCCAACCCGTACAGTGTGACCGGAAACCCTCTGCGGAAACCTTGCTGCACACGGTAATCTACCAGGAACTGCCGGAAGTGAATGCGGTTTTGCACACCCATTCGGTCTCGGCTACTGTGGTCTCGAAACTTCTGGCGAATGCATCGCAGTTGGAATGGCAGGGCTATGAGTTACAAAAGGCGTTCCGAGATATCGGCAGTCATGAAGAATCAGTCGTGGTGCCTATATTTGAAAATACCCAGGATATTCCAGCCTTGGCAGAACAAACCCGCTATCTTTTCCGTACCCATGATAACCCCCCCGGCTACCTTATTCGTGGTCACGGTCTCTATACTTGGGGTATTGATATGGAGGAATCTCTGCGTCATATCGAAGCCTTTGAATTTCTTTTGCGATGCCGACTTTTGGAAATGAGGACAACCCGATGAGTAGTTTACTGGTCTATCAGGACAACGATTTTAGCCAACCGCAAAAACTCACTCACGATGGAGAGGAAATTACCGCACAGTTACGCGGCTTAGGAATCCGCTTTGAACGTTGGGAGACCCGAAATTTGCCCGAAGATGCCACTCCTGCCCTGGTGTTGGAAGCTTATGCTTCGGAAATCCAAAAGTTAAAAGAAGAAAACGGCTTTGCCACTGCCGACGTCATTCGCTTGACTGCGGAGCATCCGCAAAAAACCGAGTTCCGTAAAAAATTCCTGGATGAACATCAGCATTCAGAAGATGAGGTCCGATTTTTTGTGGAAGGTGAAGGGTTATTCTATATCCATGCAGATGCCCAGGTGTTTGTGGTGCACTGCGTCCGGAACGATCTGATCAGCGTTCCCAACGGCACACGGCACTGGTTTGATATGGGGCCGGAACCGAACTTTACGGCAGTACGCCTTTTTACCAATCCGGAAGGCTGGGTTGCGCAGTTCACCGGAAGTGATATCGCTGCCAAAGCGCCACGATTTGAGCAACTGCGCGAGGTACTGGCGTGATCAAGGCCATCGTCACGGATATTGAAGGCACTACCAGCAGTATCCGGTTTGTGCACGACGTGCTGTTCCCCTATTCTGCAAGGCATCTTGAGCAGTTTTTGCGGGATCGCCAGGCCCGACCGGACGTTGCGGAACAGCTAGCGGCTGTGGCGGAGACTGCCGGTTTGGAATCCTCCGATATTGCCGGCATCCACGATCAACTGCAAAATTGGATAGCCTCGGATACCAAAGCGACACCGCTGAAAGCTTTGCAAGGTATGATTTGGCAGGAAGGCTATGAAAAAGGAGCTTTCAAAGGCCATGTCTATGCGGATGCGGCGGAGGCAATACAACGCTGGGCGAGCCGGGGGATTCGTTTGTTCGTCTATTCTTCCGGGTCGGTGGCGGCCCAAAGGCTGATATTTGGCTATTCGGAAGCCGGGGATCTCACTCCGTGCTTTGAAGGGTATTTTGACACCCGAATCGGCCACAAAAAAGAACCGGCTTCCTATCAAACAATTCAGCAGACGATAGGTTTGTCGGCCGAGGAAATCTTATTTCTTTCGGATGTACCTGCGGAACTGGAGGCTGCTCACGAGGCCTGCCTGGGGGTGATGCAGTTGGTGAGGGGAGAGCCGGTCGAGTCTCAGGATAAGTTTCCCATTGTTGCAGACTTTTCTGAAATTAGCGTTTAGAAGTCTTTTGGCCCTAACTAGTTGAGTTATCAGACAGTCGCCTTCTGGCATAGAATGGTGAGACGTCATCCTCCAAACGCCGTAGACAGGTTGAACAACTTCTCGTTAGCAGGTAGCCAATGTGGCTTTTTACCGAGTATGGCAATTACTACTGTTTGCCTTTGTCTTGACGTTAATCTCCTGTGATGGCGCGCGAACCACCAATGATCTGTTTGACGATTACATAGGCCGATTGGAAAGAGTTCTTGAACTCGATATCGTCAAGGTAGACCCGGTTACCACAGCTTATCCCAGCCGAAGGCAGCTCCAGGTGGCCACTCAGGAAGTTAAAATTGATTTCTTGGATTTTTTAGGGATTCTGGATTGTGATCTCAACCGGGTAATAGCCGGGCGCAACAGTGTCCTTGGTAAAGTAATGCAGCCTAGCCAACGTTGGCTGTACGAAGTCTCTCTGTTATCGGCCTTGGAAGACTGTATTCGGCATTTGCAAACGCAGGAGGAACCCCCGGAGGTTTTGACAGAGCTCTTCAAAATCAAAGGCTTAAAGGAAAGAGAGTTACCCGCCGTAGTTTGGAATGCTACTTGGGCAGGGCCAGAATTCCAGCAACTGTTTTCCAGCCGATATGGCCCGCTTACGGCAGCGTTTCGTTTTTCCGATCATGCAGAGTTATCTGCTGCATTGTCCAGTCTCGCCAAGTGGTCGAGGCAACCCGGATTGCTAACTGATGCGTCAGCTTATGAGGCTTCCAATCAGACGCTGGCAATCACACCCATCATCGGCAGGCTACTGGTTTCCTACCAAGAATCCATCCACTATCTCAATGCGATTAACCAGGCTGTTGAAGTGCGTCTCGCTGCACGTCCAGTTTGCTTTCAGGGCCGCCCGAACAGAGACGCAAAAATCCTATCCAATGTCTTGCAGAAGGTCTTTATCGGCGGCATTCAACCGCATCTGTCTGAGCTCGACAAAGCGTTCCGGACTTGGATGTATACATTGCAGTCTACCCATGAAAAATTGCCTGGCGAGATTCAAGAAAAGGCTGATTTAATTGAAGCAGTAGGGCTTGAATCGGATTTACGGCAAGCCTTTTTAATGGCAACCCGAGCACACACCCGGGTTTGGAACGACATATTGCAGCAATGCGGGTTGAGAGTGGGAACGGCTAATGTGTAGTTATCTCCACTTTTTCAATCAAACCGTCTATCACCCTGATTAATCGCGATTTGATTTCCGCCGCGCGTTCGGCCGAGGCAAGTGCGGCAAGAAGCGCGAGCAACTGGGTCTCGAATTTTTCCTGCAGGCTGCGTTCATCCGGGTGAGCGCCCTGCAATCCGGCCGTCAGCCTTTCTACCTGCAAGGCCATGCGGCGTTCTTTGTAGGCTTCGGGACTGGGAACTTCAGCTAAAATCTCCAAATGTAGCAGCAGGTCTTCGGCGGAATCAGGAGATAAGCTGGATGCCGAAAGGGCAGCGAGATGTTTTTCCTTAAATGCTTTGGCAGATTCGCTTGCCAGCCAGGGATCGAGTTCAGCGATATTGAAGACTTCCGTTACCAGAGATTTAAAATAATCGGCATAGGTCTGCTGACGTTGCACACTGACCTTGCTTTTTACCTGTTTGCTAGCTTGATTAAACTTATTTTGTAAGCTGCGTTGTGCATCTCCCAAGCCTTCCAGATTTTGAAAAGCATCGGTTAATGAAGCAAGCGCTGCTTCAGCGCTTTCGTCAGCATTTTCCTGCAGTTTAGTGACAGCTTCTATCAGCTCTTCGGCACGATTGACCGCATGGGTGTGCGCTTCTTCCCGTTCTTTTCGTTGCGCGGTAAGTTTGTTGAAGATGGCATCACAGGCTTTACGAAATTCCGACCATAATGCCCGGTCTTTCTTGTGATCGGTAAGATTGATGCTTTCCCACTGCTTTTGCAGTTTTTTGATTTCGCTGGCCGCGGCTCTCACATCTTCCTGAACCGCTAGTTCCTCTGCTTTAGCGATAATGGCTTTTTTCTGTTGGTAACCCAGTTCCTTTTCTTTTCCCAAGTGCTCGTCAATCGTGGCGAGCAGAGTGTTGAATTGGTTTTGAACGGGTTTACCCTGTTTATGATCAACCGGGTAATACAGCCGCCACTCTTCCCGTGCTTTGCGATTGATTTTGTCGAGCGCTTTCCAGTCTGGATCATCCCAGTCTATTTGCTCCAGAAACTCGCTGAGTTGCACGCAGATTGCTTCGCGTTTTTGCAGGTTAGCGGCTTTTAGCTTGTCTTCTTCATTAAAGAACTCCCGGCAAGGCGCAAATGCCAAGTCGGCAGCCTCTTTAAAGCGGGTCCATAACAGTTGATCTGTGGAGCCTCCGAGAGCCCGCCATTGATTCTGCAGATCTTTAATTTTCTGTGCCTTTATTCGCGGTTCCAGATGCTGGCTCGCCAGGTATTCCATGCGTTGGCACAAATCTTCCTGCTTTGGCCGGGTGGCGAATCCCTGCCAGTCTTTAAGTTCATCCAGGCGATTCTGTTCCAAGCGAAGTCTGGAATTTAAACCTTGGGTGACTTTATTGGGCAGGTGGCTAAGTTCCCGAAAAACTTCCCGAATGGTTTTTTGCGCCTGCTTCACCTCGCCGGCATCGACTTGTTGCGAAAGAAGCGCTAACCGGCCCTCAACTTTCTTCTTTAACTTGGAAATATCTTCGATATGTTGGGTTTGAATGGTCTGGATTTCGCCGACGACTTCCGCTCCGCGCTTTAACAGCGAATGCAGATGATACCCCTCCGGCCATTCAATGCCGTTTAGCGTGTTACGTAGCCGCTGGTGGGTTCTCTTATCAATTTCCTGATTGTTTTTTAAGGCAGACGATGCGGCATCGAGATCCTGTTCCAAGGTTTCTTTTGCGGCGGAGAGTCTTCTGCAGGCGCTATAGTAATGCCTGACTTCCCCCATCAGTTGCTGGTAACGTTTTTGCTCAGCTTTACCCACGGCTTGATGCCGGGTGGCTTCCAGCCAACGATTCTCCTGGGTGGTAAGCAGTCCGTCCAAAGCCGAGAGTTCGCTGTCGGACTCAAGCGCTGCCTGTTGCAATCGCGTGACGGCATTTTCAAGTTCTACCAGGGTGTTGGCTCTTTCTTCAGTTTGCTGTTCGTTGAGTTCCGTGAGCCGCTGCTCTTCTTGTTGCTGTTCGCGAAGAGCCTTTTCCCGGTCATCGCATTTGCTGATGGCGGTTTCAATCCGGGTATGAATTTCCGGTTCGGACGACAAATCGAGGGTGCTCAGGCGTTTGCGAAGGGCTTCCAGTTTTTCGGCATAGTATTTGATGGCTTCCGTCTCGGCATGATTCTCCAGACTTGCGCACAAATCCAGCAGTTCCTGGCGCTTCTGCTCCTTTGCCTGTTGCTCCAGTTTGCGTTCGTTGAGCTTGGATTTCAGCGTTTGGTAGGTGCGCTTGTCCTTATTTTTCATAAGGTTTGCGAGTTCAGCCATCTCCTCTGGCGAGGTAATACGGTCCGCGGCCGCTTGCCGTATCTGGCTGTTTGAATGTGATTTGACCAATTCGGTAAGGAGCTGTGGCGCAGTCCGGGTCAGTTTGTCGAGAAAATCGCCGAGCAATCCGGAATTACGCAACTCTGTAGCTATGTCGAGTACAAACGCCGGATCGGCGCTTAGATCCAGGTTCTGAAAACTCCCGTTGTCGGTCAGGCTGGTTTTAACCCAATCGACAAGCCTAGCATTAAGCAGCCTTTGTTGCGGGTGTTTTTTAGAAAGTTCCAGGAGGTCTCGGAACTTATCCACTTTTTGGATAGCAGCGTCGACAACCCGTGAATCAGAATCGCCGCCGATTATCGCGCTTAGAATTTCGCGTTCCTCTCCAGACTGCCATTGCATCTGAGCAACGGCTTCGAGGCGGATATCGGGATTATTATTTTGCCACTTTGGTTTAAATATTTTTTTGAGAAGCATAAATTTGTAAGAATCCTGGAGACTTTCTAAACGCGCTATTATGAATGCCTAGCCTGGAAGGAAGCAATAGTGCGCTAGGGACAATAAATTGCAGTCGGAGTTAAATAGAAGGGACAGTTAATTGAATGTCGACATAAAACAGCAAATTCTCGCATATGAGGATGGGCACTTCATATTAGCAACGTTATTAAGAGTTCTGGCCCGCCGGGAACATTGCCGGTCTGAGCTATTTAACAAACTAACTGGGCGGCAATATGCAGAAGAACTGATCCGACTCGCCTTGCGGTACTGCGAACAGGAGGGATGGCTTGACGAGCAGCGGTTCGCTGAGATATACGCGAGGAAACGGGTAGATCTAGTGTAGTGTCCTATATAGATAGCACATTAAGCGAGTCGCTAAAGGGTCAGATACTAGGCGCGTTTGCGAAGGAATATTGGGTATCTTTCGAGCAATCGCAACAACGTAGATGGCCCTTTAGCGGCTCGCCCTCCGGGTGGCCCTCAGATTCACCACAATGGTGTTACACTTCTTGGCAAGG
>JANQMN010000013.1 GCA_028280065.1 Hahella sp.
TCAACAAGTTACTATCCATAAGAGGCAAGGCCTTATGCAAACAGAGTGTAACGCAACTCAGCTTGAATTTCAGCACCTGGGTAATCGTGAAGTTACCGCAAAATTCGATGGTGGCAAGATCACCTCTGATGCAGGTGGCATCTTACTCAGGGAAGTTGAGCACCGTACCCACATTTTAAAGCGGTTGAGTCATTGCTTTACTGATCATCGGGATCCTGAATTAATTGAACACAGTGTTGAGTCTCTGATTAAGCAACGCGTGTATGGCATTGCGCTGGGCTATGAAGATCTTCATGACCATGATCAGCTGCGACAAGACGCTTTGCTAGCGCTATTAATAGCCCATACTTTCTCATTGAGGAACACCTATTGGCTGGAGATAAGCCGCTTTTGCACCTTCTTTGTTGAGCCGTGTGCTATGCAATCATCCAGTCAAGTCAATGGTCACCGTTTGCCCATTCCCATAATCACCCGCATTTCGCCGTGAGTGCTTTTCATGATAAACGGTTTGTTTGTCGTTACATCTTTATAGCCGGCTTGGTTTAGAGAATCTATTACCCGCTGCTCTGAAAAGCCAAAATCAGGCTGGCTTTCCGAAGCCAGCCAGTCCCATTGGACCAGACTGCCGCCTTCGGTTAGCAAGGTTCGTAACATGGCCAGGGTAAGTTCATAGTCTTCAAGGAATCCGAATACAGAGGATGCGACTATCAAATCAAAAGGTTCTTGTAATAAGGGATTAGTCTCTATCAATGTGTCGGTAAGCATCCCCGAAATTGCCTTCACGTTTGGCAGTTCTTTACTCTCTAACACTGTCAGCATCTTTTCTGAAGTGTCCAGGGCAACGATTTCCCGTGCGACCGGCGCAAGTCTTTCGGTTAGTAGACCGGTTCCCGCGCCAAAATCGAAGATGCGTAAGTTGCGCAATTGCATGTAGTCTTCCAAGGCGCTAAATGCATTCTTGGCGTAGGTGATTGCATCTTTATTTGTGTCCCATTCGGAAGCGTAATCGTCCCAACTATCACTCATATTCAGCTGTCTACCGTATTCGATTTGTTAATTGATTTTTAGGGCTCCGTTGCCCAATAGGATCTTTGCTAAGAATACCTTGAATCATTTGGATAATGGGACTTTCTTTTTTAACTTTTTCTAAATTCCACATATGGACCATACTGTATTCTGACCAGCGCGTTGCCGGGCAGGTTTGTCAATTTCATTCATTCACTTCAGAGTAGGTTTTATGCGTTTTCTATTCGTTGTGCTGTCAAGCATTATCCTTATTTCCTGTGCCTCAGCCCCGAAGTTTGATCCGGGACCGGTGACCGATTATTCCGCCAAGCTCGACATGAGCCCGATCACCCCTACCAACAGGGCTTCTGCGTTGCCGAAAGATTGGTATAAAAAGGCGGTGTTCATGGAGATCTATGTCCGAGGATATCGGGATAGCGACAAGAACGGCCGTGGAGACTTTAACGGCCTTATCGAAAAGCTCGATTACTTGCAGAACTTGGGAATAACCGGTATTTGGCTGATGCCGATGATGGATAGCCAGGACGATGACCATGGTTATGCCGTGAAGGATTATCGGGCAACCGAAACTGCTTACGGCACAATGGAAGAATTCAAGACACTGCTAGACGAGGCACATAAGCGCGGGATTGGCATCATTATCGACTATGTGATTAACCACAGTGCGGCGTTGAACCCATTGTTCAAAGACAGCCGGCATCCGCAAAGCGATAAACGCGACTGGTATATCTGGTCAGACACCAACAAACTTTGGCCACGCTGGGACCGGCAGAACACTTGGCATAAGGCGAATACCGGTTACTATTATGGGATCTTCTGGAATCAGATGCCGGATTTCAATCTGACAAATGAAGCGGTGATGCAGTTTCATGAAAACAATCTCCGGTTTTGGCTGGAAATGGGGGTGGATGGGTTCCGCTTCGATGCTGTAGGACATCTGATTGAAAACGGTGTCGGCAAGCTCACCAGTCAACCGGAAAATCACGCTATTCTGCAACGGTTGATGAGCGTGATAAACGAGTATGACAACCGCTATATGGTGTGTGAAGATCCAAATGATTCACTCCGGGTGGGACGCAAAGACTCCTGTGGCAGCGCCTTCAATTTTGGCCTGCATAAGGAATTGATTCGCACCGCTCGTTCAGGCAAAGCGTCCAATCAACTGACTTCGTCGATACAGAGCATACCCCACAATGAGATGGCGGTGATTCTGGCGAATCACGATTCCTTCGCGGGTGATCGTATTATTCGGCAAATGGCGGGTGACTTGAACAAGTACAAAATGGCTGCGGCGTTGTTATTGACCGTACCCGGCATTCCATTTATTTACTATGGCGAAGAGATCGGGTTAGGGCATACCAAGGGCGGTGTTGGGGATCATGCCCTTCGCTCGCCGATGAGCTGGAATGGCAATCCTGATAACGGCGGGTTCACGGAGGCGCGACGGTTTTTCCGGCCGCTGGCAGACAATGTCGAAGCGTTTAACGTGGCTGACCAACTGGAAGATCCCGACAGCTTGTATAACTTTTATCGCAGCATTATTCAAATGCGCAATAAGACGCCGGCATTGCAAACCGGAAGTTTCGAAAACATTAGCCAGGGCACGCCTAACCTATATAGCTTTATCCGAGACAATGGTGACCAACAGGCGTTTGTTGTGATGAATCTTGGTGATACTGCCAGCCAAGCCACTCTTCCCAAAGAAGGCGAACCCTGGCGTCTTAGCTTTTCCAGCGCAAATTCCACGCATTCGGGTAATGCATTTACCGCTGATCCTTATTCTGTGACAGTGTTTACCCGCTGACGGCGGGTGCTATCGCTCGGGCAGATAGCGGTAATGACCCGTGATAGGGTATCGGAATAGCATATCCTCTAACTGCGGTCCTGCGCCGATGTTGTGAACAACCAGCGGGTTTTTTGAAGTGGTGGCGGTGTTCGCTGTCACAATGCCGATGTGGGGAAGATTGCCCGGCAGCATCCAGGTCACAATATCCCCTGACTGATAGTCCGTCGGCTGATCGGAGATGGGAAGCTTTTCGCCGGCGCGACTGAAAAACGTTTGAAGATTTGGTACCCGGCGATGATCGATATTCGTATCGGGCTTGCTCAAACCCCAGATACGTTTGGAGGGGTAAAGGGAAAAATGCGCGCGCATGTCTTCATGGACACGTTTCTGCAAATCTATGCCCAGAGCCCGATAGCTGCGAATAACAACATCCGTGCATACTCCCAAGTGATCTGGAACATCCCCGCCGGGATAAGGAATGGCATAATAACTGCCGTCATATTGGATTGTGTGCTGGATTCTCGCCAATGCTGCATCCGATACCGCCGAAGGGGTGATGTCTGCCCGTACGCTGCCCGGCAAGGTTAGCAGGCTGAATAGAAGGGCTATCGCGGTTCCTGCAAGGCCGGGTCGATAAGCATTTTCTGCGGGCATAATCCATTGGTCCTGCGCACGTGGAAACTGTTATTCGTCGCGTGTCGAAAACTTACAACGCAACAGTGGAGAACTTACCTTACGCTATGGAACTGGTTACGCAAATTACCATCGATTCACGTTATTGTGGACCTCCAGGAAGCGGAAACGGCGGTTATGTCTGTGGCCGAATCGCCCAATATCTGGGTAATTCGGCCCAGGTGCGGCTGCATGCCCCGGTACCCTTGAATAAATCCATGAAGCTTCTGCGGCAGGAAAACGGCAACTTACACTTAATGGACGAAGACCAGCTAATCGCCACCGGTCAGACGGACAACGTTGAAATCAGCCTGATTCCGAAAATTTCCTTCGAACAGGCAGAGAATAGCGCCAAACATTGCCGGGGATTACATTTCCACCCCTTTCCGGAGTGTTTCGTTTGTGGTCCGGACCGTGAGCAGGGCGACGGTCTACGGATTTTTCCGGGGCCGGTAGACCAGGAGGTTTCCGAAAAGCCGCTTGTTGCCGCTCCTTGGATTCCTCATGTATCCCTGGCGGACGACAACGCAAAAGTCCTGCCCGAGTTTATCTGGGCAGCGCTGGATTGCACGGGATCGTTTGCTATCGACTTCAGTGCCGATAAAGTTTTGGTGTTGGGGCAGTTCTCGGTAAACTTGTCGCAATCGATTAACGCCGATGAAAAATGTGTGGTTTGGGGAAGGCTGAACCGGGTTGAAGGACGCAAACATTATTGCAGTACCGCGATCCTCAACGGCAATCAAAAGCTTTGCGGAAAAGGGGAAGCTATTTGGATTGCCATTCGTTGAACAATCCCAGTGCCTACAGGCTTTAGCAGAACAACCTACAGGCTTCAGTAAAACAACCTATAGGCTTCGGTAAAACAAGAAGTAGAGATGCCAAAATATTCCAAACAAAAGGTCTCGGAGCAGACCCAAGCGGAAGCAATGACCATTGCCAAAGGGATTCAAAAACCAGGGCAAACCAAAGAGCAAACCAAGCTGGTTGCCCAGGGTATTCAAAAGGGAATCGATTTATACAAGAAGCAACAGAAAGCCAAGGCCAGGGAACTGGACAAGCGACTCAAGAAAGCTGCCCAGCAGCCCACCGGAGATACTGTTCAACAGGAAACGGAAACGGTGGGCCGAGTCCGGCAGCGGTGGCTGCCTTGGGTCTTGCTACTGGTTTCCTGGCTGGGATTCGCCGCCTTTCTATTTTTCTGGCAATAGAACTCTCTTCAACCAAGCGTCGATGTCCTGAATTTCCTTGGGTGAAACCGCATGTTCCATGGGGTAGGTCCGATACTCGGGCTGGTATCCCATCTTTTTAAGGTTGGCAACTGCTTGAGATCCAAGCGTTTCAGGAACCACCGGATCGAGCTTGCCATGGGCCACGAATAGTGGAAGATCTTTCTGCTTGCCTTGGTTAGTCTCCAGATCGGCCAGCAAATTCAAAGTGGCAATGTAGGTCGATAGACACATCAACCCGGCAAGATCATATTTGCCGCTCAAGCCTGTGTGGTAGGCAACGGCGCCGCCCTGGGAAAATCCCGCCAGGATAATTCGATGTTGCGGAACTCCCTTGGCAATTTCGTGGTCAATGAACTCCTCGATGCGGTTCGCAGATTTTTTAAGTTGCTCGATGTCCACTTTGCGGTCGATCTGCATTTCCATAATGTCATACCAGGCGGGCATGACGAAACCGCCGTTGACCGTTACCGGCATGCTGGGCGCGTGGGGAAAAATAAAGCGGATCGGCAACTCGTCGGTAACGCTCAGTTCGGGAACGATCGGTGCAAAATCGTAGCCGTCCGCGCCTAAACCATGCAGCCAGATAATGACGGCTTCCGGCGGCTGTTCGGGATTGATTTCTACGTGGGGCAGTAATGTCATAGTGGTTGGTTAAAAAAATCGGTTTGTCAAAGGTTTCCGGCATAGCTGCGTTCAGCATACCAATGCAGAGCGATAAAGGCGGTGGGTCCTAGCCGCCCAGATAGGCTTTTCTTACATCGTCGTTAGCCAGTAAGTTGTCACCGCTATCCTCCATGACCAACAATCCGTTTTCAAGCACATAGCCACGGTCGGCAAGGCGCAGCGCCTGATTGGCGTTTTGCTCCACCAGGAATATGGTGACTCCTTCGTCGCGAAGTTGAGCGATGATATCGAAGATCTGGTTAATGATAATCGGCGCCAGTCCCAGAGAGGGTTCATCCAACAGCAATAGTTTGGGGGTGCTCATCATTGCTCTGGCGATGGCCAGCATTTGCTGTTCGCCTCCCGACATGGTGCCGCCGCGCTGATTAATCCGTTCTTTCAGGCGTGGAAACAGGCTGAAGACGTGTTCGGTCCCTTTTTGGTAGTCTTCCTTGCTCATGAAGAAGCCGCCCATCTGCAGATTCTCCTCCACCGTTAAGCCGGGAAAAATCCGCCTGCCTTCCGGTACAATCGAGATGCCGCTACGCATGATTTCCGAGGTGGATTTTTCATTGATGGGCTCGCCAAGAAATTCAATGGAACCCTCGCTGGCTATAGGATCTCCGCAGATGGTCATCAGCAGGGTGGTTTTGCCCGCGCCATTGGCCCCGATCAATGAAACTATC
This sequence comes from Hahella sp., assembly GCA_028280065.1. Lineage (GTDB taxonomy): Bacteria > Pseudomonadota > Gammaproteobacteria > Pseudomonadales > Oleiphilaceae > Hahella. The sequence goes on from JANQMN010000013.1 coordinate 6,063, forward strand.
TCGCCTTGGGCAACATTGAGACTGACGCCGTGCAGTGCTTCGATCTTGCCGTAATGGGTGTGAATATTTTTTAAGTTCAGCATTATTCTTCCCCCAAATACGCCTTGATGACATCCGGATTATCCTTGATCTCTTGCGGCGTACCCTGGGCCAAAGGCGCTCCCTGGTTAATGACGTAAATCCGATCGGAAATTCCCATGACCAGGCTCATGTCGTGTTCAATCAACAGTATTGATACATCGAAATCCATTTTCAGGCTGACGATCAGATCATCAAGATCCTTGGTTTCCTTGGGGTTCAATCCGGCGGCTGGCTCATCGAGCATCAGCAATTTGGGTTCGGTAACCATGCAGCGGGCAATTTCCAGGCGGCGCTGTTGTCCGTAGGCAAGATTTCCGGCAGAACGGTTGGCGACCGGTAGCAGGTCTACTTTCTTCAGCCAATAGGCTGCGCGATCCATTGCCTCCGCTTCCTTTTTTCTATAGGAAGGCGACTTGAAAAGACCGGAAAGAAGATTGGTGTTGACCCGGCGGTGCTGGGCGACCAGCAGGTTTTCAATCACGGTCATGGAATTGAAAAGCCTTACATGCTGAAAGGTGCGGACCATGCCAAGGCGGGAAATTTTAAAGTCCGGCAGACCGTGAATGGCCATTTGCTTGAACTCAATCGCGCCGTCCGTAGGTTTGTAAAAACCACTGATGCAGTTAAAAACAGTGGTTTTTCCCGCGCCATTGGGTCCGATGATGGAAACAATTTCGCGTTCGCCTACGGTTAGAGAAACATTATCAACCGCTATCAGGCCGCCAAATCTCATCGTCAGGTTGTCGACTTTCAGCATCTGGCTACTCCTGTTTCAGCTTGATGTGCGGACGCTTCATGGGTAGTAGTCCCTGAGGTTTCCAGATCATCATCAGGACCATGATGGCGCCGAAAGCCAGGAGGCGATATTCGTCAAATTCCGCAGTCAGTTCCTGCAACAGCACGACGATGGCCGCGGCAATCATAACGCCGATTTGAGAACCCATTCCGCCCAGAACGACAATCGCCAGAATAATGACTGACTCCCAGAAGATAAATGACTCGGGATTGATAAATCCTTGTCTTGCGGCAAACAGCGAACCTGCAAACCCGGCGAAAGAAGCGCCGATGGTAAAGGCAGAAAGCTTGATGGCGGTGCGGTTCAAGCCAAGCGAACGGCAGGCGATCTCGTCCTCCCTCAACGCTTCCCAGGCGCGGCCCACCGGCATCCGAATCAGGCGTTGAATGATCAAAATCGTTATGACCGCTAAAGCCAACGCGATAAGATAGAGAACAATGACTTTAAGAGAGGAGTCATAGGGCAAATCAAAAAATTTATGAAAGGGAACGCCACCGTCGGTTGCCCGTCTACCGAATTCCAACCATACGATTTCGAAATTGGGCTCAAATTGAATAAAGGGTAGGGAGGGTTTGGGTATATTGCCGATTCCGTTGGGGCCTCCCGTGATTGAGGTAAAATTGTTCAGCAGGATGCGGATGATTTCGCCAAAGCCCAGCGTCACAATGGCCAGATAATCCCCCCGTAAGCGCAGTACCGGGAAGCCGAGAAGTAGGCCGAATGTTGCTGCGAGCAAGGTCCCGATAGGCAGGCATGCCCAGAAAGACCAGCCGAAATATTGCGACAGCAGCGCATAGCTGTAGGCGCCGACGGCATAGAAGGCTACATATCCCAGGTCCAGTAAGCCCGCCAAGCCTACCACCACGTTTAAGCCTAAGCCCAGAATAACGTATATCAGTACCAAGGTGGCGATATCCGGCCACTGGCGACTGGTAAAGAAAGGCAGAACCAGTGCGGCGATGATCAAGGCAATCAGTACTAATTTACTGATAAGTTTACGCTTATCTTCGCCGGGAAGGCGCTGGATCAGTCCTCCGAAGTTTGGTTTCACCGCTTGATAGGTGGCTTTTATCTGAGACTTCAATAACTGAGTTACAAATACGATCAGTGCGGCGACCAGAACCCCGATAAGGGTCCAGTTATCCGCTCCCGTGACTACCAGGCTGGTTCCTTTATGCTCAAGATTCAAGCCAAGGATGGGAAAGGCAAGAATCACTGTTAGACCCGCACAGAACAGCGCAAATGGGACTTTCTTCGACATCAGATTTTCTCCACTTCCGGTTTGCCCAGGATCCCTGTTGGTTTGAAGAGGAGAATCAAGACCAGTAATCCAAACGAAACGACGTCTTTGTATTCAGTGCTGAAATAGGCCGCTGTCATGCTTTCGGCGATGCCAAGCAGAATACCGCCCAGCATAGCACCGGGAATGCTGCCGATACCGCCTAGCACCGCAGCGGTGAAGGCTTTGAGGCCGGCGATAAAACCGACATAGGCATTGACCACGCCATAATACATTCCCAGCAGAGTGCCGGCGACAGCGGCCAGTGCGGCGCCGATGACGAAAGTGGTTGCGATCACCCGGTTAGTATCAATGCCGAGCAGATTCGCCATTTTCAGGTCTTGCGCGACCGCCCGGCAGGCACGTCCCATCCTTGATTTGGAGATAAACAAGGTTAAGAGAGCCATGGAAACCAGCATCACTACAAATATGATGATCTGCATATAAGACAAGGTGGCGTGGAATCCGTCCGTGGGTCCGATACTGAATCCGCCGGTAATTTGCGAAGACATGGCGATATCCCGTGAGCCTTGACCCAAACGGACGTAGTTTTGCAAAAAAATCGACATGCCGATGGCGGATATCAACGGAATGAGCCGGTTGCCACCGCGCAGAGGCCGATAGGCGATACGCTCCACTGCCCAGCCAAAACTGCTGGATACCAACATGCTGGCCAGCAACGCACCAAGAAAGATAATCGGCAGAAACTCAATTCCCAGCATCGCCATGCCTGCAATCGCCATGAAGGCGACATAGGTGCCGATCATATAAATCTCACCGTGGGCGAAGTTGATCATGCCAATGATGCCATACACCATGGTATAGCCGATTGCGATCAAGGCGTAGGTGCTGCCGATAGTGATTCCGTTGATCAGCTGTTGCAGGAAGTAAAGACCGGCTTCAAGCATTTTGAGGAAGCCCTCCAGGGCTTGCTGAGTCTGAGATGAACAGGGTGCTAACGAAAACACCTTCCAACAGCAATCGGCAGCGACTGCCGATCCGTAAGGAAGGTGCTGGAGTCTGCAGCAGGGTCTAGTTGATGACGGTCTTGGAACCGTCGGCGTGCCAGTTATAGATTTCGAAGTCGAATCCTTTCAGGTCACCTTTTTCGTCAAAGGCGATGGTGCCCATCGGCGTATCGAAGCTGTTATTGCGGATATATTCCTGCAGTACTTCCGTATCTTGGGTTTTTGCCCCTCCGATTGCCTGCGCAATTACTTTCACTGCAGCATAGGAAGTCATCACAAAAGCGCCGCTGGGGTCTTGATCCTTGGCTTTAAAAGCTTCGACCAAGCCCTTATTTTCCGGGCGCAGATCAAACGCCGGCGGCAGTGTCACGATCAAACCTTCTGAAGCCTTGCCGGCAATTTGACTGATATCTTTGTTACCCACGCCTTCGGGGCCCATGAATTTGATATCCAGTTTCTTTTCCGCGGTCTGGCGAAGCAGTTGCCCCAGCTCCGGGTGGTAGCCGCCATAGTAGACGAAATCGATCTTTTGCTTCTGCAGTTTGGCCACCAATGGGGAGAAGTCCTTATCGCCTTTGTTAACGCCCTCGAACAGCACCACATTGACGCCTTTGCCTTCGAGGGTTTGTTTGACCGCGGTCGCAATACCTTCACCGTACTGCTGTTTGTCATGGATTACCGCAACACGGGAAGGTTTGATCTTGTCTGCGATAAACTTGGCCGCCGTCGGTCCTTGGTGACTATCGAGTCCGATGGTTCGAAAGATCATGGTGTACCCGCGTTCGGTAATCGTGGGATTGGTGGAGGCGGGAGTGATGCTAAGAATGCCTTCGTCTTCATAGACGTCTGACGCCGGCTGGGTTGAACTGGAACAAAGATGACCGACAACGAACTGAACGCCGTCGTTAACGATCTTGTTTGCCACGGCAACTGCCCGCTTGGGTTCGCAAGCATCGTCATAGCGGACGGCAACCAGTTTTTCGCCATTAACGCCGCCTGCCGCATTAATCTGTTCCACGGCCATTTCAGCGCCGATAACCTGCATATCGCCGTACTGGGCGACGTCACCTGTCTGCGGGCCGGCGATGGCAATTTTGATATCGGCATGAACCCATGGCGCACTACCGGCGACGAGGAGAGCGCTTAAACCGAGAACCTTCTTAGCAAAAGAATTTTTCATTAGTATCTTCCCGAAACGATTTATTATTGGTGGAGCTTTGGCTCAGGGCAGGGTGAGAACCACCGCTTATTATCTGCACTGATGCGTGTCAGGGTGAAATACTACCCCCTACGGATTTGGATGAAAAGACTTTAAATGGCTGCATTCCCATTGCTTTCACGCCAATTGACGAAGGAATGCGCAATCGCTCCCGCAAACCTGATTTGCAGGACCGGTGTGAAGCAGACAGGCAAAAAAAAGGTGCCGCAAGGGCACCTAAAACAGTTCTTTCAATCGATGTAGACGAGCGATTTCATCTAACAGTATGTCGATATAGAAAGACAGGACAAAACATCATCACAACTGGTAGGGCGAAGTGTAGTGTTCATCCGCTTGTTGCGTAATAAGTAATTGTCCCATAGGGATAATCCCTGACGCCTGCTCAATCGGCAAACATAACTTTATAAACGTCTTGAAACTTCTTGGCATAGTTTACGGTTATGCCCTCCTGAATATGTTCCGGCAGCTCATCGAAATCCCGTTTGTTGGCTTCTGGGAGCACCACTTCCTTGATGCCGATACGTTTGGCGGCGATGACTTTTTCCCGGATGCCGCCAACCGGAAACACCTGCCCGGTCAACGTCAACTCGCCTGTCATCGCGACATTGGCTTTCGGCGCTTGGTTTTTGGCCAGAGACAGCAAGGCAGTTGCCATGGTTACACCGGCGCTGGGACCATCTTTGGGCGTCGCGCCTTCGGGCACATGCAAATGGATAAAGGCATGGTCGAAGAAGGATTGGTCGCCTTTATATTTCTTTAGGTTCGCGGCAATGTAGCTGTGTGCGATTTCCGCGGATTCACGCATCACTTCACCGAGTTTCCCGGTCACCTTGAAGCCCCGGTTCGCCGAGTGAACCAACTGGGCTTCCACCGGCAGGGTTGCTCCTCCCATGGTGGTCCAGGCAAGTCCGGTGACTATTCCGACGCCGCCGAGATTCTTTTCCCGTCGAAATAGCGGCTGACCCAGATACTCGATTAACTGTTGTTTGCCGATGCGGATTTTGTCCGTCGTGCCTTCAGACAAGTGCACGATGGCTTTACGGATAATCTTATGCAGCTGTTTTTCCAGATTCCGTACACCCGCTTCCCGGGCGTAGCCTTCAATCAACTGACGCATGGCAGCGTCGCTGATCGATAGCTGTTTCTTCTTCAACGTTGCCCGGTGCAGCAGTTTAGGCCAGAGATGGTTCTTGGCGATGGCAACCTTTTCCTCGGTGATATAACCGGATAGGCGGATAACATCCATACGGTCCAGCAGGGGGCCGGGAATAGTGTCCAGCTGATTGGCGGTACAGACAAACAGCACCTTGGAAAGGTCCATGCGCAGATCCAGATAGTGGTCCATAAATTCGCTGTTTTGCTCCGGATCGAGGGTTTCCAGCAAAGCGCTTGCCGGATCGCCTTGATAGGACGTGCCGACCTTGTCGATTTCATCCAGCATGATGACCGGATTGGAGGTGCCGACATCTTTTAACGCCTGCACCAGCTTGCCGGGTAACGCGCCGATATAGGTACGTCTGTGCCCTTTGATCTCCGCTTCATCGCGCATTCCACCGAGACTGAAACGATAAAACTTGCGGTCCAGCGCGCGGGCAATCGAGCGGCCAATGGAGGTCTTGCCGACCCCCGGCGGACCGACCAACAGAATTATCGAACCCGAAACCTCACCTTTATAAGCGCCCTCCGCGAGAAACTCGATAATGCGGTCCTTGACGTCCCCCAAGCCGTCATGGTCCGCTTCCAGAACCCCACGGGCATGGGTGATGTCCAGCTTGTCCTCAGAGTATACGCCCCATGGAATTTGCGTGACCCAATCCAGATAGTTGCGGGTAACGCCATATTCGGGAGAGCCGGTTTCCAATACGGAAAGCTTTTTCAATTCTTCCTGGTAACGACTCACTACATGTTCAGGGGGATGCAGAGCTTCCATGCGTTTTTCAAATTCTTCCAGGTCGGATGTCCGGTCGTCCTTGGCGAGTCCCAGTTCTTTCTGAATGATCTTTAGTTGCTCACGAAGGAAAAACTCACGTTGCCGGTGGGAGATCTTTTCGTTTACCTCCGCTTGTATCTGCGATTGCAGCTTGGCCACATCCAGTTCATGTTTTACCAGGGTTAGCACTTTCTCCATGCGCCGCATCAGCGGAATCGTGGCCAGTACGTCCTGCAGTTTTTCGCCCTTGGCGGAAGTAATGGCGGCGGCGAAATCCGCCAAGGCGGAAGGTTCATCCGGGCTGAAACGGCTTAGATACTGTTTCAGCTCTTCGCTATACAGGGGATTCAGCGGCAGCAGTTCCTTAATGGTATTGATTAGCGCCATGGCGTAGGCCTTGACTTCCTTTTCATGCTCCGGTTTGGGAACGGGATATTCGACTTCGACCATGAAGGGCGATGTTCTTTTCAGCCATCGAACTATCCGAAATCGCTGCAGCCCTTGGGCGATAAACTGCAACTTATCGTCTTCCTTACCGGCTTTATGCACCCGGACCAGGCATCCGATTTCCGCCAACTCCTCACTTTCCGGTGCCTCATCCGGGGCCTTGAGGTCCGGCACGTAACATAGGCCCAGCATTAAATGGTCGGTCTTACTGACCCGCTTGAGGGTTTCCTGCCAGAGGTCGGCGCTCATCACCAGCGCTTGTACTTGCGCCGGAAAGAAAGGCCGGTGAGAAACCGGCACCACATAAATCCGGGTAGGCAGGGTTAACTGCGGCAGTACCAAACCGCTTTGCATCGGCGACTCAGGTTCTTCTTTCCCTATGTATTCTGCTTGGTTGTCGTTGGTGGATTCCTGATCACTCATTAGTCGGGTTTCTCCGGGAACAGTTTGATTCAATAAAGTTAGCAAGGATGTAAGGGCGCTGCCCGAAAACTTAAAGATCTTTCGAAGATTTTAGTCTGTCGGGAATCCTTACCGGCAGGTACGCGAAGTGGAAGCTATTTGTATGATCCATCAGGGTTTTTTGTACGCCGGCATTGCAATTATTTACAATCGTCCCCAAATCGTGGGAATAACCAAGACATCACCGGTGAGAATTCATGAGCGACAATCCGAATATTGTCAGTGTGACAGCAGAAAACTTTCAGCAGCAGGTTGTTGACCAATCCAAGTCCAGCCCGGTACTGGTGGATTTCTGGGCCGATTGGTGCGCGCCTTGTAAGCAATTGCTCCCGGTATTGGAAAAACTTGCTGCCGAAGGCTTGTTTACTTTAGCCAAGGTGAACACCGACCAGGAACAGGCGCTGGCCGGGCACTTCGGGGTGCGGAGTTTACCTACCGTCAAACTGGTGATGGACGGCAAGATCGTAGACGAGTTTAGCGGCGCGTTAACGGAATCCCAGGTTCGTGCTTTTTTGGAAAAGCACATCGTCAGTCCGGCACAACAGCTGCTGGACCGGGCCAGGCAATACCGCGATGAAGGCAATCTGGATGCCGCATTGGACAGCCTGCGGGAGCTCAATCGCATGGACCCGAATTATGTGGAGGCTTTGCTGGAAATTGCCGACATTTTCCTCATTCAGGGTGATGCTGAACGGGTTAATCAGATTCTCGACAGTATTCCGGCGGCAGGTAGGGATACCGGTAAGTTCAAGCAGCTTAAGTCCAGGCTGCGGTTTGCCGACCGGGCAAAGGATTTACCCGGCATTCAGCAACTGCAAACCAAGCTGGATGCTGAACCGGATAACTTTCAGGTGCGCATGCAACTGATGCTGAGTTATGTAATCAATGAACAATATGAGCAAGGAATAAAAGGGTTGCTGGAACTGTTGATCAGTGCTCCCGCGGAAATTCGTGATGAGGCCAAAAAGCTGGTCATAGAACTTTTTGACATGCTGGGTTCCGCCGATCCATTGGTACGGCAGTACCGGCGAAAGCTTTATGCCCTGCTGCATTAAACTCGAATCGTAGGGCGATGCCTGCGATTTGCCAACAAAGCACCACCTTATCCCCAAGTCGTTGCACAGCAAAAAGCGTACCCTTGAAAATTTTAAGAAGGCCGATTTGGTCTCCACTGTTGCCTGGGTTTGCCGGTCCTATCTCGATATGATTCATCGCGCTAAATCCGAAGCCGAGTTGGCATCAGACTTTCGAACGCTCGATGCGCTGAAAACGATCCCTGAACTTAACGCATTCGTGGAATGGATCAGAAACAAGCCGGCAAACTTCGTACCTAAATCACCACGGAAAGTGGAAGTGCAAGTAACCATTTGCCCTCAGTATGAGCACCGGAAGACAGCCTTTGCTACACTTTGTCGAAGTAGTTATGGAAAGTCTCCTTATATGACCGATTCTTCAGGAATTGAGAACCGTAGAAGTCCCCGCCGTGGCGCAGGCTGGCGGGCCATTGTTAAAGCTCCGGACAAAGTGTTTTACCAGGGCAAGACTGTTAATGTCAGCGCCCAGGGTTTGCTTGTTGAGATGGAAAGACAGTTTCCGCCCAACTCCCTGCTCATGTTAAAAATCGAAGTCGTATACAAAGGAGAAAAGGACGAGTTTGTGCTTTCCGCAAGGGTGCGCCACAACATTATCAGAACCTCCAACTATCTGGTGGGACTTCAGATAGTGAAGATGGACGAGCAAACCGAAGACTTTTTATACGATTACAGTCATATGAATATTTAGCGGGGCTACGTTAAGGCTAAGATGCTGCTATTCGGCATCCAAAAGTTGAAGAATGTCCCGCAACGTCGCTTCATTTTCCTTTAGGAACAGGCTGAGATCAGGATCCGCAATATACAAATCCGACCAAAAGTGGGAATCCCGGACCTTCTTCCAGGTTGGCGTGTTTCGCAACGCTTTCAGTACCGTCTGGTACTGCGCGCTTTTGTGTGGAGTTACGCCTGGCGGCGCAAAAAATCCCCGCCAGTTGGAGAAAACAACTTCCAATCCTTGTTCCTTGAACGTGGGAACTTCTTCTAATGATTCAAGGCGGTTGTCGCTTGAAATGCCGAGCAGGCGAATCTCGCCGCTTTTATAATGGCCGTATAATTCTCCCAACCCGCTTACCAGGGCAACTCCTTGTCCTTGTACCAGTCGCATGTAGGCACCACCGCCACCGTTGGATGCGGTATAGCGAACCTTTTCCACTGGAATTCCACCTTCCCTGGCCAGCAAGGAAATAGTGATATGGTCCAAACTTCGCCTTGACGATCCGCCGATCACGGTATTTTGGGTCGGGGAACGGCGTATGTTTTGGATCAATTGATCCGTCGATCGAATGGAAGACGTTGCGAGAACGGCAACGGCTTGGTATTCGGCGATGAGGACATTAACCGGTGTGATATCCCGAAAGCCGTATGCCACTTCGCCTGACAGGTTACGCAATATCAACGGCAAAGACTGGACCATTAAGGAATCCTGGTACTTGTCAGGGTTTTTGATAAAGTCAATCAGAGCCCGTCCGCCACCCGCTCCCGAATAGTTTGTGAAACTGACAGTGTCTACCAGATTGGTAAGCAACAAGGCTTGGCCGGTCTCTCTTGCTGTGGTGTCCCAACCGCCGCCTTTACCGCCGGGTATCAAGAAATTGATATGGGAGACTGGCTTTGCCTCTTTCTCGGCCGCCAACGCAGGAGTCTTACCGATGGTAAATGCTAAGCCAAGGCAGAGTAGAGAGATTTGCAGTCGCGACCGTAAATACATGGTAGGAAACTACTAGAGAAGCGTTAACTAAGAATAGTCGGCTTTTTGACGGAATGTGGAGGATTCTGCAACAGTATGTTGGCCTTAGAGACCGGTACTGGATTGCGGATACCTGTCCTCGTCCAGCTAACGGGGTTGGATGATAATCTGGCCATCGGTTGACAATGCTTCAATATGAAAGGTGCCTCTGGAAGCGTCGCTGCCATGGTGGCGTACGTTGATGATACTGAGCTGATCGATGCTGTTTTCGAGTTTCAAATCCAGGCCACCCTCCCGCGACTGCATGTTTGTCTGGTTGAGTTCCGGATTGCTGGTTCGTTTGATGTCGATTGCCCAATACTTATTTATGCCAGGAGTTAAAGCGGAATTATCAGCACCGGAATACTGCTGTTCTCCATGACATGACGAGCGACGGAGCCGATAAGCAGCCGTTTTACTCCCTTTGGCTGTCGCGTTCCCATCACGATCAGGTCGGCATGGTTTTTCTCTGCCGTGTCCAGAACTAAATCCCCAGGCCGCCCTTCCTTGACGATGGTTTCGGCAAGTAGATCCAGGTGCTGCTTTTCGCCTTCCATTTCTTCATTAAAGAAATTATCGATTTTGTCCCGAATAGTATCCTGCAATTCGGCAAACCCCTGCTCGCGTATACGCTTTACTTCCTCCTGAGAAAGAAAGGTCTTGACCGCGCTGGCGCCATATTCTCCCTGCGGTTCAAGCGCATGAACCAGAATTACCCTGGCCTGGTACCGGACAGCAAGACTCGCTGCCATGCGGGTGACCGCACGTGTCGCAGGGTCAAGGGTGGTGGCGAAAACAATGGTATCAATCGCTGTGAGCATAGCGGCTGTCCTTCAAGGGTTTTGAATTTCTGTCGGCTGCTGTTTCGGCAGTGGTCCCGGTGTTGTCGGATTCGATAACCGGCAATGGTTTGCTGACGCGGTCTACCAGATAGCTAATGCTGCGATAGTGCATATCGCTGTGCTGAGAAAGCCCGATTTCGCAGGTTCTGCTGTTGGAAAATCCTTCTTTGCAGCCGGCTTTCCGGACTTGAAACTTCAAGGTTTGCAGGGCACTGGCGTTTAACTCCGGATGCGAAAATCCCCGATCACCGGCGAAACCGCAGCAGGTGATATCTTCCGGGATAAACAGGGAGTCGCTACAAGCCTTGGCGATTCCGATCAGCTTTTGGGCCAATCCCATTTTTTGCGCACTGCAGGTCACGTGCAGCGCCACAGGACCTGGTTCGGGAACGATATTGAGAAAGGGTAGTACCTGGTCATGGATAAAGCTGAGGCTGTCGAAGATCTGCAACTCTTGGAATGCGGGGTTACCGGATAGAGCTTCGTGCAATCTGGCGGTACAGGGACTGGTATCGCAGAATATCGGATACCTGCCTTGTTCGCTGGCGTCCATGAGTGATGTCGCCAGCTGCGACGCCATATGTAATGCCTGATCTGGAAACCCTTTGCTGTGGAACGGCATTCCACAGCACTGCTTTGCCTGTTGTTCGGGGAACAATACCTGGAATCCGGCTTTTTCCAGCAAGCGAACATTCACCGCCGCCAGACTGCCGGTTTCGTTGTCGCCCCTGGCAGGCCCCATGGTTCGTGCGGCGCAACTACCGAGATACACAACCTTCTTTGTCGATAACAAACTGTTTTCAATGGATCCCGGCGGCATAGTGGGTGTAGCCGGCTGTGCCTTGGTCGGCAGATACGGATGCCAGATAGGTACTTTCCCGGCTGACAGTTTGTGCAATCCGCTACTGGTGGCAATTAACGCTTTGCTTCCCAGAGCGCCGTGTGCTTTGTCGGCGGCGTTTAACAGCAGGCCGGTGGACTTGGTAATCTTGTCAAAATTGTTTGCCGCCCAGACCGCTTTATTCAGATGGGATGCGTTGTTTTGCCGTCGATGGGCGCGGGTGAGATCTCCGGTATTGATCCCCACCGGGCAGCTTGTTGCGCAGAGGCCGCAGGCAGCACAGGTGGCATCACCGGCATATCGATAACTCTGCTGAAGCTGTGCCAGGAGTTCCGGGTTCTCCCTTGACGCATCTAACCTCGCGATTTCCCGTGAGCCGGCGATGCGTTGTCTCGGCGTCAATGTTAGCTGGCGGGAAGGGCAGACGGGTTCGCAAAATCCGCATTCGATGCATTTGTCCACCAGCGGGTCCACAGTCGGCAGGGGTTTCAGGTTTTTTAAGTGTACGTCCGGATCCTCATTGAGGATGACGCCCGGATTGAGGATATTGCCGGGATCGAATAACTGTTTGATTTTCTGCATTAACCGATAGGCATCCGGCCCCCATTCCATTTCGACGAACGGCGCCATATTTCTGCCGGTGCCATGTTCGGCTTTTAAAGAGCCGCCATATTCTCCCGCGACTAGTTCGGCAACGGCTTCCATCAATAGCCGGTAGCGTTCGATTTCCTCCTTGGAATCAAACTTTTGGGAAAACATGAAGTGCAGGTTGCCCGCCAGTGCATGACCGAAAATCAGCGCGTCCGTGTATTTGAATTTTTGGAAAAGGTTTTGCAGTTTTAAAACGCCCTCAGCCAAATGTTCCACTGGAAATGCGATATCTTCGATAACCACGGTGGATCCTGCCGGCCGCATGGCTCCCAGTGCGGGAAACAGGCCTTTGCGGACATGCCATAGACGGGCGCATTGGTCTGCATCGGTGCTGAAGTGCAGGTCACCTAGCAACTGAAATTGCTTAAGTCTTTCTTCAATGGCGATAATCTGGGCTCTTAAACTGGCAGGGTCACTGGCTCGGGTTTCGATTAAGAGTGCGGCTGCCTCTCCTGGCAGCATTTTAATACGGGCGGGGATACCCGGTTGCTCTTGAACGGATTCCAGTCCCTTGCGGTCGATTAATTCCACAGCATTTACGGCAACAGATTGTAAAACGGATACCGCATTGCAGGTCTGTTGAATGTTTTCAAAGAAGACCAATGCAGTCGCTTTATGCGGATGGTCTTCCACGGTTCGATAGGTGATTTCTGAAATAAAACCCAGCGTACCTTCGGAACCGATAAGCAGGTGGGTGAGAATGTCGATGGGATCGGCAAAATCCAGTAATGCGTTTAAACCATAGCCGTTGGTGTTCTTCAGCCGGTATTTATGCCGAATCTTGTCACTGAGCGGAGGGTTGTCGAGCAGCATCTGGCGCAAGTCGGATAAGCCCGACAATAAATGCTTGTGGGATTGTTTGAAAAGCCGGCGGCTATCCCGGTCGCCGCTATCCAATACCGCACCGTCTGCCAGGACCACCCTTAGCGCCGTTAATGTATGGTAGCTATTGTGCCGGGTGCCACAGCACATGCCGCTGGCATTGTTAGCCGCGATACCGCCGATTTTTGCGGCGTTGATAGAGGCCGGGTCGGGGCCTATTTTCCGCTGATAAGGTACCAGGTGGTGGTTGGCGCGAGCGCCGATTACTCCGGGTTGCAACCGGATTTTTTGGCCGCCGTCCAAGACTTCATGGTCTGTCCAGCCATCCATCACGACAAGCACAGAGTCGGTCACCGCCTGACCGGAAAGGCTGGTCCCCGCCGCACGAAAGGTCACCGGTGTCCGGTGCTTGGTTGCCAAGCAGAGCAAACTGACCAATTGGCTTTCATTGCGTATTTTCACTACGAGTTGTGGCACCAGCCGGTAGAAACTTGCGTCAGTGCCGTACGCGAGGCGCAGCAGAGGGTCGGTAACCAGCTGGTTTTTGTCGATGAATTGCTGCAGAGCGGCTTTGAAGTCGGCGAGCTTGTCGGGCATTGGATAGGCGGATTCGACCATCTGAGTTCACCCTAGTTGTCTTGAATAAACAGTACGACCAGGCGTTTGGGGCCGTGTGCCCCATAAGCAAGGGTCTGTTGGATGTCGGCGGTTTTTGACGGCCCGGATATAAGCAGCATATTGGTCGGCAGTTGAGCGAAGTGAGTTGTCTGCATGGCAGTCTGCAAGTCGGGGAATAGCCGGCTCGCTCTGACGGTCATGTAGTTCACTTCCGGCACCAGCGACAGCGTTCTCGGTTCGTCCGGACCCGTGGCTAACACCAAGGTGCCGGTATCGGAAATACCTGCAACGGCATGGGAAAGCCCTGCTTGGATTTGATTGAACATGCGGTCTTTGATTTCCTCAATCGGGATATCGAATTTCACCAGTTCAAGGCCTTTTTCTGCCAAACCTGTAAGCGAACGATTGTTCGAATGCCCTGGGGCGTACAGCAACGGGTCAATTTGCTTATCCGACAAATCCTGCGCCAAAGCCTCTTGCCAATTCGCACCAGTGGTAGAGATGACTTCGGTATGCGCTGCTTGTAGCTTTGCCAGAAATCCCTCTTGGTCGGCGGGAGACTTGGCTGCTGGGGTCATATCGCCTCCATCCTTCTCAGAATGCGCCTGCTTTGTCGGTTTTACCGGCTGATAGCGTTGTAACCGGTGCAGAATAGCTTGTTTGGCTTGACTGTTTCGTTCTGGATTGGGTTGCGACAAGTCATGGGTGCTATTCATAGTTTTTCTCCAAATGCTTCTTCGCCAACTCATGAAGTGATTCAGCCGCCGGCCGGGGTGCCGTTCGATACTCCGTCCATGCGCCGAGTTTTCTTGGGGCAAGCAGTCGAAATCTACCCGCCGCCCGAAGAAATAGCCGGTATAGCTTGGGTGAGGTCGATAACCATGCCCACAACCGCCAGCTTATGGCTTCCAGTGTCTTACGCTGTGATCCTTTGCCCGGAGTTTGGGAGGTGGCGGTCAAATCGTTGCCTTCGTGGCGTAACCGGCGAATCAGGTCCGGTAATGGGATATTCACCGGACAGGCATCCCGGCAAGCGCCATTCAGCGAACAGGCTTGGGTAAGCGCACCGGATTTTTCGATTCCCCAAAGCTGGGGGCTGACTACCTGGCCAATCGGACCCGGATAGGTGGAGCCGTAGGCATGGCCGCCAATGCGGCTGTATACCGGACAGTGATTCATACAGGCGCCGCAACGGATACAGCGCAGGGTTTGCTGTAATTGTTGGTCTGCGTATATACGCGAACGGCCGTTATCCAGTAATACGACATGGACTTCCCTTGGCCCGTCCGGTTCATTCGTTTGACGGGGCCCGTTGATCATATTGAAATAGGTGGTAATCTCCTGGCCGGTGGCGGAACGGGTCAGCAAGCGCAATAGGGGAGGGATGTCCTGCAAGGTCTCCACAACCTTTTCAATGCCACAGAGAGCAATGTGCACCGGTGGAATGGTAGTGCTCATTCTGCCGTTACCCTCGTTTTCCACCAGGCAAAGGGTACCGGTTTCGGCAACGGCAAAATTCACACCGGACAGTCCGACGTCTGCTTCGGCAAATTTTTCCCGCAATATCTGACGGCCGATGCCGATCAGTTTGTCCACATCTTCGGTATAATCCACGCCTACCTTTTGTTCAAACAGCTTGGCGATTTGCTGTTTGTTTTTGTGGATCGCCGGCATGATGATATGGGAAGGCTGGGATTGGTCGAGTTGGACGATGTATTCGCCCATATCTGTCTCGAGCGCTTCGATTCCGTGCGCTTCCAGAAAATGATTCAGCCCGGTTTCTTCGGATGCCATGGATTTGCCTTTCACCATGCGTTTGGCGTTGTGCGATTGCATGATGCCGAGAATGATCTCGTTGGCTTGATCGGCGGTTTCCGCCCAGTGAACGCGGACCCCGTTGGTCGTGGCAGCCGCTTCAAACTGTTCAAGCAACTCAGGTAACTTTTGCAGACAGCGATGTCGAATCGCCTCTCCCTCACTGCGCCAGGCGTCAAATTCCGCGGCATCGGGAAGCACGGATGCCCGTTTTGCGGTGAGAAAATCCATGGCGCCTCGGAAGTTGGACCGCAATTCCTGATCTTGCAGCGCTTCCTGAATCCGGCTTTGCAAGTCTTTGGTTTCTGCCACCCGAAGTTCTTTGTGCATCGTTGTCGCTCTTGGGGTTGTCATTGGGTGCGTTCCCAGAGGAAGGTAGCAAGGTGTTTTGCCGGCAGTTTATCCTTGCGTTTTTCCAGCGCGCCACTGATATTCATCATGCAGCCGCAGTCGCCGGTCACCAGCAATTCCGCCCTGGTGTTGACCAGGCTGTCGCACTTGTCTTGCACCATGGCATTGGAAATGGCCGGAGATTTCACGGCAAAGGTACCGCCGAAGCCACAACATTCATGGCCGCGCTCTTGGGTCATATGGGAGACGTTTCGGAGTTGGCCAATGAGCTGGTTACCGCAATCGGCGACTTTGGCATGGCGTTGCGCACTGCAACTGTGGTGGGCCACGACTTTTACCGGTTGACCCTTGTCTTGGAGCTGTACTTTGCAAACATGCACCAGGAACTCGGTCAGTTCGAAGGTTCTGGCAGCGAACTCCGCAGCCGCGGACTCCAGCGGAGTAGCTTTGAACAACTCCGGGTAATGCCGGCGAATCATGCCGGCGCAGGAGGCAGAAGGCACGACAATTGGCAGATTCTCGGGAAAGGCGTCTATCTGGGCGGCCGCAACGGTTTGGCTTTCCTTATCGTAGCCCGAATTGAATGCGGGTTGACCGCAGCAGGATTGTCGTTCCGGGTAGATGACCTGAACCCCTTCCCGTTCCAGCAGCTGTATGCCATGTAATCCGGCCTCCGGATAAAACAGATCGATCAGGCAGGTGCCGAAGTAATACACCTGGTTCGGCTTCGGCGGATATCGCCGCACTTCAGACCCTGAAGTATGAGTATTCAATCTTGCATTCATGCTAATTCTCTGTGCCCTTAATGTAGATTTGCCGATTTTTGTCCATATCCAAGTCTGTTGAAATTACCGCAGATTTTCATGGGTCGCCAGGTCTGAGCGTCACTGGTAGGCAATGGCAGGCAGCCAGGTAACCAACTGCGGCAGCATGGCAATAATCAGCAAGCCGACCAGCTGTAAGACGATAAAGGGAATCACGCCCCTATATATTTCTGCCAGTCTGACTTGCGGCGGACAAACCCCTTTTAAATAGAACAGTGAAAAGCCCATGGGAGGGGTTAAAAAAGAGGTTTGCAATGCCACGGCAACCAGCATCACAAACCAAACCAGTTCGGGATTATCCACGACGCCGTAACCATTGATATCCAGGCCAAGGCTGCTAATGACAGGAGCCACCAAGGGCAGAATGATGAGCGTGATTTCAATCCAGTCGAGGAAGAATCCCAAGAGAAAGATGATTCCCAAGATAAAGGCGATGATGCCGTAGGGTCCAAAAGGTAAGCCGGTCAGCAACCCTTCGATAAATTCGTCGCCGCCCAACTCTCTAAGTACCAGGGCAAAACAGGTCGCCCCGATAAAGATGGCGAAAATATAGGCCGTGGTGTTGTAGCTTCCGGTCAATACCTCTTTAAACACTTTGAAGTTCAGTTTTTTGTTGTACCAGGCCAAGAGAATAGCGCCAAGCGCGCCTACGCCGCTGGCTTCCGTCGGTGTGGCTATGCCCGCGAAGATCGAGCCCAATACGGCAATGATCAAGGCCACGGTAGGCAGTACGTCGCGCAGGACGTTTAGTAAAGTTTTCCAAGATATCGGTGCCGCGTCTTGGGGTATAGGCATAACTTCAGGTTTAACAATGCCAAGGATAAGAATGTAGCTGATGTATAAGATCCCCAGTAACAATCCGGGAAAAACCGCGCCCATAAACAGGTCGCCGACGGACAGGGCTAACTGGTCCGCCATTATCACCAACATGATGGATGGCGGAATCAGAATGCCCAGTGTTCCGGAACTGGCAATCACGCCGAGAGCGAGAGAAGTCTGATAGTTCTGCCGTTGCATGGTGCCGAGCGACAAAAGCCCGAGCAAAACGACAGATGCACCGACTATACCGGTCGACGCTGCCAAAATAATGCCGATCATTATCACCGTGATGGCTAAACCGCCGCGCACCCGCCCGAACAGCTCCTGCATGGACTTCATCAAGCGTTCCGCGACACCGGAACGGTCCAACATGATTCCCATGAATATGAACATAGGCAATGCCACCAGTACCCAGTTGTCCATCACTTTGTAAAGGCGGTTAACCACCAGCCCCAACGTATTGAAGTCCAATCCGGTTGCCGTACCCATGTAGGTATCCGTTACAAAACCGACGCCGGCAAAGATTACCCCGATGCCGCCGAGAACATAGGCCACCGGATAACCGGTAAATAGTAATGCGATGAAACTGCAGAACATGGCGACGACGAGGATCTCGTTAATACTCATTTCAGGCCCCCCGCGTCAGCAAAATGATTTCCCGCAGTAAGCGGGACAACGCCGCGAGGAACAACATGGCAAAGCTGATCGGGATCACCGATTTAATCAGCCAGCGATAGGGAAGGCCGGTTGGCGCATCCGAGCGCTCGTTAATGCGGAAAGAGTCGGCAACGAAATCCAGGCTGTGGATAAAGATAACCGCGATAAAGGGCATCAACAGCAGCAGTATGCCCAGAATCTCAAAAATACGCTGGGTTTTTCTCGACAGCCTGGTATGCAGTAAATCCACCCGGATGTGACTGTTGGTGGCTTGGGCATAGGAAATACCGAACATTACCCCGACGGCATAAAGGTGCCACTGCAGCTCTTCCAGGACCACTAGTCCTCTGGCAAAACCATAGCGTAGAACTACCTGTAATATGATCACGGCCACCAGCAGCGCATAGCACCAGGCTATCCAACTGCCTGTCTTCAAGATAAATTTGTCAATCAGGTCCGCTGTGAAGACCTTCGGCATTTTCTCAGACACGAGGCGCTCCTCCGTTTCCGGATGGCTGGATAAGTTGGGGAGGTTGAAACCAACGGGAAGCCGGTTAGGTAGTACAGACTTCCCGTTCGTTAGATTTGCCTAGCCGTTACGGGGAAGGAAGGCGTATTTTTCCCACCGGTCATAGCCGGTCCGAAACTCTTCCATGTCGCTCCAGGCCTTTTTGAAGAAAGGATCTTTCTGCACTTCCTCCTCTATCACTCGGTCCCAGGTGGATCTAAAGGTGTCGAGCATCTGGTCGTTCCAGTACCGAATATGCACGCCATTTTCAGCCTCGTTTTTGGCCATTACCGTAAACTGCATGGATTCGCCCTCAGCCAGGGAGTTCGCCATGGATGCCATGCAAGTGGTTTCAATCAGGGACTGTTGGGTTCTACTGAAGCTTTGCCATTCGTCTTTATTGATAAGCAGCTCGAATACGGTGGCTTGTTGATGCCAACCAGGGAAGTAGTTGTATTTGACGACCTTGTGCAGACCCAAGCGCTGGTCGATGGCCGGCTGGGAAAACTCGGTGGCATCCAGTGCGCCTTTCTCCAATGCCGGGAAGATCTCGCCGCCCGGAAGCAGGCTGGTGGATACCCCGAGTTCTTCCATCACTTTCGCGCCCAAACCCATGAACCGCATGCGCAGACCTTTTAAGTCTTCCGGGCTTTCAATCGGTTTGCTGAACCACCCGGACGTTTCCGGCGAAATTATGGCGCAGGGGATGACTTTCACGTTATAGCCGGCCTGGTCGTACATTTCCTGGTATAACTTACCGCCATTGCCGTAGTTCAGCCATGCCAGGTATTCCGGTGCTTCCGGGCCGAAGGGTACCGCGGAAAAAAGCGGAGCGGCGGGAATTTTGCCCGCCCAATAGGCGGCAGTCGTGTAACCGGCATTAACCTTTCCGCTGGAAACCGATTCCAGGATTTCAAAAGGCGCGACGAGTTTTCCCGGTTCGTAGATTTTCATTTTGACCGAGCCACCGCTGGCGGTTTCCAGGTGATCCTTAATCCACAGCGCCGGAGATCCTAAGGCAGGTAACGTCGTTGCAAAAGCGACGGGAACTTTTAACAGAATGTCTTTCTGTTCAGAGGTGGTTGGCTGAGCTGTGGCGTTGGAAGTGCTGGGTTGACATGCCGTTAGATTTGCAAGTCCCATGGCCACTGCGATTGTTGCGCCGATGGCTGTAATGGATTTCATAGTGACTCCTACTTGAATTGTTTTTGTTACAGGGTCGTACTTCGGACTGCTCGTATGTAATGGGCTAACCAAATTTATAATTGGTCATACCAATTTACCAAGGTATGTTTTTCAACCTAATCCATCTTGGTGCTACTGTCAATCGATAATTGCGCAAAAATTGTCCATGCCAGGTAAAAATAGACTATAGTTGTAAGTGGCTTGAATATAGAGCTTGCATCGGTTGTTTTTTGGCGAGAGAAAATTGGTAATACCAATAGGCTTCTAAGCAGTATCTATGTTCTATGCCGGATCAAGAAACCCTCCTGACCGCTAACCGGGAACGGTTGTTAAACTGAAAAAATCAGGTAGGTGAAAGGGTAAAGGAATGCTGAAACCGGAGTCTTAGGTAAAAAACCTATGGCATACCGAATTTGGACTAAGCTTGAGTAACGATTAAGGTCGCAAATGGCAATAAATCCGGCTGAGTTGATCCATTTAGCAGTCAGTTACGAACCTATAGGGCCGGCGAAGGTCGTATTTGGGTACAGCACGTTTACGAAACAAATATCATGGGGCATATAGTCGCGTTGAAACAGCCGAAACTTTCCGATGTGATTCTGGAACGTCTGGAGCAAATGATTTTGGAAGGAAGCCTTAAACCCGGCCAGCGTTTACCTCCCGAGCGCGAATTGGCAAGCCAGTTTGAAGTGTCCAGACCCTCCATTCGGGAGGCCATTCAGAAACTGGAAGCCAAGGGTTTGGTGGTGCGTCGGCAGGGCGGCGGCAATTTCATATCCGAACAACTGGGCAGCAGCTATACGGAACCGCTGTTTGAACTGATTAGCAGGCACCCGGAATCCCAGTACGATCTGCTGGAATTTCGCCATGCCTTGGAAGGAGTTTCGTCTTATTACGCAGCTTTGCGGGGAACCGATGCCGATCGGCGTATCATTGAAAAACGTTTTGGCGAATGGTTGTCCGCTCATCAGGCCAGAGACACGGAAAATGAGGCCAGGGCCGATGCCGAGTTCCATTTGTCAATAGCTGAAGCGGCGCATAATGTGGTTTTGCTTCATACTATGCGCTCATTGTTTACCTTGTTAAAGCAGAATATTGTAGGCAACCTGAGATTTTTGTACGAAGACGAGGCGGCGAGAGACAAAATCAAAGCCCAACATACTCGTATGAGAGACGCCGTTGTAGCCCGCGATCCGCAATTAAGCCGCAGTGCTGCACACGACCATTTGGCGTTTGTTGAAGAAATATTACTAGAAAAGAACCGGGCCGAATCCAGAAATATGCGCGCCTTAAGGCGTCTGCAGAACCTGGAGTAGGCCGGGCTGGAAAACCAACTATTGTGTTTTGGGGCTGCTTGTTAGTCCTTGGGGAAAACCAGAAGAAAGTCCACGGGACGGCCCACAAGACCCCCCTGTGGTGTACACAATTTCACACCCAAGCTTAGCCGTATAAAAGGAGTAACCTTTATGCATGATGATGCCGATCCTATTGAAACCCAGGAATGGCTAGAAGCCATTGAGTCGGTGATTGAAAATGAGGGCATCGAGCGTGCGACTTACCTGATGACCAGGCTCGGTGAACGAGCCACTCGGGATGGTACGCAACTGCCATATTCGATCATTACCCCGTACCGGAATACCATTCCCAACACCAAGGAAGCCAGGATGCCTGGTGATTTGTTCATGGAGCGCCGAATTCGTTCCCTGGTGCGATGGAATGCATTGGCCATGGTATTGCGGGCCAATAAACGGCCGGGTGATTTGGGCGGACACCTTTCTTCTTTTTCCTCGATAGCCACACTCTACGATGTCGGCTTTAACTACTTTTTCCATGCCGGCGACGAACGCCGGGAAGGCGACCTGATCTATTGGCAGGGGCATACTTCTCCCGGCATCTATGCCCGTTCCTTCCTGGAAGGGCGAATCAGTGAGGAGCAGATGGATAATTTCCGCCGCGAAGTTGACGGTAACGGATTGTCTTCCTATCCGCACCCCTGGTTGATGCCGGATTACTGGCAGTTTCCCACGGTGTCCATGGGGCTAGGGCCGATTCAGGCGATCTATCAGGCGCACGTCTTGCGCTATCTGGAAAATAGGGAACTGGTCAGCAGCGTCGATCGAAAAATCTGGTGTTATGTCGGCGATGGCGAATGTGACGAGCCGGAGACCCTTGGCGCTATCGGTGTCGCGGGGCGGGAAAAACTCGATAACCTGATTTTTGTCGTTAACTGTAACCTGCAACGTTTGGACGGACCGGTACGGGGTAACGGCAAGATTATCCAGGAATTGGAAGGCATCTTCCGTGGCGCCGGCTGGAACGTGATCAAGGTTGTCTGGGGCCGCTTGTGGGATCCACTGTTTGAAAAGGATACCCAAGGCATTATGCAGAAGTATATGGACCTTTCCGTCGATGGCGAAATGCAGAACTTTAAGTCTAACGGCGGTGCCTATACCCGGCAGCACTTCTTCGGCAAAGATCCGGATATGCTGAAGATGGTCGAAAATATGTCCGACGAAGACATCTATAACCTGAACCGTGGCGGCCATGATCCTTACAAGGTTTATGCGGCCTATCACGCTGCCGTGCATCATAAGGGCCAGCCTACCGTTATTCTGGCGCATACCATTAAAGGTTACGGCTTTGGTGAGCAGGGCGAAGCCCAGAACACCACTCACCAGTTAAAGAAACTGGATATTGATATCGTTAAGAAGTTTCGGGACCGCTTCGGAGTACCGATTCCTGACGACGAAATCGAAAAGCTGCCCTACTACCGCCCGTCGCCGGATTCTCCGGAAGCGCTTTATATGAAGAAGCGCCGCGAAGACCTTGGCGGATTCCTGCCCAAGCGCCGGCCCGATACTCAACCGCTGCCGATACCCGAATTGCAGGCTTTCGATGCGGTCTTAAAGGGCAGTGGCGACCGGACGATTTCCACCACCATGGCGTTTGTCCGGGTGCTTAATGTGCTCGTTAAGGATAAACAAATCGGTAAGCGTATTATCCCGATTGTTCCAGACGAGGCGCGGACCTTCGGCATGGAGGGTATGTTCCGTCAGGTGGGTATCTACACGGCGGAAGGGCAGAAGTACGTTCCGAACGATCGCAATCAGATCATGTATTACCGGGAAGACAAAACCGGACAGGTGCTGGAAGAGGGCATCAATGAAGCCGGCGCAATGTCTGCCTGGATGGCCGCCGCGACATCCTATAGCACCAATAACTATCCTCTGGTTCCGTTCTACATCTACTACTCAATGTTCGGCTTCCAGCGGGTCGGCGACCTGGCATGGGCGGCTGGTGATATGCGCGCCAGGGGCTTCCTGTTGGGCGGCACCGCCGGACGGACGACCTTGAATGGCGAAGGTTTGCAGCATCAGGATGGCCACAGCCATATTCTTTCGGCAACCGTTCCTAACTGTGTTTCTTACGATCCGGTATATGGCTATGAGGTCGCAGTCATTATCCGTGAAGGAATGCGCCGGATGTACGAGGAAAACGAAAGCGTCTACTACTACCTGACATTGTTGAACGAGAACTATGAGCATCCTGCCATGCCGGAAGGTGCCGAAGAAGGCATTATCAAAGGCATGTACCTGTTCCAGGAAGGCAAGGATGACGGTATTGGCAAAGTCCAGTTGTTGGGGAGCGGCGCAATCTTCCGTGAAGTACTGGAAGGCGCCAAGCTCTTGAAGCAGGATTTTGATATCGACGCGGATATCTGGTCAGTCACCAGCTTTACCGAGCTGGCGCGGGAAGGTCACCACAAACGGCGTTGGAATATGCTACACCCGGAAGCACCGCGCCAGGAAAGCTATATCAAGTTGATGCTGAAAGATCGGAAAGGCCCGGTTCTGGCTGCCACCGATTATATGCGGATGTTTGCCGATCAGGTGCGCCAGTTTATCCCGCAACAGGTGATGCATGTGCTGGGTACGGACGGTTTCGGCCGTAGCGATACCCGTGAAAAACTACGTCATCACTTTGAGGTCGATCGCTACTATGTGGTGGTCGGCGCGCTGGAGTGTCTGGCACGGGAACACACGATTGAACGTTCGGTTGTCTCGGAAGCTATTCGGAAGTACGGCATAGATCCTAACAAACCCAACCCTTTAAGCAGCTGATAAGAGGAGATTGACGTGAGTAAAGTGGAAGTCAAAATCCCCGACATCGGTGGTGCTACTGATGTTGAGGTTATTGAAGTATGCGTGAGTCCGGGTGACAGTATCAGTGCCGAAGATGCGTTGGTTGTCCTGGAATCGGATAAAGCCTCCATGGATGTGCCCGCACCGGAAGCCGGCGTTGTCGTCGAAGTCAAGCTCAGTGTCGGCGACAAGGTAAACGAAGGTGATTTGATATTGGTGTTGCAGACGGAGGCGGCGACGGAGCCGGTTGCATCCAGCGCGGAAGCAGAAACGCCAGCCGCCCCGGCGGCACCCGCTGCGGCTCCTTCGACTCCTCCGGCAGCATCCGGATCCGGTGCGGCGGAAACCATCGCTGTGCCGGATATTGGCGGGGCAGAAGGCGTCACGGTTATCGAGGTTTGCGTTGCTGTTGGCGACGAGGTGAATGCCGATGATCCGATAGTGGTTTTGGAATCGGACAAAGCCTCAATGGAAGTGCCTGCGCCTAAGGCCGGTAAAATCACCAAACTGCTGGTGGAAGTTAACGCCAAGGTGAGTGAAGGCAGTCCTTTGGCTGAGTTTGAAACCGGCGATTCAACCCCGGCAGCAACTGCGAGTGCGCCAGTTGCTGAACCCGCAGCCGCCGCCACGGCCGCCGCAACGCCTGCTTCTGAAGCGCCCGCTGCGGGCGGCACCCAAACGGTGACTGTCCCCGATATCGGTGGTTTCGAAGGGGTGACCATTATCGAATTGGAGGTTGCACCGGGCGATAAGGTTGCCGTTGATGATCCTATTCTGGTGCTGGAATCGGATAAGGCGACAATGGAAGTACCTTCGCCGGTTGCCGGGACCGTCAAGAGTCTGCTGGTCGGCGTTAATGATAAGGTCAGTGAGGGTGATCCGATTGTCGAAATAGATGTGGAAGGTGGCGCCGCTCTTACTCCGGCACCATCGGCGCAACCCGCCGCTGCTCCCTCTCAAGCGCCTGCTCAAAAAGTCGAGACCGCACCGACCCCCGCGCCGCAAATAGGTCTGGCGCCGCATGCCGATAGTGCGAAGGTGCATGCCGGACCGTCTGTTCGCCGGGTCGCCAGGGAGTTTGGCGTTGACCTGACCATGGTCAAGGGTACCGGCCGCAAAGGAAGGATTCTTAAGGAAGATGTCCAGGCCTTTGTCAAAGCGGGTATGAAGCAGCTTAAAACAGGCGTGTCTGCAAGTGCTGCATCTTCCGGAGCTGGGTTGCCGACCATTAAGTTGCCGGACTTCTCTCAGTTTGGAACTATCGACCGCTCCTCGATGAGCCGAATTCATCAGTTGACAGCGGAAAACATGTCCCGCAGCTGGCTGACGGTGCCGCATGTTACCCAGTTTGACGATGCCGATATCACTGAACTGGAAGCCTTTCGAAAAGCCCAGAAAGCGGTCGCTGAAAAAAAAGGCG
This sequence comes from Hahella sp., assembly GCA_028280065.1. Taxonomy (GTDB): domain Bacteria; phylum Pseudomonadota; class Gammaproteobacteria; order Pseudomonadales; family Oleiphilaceae; genus Hahella. Next base: position 31,560 of record JANQMN010000013.1, read on the forward strand.
TGCGTTTGACACCTTTGCCGTTCATGCTGAAGGCCTGTGCCTATGCTTTGGAAGCGCTGCCGCAGTTCAATGTGTCCCTGGATATGGAAAAGCATGAAGTTATCCAGAAGCATTACGTGCATATCGGCATTGCCGTGGATACGCCGGGTGGTTTGGTGGTCCCTGTGATTCGGGATGTGAACAAGAAAGGTATCTGGGAAATTGCCAAGGATTGTGCCGATATGGCCGCCAAAGCCAAGGATAAAAAGCTGAAGCCCGCGGAAATGCAGGGTGGATGCTTTACGATTTCCAGCCTGGGCAGTATAGGCGGAACGGCGTTCACGCCGATTGTGAATACCCCGGAAGTGGCTATTCTCGGGATTTCCAAGGCGCAGATGAAACCGGTTTATGACGGTAAGGACTTCAATCCCAGATTGATGCTGCCCCTATGTCTGTCTTATGACCATAGGGCAATCAATGGTGCGGACGCAGCCCGTTTTACCGCCATGCTTGGGCATCTATTGGGTGATATACGCAACTTACTGCTTTAGTAACTGAAAAAAAACCGGGGTGACCCGGTTTTTTATTATCTAATAACTTTGATAGGTGGTCGGCTTGTCGGTAAGAAGGGGCTCTAAATTGACGCTGCCGACGGCCTTTACTTCGCTGCTTTCCGCTACTCCCCACCAGTTATTTCCAAGGGCCAGACTAAGCTCCGGGTCAAGGTTTTTAATATCCCAGGAAGAGTTGTTGTAGATGGCGTTGCCGACAGCCAGCACTTGCGATGACTCGAATTGTGCGCCTCCGGCCAGATTCTCCGTGATGGTATTTGCGAGAAGGTTAATGTTGGATTTTCTGGCAGATAAAGCTGCCTTGGTGGAATGCCGGATGAGGCTTTTTTGAATGCTCAGTTCCGAGCCTTGACTGACGACTCCCCACTTGTTGTCTTCCAACACCAGGTCGTGGCCTTCGACGTTGGATTGAAAGGCGTTTATGGCGATATCCGCCTGTTGGATATGGACAAATTCCAGGTGGGATTTTGTTGCTGCCTTGTTGAAAGTGAGCCCTTTCCAAGTGGCATCTGAATTACCTTTTAACTGCACGGGATTTTGCCTGGTACCCAATGCTTGTAGCTGGCCGTTGACTACAACTCCGGCACCGCTGTCGGCCCAAATTGTCGTGCCCGGTAAAAGTGTCAATTGCACTCCTTGTTTCAGAATTACGATTCCGCTTAGAAAGTACGGGCCGTCTGCGGCGGACAGGGTAGTATCCGAATGAATGAAGTTAGGTAGCTGTTTGGGTTGACCGATACTGACGGGGTCCAAGACATCGATCCAGCGGGCTTCAACCTCTTGGTCGCTAACCAGGAAACCTTCCAGTTGTGCATTCTGCAGGTTGTCGCCGGCTTTCACCAGGTATTCGCCGATATAGGTACCCGGCGCTTTTTCCTGCATCGGTAAACGTTCGGCAATGGAAGGGATACTCCAGAACGCCTGTAAGCCGATATCACCGAACATCACGACTTTCAGGTGTTCGCCGGGTTGGACCAGGCGGCCGCTGGCATTGTGGACAAAGACCCGGATATCCGGGGGAACGGGCAGTAGCGACGGTGGATTCGGCATTGCCGCAGTCGCTTTCATACTGAGTTTTGCCGCGACTTCCAGTTCCGTCATATCGGTATGCCGCAGATAAGTCGTCACCAGCGCCGCAGCCAAACCGGTGGGGCTGAAGGAAATATCGCCTTCACGTTCGGTTTGCTGAATCTGTTCTTCCCAAATCAGGCTGCCGTCTTTGCAATGCCGGAATTGCAGCGCCACGGAAACTACTGCTTCCGAATACAGCAGCGCATAGGTTTTGCCGAAGTCGTTCACTGTGCCGGTGATAAAGCCGTCGATGTTCAATTCGCGGCAGAGCATTTCCCAGGGGAGTTTAGCGCCGGTTGCCAGAAGCGGTAGCCAGTTCTGCTCGGCAAAAAACTGGTCTATCGTATAAAGCTCCGAATCCCTGTAGTTTAGGGAAGTAAAATAGTTGTAGAAAATTCGTCGGACGTGGGTGGCGGCATCGGGGTGGTCTGTCGAGTTCTTGAAGGGCAGCACCGCAACCCGGCTTGGCAGCACGAAGTTTTCCGGCAACGGCGACGGTTCTTGACCAGGTGTTGACTGCGTGGTTGTGGCGCACCCCGTGAATAAGCAGATGAAGGCTGTCAGCAGCAGAATAATGCAATTGGTGCGCACTTTCATTGATCACCCGGAGGCTTTGGTTGTGTTGGTAAGTCAAACCGCTTGTTGTTACCAGGGCGTTTCTGCATCAGGTTGATCGGTTTCGTTTTGCGGATTATCGAATAAATATTCTATTATCCAATCCGATTCAATGCCTTCCTGCTCCAGCAGTTGCTCAACCTTGGCTTTGTTCTGGTTGGCTTCTTGATTTGATTGTGTACCTGTCGCGGAGGTTTTGCCAGCCTCAACAGTGGTTATATTGCCCGCCGATAGCGCTGGAGCGGCACAGTTTTCCAGTTGATCGATGCGGTTTTGGATTTCCTGATCTGTCGGATCGATGATTAGATAGCGGCGAAAAAAGGTTTCCGCCTTATTACGATTCCCTCCCTGGCATAAGCGCGCGCCTTGAGTTCGGTAAAAATCCTTGATGGCTTCTACTTTTGCGATGGCAAACCGGTTTTCCGCATCCATGGACAGGATTTGCGAATAGATTGCATAGGCATTGTTATGCAGCGGCGTCAAAAAGTGCTTTTTGTCAAATAGGGCATTGGCTTCCAGTAACATGCTACTGATCAACGCCTGATTGGTTTGCGGGGTCTCGGGTTCCGGTGGCGGCGGGGGTTCCTGAGCCTTCAGCCAAATAGCGCTGATGTTTTCTTGAGCCGGTTGGTAAAAGCGGGAATCGCTGTTAATTGCCAAAAACTCTTTCAACGCGGATTTTACCTTCCCTTCAAGTTGAAACTGTTGGGCAAGCCGAAACCGGACTTCATTTAGTTTTTCCCAAACTGCACTGGAGCTGGATTCGCCGCCAAAGCGTTTTAAAAAAACAATCAGTTTCGACTGTGCCACCTCCAGGTTTCCTTGGGTAATATCATCGTCCGCACTTCGTTCCGCACCCAATGCTAATAATTCGGCAACTTTTGAGCGCTGTTCTAAACTTAGCCGGTCATCATAAAGTGTGGCCAAATTCGACAGCGCAGTGGCGTAGAATGAGCCTTTTAACTGCTGTTCGGCGTGGAAGATTCGGTTGTCGATTTGCCAGGGTTGCCAAATATGGCGGTAGATCAGTAAACCGCCTAGGACGAAAACCAGAATAACTGCTGCACTAAATGCGATACGAGTGATATTTGTTTTGACAGGAGGTTTATCCTGTGGCCAGTCAGAGAGAAAAGTAAGCAGGAGATCTCCGAACTGCAGGCTATCCCCATTATATATACGCGTGGGATTACGAATGCTTTTGCCGTTGACCAGCACAGGATTCTTTGACTTTCGGATCAGCACATGGCCTTTTTCCCGGTTCTCGATCACCGCATGAGTTCGGGAAATTCGCTCGTCGCGAGGTAAACATACATCCGCGGTTACATCCCGGCCGATTTTCGTTTCACCGGCGCCCAAGGCGAAAATAGCCGTGTCTTTGCGGTCTTGTTTATCGCTGTGCAGGGCTAGTCGCGGGCCAAAGTGCTTGGCCACTACATCGGTTTGAATGAGCGTGGATTCGCCGCTTGGCTCAGTGATTTCGTCAGGGTGCACCGTGGAATCGAGGTTAGGTCCCCGCTGATCTGCCTGATTGGTGGATTTAAAGACCGCGGTTAAGGTGTGAAACTCAATTTTGTCTTCATTGAATAAGCGGCGCTCAGTTACGGCTATACCGTTAAGTAGCACCGCCTGGCTCTTGGATAGCTTCAACAAGAAATAACCGGCGATGCGCCGTTCGATAACAAAGTGCTTGCGGGATACGTGCCGGTCTTCGATGATCACATCCGCTTCACTGGATCTGCCAACTTCGAATCGGTCCTTATCAATCAGATGGGATACCGAATGGCCGGTGGAGTCGGTAATCGTCAGCACCGCCGGTGTTGAATCGATCCAGGTTTCTTCCGCATCGGTGCGGATAATTGTCTCGTCAGTGGTGGATACTTCTGCAATATGAAACCGGAAATGACGCTGACTGAATGAAATAATGTCGCCATCCTTCAAGAGTCCCTTTTCAACGGGGGACTTGTTCACCCGAATCGGGAAGCGGCCAATATTGGTTAAGACGTAACCTTTTGGCGAATCACTGATTTCCGCATGGTGACGGGATACCGATTGGTCATTGATGACCAAGTCATTGGAGTGGGCGCGGCCGATAGTGATAGGAGTATGTTCGTAAGCCTGTTCTTGATTATTGTCGTGAAGAGCTGTCAGTACAATTTTGGCCATATTTGGCGGTTCAAAAGTAGATAGTCAATTTGAGTATAGTAGGTCACTGGCTTATCGGGCGGCCATCATTTCAATTGCCTGCCGCCAGACTACCACGCACCGCAAACACAGTCACCGTCGGCGGTTAATTAGCACCAGTACCGGCTGCAGTGTGCAGCCTGTCACAGCTTGATGGATCCGGCGAATTTTACCTTGTCGCTGGTTGGCGAGTTTGTTAATTTTCGTCACCCTGTAGGTGTGAATATATAAACAATAGCACCCTTTTAGTACTGATGACCGGGGTATACTGCCGATGAGATCTAACCTCCTGGCGATTATTTTTGCCACTTTTGCCTTTTGCTTGGTTCCCGCACTGCAAGCGGCAACGATGAAGGATGTGGCGGAAGCAGTTAAAAACCAGGATTTCAAAAAAGCCTTCGAAGACCTTAACGTGCTTTCCGCGCAAGGTCATGCGGAAGCCCAGTTTCTCCTGGGATTAATGTATTCCAATGGGCGCGGTACGGAAATCGATTACAACAAAGCGTTTGAGCTTCTTAGCAAATCTGCCGATCAGGGCATTGCCAACGCCCAGCTCGCCCTTGCCGGAATGTACCGGGATGGCAAAGGCACGGAGCAAAACTTTGCGAAGAGTGTCGAATGGTTGCGCAAAGCCGCCGATCAGGGACATGCCGCCGCCTTCTACAATCTGGGACTGCGCTACGCCAAAGGTGAAGGCGTCGAGCAAAACCTCGAAAAAGCCTTTGAGCTTTATTCGAAGGCGGCGGATCTTAATAATGCTTTCGGCCAGTTCAATACGGCTTACGCCTATGCCGTGGGCGAGGGAGTGGAAAAGAATATGGTTGAGGCCCTGAAATGGGCGCAGCTAAGTTCGGAACTCGGGTTTCAACGGGCAACGTTATTTGTTGCTTTCTTAAGCGAAAAGATGACTGAAGAAGAAGTTCAACAGGCGATGAATTTAGCCGTCGAGTGGAAAACGGCTAAGGGTATCGCCAGTAAACCTGCCGCTTCGGACACTGCCGCCAAGTCCCAGTAGAATTTTTACCTCATACGTGCAAAGGCTTATTGCGTGGGCTATCAGGCCTTTGCCGGAATCTACCCCCTATTCGACACCTCCTTCGTAACACCTTTAATCCACGGATTCGGTTTTTAGAAAAGTGAATCTCTTGTGATACTTTCGTGAGGATTCGGCAGTCTCCTTCAGGCCACAATCAGGTCTCAATTGACAAGGAGACCTAAACCGTGAACCTCAGCAGATCTATTACTCAATCCAAAGCACTTCTACTGGCAGCAACCCTCATCGCGCCAATAACTCACTCTGCCGATCTGACCGTTAGCATTGAAAATCTGACACGCGGGATATACTTCACACCCCTCGCCGTAGCCGCACATCCTGACGGAACCAGTTTGTTTGGTTTAGGGGAAGCAGCTTCTGCCGAGATTCAGGCGATGGCCGAAGGTGGTGATATCAGTGGTGCCGGTGCGATTTTAGACAGTATCGGCGCTACCCAGGCAAATAATCCTGCCGGAGGGCTGTTAACTCCCGGGGCAAGCACCACGGCGACCTTGAATACCGATGGTACATCCAATACCTTGCTGACTGTCATCGGCATGATGTTGCCCACCAATGACGGTTTTGTCGCGTTGAACTCACAAATGATTCCCACCGAGCCAGGCACCTACACCTATTACGCCAAGGCCTACGACGCCGGTACTGAAGCCAATGATGAAGTTAGAGGCAGCGGTGCGCCAGGCGAGGCAGGATTTCCCGTGCCTCCACCGTTAGAAGCTGAGATTGGAACGGGAGGAACAGGATTAACGAATAGCGCCGAAGGCTTTATTCATATTCATCGGGGAAACCTCGGTGACACCGATTCGACTGGTGGCATGACCGATATCGACAGCACTCAACATCGTTGGCTGAATCCGATCGCGAAAATCACGGTCACTGTCAATTAGGCTTGAGGAGAGTGCAAATGATGAATCCCAGTTTACTCAGACAGCGGGGTTACTCGCTAAGACGAATCCTCGGTACGCTGACTATCGGCGCGGCAGTCGTTCTGGCCGGTTGTAGCGACGATGATGACGATAATAATGATGCTCAACAACCCGAGCCTGAAGTCATGGCAAGTTATCAAGTGAGTATCAAGAATCTCACGGCAGGACAGCCGCTTTCGCCGATCGCCGTGGTTTTGCATGAATCTTCCTGGAAAAGCTTCGCAACTGGTGAAGCGGCAAGTTCTGAACTTGAACAGCTCGCCGAAGGGGGGGATAACACCGCCTACTTGGATGCGGCAATGGCCTCCGCGGCTGTTTTCAACAGTGCCAGCGGCAGCGGCGTGTTAACTCCGGGAAGTATGGAAGACATCAATTTGGACGTCTCGGCAGATTCTGTCGGAACTTTATACCTGACCCTGGTGTCTATGTTGGTGAATACCAATGATGCTTTGGCGGCACTCAACGCTGTCGACGTCAAAGATATGGGAGTAGGGGAACAGCTTACTTTTACCGCCCTGACCTACGATAGTGGTACGGAAGCCAATAGTGAAAGTGCGGACACTATTCCCGGTCCTGCGGCAGCAGGTGGCGCGCAAGAAGGATATAACGCGAGCCGCGATGATGTGCGCGATGCAATATACGTTCATGCTGGCGTCGTAACCGCAGATGATGGTTTAGCCGGTTCGGTGTTGCTGGAAACCCACCGCTGGGATAATCCTGCGATTCAAGTAGTGGTGGAGCGAGTGCAGTGATATGACTCGTTGGTGGAAGTCCTGGTGGAAAAATCAGCAAACCTGTCAGGACTACACCACTGAGGCAAGCGGCAAAGCGTCTGGTATCGAACAACAATTACAACAAACCGCAAATGACAACTGTAAACCAGACCCGGAGTCCGCCATGCAAACCTGGAACGCTGCAATCACCGATCGTAAACAACGCTTTTTGGTAGTGGAAGATGAACCCGATATTGCAGATTTGGTTGCACTGCATCTTAGTGACCTGAATGCGGATGTCACCACCGAGCAGGACGGTGCAAAGGGTTTGACGAAAGCGATGGACGAGCATTGGGATGCGGTGTTGCTGGACTTGCGGCTACCGACCATGGACGGCCTGGATATCTGCCGCCAGTTGAGAGCGAAGTCCAGCTATGTACCTATCATGATGCTCACCTCCCGATCCACTGAGCTTGACCGTGTTCTCGGCTTGGAAATTGGCGCCGACGACTACATGGTGAAACCTTTTAGTGTTGCGGAACTGAAAGCCAGAGTGAAGGCGCTGGTAAGACGGAACCGGCAAAATGAAATGCAGGAAACTGCCGAGCCGGAACAGCTTCGCTGCGGGGATTTACAGCTCGACCGGATGCGCCGCAAAGCGCTGTTAAGAGGTAAGTGCCTTGAACTGACGGCAAGAGAGTTTGATCTTTTGTGGTTTTTCGCCAAACGACCTGGCCAGGTGTTCAAGCGTTCGGAGCTGCTCGATCAAGTCTGGGGATATGGGCATGACGGCTATGAACATACCGTTAATTCCCACATTAACCGGCTGCGCAGCAAAATAGAGGCTGACCCCGGTAATCCCGTTTATATTGAAACAGTTTGGGGTGTAGGGTATCGATTTTCCGATTCCAAGGAGTAAACCGGATGCGGCAACTTCATCCGACTCGCTCGGTACCTTTGTATGGTCGCATTGCCCTGTTGGTGACGCTATTAGCGCTCGTTACTGGTGTTGGTTTTGTGTACCTCTCCCATTGGAGTAGCAATCTTTACCATCAGGAGGTTACCCAATCTCTCCATCGTAACCTGGCGGAGTACGTACTAGATCATCAACCGGAACCCTTGCTGGATAGTTCTGGGAAGATAAACAAAAGTGGCTTGAAAGCCATTGCCATGAATACCATGATGATCAATCCTGCCGTCGAAGTTTATCTGTTGAATAATCAGGGCGATATTCTCGGCCACGCTTTACCAGAGGCTACGGTTTCTCCTCAGAGAATAGCCATTCAGCCCATACAAGAATTTCTTCAGGACGCTATAAGAGGACCAATTCTTGGAATGAACCCAAGAGATCCAGAAAATAGCAGTATATTTTCCGTTGCTCCCCTGAATCAGGATGGACAGCAACTTGGCTACCTATACATCGTTCTTGCCAGTCATCAGGCGCAATCAATGGCGGAACAGTTTTCTGACAGCCATGTGCTTAGAGTAACTATTGGAGCATTGCTGGCAATTATTCTGTTTTTCGGAACCGCCACACTGTTCAGCTTCAACTACTACACGCGCCCACTCAAAAAGCTCGCTCAACAGGTTCGCTCTTATCGCAAGCAACAGTTTACAGAACCTACTCCCGAATTGTCGATTCGCGATGAAGTCCTGGAACTGGAGTTCTCGATTTCTTTAATGCAAGAGCGTATCCAGCAACAATTTGACCAACTCGGCGAGAATGATCGACTTCGACGTGAATTGATTTCAAATGTATCCCATGATCTGCGGACACCTTTGGCGAGTATGCAAGGCTACTTGGAAACCCTATTGCTGAAATATGCAGAGTTGGATGAAAAGCAGAAAAAACGCTATTTGGATGTTGCTCATCGCCACAGTCGGCAAATGAATGCGTTGGTATCTCAATTATTCGAACTGGCGAAACTGGATGCCGGAAGAATTGAACCTGAACTGGAAGTGTTTTCGTTGACAGAGCTTCTCTACGATCTAAAGCAAGACTATGAACTACTCGCGCAAAATGAAAATGTCTCTATCGAAGTTGGACCCATTTCTGATCATGCCTTGGTAAAAGCAGATATCGGCTTAATGCAACGTGTATTACAAAATCTGATGGACAATGCACTGCGATATACGCCTGCCGGGGGTACTATTGCTATCGGATTAAAAGTTGAGGATCACCAAGTGAGGATTGACTTTGCCGACAGCGGCGCTGGTATTCCCCAAGATGAGCTACCATTTGTTTTTGAACGCTTTTATCAGGCGCAACCAACTGAATCAAAAAGCAAACCGATCGGTGCAGGATTAGGGTTAAGCATCGTAAAGAAAATTCTGGATTTGCATGGTTCCGTTATTCGGGTGGACTCAACGCCTATGGTGGGAACGACCTTTAGTTTTTGTTTGCCTTGTCATGGGTAAATGTTGATGAAATGGTCGAACTGCCCTTCCTGTTCGTGGCCTTTCAAGCATTAAACCTGAAAGGCCACTCTAATCAAACCGAGGTTTTCGGTTTAGGCAATACGAGATTCAAAATAATCGCCGCTATTGCCGCCAACGCAATACCTTTCAATTGAAACTCGCCAAATTGAAATACCATTCCACCGAGACCGAATACAAGCGTGATGGCAATGATCACTATATTTTTGCCTATACTAAGATCCACTTGGGCTTTAACCAGGGTTTTCATGCCGATAGCAGCGATGGTGCCAAATAGCAGAACCATGATTCCGCCCATGACCGGCACCGGAATGGTGCTCAGGAATGCACCACATTTACCGATAAAGGCCAGGCTGATAGCGAAAACTGCCGCCCAAGTCATAATCGCCGGATTAAAGGCGCGGGTGAGAGCGACTGCGCCAGTAACCTCGGAATAAGTGGTATTGGGCGGTCCTCCGAACATCGCGGCGGCAGAGGTTGCTACTCCATCACCTAATAGCGTTCGTTTCAATCCTGGCTTTTCGAGAAAATTCTTCCCGGTTACATTGGAAATGGCCAGCATGTCGCCCACATGTTCAACAGCCGGCGCTACGGCAACCGGTAAAATAAACAGAATTGCCTCCCAATGGAACTCAGGGATGACAAAGTTAGGTATGGCAAACCAGGAAGCCTTTCCAACCGGGGCGAAATCGACAATACCCAACACCAGGGCAATCAGGTAACCGACTAAAAGTCCGGCCAATATTGGTATCAAACGCCAAATGCCTTTGGCCACCAGCGAAACCACTATGGTTGTGATCAGGGCAGGCAGGGAAACCATTAAAGCGCTGCTAAGTTCCACAAGCTGTACCGCACCATCGCCAGTCTTGCCGAGGGCCATATTGACACCGACCGGGGCTAAGTTTAAACCGATGACCATAATGACTGGCGCGACCACTACCGGAGGAAGAAGCCGATGAATAATTTGATTGCCTTGCCAGGCGACCAATCCGCTAAGCGCCATATAGAATAGCCCCGCGGCACACAAGCCCGACATAGTTGCGGCAACCCCCCAGGTAGCGACTCCGTAACTGATCGGAGCAATGAAAGCGAATGATGACGCCAGGAAAATGGGTACGCTGCGTTTGGTGATCAATTGAAATAGAAGTGTACCCGCACCGGCAGTAAAAAGCGCTACGGAGGGATCGAGACCCGTGAGTAGCGGCACCAGCACTAGAGCGCCAAATGCAACAAACAGCATTTGCGCTCCCACCAGCGGCGTTTTATAGTCAAAAGCAGTCATCAGTTGTTCCTTGAGAAATTATCGAGTCGAAAGCAGGCGCAAACTTAATGCAAAATCTTCACCAGCATTTAGATATATGACAAAACTTCGCGAGAAAATAGACGGTGTTAAGACAAATAACTACACAAGATCGGATGACGAGTACGACTGTCTTCCGGATGTGCGAGATGGCCTTACCCGAAAAGAGCGTATCGTTTTAACTTGTTTGATGCAGACCCAGAAGGAGCGTGGCGGTCGTAATGTACCGACCTTAATGCTATATGGTCGAGTGATTGAGCAGATCGATATGAGTCAGTCTGAGTTTCAACTCATCCTCCAAAAGCTTACCGGGCACTATCTGCCGGATTAGTATTGCACTTTTGCTTCAATCCCCTTATAAAGTGCAGCCCTTGTTAGTAAAATTTTGTATAAAGATTGCACAGCCAATCTGGTCTATGATTAGATAAGTGAAAACTGAATTTTTGAGTTCTATGCCTGCAGACCAATTCGACGATATCCGACCTTACCGGGACCACGAAGTTGCACAAGTTATCAAACGCTTGATTCAAGAAGAGCGACTTGCCAAAGTCATCGAGCAGTATAGGCATCCCTGGTTGTATCGAAACCTACCGAAAACATTGCAACCTGTTGTTCGGTCTGTGATCAGACGACGGCTTCATAAGCGTCTGGATGCCGTACAAACTGTGGATCAAGTACAGTCAACGGTCGTGCATTTGGTGGAAGGCATGATCAAAAAAAGCATGTCCGGATTCAGCTTCAACGGCATTGACCAGCTAGACCCGGAGAAGCCTTACCTGTTTCTGAGCAATCATCGCGATATCGCGATGGATCCCGCGCTTGTTAACTATGTGCTTTATTTGTCAAAGAGACCGTTTGTCGAAATAGCCATTGGTGACAATTTATTATCCGATCCCCTTGTTTCCGACATTATGCGACTCAACAGAAGTTTTACGGTGCATCGTTCCGTTGAGGGAATGAAGGCGAAACTGAAAGCTTTTTCCCGCTTGTCCGGATATATTCATCAGACCTTGGGATCCGGAAGATCTATTTGGTTGGCACAACGGGAAGGCCGGGCCAAAACCGGGATTGACCGAACCGATCCTGCTATCGTCAAGATGTTATACCTTCATGGTAAAAAGCAGGGCTGGTCCTTCGCCAAGACCATGCAGCAGTTAAATATTGTTCCTGTCGCTATTTCCTATGAATACGACCCCTGTGACGTGATGAAGGCGGAAGAACTTAGCGCTCGAACCAATGCAGGCTATCAAAAGAAAAAAGGCGAAGATATCGCCAGCATTATCCGCGGCATATCCTGCCCGAAAGGCCGGGTGCATGTAGGATTCGGACAGGAGCTAAAGGCAGACTATTCAAGCCCGGAAGAGGTCGCTTCAGTAGTTGATTTGCAAGTGGCGGAACAAACCAAACTTTTTCCATCCAATATTGCGGCGTTTGAACAACTCAAACAGCTCAGCGATAAACTATCAGCATGGCAAGATAAATCGTTAAGCAAACTGGACGACTGGGCAAACCAAGCAAAAAACCAGTGGCTTTCGATAGATCCCGTCGATTTCTCTCGCCAGACCGCATTGTTCAAGCAGCGAGTCGCCGGCAGCCCTGACAAGCTCCGCAAATTCATACTCGAAATGTACGCGAATCCTTTGATCAATCAACAATCCGAAATGCTTAAGTGAATCGGAGCTTGACACTATTCGCTGACTGGTTGGTTAATGACGGGATGCATCACTCGGGGAAAGCTGGCCTACTTTAGTGATCCGGAGTGCGGATCTGTTATCCATTGCTGGAAACGAGCTCCCGTTTGCGGCGATCCAAATTTAATTACTAACATAGAGAAATCGAGATAAATGCCAGAGGACTTAGGCTTTACCTTTATTGAACGTAACAATGAATTTCAAATATTCCATCATGGCAAGAAAGCCACTACGTTGCGTGGTCAAAAGGCAGCGGACTTCAGAGATGAGGTTGAAAGCAGCGATTTTGCCGCTCAACAGCAATTAATGGCAAGATTGACTGGAAACTACAAGCACGGTAATGAGCGTCAGGCGCGTAATCACCCTCGTAATCGTCGATTTTAGCGCATGCGCACCTTCACGGTGAGTTCAAAGCTTGACGCGGACGCTAAGTTTATTGCAGATAAGGTTTTCCGCATAGCCGGAGTCAATGAAGAGTTGATGCCGTTGGTAAAAATGCAACTAACGCCTGAATGGCTGCAGAAGTCCTTGGCTCAATGGCCTGTCGGTTACAATATCCATGCAAGCTGGTTACTGCTTTTTGGATTGTTGCCGATAGATCGCCATCACTTTGGCCTTGAACAGGTCACCGAATTGAGCTTTCGTGAAAAGTCATGGACTCTCGTTCTACGAACTTGGACCCATCAACGTGACATTCTACCAATGGAAGGATATTCCGAGGTTGTGGATAAAATTGAAATGACAACGCGGCTGTCATGGCTAGAGCCCCTGATCACGCCAATTTATCTTGCAGTATTTAAGCATCGGCATCGGCGGTTACAAAAAATGTTCGGTCGAGTTCACTGATTAATCCCAAGCAGGTTCTACTATTTTTAATGGAAATCTGGCAGCCTAATATTTAACTGAACTTGGAAACTGAAAATGCTTAAGTTTGATCGAGGGAATCTGCGTTTTAACATGCGCAGCACAGCCGTAGTGATCCAGGACCAACACATACTCATTCATAAAACGCCTGCGGATTCACACTGGTCATTGCCAGGAGGACGGGTTGAGTTTATGGAAACCTCCGATCATACGTTAGTACGGGAAATGCAAGAAGAGTTAGGCTGGCAGTGCCGGGTTGAGCGCATGTTATGGTATGTCGAAAACTTCTTCTCGTATGACGAAATCAGTGTTCATGAGATAACCCAATACTATCTAATGAGTGCTAATGCGGCTAACTCAGTTAAATCGGAGACCGATTTCCGTGGAGTTGAACCGGGCCTCAAACAAATATTTAGATGGGTGCCGCTGTCCCGTATAGACGGATATGGTTTGAAGCCGGATTTTCTCCGCGAACGACTCACCAACCTGCCTGAGACGATAGAGAGAATCGTTGTGATTGATGTTCCTACAGAACGTGTTCAGACGCTTTAGCTTGTTGACGATTTTCAGATAGCCATGTTCTGATAGGACAATCAAAACCGCTTTACTTTGGTCGGAATAAAGGGGCGCTACAATGCAAGTTCTTAGCATGCGATATTGCACGGTTACCAGCCAGTCGGAAGAAATGAAAACATTTTTCGATTCCTTGGGAATTTCCAGGTTGCCGTCAGAGGTGTTTAGCGAAGCGGCGGAAGGATTTTCTGGGGCTATTTTTCATGCGGGAGACAGCTGGTTGGAAATTTGGCAGGAGTCGGCGGATATGCCTGCTGGAACAATGCTGCAGATCGTCGTGGATGACGCGGATGCTTTTGCTGAATTTGCCAAGTCAAAAGGCCTGGAGCCGCAAGGTCCCATGGATGCGCATGGTGAACATATATACTTCTTTCAAGCCCCTAATGGGTTGCAGTTATCCATACAATCGAAGATTTCTGAGAATTCCTAAGGAAGCCAGAGAGTGATTTATCAAGGGAGCTGCCATTGTCAGGCCGTGATGTTTGAAGTCGAGGCACCGGAGCAGTTGGAAGCGGATTTGTGTAACTGTTCCATCTGTAAAAAATCCGGATACTTACATCTCATTGTACCCAAATCGCGTTTTCGCCTGGTTAAAGGGGAAGATCATTTGCTTACCTATACCTTTAATACCGGCGTTGCCAAGCATACATTTTGCGGAGTTTGCGGTATCAAACCCTTTTATATTCCCCGGTCCAATCCTGATGGTGTCGATGTTAATGTTAACTGCCTGGACACGGAACCAACCTCTGTCAATATAGTACCTTTTGACGGGCAAAACTGGGAGCTGCATGCCCACAAACTGGCAAGTAAAAGCCAGGAGTAGTCGGGCTAAGGAGACAAATCATGTTTGATATCGTTAATTATCCACCGTTTTTGGCTTTGGACTTAAACTTGCTGTGGATAATGCTTGACAGCCGTAACAAGTGGCAAGGTTGCGAATTGGCAACTATGGATTAGCCCTTATGACTAGCGGATAATTCGTATTACCTGATCAAGGATCAGAACGTATTCTACTGGACGTGAACACCAATACAGGGAGGGTTCACTATGAAAAAGAAGCAGTCAGGATGTCCTCATTGCGGTGCCAACAGCATTGCAGAGTGGTATGTACTTCCGGCCACCACCCAACATAATGAACCTGGTTTCCCGGAGACGGCATTGTTGGAATGTTTGGCCTGTTATCGCACTTTTCCGGATCGACGAATTGGACGCCGCCCTGAATTACCCACTGGCAGCAGCATTGCTCATTCCTCCCCGGCCCTTTTTTGAGTCGGCTAATGATTAAGTACTGAACTCTTTCAGTACCACTTTAGCTACCTGTTCAGGCGCTGCTAACACCATGTTGTGCTGCAGCTTCGGCATCACAACATAGTTGTGCTCAGGCATCAGGGATCGAATTTGGTCGATATCGGATTGCGGAATAACCTTATCCTCGGTTCCCCACAGCACCGTCAAATTCCCGCCATACTTTTCCAAAGCCCGGTAGTGCGCGCTTTGATCGTCGAGCGCGCCGTCCTGCTCGATTCCCAGCATGGCCCGCCAGCGATAGCGTTGACCGAATTGTTCAGCATATAGCTGTGCCAACCGGGGTTGGCCGATGGCTTGATATCTGGTTTTGCGCCTATGCAGTAAGTAGGGCATGCCGATAAAGCGCATAAATAGGCGATTTAACCCAGGGATTCGAAGAATGGGTCTAAACGGATTGCTACGGCTGAAGTTCAGCATCGGTGCTGTCATTACCGTGTGTCGAGACCATCCGGGATGAATGCTGAGTACGCCGGCGGTTATTGCAGCGCCCATGGAGTGGGCCAACCAGCAGGATTGGTCCGGTACGGCGAGAGCTTCCATCAACTCGCAACACTGTCGAATAAACAAAGACAAGTCGTAGCGGCAGTCGGGTAGCGCCGAGTTGCCGTGACCGAACAGGTCATAGCGCAATACACGATATCCGGCTGCAGCTAGATATGGCGTTATTCGGTCGAACTCCCAAAGACCTACCGTTGCCCCGTGCACGATTACCAAAGTTGGCCCTTGTTCCGGACCGTCCAGTTGATAAAAGGTGTTACCGTCGCTTAGCGCGATAAATCCGATCTTGCTTTTAGCGTCGTTCAAAATCTGCGTGTTTTCCATCCGCGCAGTCTGTCGCCATTAGGCTGCAGATTTATGACAGGGATGAACTGGTTAACGGATATCATCCGGGAATAAGGAAAGCTGAATCGCCTGGCTGGTATCCTTTAACGGCTTTAACCGGACGCCCATGCCAAGCAGCCTCACTGGTTTCTTGCCTCTTGTCCAGGCGCTCTTCATCAAGTTTTCGAAGCGGTTTATCAGGTTCCAAGGCTCGGTCGGGAGAAGGGTTTCCTCCAGCGTGGTTTGGTTAAAGTCGGCGAATTTCACTTTCACGAAGCGTTTGGTTACCTGATAAGTTGCCTGGATTTTTTCAAACCTTTGTTCCAGTTCTTCATAAATGCCTGGGCAATGGGCGATGATCGCATCCAGGCCCGGTAAGTCTTGGTCGTAGGTGTGTTCCGTGGAAAGTGATTTGCGAATCCGTTGCGGACTCACAGCGCGATCATCGTTACCACGTGCCAGCTCAAAAAGCCGAGCGCCATAACTGCCAAAGTGTTCGCTGAGTTCCGCTATTGAAAAACGCTGCAAATCTCCGCAAGTATGAATCCCCAGTTTTTCCATTTTGGCCGCAGTGACTTTGCCGACACCGTTGATACGTTTCACCGGCAAGTCGATGATAAAGGCATCAACATCGTTCGGCTTTATTACACAAAGCCCATCCGGTTTGTTCCAATCGCTGGCAACCTTGGCGAGAAACTTGTTCGGTGCGACACCTGCGGATACAGTGATGTGCTGTGACTGCCGAATGGTTTGACGGATTTGCTCTGCAATTAGCGTCGCTGAACCTTTGCATTGGCTGGAACCCGTAACATCCAAATAGGCTTCGTCAAGAGAAAGGGGTTCCACCAGGTCAGTGTAGCTATGAAAAACTTCCCGCATTTTGTGCGAAACCTGGCGGTAGAGTTCAAACCTTGGTTTGATGAAAACCAATTGGGGACAAAGCCGCAATGCCTGTGAAGAAGGCATGGCGGAATGCACGCCATAGGTTCTGGCATGGTAATTACAGGTGGCGATCACCCCACGCCCGGTGGGACTTCCCCCCACTGCGACGGGTAAATCAGCGAGTTCCGGTTTTTCCCGTATCTCCACCGAGGCGTAGAAAGAGTCGGCGTCAATATGAATAATTTTTCGCATGCGGTCGTGGTAATTCGCAGGGATTTGTTAAAACTTTCAAACTAGCTATAGGGTTAACTACTGCTTGTACATCGGGCACGGGTAACTTAACCTCGCACTCCTTTTAATTTAGTTTCCCGGATGCGAAAAACAAGCTATGGATCGAGCCAAGTTTATTGAAGTATTCAAATTGTCAGCGCCACTCAGTGCTGCGCAGTTTGCGCAATCGGCGATGATATTCAGCGATACCGTACTCTTCGGCCTATTGGGTGTTACTGAGCTTGCCGGAGGAGGTCTTGGGGCAGGCGTTTACCATTTTTTCGTTATTGTCATCACCGGGATATTTTCCGCCCTCAGTGCGGAAGTGGCCATTCTGGCGGGCAAAGAAAATACCGATGGCATTGCCAGGGTGTTCAAGGCGGGCTTGGTGATGGCGCTACTGCTGGCTTTGCTGCTCGGTTTTTTACTGCAATTCGGTGAACCGTTTTTAGCGTTCGCGGAGCAACCTGAAGCGGCGTTGGATTTTGCCGACGCCTATTTATCCGGTGCCGTCTGGATTTCATTTCCGGCATTTCTATTTCTTGCCTTACGGGGCTTGGCGGTCGGTATGGGGTATACCACCGGCATAATGCGCATCAGCTTTTTGGCTATCCTGATCAATGTGCCGGTCAGCTATGTCCTAATGACCGGCTGGGGCGGACTCCCGGAGTTGGGCGTTTTTGGTGTTGCCATGGGGACCGTGGTGGGCAGTAGTTTCATGTGTGTGATGTTGCTGCGGGATCTATGGAACAAATCCGATATCAGAACGCTGCTGCAAAAAATCCCCATACTCGAACTGCGTAGGCAGGATTTCAGCGCATTTTGGTTGTTGGGCGTCCCCATTGCCTTGGCCTGGACGATGGAGGCGGGAGTCTTTACCGCGGCAACGCTGCTTGCCGGCACCATAAGTGTCGCCGCACTCGCGGCCCACCAAATAGCCCTACAGACCGCGTCAATGGCATTTAACATTTACATCGGGTTCGCCCAGGGGGCGGCGATTCGCACCGGACAGAGTTATGGACAGGGTGATTATCTCAAGGTTCGGCAGTATACCTGGACGGGGTTAGTCTTAGGCTTTGCATTTTGCATTGGTGCTGCACTGCTGTTTGTCCTGTTACCGGAACCGATCATCCGCCTGTTTACCTTGGGGGCTCAAGGAACACTTGACCGGGAAGTGCAACAGTTGGGCGTCGGCCTGCTAATGATTGCCGCCCTATTTCAACTGGTCGATGGTGGGCAAGTAATAATGATGACAGCGCTGCGTGGCTTGCGCGTCGGCATGCCGCCCACTCTAGTATCGATTGTCAGTTATTGGGTTGTGGGTTTCCCTATTGCCTGGGCGCTGATGGGGCCGTTTGGCGTTTTGGGTATTTGGGCAGGATTAGGCTTGGGGCTTGGCTTTGCTTTTGTTTGTTTGGTGGTCATGTTCATTCGAAAAGTTCGGCAATTGGAAATGCGAGAAAACTTGTCAGCCGTTGTTTAAACAAAACACATGGTAGGCTTAAGAGAAAATATCCTTGTGGGTATAGTCAGGTGGGCAAATAATACAGTTACCATCCAAGGCCTTCGCTTTGTACATGGCTCTATCGGCTTCTTTCAATACACTGTCGATAGTCGTATTGCGGCCATCAATCAAGGCGATGCCAATGCTCGCGCGGATCCATTTTTCAGCTCCATCAAGCTTGAAACCCGGTTGCAGGCTTTTTAGCACCTTCACGGCAACCCGCGTGGCATCCTGAAGCATGGACATGGAATCGTCCGAGGAACTTTCTAAAAGCACGACAAATTCGTCACCGGCGAGCCTGGCAAAAAGGTCGGTTTCACGCAAAGACTCCCGAATACGCTCAACCACCTTTTTCAAGGCTATATCGCCGACGGAGTGTCCAAGTGAATCGTTAATATCTTTGAAGTTATCTAAATCCAAATATAGCAAGGCACCAAATGTGCCATAGCGAGACTGTTTGGCAATCGACTGTTTCAGGTGATCTTGCAGGAGCCGCCGATTGGGCAACTCGGTGAGGGCGTCGTAATAGGCTAATAGTTCGATTTGCTGTTCAGCTTGTTTGCGTTCGGTTATGTCTCTGGCCATCCATAAGACGTGCCGCTTCTCCGGGTGGCCGGGCAAGTAATTTTTGATCGCGGTAACTCGGCCTTCAAATACCCGGCTTCCCTTTGCTACATCAAGCGGATATTCAACGATTTGCACCTGGTCAGTCGCCAATACATTGCCAATCGTCTTTGCAACCAACTCCGCCATTGCTTCTCTAACTCCCTGATTTACATGCTTACCGACCATTTCCTCGGATGCATTGACCAGTAGGCTATGGTCGGCACCGTAAATGTCGACATAGAATCCTTCTTCGCTTATCACCAAACCTAGGTCGGGCATGACCGATGTCAGTGCTTTCAGTTTTTCGTGAGCTAACGCGAGTTCTGAAGAGAGCTTTTTTTCCCGTTTTTCACTTTGGTTTTTCTCGATGGCCAGACTCGAAATATGGCTGAATCGGCTGATCAAATCCAAGTCGTTCCGGGAAGGCGTTCTCGGGGTGGGGTAATAAACCGCGAAACTGCCGAGTACTGTCTGATTGGACGAAAAGATTGGCGTTGACCAGCAAGCCTGCAAACCGTATTTGAATGCCAAGTCCTTGAAGTCGTGCCAAAGTGGGTCCGTGGCAATATCGGAAACAATTATCTGTTTTTTGGTGGTAACGGCTGCGCCACAGGAACCGACTGTTGGGCCAATGACGACCCCATCGGTCAAGTGGCAATATTCCGGATCAATAGAAGGGGCCGCACCATGATGTAGCCGATTCCCTTCAAGCAGCAGGATAGAACTCTTAGCGTCCGGAGATTCGATAGTTGATTCGATGAGCTCGCAGATGGAATGGAGGCACTCATTTAAACGAGCTCCCAGGGCAATTTTTTCGATGAGCGCCTGCTGGGCATCAAGTAGTTGACTGAATCGTTCATTGGCCATGGATGAAACCCGGGAAGTGAATCAAGCTACTTCGAAAGTGATTCAGTTCCCAGTATAGCGAACAGGTCTCAGAAAGCACTGTTTTCGCGCTTTTCAGGTAAAATGTAATGCCAGTCGGTCGTTACAGGATGGAGTTTCTAGCTGTTTAGAGCCTGTATGTCCCGGAAATATTCAGCTCGCCCAGAGACGCTTCCGATCCTTGTTGATAGACATTTTCGGCTGCGGCCTTGTTGCAGACATAAAAAAACCGGCTGTTTAGCCGGTCTTCAAAATTGATGGCTCCCCGAGCTGGACTCGAACCAGCGACCCAATGATTAACAGTCATTTGCTCTACCAACTGAGCTATCGGGGAATAGCGCCGTCTTGCATTCCGCAAGGGATATCGACAAGAGGCGCGTATATTAATGGGCTTTTTTTTATCGGTCAAGCCCTTTGTTCGAGATATTTAATCCGGTTGGAATCGGATAAAAAATGCCCGAATCAGCCTAACGCTTTTGCCAATCGATCTATGGCTTTTTCCAGATTTTCCATACTGGTGGCGAAGGATAATCGCAAGTGTCCTGGGGTGCCAAATGCCGATCCGGGCACCATGGCGACTCCCGCGTTATTCAAGAGGTATTCGGCGAATTCAACATCCGAGCTGATACCGTCGAGCTTTGCCATTGCGCCATGGAAACCCGGGAAGGCGTAAAAAGTCCCGTCGGCCGCCAGACATTCCACGCCGTCGATTTTATTCAGGGCATCCACGACATAGTCATGGCGTTTTTTGAACTCCGTGACCATCATCTTGACGCAATCCTGAGAGCCATTGAGAGCGGCCACGGAAGCCGCTTGGGAAATGGAAGTCGGGTTGGAGGTACTTTGCGACTGGATCTTTTTCATCGCCGCGATGACGGGTTGCGGTCCTGCCGCGTAGCCAATACGCCAGCCGGTCATCGAATAGGCTTTGGAGACGCCGTTTAACACAAAAGTCCGGTCATAAAGCTCGGGGCAGACCGTTAGAATATTGTCGAACTTGGCGTCGTCAAACAGAATATGCTCATACATATCATCGGTGGCGATGCAGACATGGGGGTGCTGGAGGAGAACTTCGGCAATCGCTTTCAGTTCATCGGCGGTATAGGCCATTCCTGTCGGATTTGAGGGGCTATTGAGAACGAACAAACGGGTTTTCGGCGTAATTGCCGCGGCAACCTGTTCCGCCGTCACCTTGAAGCGGTTGCCGGCATCGGCCGAGATGATTACCGGCCTACCTTCCGCAATTAAAGTCATGTCCGGATAGGAAACCCAGTAAGGCGCTGGAATGATCACTTCGTCACCCGGATTCAACATCGCCAGAGCCAGATTGAAAAAGCTCTGCTTACCGCCACAGGAAACCAGGATTTGCTTGGGCTCGTAAGAAAAACCATTGTCCCGTTGAAACTTGTCAATAATGGCTTGCTTCAGCGCGGGAGTACCGTCGACTGGCGTATATTTAGTCTGCCCGGCCCTCAGTGCCTCAATGGCTGCTTCTTTAATATGTTCGGGAGTGTCGAAGTCAGGCTCGCCGGCACCCAAGCCGATGATATCTTTTCCGGCAGCACGCAGTTCTGCAGCCCGCGTGGTGACAGCCAGAGTGGGGGAGGGTTTGATCGCTTTCACGCGACTAGAAAGTTCAATGTCCAAGGCACACATTCCTCTTTGGTAGGGTTGAAAGAGCGGGTTAGGAAAACGCTATTAATCAGCAAGAACTGCTTGTGATATTCTAGGCTCTGTTGACATTTGGTTGTTGCCTCTGCTGGAAGCCATTTTTTGTTCAACAAGGCGGCAGGGAGCGTAGTGTAGTTATTCTACATAAGCGACTGACAACGTAGGTGGACGAAAAATGGCTTCCAGCCCTCTGGGTTGAGTCTAAATTTCCATCACTCGTTGTTACTCGTCGCTCATTTGGAATAACCAAACCACGCTCCTCGTGCCTAGATTGATGAAAATTTAGTCTCAACAGAGGTAACAACCAAATGTCAACAGAGCCTAGGAGTCTATATGACACTGTTGCAATCTTACCATTACCAATAGGACTTGTAAGTTCACGGCATGCAAAAATTTCGACTTGAATCAAAATACAAACCGGCAGGCGACCAGCCGGAGGCGATCGGCAAATTACTTGCAGGCCTGGATGATGGCCTGTTGCATCAAACCCTCCTGGGTGTTACCGGATCCGGTAAGACCTTTACCATGGCCAATGTCGTGGCGCAGGCGCAACGTCCTACTATCGTCCTCGCCCACAATAAGACGCTTGCAGCCCAATTGTACGGCGAGTTTAAGGAGTTTTTTCCGGATAATGCCGTGGAATACTTCGTTTCCTATTATGATTACTATCAACCGGAAGCTTACGTACCGGCCTCGGATACCTATATAGAAAAGGATGCCTCGATCAATGACCATATAGAGCAGATGCGACTCTCCGCTACCAAAGCGTTGCTGGAGCGGCAAGACGTTCTGATTGTAGCTACGGTGTCTTCCATTTACGGTCTGGGGGATCCGCACTCCTATAAAACCATGATGCTGCATCTGGACCGGGGTGATCAGTTGGATCAACGCTTTTTATTGCGCCGGCTCGCGGAGTTGCAGTACACCAGAAACGATATGGAACTGCACCGCGCCAACTATCGGGTCAGGGGGGATGTGATTGATATATTCCCCGCGGAATCCGAGAGTGAAGCGTTGCGCATCGAGTTGTTCGATGACGAGATAGAAGGGCTTTCCTGGTTTGATCCGTTAACGGGTACCATCAGTCGCAAAGTTCCCCGCGCTACCATCTACCCCAAAACCCACTATGTTACTCCTCGTCAAATCATTCTGGATGCGACGGATCGGATCAAGCTGGAACTTGTAGAGCGATTAGAACAATTAAGAGAAAACCATAAGCTTTTAGAAGCGCAACGGCTGGAAGAACGCACCCGTTACGACTTGGAAATGATGTTTGAACTGGGTTACTGCAACGGTATCGAAAACTATTCCAGATACCTCTCCGGACGTAATCCTGGTGAGCCGCCCCCGACGCTATTTGATTACCTGCCTCCAAATTCCTTGTTGTTTTTGGATGAAAGTCATGTGACCCTCCCTCAACTTGGCGCAATGTACCGCGGCGACCGCAGCCGTAAGGAAAACCTGGTGAATTTCGGTTTTCGGCTGCCCTCGGCATTGGACAACCGGCCGCTACGGTTTGATGAATGGGAGCGCCTGGCACCGCAAATGGTCTTCGTTTCGGCCACTCCCGGTTCCTATGAAGAAGAGCATCAGGGACAGGTTGTAGAGCAAGTCGTAAGACCGACGGGATTGGTTGATCCGGAAGTCGAAGTCAGGTCTGCCTCGTCACAAGTGGATGATTTGTTGGCGCAAATCCATGACCGGGTGGAAGTCGGCGACCGGGTCTTGGTGACAACCTTGACCAAGCGCATGGCTGAAGACCTTACCGACTACCTAATGGAAAACGGCGTGCGAGTGCGCTATCTGCACTCCGACATCGATACCGTCGAGCGGGTGGAGATTATCCGGGATTTGCGGCTCGGAGAATTTGACGTCCTGGTGGGGATCAATCTTTTGCGGGAAGGTTTGGATATGCCGGAAGTCTCGCTGGTGGCTATCCTGGATGCGGACAAAGAAGGCTTCCTGCGTTCCGATCGGTCGCTGATTCAGACCATCGGCCGCGCCGCCAGACATTTGCGGGGCAAAGCGATTTTGTACGGTGACAAGATCACCGGATCCATGCAGCGGGCCATGGACGAAACCAACCGGCGCCGGGATAAACAATTGTCTTTCAATGCGCAGCACGGAATCGTGCCGAAGGGATTGACCAAATCAGTTGCCGATATTCTCGAAGGCGCTGTAGCCCCGGGAACCCGCCGCAAAGCCGCGATGAAAAAAGTGGCCGAGCCACAGGCCGAGTATGATGTCGAATTTGACCCATCCAACCCGAAAGTCTTTGCCAGAAGGCTGAAACAAATTGAAGACGCAATGTATGAAGCGGCGCGGAATCTCGAGTTTGAGAAAGCGGCGCAGTTAAGGGATAAGTTGGTCGAGTTGAAGGAGAAAGGGTTGATTTCTGCAAAGTAGTACTAGTCGGATCTAACATGCTATGGATTTTGCTTAAGGAGTAGATACGAAACTTTGCGAGAGTCCATTATCGAAAAGGCACAGGGTTATAGGTGTGTACGAGAGTGAGACGTCGCGAAAATCAGCTAATTGAACACGTTGGCAAACCTAGAGTGGACTTTCATCACCCTTGTCGTTAGGAATTCACCAAACGGTTTAGAACAGCGCCTGTAAACACGCATAAACTAAAAACGCTCCATTATGGAGCGTTCGCACATAGATATAAGTTGCCGACGAGTTTTACAACTTAGTGTTTTTTCTTCTCACGAATAGTACTGATCCTAATGCAAGGATTAGTGCCAGCATAGGTGGCTCTGATACGACTTCGGCATCAGTTAAAAACACGTCTACAAATACTCCAAACAAGTTACCCGACGGAAAAAAAACATCTATTGTGTTGTCAACTGAGGGACCGAAAGCATCATAGTAGCCAGAAAAAGCAAATCCAACGCCATCCCATAGAGTGTCAAATCCAAAGTATTCTATGCCGGCAAAAATATTGCTTGAATCAAATCCCGCAAAAAAGAGACCTAAAGGATCGATTGTTTGATCGACACCCAAGATCTCAAACTGTACAAACTCATCGACTTCATCAAAGATATCAGCTTTGGCAGTGTCGATCGAAATACTACCAAGAATGTAGTATTCATCATCTAAAGTATCCTGACCGATAATACTATGCGTGATTAATGCGGCCGATGCGCCAAATGAGATTAAACTTAGGCTTGCAAACGCTAACGACGCTGCAAAAAATATATTTTTCATGTACTTCATGGTTACTACCTTTTTCAAAATTTACGTCTTTCAAAATTAGTTATACAGGTATGTAACCCGGCAGATTGCCGGGTTACAACGGCAGGTTATGGCGTCGTAGTTAATACAGTTGTTTTGACAGCATTGCCTTCTCCGTCGTAGAAGGTGATGGCTCCCATGTCCTCTATGCCAGCCTCCAGGCCGCTGGTACTAATAGATACGCGGTTGTAGCGACCGGCAATAGCGCGACTAGACATTCTCATACGTGTGGACGTTTCTGGGCCGGTTGCCATCCAGCTGGTTACATCAAAGGCAGCTTCTGTCTCATCACCAATATCCCAAGCATTTACAATTAGTGTATATTCTCCTGCTTCGGGGTTGACTATTAATATTTCCTCTTCCGAACCAAAGTTCCAAGAGAAGGCAACTGTGGTGCAAATTTCTCCCTCACAACGCTGCAAATAGAGGTCCAAATCAGCGCCGGGCACTGAAACATCAGTATCGCTTAGCGTGAACCGCAACAGCTTCGAACCTTCAGGCACGGACATGTCAAAGAAAGCGTCACCAGATGCCGCAACGACGTCTGAGAGCATTTCAGGTGCAACAAATCCCGCGTAATCCATGCTGGTTGTGCCTGAATAGTTCATCAATACAGGGAACATTGCGCGACCCCGCTGGTTAAGCACGATGTTAGCTGCATCCGGTGCGCCAATAAGGATTTCTGGTGCGGCATTCACAGCAATTGGACTGCGCACACTGTGACCATTCTGATCTCTCCAAGTGATTGAGCCAAAGTACCACTCGTTTTCAACTGCATCTTCTGCCTTGCTGAAGGTTAGAGCAAAGTTACCTGTGCCACCTGCTTCAACGAACATAGACCCGTCGGCAGTCGGGTTGCCATCGCTATCGAACGTAGTGAGTAGAACATTAATTTCTGGTGCCATTTGAATGGTCGCGGTATAGGTTCCAGCTACGTCAGCAACGCTAGTAACCGTTCGGAAAATAGTTTCTTCACTGCTTAACTCACCAATAGCAATAGATGGATAGTTAAGTTGGCTCGGGTCGATTGCGAAGCCTGCGGCTACAAATTCTTCGCAAGAGAACTCAGTTTGGGCAAGCACGAAGTCATCAGCACCAGTACCACACATGAATGCCATGTAGTCGAAGTAGCTAGCATCGAATGTCAGGCCTGGTTCTAAGGCTGGGATTGGATCAGCATGACCGGCGCCAAAGTCGAACAAATCCGCCGGCGTTACTGCATCTTCCTTGGCGACGTCCTGATATGCCGTGGTCATCAGTGCTGATTTTACCTGGGCTGGCGTCCAGTCTGGATATTTACTCATCATTAGAGCCGCCATGCCTGCGATATGAGGCGATGACATTGAGGTGCCGTTTAGGTATTTAACTTGCTGTCCATGCGGAGCAAACATCGGTGTCGACGTAGTCGCCGCAAGAATTCGAACTCCAGGCGCAGTGATATCAGGTTTAATAATATCTGTAGTTGATAAATTCGCACCACGAGACGAGAAGTCAGCCATTATGTTGCCGACTTCCACTTGGTCCGCGAACAGGCCTGCGCCGATTTTGATTGTGATGTCTTCACCTTCTGTGATGGCATCATTAAGCGCTTCGCCATCTTCAGAAGAGATCATACCGCCTGGGATACTGTATGACCCGTTTCCGCCTAACACTGTGACTGGTCGACCATCACTATATATAACAACCGCTATCGCACCTGCCAACTGAGCACGCTCCACTTTTTCTGTGAAGGCGCATTCCCCACGACTCATTAGTGCAATATTGCCTGCAATATCAGCGGCATTGTCGAGAGGGCTGCTGACGCCACCTTCGAAACATCCTAAGAGCGGCTCGGCGATGACCAAATTACCCTCCCTATCCCCGGTTTCGACAAGTGGCTTTGTGATTCCACCTTCGGTAAACGCGATATTTTCCTGTGGAATTCTTGAAGTGACTTGCAATACATTCGTAGCACTTATGCCATCGTAGGTGGAAGCGGCTATGGTGGTCATCCATGGCGCATTGTTGCCTGTCGTTTCGGGCTCGGGGCCGCTGTTACCCGCAGACGCTGCGAAAAAAACACCGGCTGCAGTTGCATCAAGTGCTGCGCGATAAACCGGTGTGGTTAAGTCGGTAGAGTTCCCTATTGAGTAGTTGAGAACGTCAACACCATCTTCGACTGCCTTATCAATACCGGCCATCGAATCACCCAAAAAACAGCCTCTTTCTGGATCGTTTGTAACTGGGTTGACGTAATCACTGTTCCAGCAAACTTTGTATGCGGCCACTCGTGCACGGGGTGCAATTCCAGACATCGTACCAACTACGGAACCATTGAGGGTGGCAATCACTCCCTCGTTACCCGCAGCCGTACCAGCTGTATGGCTGCCATGACCATCTGCATCACGTGGAGAGTCGAACTCACCAAGTCCGTATTGGATTTTGTAGGATGATTTAAATGACCCGTTATAAAAACGAGCACCAATAAGCTTGTTGTTGCACTGAAAGGTATCTGAACCATCGTCTGCTGCTTCTGATTCCGCGCCTGCATCACAGATGCCGGACCAACCTAAATCAGCTGGGTCAGAGTAGGAGCCATCGTCTGAAAAGCTTGGGTTTTCCGGCGTAATACCTGTATCCAAAATACCTACAATAATTCCCTCACCTTTTAAGTCAGGGCGATGGGCACCGTCGGGACCTGTAGTGAGCCCTAAAAACGTTGGTGTGTTTGAAGTTTGCAATTCAAAAACTTGATCTTCCCAAACGCCAAGGACATCCGGATGTTTTTTCAGTTGTTGAGCTTGGGCGTAAGTCATTTTTGCAGCAAAGCCATTAAACGTGTGAACATATGAATGGATTATGTTGACATTGCCAATATCAGTGGCAACTGCCTCTTGGCGAGCTTGCATAGTTTCTGTGTAAGCCTGCATTGCAGGAGAGTCAGCTTTGTAACGATTACCTAGTGCCACCATTTGATTGCTAGGCAAAAGTTCACCGAGATCAGCCGCTTTTCGAATGGCCGTTTGACCCTTTAACTGAACGATATAATTACTCGTTGCTTTTTTTACAGCAGAAGCAAGCTTTTCTGTTTGATTTTTGGTTTCTGAATCACTTATGCCAACTTTGGCATGAGCAGAGTAAGGCATCGTGACGGACAGACTGGCTGCTCCTGATACTAATGCCAGGGTTGCCACCCTGAGTAATGATTGCATAGATAAGTCCCCTAGGTTATGTGTGTTATCTATCCAGTTTTCGTTCTCTGCTGGCCTTTTGAGCTGCAGAATTATTTTTTTCTCTTTTGCTCGATGTAATGTTGCTTTGTTCTTTTTATTGTTTTTTATTTTTTCTCCCTTCACTGGTGGTACAAACTGTTTTGGTTGTTAAATGTACAAGTTTGTCGTTTCAGAAACTTTCGATTAGCACTTTTATTTCCTTGCAAGCAGACAGCGAAGACTAAGCAAAATCCCAAACGCTTGTTCTGAACGTCGTCACAAAAGTAAATATAATGTTACGTTTTGTTAACAATTGCCTGACATTTTAAGCAAAGTTGATGCCATTCAAATTAATGCTTAAGGCTAGGTTAAACGTTTATTTAGGGTGATGGTATGGATGGCACTGAGTTCTCTTTGTTGTTATTTTTTTGGAATGTAAGACAGTCTGATAAAGCAGTAGGATTCAACCGAGTCTACAACCTGCGCTTGATTGGTGCAATGCTCTATCGTAGTGCTGTCAGCTTTCTCTGTGTTTATTTTGGTGCGAATCTACACAGATTCCGTAAACTACTAAACTGAAATTCAGCTGACTTCACTGCTGTGGAAGAATCTGTCAACCAAACTGCTAGCGACTGTAGTATTGTATTTCCATTAAGTAACTAGGAATCAATAGTTAACAAGAACCTATGAGTAAGATTAAATTTGAGATTTTTCGAGTTTTTGCGGTTTGCGTATGCTTAACAGGTTTTAGTCTTCCTTCTGTATCTGCTGCAAAAGATCTCCATCAAAATTTGGTAAAGGAAAAAAATATGGATTTCACTGGCACCGTCGTATACAAAACATTTGAAGGAGGTTTTTACGGCTTGGATGCTGACTCTGGTAGGAAATTTACCCCACTAAATTTGCCGAAGAGTATGCAAATAGTGGGAGCAAGGGTAAAGATTAAAGGAACAATCAAAGAAGATATTGCCACAACCAAAATGTACGGTGAAGTATTAGAAATTGATTCAATTGAGCTTTTGGAGGAAGGTAAAGCCCAAAACACCCACTAGTTCAATCGTTTGTGTATATTTTTCATTTCACCTCAGATATGCATAGGAAACTAAATTGAACTCTGTGGCAACTCTGCGACAGTACATTTTGCAGCAACCATTGCACAGGGCTATTCAATTCCGGCTATCCGTTACAGCTCAGATGGCAAGAGATGACTGGCAACAAACGTTTAAAAGTCAGTTCAGGCAGGAAAAGCAGTGGAATCTGGATCCATTGGCTTGGCTTAAGACACCCTTGGCGGCGCTCGATCCGCTGTTTCACGGCAGTTGGTTACTGGTGTTGGCGGGAAGCTTTTTAGGTGCCGCTACCATGTCGGTAGCGTTGGCTTATCGGGGGAACGCGCCCGTTAACCTTTGGTTGCTACTGGGGTTATTTGCCATCCTGCCACTGTTATTGAGCCTGGTAGCTGCGGTGTCAGTCCTGGGCAACGCGAACTCCAGCAATCTCGCCGCCAAATGTTTTCGTCTTTTGCATCACCGGCTACTTAAGGAAAACAGTCTGCTTAGCAATCTTCCGGTCGTTACAGGTTGGGCAAAATGGCAACTGATGTATTTTTCTGTTGCATTCCAGATTTCTGCAATGGTCACCTTTATACTAGTGGCGTTAGTTTGGAATCTGACCTTTGCATGGTCTTCAACGTTGATTACTGATCCGGTGACGATGCAACAGTTGTTTAACGGATTCGGTGCTCTATGGATGGTTTTGTTGCCGGATCTGACCATAGAGGCGGTTAAAGCCAGCCGCTATCCCTTAACTCAGCCAATATCCAATTCGGAGATTGCTTGGTTCTGGTGGCAATATGCAATGTTTGCGATGCTTTGCTTCGGACTGCTGCCACGTCTGATACTGTTAGTAGGCTGTCGATGGAGGCTAAAGTATCTTTTGGAGCGAGATCTTAAGGAAGCTTCTGATTTGGCTCGGCTGGATGTGTTTTGGCAAGGGCTGAAGAATAACGCCAATCCGGCAGTTGAAGACGAAGTTGCTGTTTCGGCGTTGGATTGGAAGTTGCCGGAAAAGCAAAATCAGACCGTGATAGGTTGGCAGATTCCCGGCGATAGTAAGGTGAATGTACAAGCAAGTTTAGGCTTTGCAGATTGGCAGTCAGATATAGCTTGGTTGAACCAAAACGCCGCAGGATTTTCCAGAGATATTTTCATCGCCGTCTCTCTCCAGCAAACGCCTTTAGCAGAGTTGGCAGACATTATTGAACACATTCGTGGTTTGCAGCCAAATCTTCGTGTCCGTATCTGGCTCTTGAAGCCCGCAGTGAAGATGGATGTGGAAAGCGCGTTACAGAGTTGGGCGTTGTTTGCCGAGCAACATCAGATTCCCCTCGCGAACAGGAAGAACGAATGACGACGGTTCCGCGATTTGCCGTGGTCGGGCATCCCAACAAGGGAAAGTCCTCGATAGTCGCCACGCTGACCCACCAAGACAGCATTGACATATCGCGACTTTCCGGAACCACCAAAGAAGCCCAGACGTTCAGTTTTCAAGTGGATGGAGAGACGGTGTACGAACTGGTCGATACACCCGGATT
Organism: Hahella sp.; assembly: GCA_028280065.1. Taxonomy (GTDB): domain Bacteria; phylum Pseudomonadota; class Gammaproteobacteria; order Pseudomonadales; family Oleiphilaceae; genus Hahella. The sequence continues at coordinate 62,501 of JANQMN010000013.1, forward strand.
CCAGCGTCCCCGGCAGGCGTTGCAATGGTTGCTGGAAAGGGGAGCCGATGCTTCGCAACGTCAGCAAGCCGTGCGTGAGTTTATCCAACAACACCAAGGCAATGCGGCCAGGTATCTCGACGAAGTCGAACTGTTGGGACCGATCATAAAAGGCGCCGGTATCATCTATGTGGTTGACGGATCCTTGCCATACAGTCCCGAATATGAAGCGGAAATGGAGATTCTGCGGTGGACCGGGCAACCCCGGATGGCGTTGATTAATCCCATTGCATCGGAGCAGTTTGTGGATGAGTGGCGGCAGGCGCTTGGTCAGTTTTTTAGCGTGGTCCGCGTATTTAATCCGATGACCGCCAACCACGAAAAACAGTTGACCACACTGAGCGCCTTTGCGGAGTTGAAAGACGAGTGGCGACCGGCGATAACCATTGGCCTGGAGTTGATGCGAATGCATTTCGCCAAACAGCGGTTGCAGGCGGCGCAGATCATTACCAGTCAGCTAACCGAAATGATCGGCCACCAATCTGCATTGCCGTTGGATGAGAGAGTGGGTCTGGAGTTGACTAAGAAGCTATTGCGTGAAAACTATCAGCGGCACTTGGCGGCCAGTGAGCAGAAAATGCGTAAGCAGCTGGCAGAACTTTTTGCTCACCACAGCCTTACATGGCAATCCCAGGATTTACTTTTGGATTATCCCGAGTTGTTCGATCAAGGCCATTGGTACTTTTTCGGGTTGACCAAACAACGATTGCTGACCTTGGCGGCATCGGTCGGCTTTGTTACCGGGGCGGCTATTGATGCAAGCGTCGGCGCGGCATCCTTCATGTCGGGAGCCGTGGCCGGTACGTTACTCTCCGGAGCGGCAACCTTGTTCGCCAGCCAGAATCCCGAACGAATCAAGGTTCGAGGTTTACCGGTCGGCGGCAAGCAGGTAACGGCTGGTCCGATTAAAAACTTGCAATTGTTGTATGTTTTGCTCGGCAGGGCGGTACATTATAGCTCCTGTTTACTGCGGCAGACCCACGCCAACCGCAACGAATTGATGCTGCAGGATAATCAAATGGATGGCCTACTCACGAACCTGGAGAAGGGCAAACAAGTGCGCCTCACTTTGCTATTGCAGAAATCGCGTAAAGAACTTTCAGAGAATCAGCGGCATGAGCTTACCGATTTGATCGCTGGAATGCTGACCGCTATAGATGCGACGGAAAATGTCGCTTCAAGCGGGTAATGTTGAAATTGTTTTGCATCGCAACATTAAATAATCGGGCAGTGCCGGTTTCACTGCCTGCTATTAACCCGTCTTTTTGGGTAATTTTTTAGTGCTTTCAGTCCTGGACTACAGCTTTACTTATCGGCAAATTGTTGCGGCCTCGTTAGTGTTACTTGGCGCTTTACTGTTGCTGACCTTCTGTCTTCGATATTTTGCCCAGCGAAGGCAATGCGAGTTTCAAGAGCGCGACTTGCAACTCCTACAAAGCAAAATCGAAGAACTGCAGAACGAGTTGGAAACTACCAGGGAATCTTTACAGCAAAGCCGGCAGGAAGCCGAACATCAGTGGCAACTGGTAACCGAATACCGGGTGAAAAAAGACCATTTGGAAAATCGTCTTCAAGAGTTATCCGTGCAACTGGAAAATATGCAGCGCGATTGGGATGGTCTGACAAGCAAGAACAGTCGGCTCCAGTCCGATTTAACCCAGATCCGGACCGCCGCCGAAAAAGATCAGTTTCACCATAAGGAACGGCTTGCTTATATGGAGCAGTCGCGGGAACAACTTAAACAGGAATTTCAGGTGCTGGCAGGGAAGATTCTGGAAACCAACACCAGCAAATTAAGCGCCCATAGCGAGAATCAGCTTAAACAGGTATTGACTCCCATCAGTGAGCAATTGAAGACTTTCCAGAAAAAAGTCGAAGACGTATACGACAAGGAAGCTCAACAGCGATTTTCCCTGGTCAGCGAAATCACCAAATTGCAGGAATTGAATAAGCGCATTAGTGCCGATGCCATTGCCTTGACCAACGCATTAAAAGGTGAAAACAAGATCGCCGGCAATTGGGGAGAGGTTGTTCTCCAACGGTTATTGGAACTGTCCGGATTGACTAAGGACCGTGAGTACGTAGTGCAAAGCAATCACGTCAACGAAGCCGGTAACCGCTTGCAGCCGGATGTTTTGATTCGCCTGCCGGATGAGAAAGTCGTGATTATCGACTCGAAAGTCAGTCTGGTAGCCTACGAGAGCATGTACAATGCCGAATCCGAAGCGGATCAGGCGGCGGCTTTGCGGGATTTCGGCTTGTCTCTCCGCCAGCATGTCAAAAGCCTGAGCAGAAAGAACTATCAGGAAATTCCAGGCGTTAACTCCCTGGATTTTGTATTGTTGTTCGTACCCATTGAAAGTGCCTTTGCCACGGCGATTGAACATGAGGCAAACATCTTTACCGAAGCGTACCAGCAAAACATCGTGATTGTGTCACCTTCCACCCTGCTGGCCACGTTGAAAATTATTCATAACCTTTGGCGGCACGAATACCTGACCCGAAATGCCCAGGAAATCGCCCACCAGGCGGGCAGTTTATACGATAAATTTGCCAATTTCGGACAAGATCTTTTGGATGTCGGCCAACGCCTCAATCAAACCCAGAGTGCCTATCAACAAGCAATGGAAAGGCTGAGTTCGGGACGCGGTAACCTATTGTCAAGGGTGGAAAAGCTAAAAACGCTGGGAGCGCGCACCAGCAAAACGCTACCGCCAGCGTTACAACAAGCGGAAGAAGAAACCATCGATATAGAATCCGAGCAGAGTTAGTCTAACTTTTTGAGGTTCAGCCAATGATAAAACGTGCATGAGCTGGTTCGCAGATTTATCCGTTGTTACCCTTTGTTTGTTGGTCGGCAGCAGTTTTTTGGGGTCCTTCTTGACGGCCGCATTAGGTGTCGGCGGTGGTGCTTTTCTAATTACGATCATGGCAGATACGGTCCCGCCGTTAGCCTTGATACCTCTGCATGGTGTGGTGCAATTGGGTTCCAATGGCGGTCGCGCGGTATTGACGAGAAGGCACATACAGTACAGGGTGCTAGGCTTTTTTGTATTCGGAGCAGTAATTGCGGCGGGACTTTCCATAGCCTTGTTGAATCATCTTAATCCCGATTGGATACCCGTGCTGGTTGCCTGTTTCATCCTTTGGCTATGTTGGGGGCCTATTCCTGATATTGGTCTTGGCAGGCATCCCCTGGGATTATTCTCAGGCGGGCTGGTTACAACTCTGGCCACCATGTTGTTCGGCGCTACCGGCCCGCTGGTTTCAGCCTGGTTGGGGAGAGAAGGTGTGGATAGATGGACATACACGGCTAATTTTTCGAGCTGTATGACCTTCCAACACTTGTTAAAGATAGCCGTTTTCGGATTGGCTGGGTTCGTATTTACACCCTGGTTGGGTGTCTTGGGATTGATGCTTCTGGCTGGCTACATCGGCACTAAAGCAGGGCTGCTGGTGCTAGGGAAATGGCCGGATAAAATTTTTAAGCAAGTTTTCAGGGTGGTGTTAAGTTTGCTCGCCATCCGCATTATCTGGCAATGGTGGGGTTAAGACAAGGTTGCCCAGAAGCGTATTGACTGCAACCATTGCAAGTCGTCCAGCTTTGACTTCAGTTGGGTTTGCAGTGACTTGTGATCAGCACCGGCAGGCAGAGTGAACATGACTTCCAGATGTACTTTTCCTTGCAGGTAATGAATCAGAATTTCCTTTACCGCTTCTTGCGGAAGTGTGCCTTCCCAGCGGTTATGGAGAATTTTTCTGATCTCGTCTCGCATTGGCAGGGTATTCACTGTGGCTAGTTGATCCGCAAGTTTCCCGTCTTCTTCGGCATCGATATGCAGTGTCATGTCCGTTACATGTTTAACCTGTTTTTTAATTTCTGACATGACTGCCAAACCAATCTGATGCCCTTCGGACACACTGATTTTCGGATCAACCTGTAAATGAATATCGAGCACAATATCCGGCCCGACAAAGCGGCCACGTAAAAAATGGGTGTCTTTAACGCCTTCGACCGATCTAATTAAGCTCTTAATTTCCCGCATCTTGTCTTTGGGGAGGGAAGTTTCGACGAGTTCCTTGAGGCTGGCCCAGGCCAGACTCCAGCCTATTTTCGCCACGAGCATAGCAACCGCCATCGCCGCCAGAGCGTCCAGCCATAGCCAACCTGCCATTGCGCCGATAATCGCCAGTAGCACGACGATGGACGATAAAGCGTCGGTTCGCGAATGCCAGGCGTTGGCAACGAGTAAGTCGGAGTTGAGCCTTTTGCCGACGCGCAGGGTGTATTGATAAATCAGCTCCTTGCCGATTATCGACATTGCCGCAACGACGATGGCCGGCCATTGGGGAACGTTGGTGATACCGATGAAAATCCACCGATAAAGGCTGTCATAGGCCATGGCGCTGGCGACGGCGATTAATAGGCCGCCTAGCAGCACCGTACCCAATGTTTCAAATTTGCCATGGCCGTAGGGATGCTCTTCGTCCGGGTCTTGCAACGAAAGGCGGGTGACCACCAGGACCATGATGTCTGTCGCCGCATCGGTGAAGGAGTGCACGCCATCGGCGATTAAGGCGTGGGAATGGGCGAGAAAGCCGATCACAACCTTGGCAAAACCCAACAGGACGTTAAGCGCCAATCCGACAAGTGTGACTTTGCGCGCGGCCTGCTGCTTTGCGGTCTTTTCCGGCGATGGTTTTCCGGGAACAATGGTAGCGATAGTCATTGAGTGCCTAGATTCCTTGGAACAGATTGCCGGGGATGGTTCTATAGAGTAAAGATTCTGCTTTCCAAGTATAGCGGTGAAATCAATTCAAACTGCTTTTTGCAAGAAAAGCTGATCTACCCAGTGCTAAGGAGTTTGCTATACTGGACATAATTTGCACAAGTGTCTCCCAAGCAATTGCGGCCGATTACAGATTGACCTGAAAACCCGTAGAGGATGCTTCTATGACGATGTATTCAGATAGGCGACGTTACGCACGCCACGCCACTTGTCATCAGGTCTTGGTAAAGCAATCGGAGACGGATTGCGGTGTCGCCCAGGCAATAGATTGGTCGGAAGGCGGCGTTTTTGTCAGTACCCCCCAGCAACCGGCGGCCAAAGTGGGCGACCCGGTTTCCATCCAGGTGATCGGAATGTTCAAGGAAAAAGCGCCTGAAGCGAAATTGCGGGTTGTCCGCCGCTGTGGCGCAGGGCTCGGATTACAGTTCGAAATTGACGATGCCGTAAGATAACCAGTTCCCGGTCCTTGCTGCATGTAGATGAGAATCTGTCAAATTTTCCAGGTGATAAGGCAGGTCCTAGGCAGCCAGCTTGTTTTTCCTAAATTGATTCAGTAGATCGCGTCTGAAAACTGCAATTTTCTTGTAATAATTACTACAAAAACTTACATTGTTTTATCTATTTTTTCTAACTAATTGAATTTTAAGAAAAAATTTTATTGATTAAAAAATGATCAATTCGCTGAAAGGCGCTTTGCGCCAGGGCTTCTGAGAAAATATAGTGGCGATATCAACAAAGTTATCCACAGAAATAGTGGATAAATGACTAAAGTGAAATATTGTCCAAGCAATGCCATTTCAAATATAAAAGTGTCCTTTTATTCCGGTGACGGTTGGTTATAATAGCCGCCGGTTTGGCTCCGCTAGCAAGCCGCCCTTTCCCATCTGTATAGGTTATCGTCATGCCCTATTCATTGGCTCGCCAGCTCCTATTTCGTTTATCTGCCGAAACTGCCCACGATATATCGCTAAAAGCCTTGAAAATGGCCGATCAAGCGCGAATATTGCCTCTCGTAATGCGCCAAGTGCAGGCCAATCCAGTGAATGTAATGGGTATTTCCTTTGCTAATCGAATCGGCTTGGCGGCCGGATTGGATAAAAATGGCGACTATATCGATGGATTGTCCAGTTTTGGATTTGGGTTTATCGAAGTCGGTACGGTAACCCCGCGACCGCAGCCGGGAAACCCCAAGCCCCGCTTGTTTAGAATTATTGAAAGAGACGCCATTGTTAATCGCATGGGATTTAATAATCTTGGCGTTGACTACCTGGTGCAGCAACTGCGCCACACCCGTTACCGGGGTGTCGTCGGTGTGAACGTTGGCAAGAACAAGGATACGCCGAACGAGCAAAGTGGCGATGACTATGTGGCTTGCATAGAAAAGGTCTACGACCTGGCTTCCTACATAACGATCAATATTTCCTCCCCTAATACTCCGGGATTGAGAGCCTTGCAGTTTGGCGATTCGTTGAAATCCATGTTGGCGCAAATCAAGGAATGCCAAACCCGCTTGCATGCGAAGTCCGGAAGTTATGTTCCGATGGCGGTAAAAATCGCGCCGGATATGTCGGACGATGAAATCGCTCTGGTGGCTCAGACGCTACTCGACCATGAGATGGATGGCGCAATTGCGACCAATACCACGCTCTCCAGAGAAGGTGTGGAAGGCCAGGAAAATGCCAAGGAACAGGGTGGCCTGAGTGGTGCGCCCCTGACGAAACGCTCGACCTACGTCCTTAAAGTGCTTTGTGAGGCGATTGATGGCAGGATTCCGGTGATTGCCTCCGGTGGCGTAATGTCGGTCAGCGATGCGCTGGATAAGTTGAATGCAGGGGCACAACTGGTCCAGGTCTACAGCGGCCTGATTTATCATGGTCCCGGTTTGATCAGAGACATGGCGGAAGCGACTGATCGGGCAGGCGTAAGGCAGACCGGCGCTCCGATGAAGCAATTTAACTAGCGAAAGCAGCTCAACTAACCGAAGAACAAGAACACTATTCGAAAAATAGAAAGGCCCGCTTAGCGGGCCTAAATGAGGGCCTTTAACCCTGCTGGAGAAAAGAAAAAAGTGTTAGGAAGCTAAACCGGGGGCTTTATGGATACCGGATACGCCGACAAATCCTTCCCAATGATCGGATCTGCCGTCCCTCCATCCGTTAATCCATTCTTGGCGCAGCTGGGGGCTTTCAGTAGGGCACAGATCTTTTGACCGACCGCTAATACCAACTCTGTAACCCTTGAGGTATGCTCTTTCGAACATATCACGTTTTTGTCTTCTCATTCTTTTGGAACCTCACCAGTTGTTTTTGAACCTTCTTAAACCAGCTCTGGCTGGCACAACGCTATTTTTATAACTCCTATGGTCCTGTAAATTGCAATGCGTGAAAGGAAAACTAACAAAGAAAAGTAGTGTCTTAGTGATTCGATATGATGTTAGGTTAATGAGAGATTGACTAAGACACTACAGATAAATTAATAGCCAAAAATTTGGCTTAAGTACACAAATTATTTCATCTAAATGACACTTTTCTTATATTTTTGTGGAATTAAGTGTGGATAAGTTTTTGACTCATAATGGTCATTTCTTGTTCATTGCCTGCTAATTTTGCCGTTTGGTGGCGACGTTGAATTCTCAATATGAACTTTTTGTAACTTGCCCTAAAGGTTTGGAGCAGCTGTTAGCCGATGAAGTTGCCAGTCTCGGGGCGAAACCGAGAAAGGTTTCGCCGGCGGGAGTCGAGCTGGAGACGGATCTTGCCGGTACCTACCGTTGTTGTCTTTGGTCGCGACTGGCAAACCGGGTTCTATTGGTGTTGGCACAGGGAGCGGTAGCAGATCGCCAAGCGCTGTTGCAACTCGCCGGGTGTGTGGATTGGAGTCGGTATTTGGCTCCCGGAGAACCCTACTGGATTGCGGCTTTTGGTGAAAGCGGCGGTATCAAACACTCGCGGTTTGGCGCACAAGTGGTGAAGGACGCTATAAACGATCAGTTTCGAGCGGACGGGAAAGAAGTACCGGTTATTGATCAACAACGCGCCAGACAGTTCATTCAATTGAATTTGCGCAAAACCACCAGCCTTTGCCTGGATCTCTCAGGCCGTAGCCTGCATATGCGCGGCTATCGGGAAGAAGGTGAAGCAGCGCCGCTGAAGGAGAATCTTGCCGCGGCATTATTGCTGCGGGCCGGTTGGCAGGAACATTGTCATAAGACAGGAGTGATCTTCGATCCCATGTGCGGCTCGGGCACGCTGGTCATAGAAGCGGCGATGATGGCGATGGACCATGCTCCAGGTCTGCTGCATCCCAGGTTTGCCGTACATCATGCGAAATTTCACGATCCGGCCTGCTGGCAAGAAGTCCTGGCGGATGCCCAGGAGCGATCGGTATTGGGAAAACGAGCATGGCGCGGGCTCTGTTTGGGGTCGGACCAAAATCCGCGCGTACTCCGCGCGGCGAAACGCAATCTCGCCAAGTCAGGGTTTGACCGCTGGATTGAATTCAAACAGGCCGATGCCACTGAAGAGCCGGTATTCGATCTGACGCCGCCTGAGGATGCCGAAGCCTTTCGATTGTTGATTTGCAACCCCCCTTATGGCGAGCGCTTGGGGCAGGAACTGGAACTGCGGGGCTTATACCAGAATTTCGGCCGCCGGTTGAAGAAGAGTTTTCCCGGCTGGCAGGTGGGGCTGTTTACTTCCAACCGACACTTGGCGAAAGAAACCGGGCTGCGGGCGGACAAGGAATACAAGCTGTTTAACGGCACCATTCCCACGTCGCTGTTCCTGTTTGAAGTGTTTGCCGAACGCTCGGAGCGGTCTGACGCCGCCGGGGTTGATGCAAATCGTGCCTTTTCCAAGCAGGCGCAAATGCTGGCCAATCGCATAAACAAGAACCGCCAGAAGCTTCAGGGTTGGCTAACCCAGGAAGGCATTGAAGCTTACCGGGTGTACGATGCCGACATTCCGGAATATGCGGTGGCGATTGATGTCTACCGGGAATATGCCTGTATTCAGGAGTACGCTGCGCCGAAAAGCATCCCGGAAGAAAAAGCGCGGCAACGCTTCCTGGACGTTTTGGAAGTAGCACCCGCCTGTTTGAGTATTGCTTCGGGACAGGTGTTCAGCAGGCAGCGCAAACCGCAAAAGGGCAAAACCCAATACCAACGGGAACAGCAACGGAAGCGGGAGATTGAAATCCAAGAGTATGGCTGCAAGCTGCTGGTTAACTTGTCGGATTATCTGGATACGGGACTGTTCCTGGATCATCGGCCTATGCGCAAATATGTGCAAAAAGCGGCTGCTGGAAAAAGCTTTTTGAATCTCTTTTGCTATACCGCAAGCGTTTCGGTACATGCAGCCGCCGGGGGGGCGAAATCAACCACCAGTATTGACCTGTCGAATACCTATTTGGAGTGGGCGCAGCGCAACTATGCGTTGAATGGTTTGCTTGAGAAAAAAGGCCACTCCGGTCAGTCAAAACACCGGTTTATTCGCGCGGATGCGATGCACTGGCTGGAGCAGGCGGATGAAAAGTTCGATCTGGTATTTTTTGATCCGCCGACGTTCTCCAACTCCAAAAGCATGCAGGGGACTTGGGATACCCAGCGTGATCATGGCAAAGCGATCACTTTAGTGATGCAGCATTTACAGCAGGATGGATTGCTGATTTTTTCGAACAACTTCCGGCGCTTTAAACTGGATCCCGGTTTGACGGAAACATTTCAGGTGGAAGACCAAACCCAGGCCAGTATTCCACGGGACTTTTCTCGTAACCGCCGAATTCATCAATGTTGGTTTATCCGGCATCGGTCTGACTAACGGCATGTCAAGGTTTCCAGAACGGCTTGTAAACCTCTTCCATGGCATCGGAGCGGGTAAGCCCGATATCTTTAAGTTCATAGGATGATAACTGCGCCAGCGCCCGGCGTTGGTTGTGCCTGGCATGCCAAATGTTCAGTTTGCGAATGCAAGCAGCCGCCTTTGCAAGCAGTCCTGCCCAAAGCGTCCGCCATCGGAAAGCAGGCTTATCCGCTGTGGTCAGTATTGCATTGTTACCAATCGCTTGCTTGTGAGATGTCAGACTGGTCATGGTTCACTCCTCGCTGTTCAGTACGATAGTTATTCAAAAGCAATCACCGGATGCCTTCCAATCGTTTGTTTGGATCTCAAGGATTTGAATTCCTGATGGCGTTTCTTAGAGGCTTGAGGTTCAATAGGCAGGGTGAGCGTTACCCGTTGACGAGGGGTGAAAAAAGATGGATTTAAACCAACTTCGGACATTTGTAACTGTGGCGGCAGAAGGGCATCTAACCCGTGCCGCGGAGAGGTTATATACAAGCCAACCGGCAGTCAGCGCGCAACTGAAAGCGTTGGAGGAGTCGCTGGACGTCGTGTTATTCGATCGCACGCCAAAGGGAATGCGGCTAACAGCCAAGGGCGAAGAGTTGCTGAAAATGGCGCAATCGACGCTGGACACGGCCGAAAATATGGTTAGCAAAGCCCGGCAAATGAAAGGACAGATCATGGGCGAGCTGCGTTTTGGGGTGAATTCCGATCCTGGTTTTTTGCGGGTCGCCAAGTTGTTAACTGCCTGCCGGGAACAGCATCCGAATATCACGCTGTCTGTTTTACAGAGCATCTCGCCGGAAATTCTTATGGATATTCGCAAGGGTAAACTGGATAGTGGCTTTTTCTTCGGACCAAGCACCACGGCAGATTTACATGTTATTCCGTTGGCAGAAATTCCTTCTGCGATTTTGGCGCCCCGCGCCTGGGCCGATAGGGTTCGCCAGGCGACACTGCAGGATTTGGCGCAATTACCCTGGATCTACGCCACCGACGACTGTCCCTTAGTGCCCATAGTCAAGGAACTTCTTAAAGGTGTCGCCGACGACGTTACCAAAACGGTATTGGTCAATAACGAAGAGGCGATTCGAGAATTTGTCCGCGCCGAGGCTGGTGTGGCGCTATTGCGACGGGACGATGCCGAACGGGCGGAGATAGAAGGCTGGGGTTTGCGTTGGCGCGGCGATTCACCGCCGATTCCGTTGAATGTAGCCGTTCAGGCCCGGCGTCTGCATGAACCTCTGATTCAAGCTTGGATAGGCTTACTTGAAGAAGTGTGGCCGGAAAGCCGGCAGTTGCAACAGGCTGAGCAGGTTGGCTGATGGTTCTGGGCGGAACCTTCTGTTTCCGGGGAATTAGAATTCGTACTTCAAGGTGGCGCTCATTTGATAGGTGCGGATATCGGTAAGCGTATCTTTGTGGAGACGCCCAAACTCCAAGCCCGCCCAGAAGTCCTGATAGAGTCTTATATCCACTCCCAGCAAATAGCTGACGCTGAATGAACTATCCGTGAGATCCTCCGGCAACACTCGTTGCTGCTCCGAATCGGGATAGTCGACTTTGCCTATCATGTGAGTGAGACCGAATAACGCATGGAATTGCATATATTCGGTGGCGGGATATTGGGCTCCCATATACCAGCTGGCATAGTAGTCCAAACTGACTTCGACAAAGGGTTTTTGACCGGTTGCGTCCGGCGTATTGGAGACGGTTGTTTCCGTGGTATCGATTCCGAATCCGGCACGAACTTCCGTTTTAACGTAGTCGGTGATATAGCTGCCAAAAATGAACGTAGCCGCAGATGCCGTTGCTTGTCGGTTGGAAAGAATATTTTCGAAGTCTAGTTGGGTCCAGCCTATCCCGGTGTAATAGACATCTTCTTTTTCTCCATCTGCCCAGCTTAAGGTGGCTATGCTCAGACTGAATATGCTGCAGAGTAGTATGCGGATCACGGTATACCCATTAAACCTGGATTCTTGTTTGCCAGCAGTCTTCTTGGTTTTGTTAGGCAAGACCGGTGGCGCGTGGCTGGCTTAGTCGTTGGAGCGGTATTGTGAAGTATGCTTTCCTCATAGTCACGGAAAACTGTCACAAAAACTAGCCCGCATTTCCCACCTGGCTTCTACTGCGACCGCCTCAAAGCACGCCTTTACTGATGTTAATTCGGGTGAGAAATGCGAGCTAGGTCAGTTTAAGGCGGTAGCGGGGATTAGAGCGGGAGTAGCATATTCTATAGTTCTGCCAGGCGTTGCATCCGTTCCAACACGACGCGCTTTATTTCCTGCTTTTCGAAACTGGTAATTCTAGGGGATAGGTAGGGTAACCGCAGGCGATGGAGGTGGAGACAGGGAATCTTGCCTTGAAACGGCTTTAGATCTCCTTTCAACAGCACCGGCAGAAATGGATCTTCCTCGGTTCGCATTTGTTGTAAAACGCCGAGAGCCCGTTTCATCGGGATCGGTTTTACGGGCATCTTCGGGTCTTTGGGTTTAATCAACATATACAAGCTTTTACGCTTGATAGCCTCACCCGGAATGATGTGGAACCCGGTGGCGGTAATCGCCTCCTCATTGACATGATTGAAGGTATCATGGAAGGCATAGGGATTGGGCAAGATTACCAGATTGCGTTCGTAGTCCTCGGGAAAATGCATGCCGTAATTGGTGTACAATTGGCGCACGGTACCTGAAAACACGCAGAGTTTATCCTGGAACTGCAGAACAAAACGCTGCGCTCTGGCGCGGTCCGACAGACGATGCATATCCCAGATCAAGTCTGAGTTATTTTGTTCCGCGACAGTCATGAGGATTATCTTTGGCTCGAGGTTGTAAGCTAAATTAGCAGTGAACCATCATTTCAACAAGCGTGGAAACGTAAAGAAATGCAGCTATGCATGGCGCTGTTTCTCGGGACTGACAAGCGAGGAAGCGTATCGTCTCATTCCAGGCGTAGCAAGCGTTCGGCGAGCTGAAGCATCACATAGACGTTATTTTCGGCATTGAATGCCGATAAACCGTGATCCCTCAATAGTTCTTCCCGGTCTGCCAGGAATTGTTCGTAGGTAATACGTTCATCTAGGCGGACAAAGGGCTCAACCATAAAAGGCACGTCCATGTCGAAGGAGTCAAACAGCCTTTCCAACCACTCATGATCCAGATCCAGGCCGTCGACATAAACAGTGCTGTCGGCTAAGTCCGTGCGCATTTGCTTAATGGCGTCAAGTGCTGTCAGTCCTTGTTCAAACAGATGTTCCCTGGTTAATCCCTGGCTGTGCCGGTAACTGAAATCCCAGTCGATCCAGTCGTCTTCGGGGATGATCAATACCGATTGAATCTCTCCCTGGAGGTTGCTCCAGGCCATACAGACCGGGTAGCCGTCTTCATCCGGACTGCTCGCTTCTATATCCAGGAAAAGAAGTAAATCTTGGTTGGGTTCTTCATGCATGATCTGTGGCTTATGGGCTGGTCACCGGTTGACATACCATTATATTTGTCCATTCCTATTTCACAACCAAATTGGAAATGGCGGCCAGTGGATGCCCGCGGCTAATTGAAGTGTTCAGCGGCGTGCTAGGTGGAATGTTATTGAAAGCCATCGCCTTCCCACAACTGCTGTCATTTCAGTGCCGGTATGGCTTCGTCGTATGTCAGCTTCGCACTGGCCTCTCTCGTTAGCTTTCGCTATCCTTCGCTATCTGCGTTGGGGGGAGGTGCCAGTATCGGTATCCTGCGTCTGAGAAGATCAGCTCCTTGACAAGCCAAACATGTCTCAAACGTTTGTGTATGAACCGGAAGATGTGCGTCGGATTCTACCGGCAAACGAATTGCCTATGAAGTTTGAGACAATCCGAAATCCATGCGGGATTAAGCGCGACGATAAAGCTCAGAGGTTAACTACAGAATGCAAAAAGATGAATTTATCCAGGGACTGTTGAACTTTCTTGACCTTTCTCCAACGCCTTTTCACGCAGTGGCCACCATGGCGGAAATGCTGGACGCCGGAGGATTCAGTCGGCTGCATGAGGGCGAAGACTGGCAATTGGAACCTAACGGAAACTACTACGTTATTCGCAACGGTTCGACCCTTGCCGCTCTTTCGGGATTTGCAAAGGAGGCAGTTCAAAATGTGCGTTTGTTTGGTGCGCATACCGACAGTCCCTGTTTAAAGCTAAAGCCGCAACCCGAAATTCGCCGCAAAGGCTACTTGCAATTGGGAGCCGAAGTCTATGGAGGCGCGCTCCTGCATCGCTGGTTTGACCGTGACCTCAGCATTGCCGGTCGGGTAACCTACGCCGATGACCAGAGCAAGACCAAGAGCCTGCTGGTTGACTGGGAAAAACCGGTGGCATTAATTCCCAGCTTGGCGATTCACCTGAACCGGGAAGCGAACAGCAGTAGCTCGGTTAATCCTCAAACACAGCTTCCGGCTGTCATCATGCTGGCCGATAAAGAACTGGAAGTGAGTTTTAACGAGCTGCTGCTGGAGCATATCCAGGAGGAGCATGTCGACATTGATATCGACCGAATCCTGGATTATGAGTTGTGCTTGTATGATACCCAGCCTGCCGCATTGGTAGGTATTGATAACGAGTTCGTGACCTCTGCGCGGTTGGATAATCTACTGAGCTGTTATGTCGGTCTGCAAGCCTTACTTTCCAGCAAAACAGGGCAGGCTTGTGTGCTGGTCTGCAATGATCATGAGGAAGTCGGAAGCCTTTCGGCAAGTGGCGCAGACGGGCCGTTCCTGACATCATTGCTGAAACGCATCCTGGGCGGGTGCGCTAAAGTAGACCAAGTGCTTGCCAAGTCCATGATGTTTTCCGCCGATAATGCGCATGCATTTCATCCCAACTTTGCCGATAAATACGATGATAACCACGGGCCGATTGTCAACCAAGGCCCGGTGATCAAGATCAACGTCAATCAACGCTATGCAACCAACAGTGTAACAAGCGGTTTTTACCGCAATCTCAGTGATGCGCTGGGCGTGCCTTATCAGACCTTTGTCATACGCACGGATATGGCCTGTGGAAGCACCATCGGCCCGATCACATCCGCTAAATTAGGCGTCAGGACACTTGATATTGGAGCGCCGCAATGGGCGATGCATTCCATTCGGGAAAGCTGCGGTTCTGACGATGGTTTCCATCTATTTAAAGTGACCACTGCGTTTTTTGACACGGATGAGTTACCGGATTGATTGTCTGAAGGTGTCTGGTCTGCTGTGGAGACTGGGCACACTTGCGGCAAAAAGCATAAACGAGTGCCGGAACTTTAGGGCAAAAGAATACGAAATTTAGCCCGAAGAAAGCTTGTTGAGTTGAAAGAATTGGTCGGGGTAGAGAGATTCGAACTCCCGACATCCTGCTCCCAAAGCAGGCGCGCTACCAGACTGCGCTATACCCCGAAGAATAATCTGTTACAGCAGAAATGGCTCCCCGAGCTGGACTCGAACCAGCGACCCAATGATTAACAGTCATTTGCTCTACCAACTGAGCTATCGGGGATCAGCCTTAAGTGAGGGCGGAATAATATAGATTTGACCGGGTATCGTCAACTCCCCGTATGCCGAATGGTTTCTCTCAGTGGCTAGCTAAACATGTCATGATGACACGGTCGATCTTGCGGGTTATCAGTATCCTGTTTGAGCAAATGCAGTAGACTGATGAATAACCGAATTCGCTAAATATAGTCGCGTAAAGTTATACAGGGGAGATTCAATGAATATCAGCAATATCCTTGTCGTCCTTGATCCTACCCATGTCGAACAGCCCATTTTGCAAAGGGCCGCACGTGTTGCGAAAGGCTATGGAGCGGGGCTAACGCTGTTTGTTGCAGAGCGAAAAAGTGCTTTAGAAACCAGCTTTACATTTGACTCTTTAGTCGTTACCGAGATTAAGGAAAAATATCAGCATCAGCGTATCGAGTGGCTTGAACAACAGGCTGACCTGCTCCGTCAGCCTGGCTTGGAAGTGAACTGCCTATACAGATGGCAATCACCTTTATATTCCGCCATCAACAGGGTCGTAGAAGAGCAAGGCGTCGATCTGGTGATGAAAGCCACTCACCATCACTCCATAATTGAACGGGCGTTGTTCACCAACACGGATTGGCATCTGATAAGGGAATGCCCGGCGCCACTTTGGCTGGTAAAGGAGCAGTTTGAATGGGAAACCCACGCGCAGCTATTGGCCGCAATTGACGTGGCTTTAACCAAGTCCGATTCGAACACTCTGGCGTACCGCATCCTGGATTTCGCCCAGGATCTTGCCGGCCGCTTACCTTCTGCGTTGCATGTTCTGCATGCCTACGAACCGATCCCGATCGGGATGGTAGCAAGCGCGATGGATAGCGGCGATAGGTATCAAAGCTATCGGTTTAAGGTGCAGGAAGAGCATCAGGCGGCGTTGAATGCGATGTTGCCCGATCACGTTGAAAATAATGCCAAGATGCACTTGGAAGAAGGTTCTGCCGACCAGGTAATTGAAACCCTGGTCGTTCAGGAAGGAATTGATTTGGTGGTCATGGGTGCTTCCTCCGGTTCCAGAATTGACGAATGGCTGGTGGGGTCAACCGCCGAACGTACCTTGGAACAAATTCGCTGTGATGTGCTTATTGTTAAATAGCCCTGTGGATTGATGTTGGTTACCTGAAAAGCAGGTAAGATTACCAATGGTCAAAGTCGACTAGGCAATATATTGCTATTTGTCTAATATGCCACGGCATAAAAATTCGTAAAAATACGCAGAAATAACGCGCCTAGGGGCCAAACAACTTTTCCAACTTCCTATAACCTGGATTCTGCAATTCATTTGGGGTTCGACCTAAACTCAGCTGCTTATGCTTCGTTGGCTTCACGAATTTTATGCTCACATTAGCGCTGCTAGTGCCCCGCTAAAATTCGTTTGCCGCCTTGCCTAAGAAGCTGAGTCTAACCTTCGGTCCGCAAACAAACTGCAGAATCTAGATATAACTGTAAATGTGCTGCAGAGGACTATAACCATGAGTATCGAAAAAAAATATTTGAAGACCAAACCTGTTTGCAAAGTAAAGTTTATTCTGGAAAAAGAAGCCGTTTCCGGGGCCAAAAAAGTCAACCTGGTAGGTGACTTCAACGGCTGGGATACCGAGGCGACAATGATGCGCAAGCAAAAAGACGGTCGCTTCGCCACAACGTTGGATCTTGAAAAGAATAAAGAATATCAATTCCGCTATGTTATCAACGGCGAAAAATGGGAAAACGATTCGGCGGCAGACAAATACGCGCGGAGCTTTGTCGGTGATGCCGACAACTCGGTGGTAGTCGTTTAAGTAGCTTATTTGAAAGGAACTTTCCCAAGGAAGGGCTAGCTGACAGGGTCAGCTAGCGGTAGGTATCCGAACACAATCCCTAGATTATTTCAGTTGGCCAAATGTGTATGCTCTTCATTGTGGAGGGCGGCTTTCGTGATGGCGTCGTAAAGCGAATAGAGCTTCTTCACTGGCGCCTGGAATTCCGGGTTTCGTTGAAATAACGGGACCACCTTTTTTGAATCTGCAATAACCATTTCCAGGTATTTAAAGTCTCTTTCAGACAACTTCTCACCTTTCATTGCCCGCTCTTCCATTTCCAACAGCCTCGGTATCCGCTGTTGCCTTAACCTCCTGAGCAGGGCAGTAATCGTCCCCTTGTCAGTCATCTTCTGCATAACTCAAACTCCAAAATAGTAAACCATCAATTATACTGTCCGGGGCATCCGCAAAGTTTGCCCAGATCAATTTGTAAGCGGTTTGCATGGAGTAAACAGTATGAAAAAGGGCACCCGAAACCCATGCCTGATGCCTTTTCAATGTCTTTTCGTTCAGATGCTGATTTTTTTGATATTGAGTGGATGCGGGCAGCAATCGGAAACCGGTTTTCGCATATCCAGCAATCATCAGGAAGCTGCAAGCAGCATTCAACCAGGCCGCCACAGCCTCGGATTAGGGGGATATAAAATTGTCAATGGTTTGCCCACTTGGCGAGACGGCATTTTGTATGTGCCTTCGGCGTTAAATAGCGGAAAACCCTTACCTTTGTTGATTTGGCTTCATGGCGGTGCCGGCCGAGCGGAAACCTTTGATTATATGTTTCCACCCGCCGAGGAAGCAGGCGTAGTCATTCTAGCGCTCGACGCCAGACACAACACCTGGGACGCTATCGACGGTCCCTTTGGCACGGATGTCGCGTTTATCGACAGGTCTTTAAAACACGTTTTCGAACAGGTATCCATCGATCCCAGCAAAATAGCCCTAGGAGGACTTTCCGACGGCGCATCCTATGCGTTGGCGTTAGGCCGGTCCAACGGCGACAAATTCACTCATTTGGTCGCCGTTGCCCCCGGTTTTTTAGAGCCCCCCGGACCAAGTATCGGGAAACCAAAAATCTTCGTTGCACATGGCCTTAGAGATACCGTCTACCGGGCGGTTACAACGCGGATTTACATCGTCCCTCAGCTTAAAAAAGCCGGATACGATACGACCTACCTGGAGTTTGAAGGCCCGCATTGGATGACCAAAGAAGTGGGCGTGCAAATGCTGGATTGGTTAAAGGAATAAGTGGAGGCTGGCGAAAGGTGGTCGCATCCTCCCTTTAATGGCCAGTTGAGATGGAGACTTCGAGGGCTATCTACATGGATGATTAATTCTAGGCTTTAATGAGAGTTAGGGCGGTAACCCTTGGGTTAGTCTATTTTTCTCGAATCAGCTGATATTCGTTATATCTAGAATCCTCACCCATTATGAGAAGTGAAAAGGGA
Source organism: Hahella sp. (assembly GCA_028280065.1). Taxonomy (GTDB): domain Bacteria; phylum Pseudomonadota; class Gammaproteobacteria; order Pseudomonadales; family Oleiphilaceae; genus Hahella. Next base: position 80,950 of record JANQMN010000013.1, read on the forward strand.
TTTTCAGCATAGGGAAGTGAAGCAGAATTTCTACCTATCCAGTCCCAACTGGTCTTAACTCCTTCAATTACTTGATTCCCAAGCTCTTTGCCATCTTTCAAATCGATAATTCTGATTTGACCGGTCGATTTGTTATAAAGTGTTGCCACTTCTTCAGATTCAGAAAAAACTGGATTATTGGGAGAATCCCAATTGCCTTCAGCAATAGTTTTGTAAGGACTGATTTGCCAGATTGACCAGTCAAATCCCTCATCTCTGTATTTTGCGCTAAAAACCCGATTATATGACCAGTTAAGGTGATGGATGACTTCTCTGTCTCTGGTCCATGAATCAACAATTTCGCCGGTAGTCGTGTCAAGTAAGAAGAATTTATTACTCCTGTCTTTTACCAAGAGCTTGGTTTCATCTTCTGAAAGATAAAAATAAGACGAATTGATATTCCATTCGATTCGTTTCTCTAAGTTATCTAATGGTGCAATATCAACAACACCTGTTAGCGGAGCAGAACGGACAATAAATCTACTGCCAACAACCACAAGCCGTTTTAATAATTCCCCTTTAACCGTTTTCCATTCTCGCTTTACAGAGTCATACACGCTGCCACCGACATAAATCCACCGGCCATTCTCTGAAAAAGCCACTATTGGATTTAGCAAGGTCGAGTCGGGGTATGGCACTGATGTGAATTCTTTAAACTCATTGTCAAAAAAAGTCAGGTTTTTGGAAAAAGCAACCACTGTGTTCAATCCGACGATTTTACCTCCGAAGTCTTTTACATATTTAAGTTCAAGACTTGAGGCTAATGAGAAATCTCTTAGCCTACGTCTTTCAAAAACTACTGAGAGGCAACCTGGCTTGCAATTTTTCTCTTGCTTTCTTGACAGGAAAATTCTGCTGATCAGAATTTCATCTTCAGTAATATCAAGTCGTTCAGCCGATGAATCATTGTGTATCTGGGTTGGTACCGACTGTTTGACTAGTTCATATCGAACCTCACCAGATTGAGAGTCAGTTTGGCTTATTCTCGCCTGATATGGCATTCCACAGGCGCTTAGAACAAAAATGCACAGAAAAACAATAATGTACTTCATTACCTATAGTCCTATTTAGGTGGAGAAGCAGAGATAAAGCCATAAAAGTAATTAAGAAAGTCTTTGACTTTAACAATTGTAACCGTTGAGTTATTCGTCTTCTTTATAGAGAGAGCGCTATCCAATCAACTTTAACGACAACATTGTATCCAGAGGGAAATGATTTCAAAGTTGCCCTATTAGCCCGAATGTTTCATAAAAATTGAATAAGCGCTTCACCGACTCTAAATGATCATATTTTATACTACGATCAAGGTCATTCACTACGAGTTGGTTTCGCTCGCCCTTCGCCGCCTGTTCGTTGTCTTGATTTTGTGCTCAATTATTGATCAATTGTGAGGGTGCGGGTAGGAGCAGCCCTTTCACTACTGAATGGTGTTTGCTTTTTGGTCTGTGGTTCAGGCAGGTTTACTTAGGATGCTTTACGTAGTTGCCCAAGGCGGTGGTTTGGCTAGATAAAGTAGTTTGGCCAATCTGTGCAAAATGGATTTAAATGGACAACTGCTTGTCAGCTGGAGTTTGATGCGATCCTTATATTGCACCACACGAACAGCTGGTTCCGGTCACGCGGTAAAGCGTTTACTTATCTTATTTAAAGAGCTTTTTCCATAGGGCTTTAAGATCAAGACCTATTCCTATCCAATTTGGCTTCAATTCCAAAATTTCATCCTGCGGTTCATGTATGGCAATATTTTCCCGTCGAATATGGCTGTTGTATCTTTGGCCAAGAATCATTTGCAGGAGCTCAAGATCACTTTCTGGAAAGGATGGCATTAGGACAACAATAATATTTTCCACAATATTAGATATGTAATTTTCAGGGCCAATTTCTGAAAAATCACAGTACCCAAGTAGTTTGGGTCTAAATGAATCTGGATAGTTTTCGAACGAGGTTGGTCTTTCTTTGCCTGTTTGATGCATTATCTTGTTTATCCATGCACTAAGAAAGAATATTTCCTTCATGGATTGATTGGACTTAGGGTCGAATCCAACCGGAGCAAATCGTGTCTCCTGGAGGCTAAAACAATAAATGGCATACTTTTCCTTTTGCATAATCACTCCCAGCAACTAAAAGGGTTCGCCTTCTAACACCCTATGATACGCATTCTCGTGAACACTATCATTCGGCCAAACGACATATAAATTCATTAGGCAAATTCTGTCATCCTTTTTTTTGTGGGGTTGAAAACTAAAAAGGTACTTCGCGAGGTCGGACTCACACGGGGGCGCTGAATAGCAGTAAACGCCAATTTTTTTCTAGGATTGTTATTGTGCCCCATACCTCTGTATCAGACTGATTTTAATAGCAATAGTCAATATGAAGGCAATACATAAAACATCGGCAATTCGGTTGGGGCCTTCCCGGGATTTGAATCACTGGGGGGCAGGAAACTGGCAAAAACTCTCTAAAAAAAGATTGCTCCCTAGGGGAGACAGGTTTTTTGAGGAAGCTAACATCAAGATTGATCTAGAAGTGGTTATGTATGCTCATGAGTCAGTTGAAGTATTGGACAAGCACCTAGCGACTGAGCTGTCAGGCAACTAGGCGGTAAAATCATTTGAATCCTGTACTTTCCACTACCAGACCACCCAATAGCAGAAGCAATCGGCATTGATGCGTTATGAAAAATTGCAGAGAGATTCGGTGGTGCTGATATTTATTCTCACACCAGTGTTTGGAGATCCTGGCGTAACCGGCAGATAGTGGCAATGAAGCGACAAGGATTTATACTGATGCTATTGCCAAGTCAGTGGGGCTTGCAGACAGAACTGTCAAGCATGTTCTGCAGCGTGACAGAATGGGGATTCCTAGGCGGGCTGCCTAATCTCCATCTTCGACAAACAATCGAGAGGCTGCCCTTGTAAAGTCGTAAACCTCTCCACCCGAATCATTGTAGCGTAATCCAAGCAGACCCAGCTCTACCAGAGTGTTAAGGTCGTCGCGAATGAACTGCTGTTCTATTATCTCTAGTGGCTTTCCATTATTGGAAATCAACCGAATTTCAGCCCCGACCATTTCATCAACGAAAATAAAATATTCAATTTTTTCCTGACTCATCCCTTTGAGAATGTTGTAGGCCTGGTTAGAAATCTCAACAGTTGGCTCCAATGACCTGGCCAAGTCACCAATGTTTGGTAACCGCGATGCAAGGAGAGTGGTTGCAGTAGCCAATGAATCCAATTGATCATTTAGCTCGCTTCTAGTTTGACTCAGCAACGCTTTAATACTTACTGATGTTTTGTAGTTATCCTTAATAAGTTTACTAAGTTCATAATGGTTGTGTTCATTAAGCCAGGTAGTGAACTCTTGTAAATCGGCTGCTTGATCTACTGTCCTTCCCGTCGTATAGGCTGACAACAATGAAACAATAGTGGTAAATGCCGTAACCCCTTCCATTTGTAGATCCTCCAATACTAATCAGTTATTCATTAATCTATAAAAAACGCCCATACAGCTATTCCTCCTCCCACAAAATACAATGTGCGCTCAACCCAATTAAACGCCTTGGTTCGAACGCTGGATCTATAGCGTAGATCTTTGGCAATAAGCCACTTTCGATATAAGTATCGGTAGTTACTGCGTAGCGAGTTTTGGCTGGTACAGACGCAGTAATAAAAGAAGACCCGGAAGTGCTTCTCGATTTTCTTGGTGGTTATCTGGTCCGGGTGTTTGTAGACCCTTATTATGATTTCGCTTTCCTGAACTTCGCCCAGGTTAGACCTATAAGGCCCAAGGAGAACTGCCACTTGTCCGGAAGGCCCTTGAGAAAAAGTAATGTGACATCCTTCTTCCGATCCAAGTAAATATTGCTTACTGTCTTTGCTTTTCTTGTAGACTCCGAGTGCTCTAGGGCCAAAGCTCAGAGTAGTCGAGTTAATTATTTGAGATGTTTGCAATCCGGAACTTACAAAAACAGAATCATCCTTTTGCTGTACCTTATATAAGTTGCCTAGGGTCTCGCTTGCAAGTTCGTTACCATCTAAAGCTTTCAGCAAAGAATCGATTCTTTGGTCTAAATTATTCCATTGCTGGCGCCAATCAAGCGCTAAGTTGTCAGCGGCTTGAATTTTTATTGCCGCTTCTTTTAGGTGGCTGGATAGAGTTTTCTTAAGCAAATTGATATCCGGCGAAAATGGAAGCTGCTATCAATATATTTGTGTCCCCTGGCATGTCCCCTGAAGATTTTTCGGTATTTTTGGTGGCGAATTGATTTCGTAACCTATTGTTTTTGCTGGCGCCCCCGGCACGATTCGAACGTGCGACCTTCCCCTTAGGAGGGGGACGCTCTATCCAGCTGAGCTACGAGGGCGATTTGAGTTGCGGGGCGGATTATAACCAAAACCAATGAAGGGATAAAAGCGTACATTACTTTGATTGAACTTTCCCCGTTCTGTAAAGTCTATTAATCTTTAGAGCTACTCCTTAAAACTTTATTGGAATACTTCATGTTAGATACCCGGCCGATGTTAATGGTTTCTAGTTTTCCTGCGATTGAGCGTCATCAGCTCGAAACATTGCAGGTGAACCTTGGCTATAAGTGCAACCTATCCTGTACCCACTGTCATGTGGCCGCGGGGCCGAATCGTAAGGAGATGATGAGTCGGGAGGTGATTGAGGATATTCTGCGTTTCCTCGAAGTGCGTTCCATCGGAACATTGGATCTGACCGGCGGCGCACCTGAAATGAATCCGTATTTCAAGGAGTTGGTGATTTGCGCGCGGGCTATGGGTGTTAATGTCATAGATCGTTGTAACCTCACCATTTTACTGGAACAAGGTTATGAGGGCTTAGGCGAGTTTCTCGCCGAACAGCAGGTGGAAGTTGTAGCTTCATTACCCTGCTATGCGGAGCAAAACGTGGATAAGCAGCGAGGCAAAGGGGTTTACCAGGAAAGTATTAAAGCATTGCAATTACTAAACAGTCTTGGCTACGGCAAGCCGGATAGCGGATTGGCGTTAAATTTGGTTTATAACCCCGGCGGCGCATTTCTACCGCCACCCCAAGAGCCATTGGAAGAAGACTATAAGCGTGAACTATTCGAGAACTACGGCATCGTGTTTAATGCCCTGTTCGCCTTGACCAATATGCCGATTGCCCGTTTCGGGAGCTTTCTGTTGTCGAAAGGACAGTTCAATGACTATATGGGATTGTTGAAGAATTCCTATTCGGAAAACAACTTGCGGAGCGTCATGTGCAAGAGTCTGATATCCGTGGATTGGCAGGGATATGTTTACGATTGTGACTTTAATCAGATGTTGAATATTCCGCTAATCGCCACGGACAAGCCGAAAACCCACCTGCGGGATTTGTTAGAGACAGACATTCACGGGAATCCCATTGCCGTCGCCGATCATTGCTATGGTTGTACTGCAGGGCAGGGAAGCAGCTGTGGCGGTGCGCTTGACTAAAGCGATTATATCCGTCGTTATTCCTACACTAAATGAAGAGGCGAACATAGCCTCTTTTTTATGTTCGTTGCAGAAATATCGCGGTCGGGCTGTCGAACTCGTGTTGGTAGATGGCGGTAGTGTCGATGCCACCGTCAGTCTAGCCGAGCCGCTGGTTGACCAGCTTATACTGGCTGAACCGGGGCGAGCGCGGCAGATGAACGCCGGGGCGGAAAAAGCGTGTGGGGAAGTCCTGTGCTTCTTGCATGCGGATACCATACTGCCTGATACCTTTCTGGAACACTTGGACGCCTTCAGGATAAGTGCAAGCGTTTGGGGGCGGTTCGATGTTCGTCTCAGTGGCAGCCGTTATATTTTCAAGGTTATCGGATTCATGATCAGTTGGAGATCCAGAGTCACCGGGATTGCCAGCGGCGATCAAGCGATTTTCGTGAAGCGGAATACTTTTGACGGGATCGGCGGTTTTCCCGATATTCCGTTGATGGAAGACATCGGGCTGTCGCAGTTGTTGGTCAAAAAGGACAAGCCTTATTGCATTCGGTCTCCGGTCGTTACTTCCAGCCGTAGATGGGAGAAACATGGCGTTTGGAAGACTATCCTGCTTATGTGGAAGTTGCGCCTTTTATACTACTTAGGCATCCATCCCGCCAAACTTCATCGACAGTATTATGGTTCATCCAGGCTAAAATCCGACGGATAATATATATGCGAAGAAAGCCATACTGTTTCATTCAGTTTGCAAAATACCCGCGAACAGGAAGAGTAAAAACACGGTTAATCCCGGCAATTGGCGAAAGTCAGGCGCTAATGGTACACGAACAGTTGTTCTGGACGACCCTTGAGGTACTTCAAACCGCCGGTGGAAACTACCAACTCTGGTGGGATGAATCCTGGAATAGCCGGCTATATTTCCGACACCTGGACGCGGTGCCGGAACAGCATGTTCAGCAGGGAACGAACCTTGGGCATAGAATGCGTAACGCTTTGTCGAGTGCGCTTACAAAATTCGAGAAAGTCGTTTTAGTCGGAAGCGATTGCCCGGTACTAACCGTTGATTACCTTCATGCTGCAGTGGCAGCCCTGGATCACAGCGACGCGATTTTAGGGCCGTCCGACGATGGTGGTTACGTGTTGATCGGTATGCGAAAAACTGTGCACCATATGCTTGAAGGTATAGCCTGGGGGGAGCCTACCGTTCTCCAGGAAACCTTGGCTGATTTTACCCGGTTAGGGATTTCATCTGACTTGTTGGAACCGTTGTATGATGTTGATACTTATGAAGATTTGCAACGCTGGGTAGAGTCTGATACACATGCCCCGAAGATCCGGGTGACCAGCCAATAAGTGGCATAACTACCACTTTTTCTTCGAGGCCGCAGAATCAACCCCACTTCCTTGGACCGCCGCTGGCTGAGGCGCCTCCTCTTGAGCGGCCATGGATTCTTCCGGAGACGATCCCGAACGCTGCAAAGCTTGGATTTTTTCTGATAGTTCCCGGATGTTTTGATTCTTTTCCGGGATTTCCAAACGGGTTTTCTTTAACGCGTCCCGCGCATGTTTGAAGTGATTGATGGCGTTGCGGATGTCTTTGTTTTCTTCCAGTTTCTTGGCGAAACTCATGTGGCTGTCATATTCCACTTCAAATGTCAGATGTTTCAGGTGCTGTAGATACTCTTCATACGCAGGTACGGATATTTTACCGCGAATTTTCAGCCGGTTTAGACGTTGACCGATTTCGATTAAGGATGATGTATGGGTGCGCATCAACGTATCGCTACTCACTGCTTTGTTGCCCTTAGGCGCTAAACTGCCGTCGCGGAGGGCGGAACCTCGGCTTTTCAACTGGTCGAGAAAAACGGCGTATTCTTCGTTCTTCGGATTAAGTTTGGCGATAACTTGGGCAATGTCAGAGAGCTCATTATTAATCGCGATGGCAACTTCGGGTTGATCATCAACATTCATAATAAATTGGAACAGCCCATCGAACTCTTGGTATTTCTGCCTGTGCATGCGGGTTTGCGCTTCCCGATGCACTTGTGCCTGCTGCCTTGAGTAGACAACGCCGCTGATTACAACTGAGGCTATGATAAAGATGGCTAAAAGCGTGATGAGTATCGTCATTAATTTGGCGTGAAAATAAGCTTGCTGAAAATTTATTTTGCCAAGTATAGGTTTTTCAGCAAAATTTTGTTATTGATTTAAATAAGGTTTGAAAGCGTTTAGCTATTTAGAAGTTCCGGTAGGCCGATAACGGGTAATTTCGCATTCCAGCAAGCATCGATCTTGAATAGTTATTAGTTGTCGTCTTGAAACGAGTATTTCATGATGAAAGTAGTGGGTTTCAGAGGGCTTGCAGGCAAATTTTAATGCATATTAATGATTTTCTGTCTTGTTTGTAGGCTGTCTTGTCGAAGGATCGCTGGAAGCGCCAGGAAAAATGCGCCGCTCAACTTGACCGCGCCAGAGTCAGCCCCTATATATGTCGCTGTTCGAACCCTTGCGTAAAGGACATATCGATTAATCAGGAGAAGTAAGATTTCCGTATGGCTAAATCACTCGTAATCGTGGAGTCGCCGGCCAAGGCGAAAACGATCAATAAGTACCTTGGGTCGGATTTTGTCGTTAAGTCCAGCGTTGGACATATTCGTGATCTGCCAACCAGCGGCAGCGGCGAGACATCCACGCCCAAGCAGCGAGCTGCCGAGGCGGCGCGTATGCGGAAACTGCCTCCCGAAGAGCGCGCCCGGGTAAAGAAGGAAAAAGCCAAAAACCAGTTGGTGGCGCGGATGGGTGTAGACCCCGGTAACAATTGGGTCGCCCGTTATGAAATATTACCCGGAAAGGAAAAGGTTGTTGAGGAGTTGAAGCGGCTGGCCAAAAGCGCCGAACAGATATACCTGGCAACGGATTTGGACCGGGAAGGAGAAGCCATCGCCTGGCACCTGAAAGAGGCGATCGGCGGCGATGATAACCGCTATAAGCGCGTAGTCTTTAACGAGATCACCAAAAGTGCGATTGCCGAAGCCTTTGAAAGCCCCGGGGATCTGGATTTGAATCGGGTCAATGCCCAGCAGGCACGGCGATTTCTGGACCGGGTGGTCGGCTTTATGCTGTCACCGCTGCTATGGGCGAAAATAGCCCGAGGACTTTCTGCCGGGCGCGTACAATCCGTGGCTGTACGCCTTATTGTTGAACGCGAACGGGAAATCCGTGCATTTAACCCGGAAGAATATTGGCGAATCGATGCGGATTTAGCCAAGCAAAACCAGCAGGCGCGATTTGAAGTGTTGCGCTATCAGGGCAAAAACTTCCGCCCGACCAACAAGCAGGATACCGAGAGTTTTGTTGCAGAATTAAAGCAGCAGCAGTTTAAGGTAGCTAAACGGGAAGACAAACCCTCTACCACCAAAACCCCAGCGCCATTTATCACCTCAACACTGCAGCAGGCCGCCAGTAACCGTCTCGGGTTCAGTGTAAAAAAGACCATGACCATGGCGCAGCGTTTGTACGAAGCCGGGTATATCACCTACATGCGTACCGACTCGACCAATTTGTCTGCCGATGCTGTGGCAGCCTGCCGGGATTTTGTTCAAAACCAATTTGGTGATAAGTACCTTCCCGCCAAGCCGAAGGTGTATTCCAGCAAAGAGGGTGCGCAAGAGGCTCACGAAGCTATTCGCCCCTCCAACATTGAGATTCGCGCGCAAGATATCAAAGGGTTAGAAAAGGATGCAGAAAAACTATACGACTTGATCTGGAGGCAGTTTGTCGCCTGTCAGATGGAGAATGCCCAGTTCCTGAGCACAACGGTACAGGTGAATGCCGGAAATTTTGAACTCAGAACCCGTGGCCGCCTTTTGCAGTTTGACGGCTTTCTGAAGGTTTTGCCGGCATTGGTTAAGAAGGACGATGAAGCGGTATTACCTCCGTTTGAAGCTAATGATATTTTGCAGTTGATCAAACTCGACCCGTCCCAGCATTTTACCAAGCCGCCGGCGCGCTTCACCGAAGCAACCCTGGTTAAAGAGCTGGAGAAGCGGGGCATCGGCCGGCCGTCTACCTATGCGTCAATCATTTCGACCATTCAGGATCGCGGTTACGTCAAACTGGCAAACCGGCGTTTTTATTCCGAAAAGATGGGCGATATCGTCACCGACCGCTTAACCGAATCCTTTACGGACTTAATGGATTATGGCTTCACCGCACGGATGGAAGAGGAGTTGGATGAAATTGCGTCAGGGTCGGAAGATTGGAAACGAGTGCTGAACGAATTTTTCCAGGATTTCAGTAAAAAGCTGGAAAAATCCGAAGCCGATGACGGCGGAATGCGCGCCAATCAGGCGGTGGAAACCAATATTTCCTGCCCGACCTGCGGTCGTCCGATGCAGATCCGTACGGCCAGCACCGGCGTCTTTCTTGGTTGCTCGGGATATGCATTGCCCCCGAAGGAGCGCTGTAAGACGACCATTAATCTAGTGCACGGTGACGAGGTTATCAATGCCGACGACGATGAAGGCGAGGCAAACGCACTAAGGGTTAAACATCGTTGTCCGATATGCAGCACGGCCATGGAAAGTTATTTGATCGACGAACAGCGTAAGCTGCACGTGTGCGGCAATAATCCCGACTGTGAGGGCTACGAAGTCGAGCAGGGCCAGTTCAAGATCAAAGGCTATGACGGTCCTACCCTGGATTGCGACAAATGCGGCTCCCAAATGCAGCTCAAAAACGGCCGGTTCGGCAAGTATTTCGGCTGCACCAACGAAACCTGTAAAAATACCCGTAAACTGCTGAAGAGCGGAGAGCCGGCGCCGCCTAAAATGGAACCGGTAGCCATGCCCGAGTTGGCTTGCTCCAAGGTGGAGGATACCTTTGTCCTGCGTGACGGGGCATCCGGCTTGTTTTTGGCTGCCAGCAAGTTTCCGAAAAACCGGGAAACCCGAGCACCGCTGGTCAGGGAGTTGTTACCCCACAAGGATGAAATCGACAGTAAATACCGGTTTTTGATGTCTGCGCCTGCCAGTGACCCTGACGGTAATCCGACAATCGTCCGCTTTAGTCGTAAAACCAAGCAGCAGTATGTGATGTCGGAAAAAGACGGTAAGGCAAGCGGTTGGTCAGCCTTTTATAAAGATGGGAAATGGCAGGCCAAAGGTAAATAGCCTGCTTCACCTCAGGATTCCGGATCGCGCTGAATGCCCTTGATTGCCTTGAGCCTGGCTAACAGGCTTGAAGTATCCCAGCGGCCGCCTCCCATTTGTTGAATGTCGGCGTAAAACTGATCGACGATGGCAGTAACCGGAAGACTTGTCCCATTGTTGTTTGCTTCCTGCAGGCAGATTCCCAAGTCTTTCCGCATCAAATCAACCGCAAATCCATGTGCGTATTCGCCCTTAATCATCGTTTTGTGGCGATTCTCCATTTGCCAGGAGTGCGCAGCCCCTTTTGAGATTACATCAATTACCTGCTGGCGGTTAAGCCCGGCATGTTCGGCAAAATGCAAGGATTCCGCGAAGCCTTGGATAAGGCCCGCAATAGCTATTTGATTCACCATCTTGGTCAGTTGGCCGCTGCCGGCGCTACCGAGTAGCTGATGGCTCTTGGCGTAAGCATCGAGGATCGGTTCCGCCTTGACGTAGGCTGCATTGTCGCCGCCGCACATGATGGTGAGTTGTCCGTTGATGGCGCCTTGTTCGCCTCCCGAAACCGGCGCATCGATAAAGCCGATTTGACGTTCAGCGGCGGCTGCGTGGAGTTGCCTGGCAATATCCGCCGAGGCAGTGGTGTGATCGATGATCAGGCTGCCTTGGGTCATTTGGCCGATCAGTCCTTCGTCACCAAGGTAGATTTCCCGCAAGTCCCGGTCATCTCCAACGCAGCTGATAATGACGTTTTGCTTGGCGGCGTCTTTTAATTTGCGAACATATTTGCCGCTATACTCTTGCAGCCAACGTTCCGATTTGCTGGTGGTGCGGTTGTACACCGTGACCTGAAACCCCGCCTTGGCCAGATGCCCCGCCATATGAAAGCCCATGACGCCTAGCCCGACAAAGCAAATCCGAAGAGAAGAAGTGGTATTGGGATTGGTCATTTTGCCTCCAATCGAACCGAAAGGTTGTAAATTTCACAAACAAAGGTGGTTATTACACAAACGTAGACAGAATTCAGAAACAAAAAGGCCGGACTATTTTCCGGCCTTGAATCGACTAAAGTTTAGCCTATTTATCCGGCACATCGCGCTGGACCGGGCCTGTATACAGCTGTCTCGGGCGTCCGATCCGGTAGGGTTCGCCAATCATCTCGTGCCAGTGAGAAAACCAGCCGATAGTGCGGGACATGGCAAAAATGACGGTAAACATGGAAATCGGGATACCGATTGCCCGCAAGATGATACCGCTGTAGAAATCCACATTCGGATAGAGTTTCTTCTCGACGAAGTAGGGATCTTCCAGCGCAATTTGCTCAAGTCGGCGAGCAATCGCAAACAAGGGGTCATCGGCGCAACCGAGTTCGCTCAGTACCTGGTCGCAGGTCTCTTTCATTACCTTGGCGCGCGGGTCAAAGTTCTTGTAAACCCGGTGTCCGAAACCCATGAGCCGGAACGGATCGTCTTTATCCTTGGCTTTGGCGATAAACTCAGGGATACGCTCGACATCGCCTATTTCCGTCAGCATATTGAGCACCGCTTCATTGGCGCCGCCATGCGCGGGACCCCATAGTGCGGCGATGCCCGATGCGATACAGGCAAATGGATTGGCGCCGGATGACCCTGCCAACCGCACGGTGGAGGTCGAGGCATTCTGCTCGTGGTCGGCGTGCAGGATAAAGATTTTGTCCATTGCCTTGGCGATGGTCGGACTCACCACGTATTCTTCACAGGGCGTGGCGAACATCATGTAGAGGAAATTGGAGGCGTAATCCAATGAATTATTCGGGTACATGAAGGGCTGGCCCATGGAGTACTTGTAGCACATCGCCGCCAGGGTAGGCAGCTTGGCGATCAGCCGGTAAGCGGCAATCTCGCGGTAGAGTTCCTTGGAAAAGTCCATGTTATCGTGGTAGAACGCCGATAACGCGCCCACTACGCCGCACATGATCGCCATTGGGTGGGCGTCGCGTCTGAAACCGTTATAAAAGTGATTCAGCTGCTCGTGCACCATGGTGTGGTTGCGCACCATTTTATGGAAGTCCTCGGCTTGTTCCACCGACGGCAACTCGCCGTACATCAGCATGTAGCAGACGTCCAGATAATCCACTTTCTCAGCCAGTTGCTCGATGGGATATCCGCGGTGCAGCAGGACACCCTTTCCTCCATCGATGAATGTGATCTGAGATGAGCATGCAGCCGTGGATACGAACCCTGGATCGTAGGTAAACAGACCTTCCTTCACAAGGCCTCTGACATCCACTACGTCTGGACCTAAAGTGCCGGAATACACCGGTAAGTCTATTGTTTTACCATCGACCGAGAGTGTCGCTTGTTTGTCAGCCATGGTGTTCTCCTATATCGACTTGATGTTGATGCGAATGCATTGCAAGCGCTGTTAATTATGCTAAAGACCGCGGGCGTGAATGCAGTTAAAAGCCTTCTGGCAAGAATTTTTCGGGCTAGGGGTAACGGCAGTGCCGATTACTGACTGATTCAGGCGCAATGTAGGCGAACTGGTACGAGCGATGTTGCTAGTCCGGTTCTTGCTGTTTTTTGTGATGATAGTAATTATTTTGTCCGGTCTCGTTGTTGATAAGCCGAAACATCATAAATGTCTCGCCAACATTTTTTAAGCCCCGGCAGGCAAAAATGCGCGATTATTTGCAAAACTGATTGTCTTTTGCACGATTCTTTTTGGCGCGTTGTTTCGTAATAAAACTACATTTCGGAATCTTTGCTAAATTTGGATTTTTCTAGAAATTTCGCGGGGTTAGCGCGACCATAGTCGAGTCGTTAATAGTTTGTAATTTAAAAATTGGGAAACTATAATCTGGCCCCGCAAAAAGCATTACCAAAGGACGAAGTATGCAAGTTTCATCATTTATCATGGTGATGTCGCAGCGCTTTGGTATACCTCCAGCCCCATTCTTTAATGGCCCTGCAAGGGGGCATGCTTAAAGCATCATTAGAATATATTCGAGAGTCGAGTGTGAAAAGTTGTGAATAGTAAAAGACCTGTCAATTTAGATCTAACAAAGTTTCACTTTCCACTGCCCGCCATTACATCAATATTGCATCGTATCTCGGGCGTCATCATTTTCGTTGCAATGGCCTTCTTGCTCTGGGGACTGGATATGTCTCTCGAGAGTGAGCAGTCCTACAACCAGTTGGTATCTTTGCTGGACAATTTTTTAGCCAAATTAATTCTCTGGGGCATACTGGCAGCGCTGTTTTATCACCTGATCGCGGGGATTAAGCACCTGATAATGGATGCCGGGTACCTGGAAGATTTGGAAGGAGCGAATTTGGCGGCGAAAGCCGTGATAGCCGTTTCTGTTGTTCTCATTTTGCTAGCGGGAGTTTGGGTATGGTAACCAGCGTTACGAATTTCGGGCGCAGTGGCGCATATGATTGGATGGTGCAGCGGGTTACAGCGGTTGTTCTCGCCTTTTATACGGCTTTTATCGTCGGTTTGATTCTGTTTACGCCCGATTTGACTTACCAAACCTGGAGCGCCATTTTCGGGCAAACCTGGGTACGGATTTTTTCGCTGATGGCCCTGGTGTCGTTGGGAGCGCATGCTTGGGTGGGTCTATGGACTATTTCTACCGACTACCTGAAAAACGGTTTGCAAAGGTTTTTGGTTCAGGCCGGATGCGGCCTGATCATGTTTGTTTATCTGGTATGGGGCGTGCAGACGCTTTGGGGGCAATAATCGATGGCAAAAGTTAGAACATTATCCTATGACGCTATCGTCATTGGCGGCGGCGGTGCGGGAATGCGTGCTGCGCTGCAGCTTACCGAAGCCGGGGTTAAAACGGCCTGTGTCACCAAGGTCTTTCCCACCCGCTCCCATACCGTTTCGGCCCAAGGCGGCATCACCTGTGCCATCGCCAGTGCCGACCCGAATGACGACTGGCGCTGGCATATGTATGACACGGTGAAAGGCTCGGATTACATCGGCGACCAGGACGCGATTGAGTACATGTGTTCGGTGGGGCCGCAAGCCGTGTTTGAGCTTGAACACATGGGGTTGCCGTTTTCCCGGACCGAGACCGGGCGCATATACCAGCGTCCCTTCGGCGGCCAGTCCAAGGATTTCGGCAAAGGCGGTCAGGCAGCGCGAACCTGTGCTGCAGCGGACCGAACCGGCCATGCGCTTTTGCACACCCTCTATCAAAACAATGTTCGCGGCGGTACGACATTTCTCAATGAATGGTATGCGGTGGATTTAGTGAAAAATCCAAAAGGCGCAATTGTCGGTGTCACCGCGATCTGTATCGAAACCGGCGAAGTGGTATACATCAAAGCGCTCGCCACCGTCTTGGCAACAGGTGGAGCAGGGCGTATCTACGCTTCCACCACTAACGCACTGATCAATACCGGCGACGGTATCGGCATGTCCCTGCGCGCCGGCGCGCCAGCCCAGGATATGGAAATGTGGCAGTTCCATCCGACCGGCATTGCCGGCGCGGGGGTCCTGGTCACCGAAGGATGCCGGGGCGAGGGCGGTTATCTGGTCAATAGCGAAGGCGAACGGTTCATGGAACGCTATGCGCCCAACGCAAAAGACTTGGCGGGCCGCGACGTCGTCGCGCGTTCCATGATCATGGAAATCCTCGAAGGGCGGGGCGTCGGTCCGGACAAAGACCATGTGTTGCTGAAACTTGATCATCTCGGGGAAGAAACCCTTAACCTGCGTCTCCCTGGTATCGTGGAACTCTCCAAAACCTTTGCCCATGTCGATCCCGCCAAAGAACCTATCCCGGTAGTGCCGACCTGCCACTATATGATGGGTGGTATACCGACCAATATCGGCGGTCAGGCGTTGACTCAAGATGCGGAAGGCAACGACGTTGCCATCGAAGGTCTCTTCGCCTGTGGCGAGGCGGCTTGTGTCTCGGTTCATGGGGCAAATCGGTTGGGCGGCAATTCACTGCTTGACCTGGTGGTGTTTGGCCGGGCGGCTGGCTTGCATATCGAGAAAATGCTGAATGACGGCTATGAGGCCGCGACAGCGTCTGAATCGGATTTAGAGGCATCGCTTGCGCGTCTGACCCGGTTGGAAAACTCTACCAGCGGCGAGAAAGTAGCCGAGGTGCGCAAGGAGCTGCAGGATACCATGCAGCTCTATTTCGGCGTGTTCCGCGATGGCGAAAGCATGCAGAAGGGGCTGAAACTTCTAGGTGAAATCGGCGAGAAAGTGCAAAACACGGTATTGGAAGATAAAAGCAAGGCCTTCAATACCGCCCGGATCGAAGCGCTGGAGCTGGATAATCTGTATGAAGTTGCTTATGCCACGGCCGTCGCGGCGGAAGTGCGCAAAGAAAGCCGCGGAGCCCATGCTCGCAACGACTTTACTGAACGGGATGATGAAAACTGGTTGAAGCATTCGATGTATTTCCCGGAAGACAAACGGGTCGGACAACGGGAAGTAAACTTTGCTCCGAAGACCATGGAGCCGTTTCCACCGAAAGCGCGTAGCTACTAGAAAAGGCGCATTCATCGAACGCGAAAAACGAAGTTTTTTTGGAGAATTGCATGTTAGTAAGTATCTATCGTTACAATCCTGAAGTCGATCAGGCCCCCTTCATGCAGGATGTCGAGCTTGATCTGCCTGCAGGTAAGGATCTGATGGTGTTGGACGTGCTGGCGCTGCTGAAGGAACAGGATGCTTCATTGGCTTACCGTCGTTCCTGCCGGGAAGGGGTGTGCGGTTCCGATGGAATGAATATGAACGGCAAAAACGGACTCGCCTGTATTACGCCGATGTCTGAAGTGGTTAAAGACGATAAACTGGTGTTGCGACCACTGCCCGGCCTACCCGTGGTCCGCGATCTGGTCGTGGATATGTCTCTGTTTTATAAACAATACGAAAAAATTAAGCCGTTCCTGCAAAATGAGACGCCAGCGCCGGCGATCGAGCGCCTGCAGAGCCCTGAAGACCGTGCCAAGCTGGACGGTTTGTACGAATGTATCCTTTGCGCCTGCTGTTCCACATCTTGTCCGTCATTTTGGTGGAATCCCGACAAGTTCGTCGGACCGGCGGGGCTGTTGCAAGCCTATCGGTTTCTTGCCGATAGCCGCGACACGGCCAAGGATGAGCGCTTGGCAGAGCTGGACGATCCTTTCAGCGTATTCCGCTGCCGGGGAATTATGAACTGCGTTAGCGTTTGTCCAAAAGGCTTGAACCCGACCCGAGCAATCGGGCATATACGGAATATGCTATTGCAGCGCGCAACATAAGAGGCGCAACGGAGCACAATAGAGTTGCTCTGTATAAGCAGGAGTTGCGCAGTTATGCCGACTCCTGTCGATTTTGGAGTTTTTCAACCGCAAGAATAATAAAACGACGATAAAAAGCATAAAAGGCACGCGACAACAACAAAAATCACCATTGCGTCAGGCGTTAATTAATTAGCTGTCTATACTAGTTAGCTAATATTTGATGTTTAATTTTTACCCAGTGATTAAACATCCTTTTATCATGGTTCGCTTTCTTACCCGGAAGGCGCCAAACACCATTGTAAAAACATTGGAGAATCGCGCACCGAAACGCGTTCCTTAGCATGGAAATTTCGGCCAGATTGGCGCAAGTGATAATGCAAAGTTTGCACACCGGGAAGGTATTTCCGGCATGGGTGGTGTAACCCGCATTACATGGCCAATCCGATCTCCATCAACACCAAGGCGAACTAAATGCAAGAAAGCACGATGGAGCAACTGTGGCAGACTTCCCACCTCGCGGGGGGGAATTTTGCCTATGTCGAAGAGCTCTACGAAACTTATCTTACCGACCCCAATGCGATCCCTGAAGAATGGCGCAGCTACTTTGATAAACTGCCGAGGGACGAGCAACTTCCCGCACAGGATATACCGCACTCGGTAATTCGCGAACAGTTCCTAAAACTCTCCAAACGTCGTCAGGCCGTCATCGAACCGAGCCCGACAGCGCTTGTTAGCACGGAGCATGAACGCAAGCAGGTGAAAGTCCTGCAAATGATTAATGCCTATCGTTTTCGTGGACATCAGGTGGCCAGTCTCGATCCGTTGGGATTAATGGAACGCGAACAGGTCGCTGATTTGGACCTGGATTTTCATGGTTTGACCCGTGCGGATATCGATACGGTATTCCAGACCGGGTCACTGGTTTTTGGTGTTGAAACCATGACGTTGGGCGAGATTCGCAAGAATCTCGAATACACCTACTGCGATACGGTAGGTGCGGAGTATATGCATATAGTCAATACCGATGAAAAGCGTTGGATGCAACAACGCTTGGAATCCGTGCGAAGCCATCCGGTTTATGAAAAGGAACGCCGGATTCATTTGCTGGAACGTCTGACCGCAGCCGAGGGCTTGGAAAAATACCTGTCCTCCCGTTATCCGGGAACCAAGCGTTTTGGTTTGGAAGGCGGTGAAAGCTTAATTCCGCTGGTGGATGAGCTGATCCAAAGAGCCGGCAGCTATGGCGCCAAGGAAATCGTCATCGGCATGGCCCACCGGGGCCGGCTTAATGTGTTGATCAACACCTTAGGGAAAAACCCGAAAGACCTGTTTGACGAGTTCGAAGGGAAGAAGCTGTTGGATGACGGCTCGGGGGATGTGAAGTACCACCAGGGATTCTCTTCCAACGTGATGACACCCGGCGGCGAAGTGCATTTGGCCTTGGCTTTCAATCCATCCCACCTGGAAATTGTCGCTCCCGTAGTCGAAGGTTCGGTTCGCGCCAGACAGGACCGCCGCGATGATAGCCAGGGCGATATGGTGGTGCCGATTATCATGCATGGCGACTCGGCGTTTGCCGGGCAGGGCGTGGTGATGGAAACCTTCCAGATGAGCCAGACCCGTGGTTATGGGGTGGGCGGCACAGTCCATGTGGTAATCAACAACCAAGTCGGATTCACCACCCATCGCCGTGACGATACCCGTTCCACTGAATACTGCACCGATATCGCCAAGATGGTGCAAGCACCGATTTTCCATGTCAACGGCGATGATCCGGAGGCCGTTCTATTCGTTACCCAAGTGGCGATGGATTATCGCAATACCTTTAAGAAGGACGTGGTAATTGATCTGATCTGTTACCGCCGCCGTGGTCACAACGAGGCAGACGAGCCCAGTGCGACGCAACCGCAGATGTACCAGAAAATCAAGAAACTGCCGACCACGCGCACCCTTTATGCCAAAAGGCTGATTGAAGACGGGACAATCAGTGAAGAAGATGACAAGCGCATGGAACAGGAGTACCGCGATCTGTTGGATCACGGTGAGCACGTGGTGAAGAGCCTGGTAAAAGAGCCGAACAAGGAAATGTTTGTCGACTGGACGCCTTATCTCGGTCACACCTGGACGGCCAGGGCAAAAACCGGCATGAGCATCAAAACCCTTACCCGGCTCGGTAAACGCTTAGATGTCTTGCCGGAAAGCTTCGTCGCGCAACGTCAGGTGTCAAAGATTCTGGGTGACCGGAAAAAGATGACGCAGGGCGCGATGAATGTGAACTGGGGATACGCAGAAGTGATGGCCTACGCCACCTTGCTGCATGAAGGGCATCAGATTCGAATTACCGGTCAGGATGTCGGCCGTGGTACATTTTCGCACCGGCATGCGGTTCTGCATAACCAGAAGGAAGGCAATGCCTATGTTCCCCTGGAGCACATATCCGAAGATCAACCGCCATTCGAGATTTATGACTCATTCCTGTCGGAAGAAGCGGTTCTGGCCTTTGAATACGGGTACGCAACCACTAATCCGAAAGGAATCGTGATATGGGAAGCGCAGTTCGGTGACTTTGCCAACGGCGCCCAGGTTGTAATCGATCAGTTTATCACCAGTGGCGAGCATAAATGGGGGCGGCTTTGCGGTCTGACATTGTTGCTTCCGCATGGCTATGAAGGCCAGGGTCCGGAGCACTCGTCCGCGCGATTGGAACGGTTCCTGCAGCTTTGTGCCGAACACAATATTCAAGTCTGTGTGCCGACGACACCTGCCCAGGTCTATCACATGATCCGGCGCCAGGTGAAACGGCCTCTGCGTAAACCGCTCGTGGCAATGTCGCCGAAAAGTCTGTTGCGTCATAAAGATGCCGTTTCCTCCCTGGATGAGCTTGCGGACGGGCATTTCCACACGGTATTGCCTGAAGTCGATGAACATATTGATCCGAAGAAGGTTAATCGCGTCATTATGTGCAGCGGTAAAGTGTACTATGACTTGCTGGATAAGCGTCGTCACGACGAGATATCCGATGTTGCCATCATTCGTGTCGAGCAGTTGTACCCCTTCCCTGAGGATGACCTGGAAGAAGTATTGGCGGCTTACAAGAAGCTGGATGCAATCGTTTGGTGTCAGGAGGAGCCGATGAATCAGGGCGCCTGGTATTGCAGTCAACATCATATGCGGTCTGTATTGGCCAAGACTCACCCGAAGATTTATCTACACTATGCCGGTAGACCCGCATCGGCAGCTCCCGCTGCGGGCTACGGCCATGTCCATGTAGAAGAACAAACAAAACTCGTAAATGATGCCTTCACTGTGCTGTAGGCTGTAAATAAGGATAAAAAATGGCGATCGAAATTAAATCTCCTACTTTTCCCGAGTCCGTTGCAGACGGGATTGTTGCGACCTGGCACAAACAGCCTGGCGAGGCAGTGTCACGTGATGACCTGCTGGTAGACATCGAAACCGACAAGGTGGTTTTGGAAGTTGTCGCGCCGGCAGACGGCGTCATCGATAAGATCATTAAGAACGAAGGTGAAACCGTTCTCAGCAATGAAGTTATCGCGATATTTGCCGAGGGCGCCAGCGGCTCCGCAAGCGCCCCTGCGCCGTCACCCGCCGCCGAGCAGCCCGCACCTTCGGCTCCGGCGGAACCGGATGCTGAAGCTGCGGATGTAATTATGAGCCCTTCGGCGCGGAAACTGGTGGAAGAGAATAATCTGAACCCGGCGCAAATTCCAGCAACCGGAAAAGGCGGCCGGTTGACCAAGGAAGACGTTGTGAAGCATTTGTCTGCCTCTCAGGTGTCAACACCTGCGCCTGCCGCTCCGGCAACACCCATTGCCGCCAAACCGATGCCGGTTATTGAGTCGCCTGCTGGTGATCGGCCGGAAAAACGCGTGCCGATGACCCGGCTGCGCGCCAGTATCGCCAAGCGTTTGTTGGATGCGCAGCACAACGCGGCCATGTTGACGACTTTCAATGAAGTCAATATGAAACCTATCATGGATCTGCGCAAGCAATACAAGGAACTGTTCGAGAAGAAAAATAACGGCGTCAAGTTGGGTTTTATGTCGTTCTTTGTGAAGGCCTGCTGCGAAGCGCTGAAGCGTTTTCCTGGAGTGAATGCGTCTATCGATGGCAACGACATTGTGTATCACGGCTATCAGGATGTCGGCGTCGCCGTCTCCACCGACCGTGGTTTGGTCGTGCCGATTCTTCGCGATGCCGATCAAATGGGATTAGCGGATATCGAGTCCACTATCGTTGACTTCGGCAAAAAAGCCCGCGACGGCAAGCTGGCTATCGAAGATATGACCGGCGGTACCTTTACCATCTCCAACGGTGGCGTGTTCGGTTCCCTTATGTCGACACCGATTCTTAATCCGCCGCAAACCGCTATTCTTGGCATGCATAAGATTCAAGAGCGACCCATGGCCGTTAACGGGCAAGTTGTCGTTTTGCCCATGATGTACTTAGCGGTGTCATATGACCATCGTATGATCGACGGCAAGGAGGCGGTGCAGTTCCTGGTCACAGTGAAAGAACTGCTGGAAGATCCCGCTCGCATAATTTTGGAAATTTAGTCGAAATACCAATATCGGAATAAGTTATGTCTGAAAAATTTGATGTCATTGTCATCGGGGCCGGCCCCGGTGGCTATGTAGCCGCTATCCGCGCTGCGCAGCTCGGCCTGAATACCGCCTGTGTAGAAAAATGGACCGGCGACAACGGCAAGGCTGTGTTTGGCGGGACTTGTCTCAACGTCGGGTGTATTCCTTCCAAAACGTTGTTGGAATCGTCCCATCGCTATGAGGAAGCTCTGCACGACTTCGATACCCACGGTATTGAAGTCAACGAAGTCGCGATGAATATCGGCAAAATGATGGAGCGTAAAGACTCCATCGTCAAAGGCCTTACCCAGGGCATTGGGTCACTTTTCAAAGCCAACGGGGTCAAGGCGATTCATGGAGCCGGTCGGTTGCTGGCCAACAAACAAGTGGAAGTGACCGACAACAACGGCAAGGTGACGGTGTATGACGCCGATAATGTCATTATTGCCACGGGTTCCAAGCCTGTTGAAATTCCGCCCGCGCCGATCGGCGAACACATTGTCGATTCCACCGGCGCGTTGGCGTTTGAAGAGGTACCCAAGCGTCTGGGCGTTATCGGTGCCGGTGTCATCGGCTTGGAGTTGGGCAGCGTTTGGAGCCGGCTTGGTTCGGAAGTGACAATCCTGGAAGCGCTGGATAGTTTTCTCGCACCGGTCGATCAACAGATTGCCAAGGATGCGTTGAAGCAGTTCAGCAAGCAGGGGCTCGATATCCACTTGCGGACCCGTGTCACAGGCACGGAAATCAAGCGTGGCCTGGTCTACGTTACCTTCACCGGCACCAAGGGCGAACAGGAAATGAAGTTCGACAAATTGATTGTCGCCGTCGGCCGCGCGCCGGTCACCGATAATCTGCTTTCGCCGGACTGTGGTGTGAACCTGGATGAACGGGGTTTCATCTATGTCGGAGACGACTGCCAAACCAACATGCCTGGCGTTTGGGCGATCGGCGATGTCGTACGCGGACCGATGCTGGCCCATAAAGCCTCTGAGGAGGGTATTGTGGTGGCGGAACGCATTGCCGGCCATGCGGCCAATGTCAACTATGACTGCATCCCTTGGGTCATTTATACCCATCCTGAAATTGCCTGGGTCGGCAAGACCGAAGAGCAGTTAAAAGCGGAAGGCGAAGCGTTCCGCACGGGAACCTTTCCGTTCGCTGCCAGCGGTCGCGCAATGGCCGCGAATGCAACCATGGGGATGGTGAAAATCATCGCCCACGAGGAGACGGATCGAATTTTGGGTGTGCATATCGTCGGGCCGCAGGCCTCGGAAATGATCGCCCAGGCGGTCATCGCCATGGAGTTTGGCTCCAGTGCCGAAGACCTGGCAATGACGGTGTTTGCGCATCCGACGCTTTCGGAAGCGCTCCATGAAGCTGCACTGGCAGTGGATAATCGTGCAATTCATGTCGCTAATCGCAAAAAGCGCTCATAGCACACGCCTGGTTGCCGAGGCTGATCGGGACAATAGAACATTGGCCACCCGGTGTGGCCATTAAAGTCAAAAGCTGACTAATCGGAAAACACTATGAATCTTCATGAGTATCAAGCTAAACAACTCTTTGCAGATTATGGCTTGCCGGTATCTTCCGGCCATGCCTGCGAAACTGCACAGGAAGCAATGTCTGCCGCGGACTCCATCGGAGGCGACAAATGGGTGGTAAAAGCCCAGGTCCACGCAGGTGGTCGAGGCAAAGCCGGTGGCGTGAAACTGGTTTCTTCCAAGGAAGAAATTAAAGCCTTCGCAGAGCAATGGCTTGGTCATAACCTGGTTACTTATCAAACAGACGAAAAAGGCCAGCCGGTAAACAAAATTCTGGTTGAATCCTGCACGGATATCGACCAGGAACTGTATTTGGGCGCTGTGGTAGACCGCGGTACCCGTCGCGTAGTCTTTATGGCTTCCACCGAAGGTGGGGTGGAAATTGAAAAAGTCGCAGAAGAAACGCCGGAAAAAATTCTCAAGGCGGTTATCGATCCGCTGGTAGGCGCGCAACCCTATCAGGGCCGGGAAATCGCCTTTCAGTTGGGACTGAATTCTGCGCAGGTAAAGCAATTCGTTAAAATCTTCCTCGGTCTTTCCAAGTTGTTCCACGACAACGATCTGGCATTGATCGAGATTAATCCGCTGGTCATTACCAAAGAAGGCAACCTGCATTGTCTGGACGGCAAGATAAATGTTGACGGCAACGCGCTGTATCGCCTTCCGCGTATCCGTGACATGCATGATCCGTCCCAGGAAGATCCGCGGGAAGCCCATGCGGCGAAATGGGAACTCAACTATGTTGCGCTTGAAGGCAATATCGGCTGCATGGTCAATGGTGCGGGACTCGCCATGGGAACCATGGATATTGTCAAGCTTCACGGCGGTGCCCCGGCTAACTTCCTGGATGTCGGCGGCGGGGCAACCAAAGAACGGGTTACCGAAGCCTTTAAGATCATTTTGTCAGACGACAATGTGAAGGCGGTTTTGGTCAACATCTTCGGCGGAATTGTCCGTTGCGATTTGATTGCCGACGGTATTATCGGTGCGGTCGAAGAAGTGGGAGTAAAAATCCCCGTCGTGGTTCGTTTGGAAGGAAATAACGCCGATCTTGGCGCCAAGAAACTGGCCGATAGCGGATTAAATATTATTGCGGCGGAGAGCCTTACCCATGCTGCCGAGTCCGTCGTTAAAGCAGCGGAGGGCAACACATGAGCATCCTAATTGACAAGAATACCAAGGTCATCTGTCAGGGCTTTACCGGCTCTCAGGGGACTTTTCACTCTGAGCAGGCGATTGCTTACGGCACCAATATGGTCGGCGGGGTAACACCGGGTAAGGGCGGACAAACTCATCTGGATCTTCCGGTATTCAATACTGTGAAGGAAGCTGTGGAAAAGACAGGTGCTGAAGCTTCCGTGATATATGTTCCCGCGCCTTTCTGTAAAGACTCGATCCTGGAAGCCGCCAACGCCGGAATAAAATTGATCGTTTGTATTACCGAAGGCATTCCGACATTGGATATGTTGGTGGCCAAGGTTAAGTGCGACGAACTGGGTGTAAGGCTGATCGGCCCGAATTGCCCCGGCGTTATCACTCCCGGTGAATGTAAGATCGGCATAATGCCCGGACATATTCACAAGCCCGGCAAAGTGGGGATTGTTTCCCGCTCCGGCACCTTGACCTATGAAGCGGTAAAACAGACCACGGATTTTGGTTTCGGCCAGTCTACCTGTGTCGGCATCGGCGGTGACCCCATTCCCGGTTCCAATTTCATCGATATCCTGCAGATGTTCCAGGACGATTCGCAGACCGAAGCAATTGTCATGATCGGTGAAATCGGCGGTACGGCAGAGGAAGAAGCCGCAGAGTTCATCAAGGAAAATGTCACCAAACCCGTGGTTTCCTATATCGCTGGCGTCACCGCGCCTCCTGGTAAGCGCATGGGCCATGCCGGGGCTATCATCGCCGGCGGAAAAGGCACTGCGGCGGAGAAATTCGCTGCCTTGGAAGCGGCTGGGGTGAAAACCGTGCGTAGTCTTGCGGATATCGGTAAAGCCCTGGCGGAAGCCACTGGCTGGAGTTG
Source organism: Hahella sp. (assembly GCA_028280065.1). GTDB lineage: Bacteria > Pseudomonadota > Gammaproteobacteria > Pseudomonadales > Oleiphilaceae > Hahella. The sequence continues at coordinate 106,002 of JANQMN010000013.1, forward strand.
ATTCCGGCTATATTTCTGGAAAAGCCGCCACGAGCGGCTTTTTTGTGCGTAATCGCCGCTTATATAAAACCTGGTTTGGGTTTATAATCCGCCCCTTTAAAAGAACAAAGCTAATCAGGAGCTATTTTGGCATCGGTTGACGCACAGAGTCGTGTTCTGTCCGGAATGCGGCCCACGGGAAAACTTCATCTTGGTCACTATCACGGCGTTTTAAAGAATTGGGTTAAGTTACAGCACGAGTTTGAGTGCTTCTTTTTTATTGCCGATTGGCATGCCCTAACCACCCATTATGAAGATCCGCATGGAATAGAAAATTCCGTTTGGGATATGGTGGTGGATTGGCTGGCAGCCGGAATCGATCCGGGATCAGCAACCCTTTTTATCCAATCCAAGGTCCCGGAACATGCGGAGTTGCATCTGTTGTTGTCAATGATCACGCCCCTGGGTTGGTTGGAGAGAGTGCCTACCTACAAGGATCAACAGGAGAAACTCAAAGAAAAGGATTTGGCGACCTATGGTTTTCTGGGGTATCCGTTGCTGCAAAGTGCCGATATCCTGATGTACCGCGCCGGCCAAGTACCGGTCGGTGCTGATCAGGTTTCCCATATCGAAATGACCCGTGAAGTCGCCCGGCGCTTTAACCACCTTTATGGCCGCGAACCGGGGTTTGAAGAGAATGCTCAGGCTGCCATGAAGAAGATGGGTAAAAAGGCAGCCAAGCTTTATCAAAAGATGCGTAAGAACTATCAGGAGCAGGGTGACGCAGAAGCGTTGGAAACTGCCCGTGCATTAATCGGCGATCAACAGAATATTTCCCTGGGAGATAAAGAGCGGCTATATGGCTACCTGGAAGGGAGCGGCAAGGTTATCCTCCCGGAACCACAGCCTTTACTTACTCCGGAAAGCAAAATGCCGGGCTTGGACGGCCAGAAAATGTCTAAATCGTACGGTAATACTATCAGTCTGCGTGAAGAGCCCGATGTCGTATCGGAAAAAATCCGTACCATGCAGACCGACCCCCAGCGGGTTCGTCGTACCGATCCCGGAGATCCGGCCAAATGTCCTGTTTGGCAATTACACGAAGTCTACTCCGACGAACAAACCATGGATTGGGTACAACAAGGTTGTAAGTCAGCCGGTATCGGTTGTATCGAATGTAAAAAACCAGTTGCCGACGCCATCATCGAAGAACAACGGCCAATCCGCGATCGCGCCTTGCGCTATGAAGACGATCCCGGTCTGGTGCGAAGCATTATCTATGATGGTTGTGATCAGGCTCGGGACGAAGCCAAGGCTACTCTGGATGAAGTTCGCAGCGCTATCGGGCTGGGCTTCAGATAGAAATGTCAGGCAAGGTGGATTCGGAACGGGCAAACGCTGGCGAGATTGCGACGGAAGAATCGGGTGGCGGGTCTGAGATAGAACAGACTGATTCGCTGAAGGATGGCCTGCCCCAGGACCGCCTGCCGCAACAACAAGAGTTGCCGTTGGCGGTGGTGGAAGGGAACCCGGTCACCGAATTGCCTTCCGACCTCTATATTCCCCCGGATGCCCTGGAAGTGTTTTTAGAAACATTCGAAGGGCCGCTTGATCTGCTGCTGTATTTGATTCGGCGGCAGAATATGGACATTCTGCAGATTGACGTGTTTAGAATTACCCGCCAATACATGGAATATATCCGCATCATGAAAGATATGCGGTTTGAGCTGGCTGCCGAATACCTGGTGATGGCGGCAATGCTGGCGGAAATCAAATCGCGTTGTTTGCTGCCAAAGCGGGAATCGGATGACGAAGATGAAGAAGATCCCCGGGCCGAATTGATTCGACGCTTGCAGGAATATGAGCGCTTTAAGGAGGCCGCCGAACAGTTGGACGAACTGCCAAGAATGGAACGGGACATCTACTCGGCGGCCCCTGATATTCCTTTGATAGAACGCAGGAAACCTCAGCCTGATGTTAGTCTTGCCGAGATGTTGTTAGCGTTGAAAGAAGTGTTAAAGCGCTCTGAGATGTTTGAGCATCATCAGGTTTCCAGGGAAAAACTGTCTACCCGCGAACGAATGAGTCAAATCCTCGATACATTGGATGCCGAGGAGTTTACCGGTTTTACCCGGCTTTTCCACCCGGAAGAAGGGCGGTTAGGCGTTGTGGTGACTTTCTTAGCCGTATTGGAATTGGTGAAGGAAAGCTTGGTGGAAATTGTGCAAACAGATAATTTTGGCGAGTTGCATGTCAGAGCCAGGGGTAAAGAGTTGCAGCAGGATTACCCTGTTAGCGGAACTGAGTCCACGGGAAAAAGCCAACCGACAACCCAGGCCGAGTAATTTTTACGTCGAATTATGCTGAGTTTGCAAGCCGTCATTGAAGCGATACTTTTCGCCAGCGACAAACCCTTAAATGTCGATAAGTTGTTTGTGCTATTGACTGAAAAACTGCTTAATCATCCCGAATTGGCTGATGGCTGTTCATGGGAGCTCAACGACAGGCAGCAAGTTAAGGAGGCGATCCTGGAGCTTCAGCAACAATACCGGCAAGGCGCTATTGAGTTGGCGGAAGTGGCGAGTGGTTATCGGTTTCAAATCAAACGGCAGTTCGGACCCTGGGCGGGACTTCTACAGGAGGACCGTCCCCAGAAGTATTCCAGGGCATTGCTGGAAACCCTGTCGATCATTGCCTATCGCCAACCGATTACGAGAGGCGATATCGAAGATATCCGTGGCGTCGCCGTCAGTACTCAAATCATGAAGACGCTACAGGAGCGGGAGTGGGTTCGAATCGTCGGGCATAAAGATGTCCCGGGCAGACCGGCCCTCTATGCTACAACCCGGCAATTCCTGGATTATTTCAATCTGAAAACTCTGGATCAATTACCGCCGCTGGCCGAAGTGCGAGATTTGGATGAAATAGCCCGTTCCTTAGAATTGGCGGAGCATCCCGTGTCGGCTGATCAACAACCTGCATCTGAAGGCGCTCCAGATTCCGCCGGCTCTGCTCTGGAAGATGCAGGTAATTCCGATATATCCCAAGATCCGACACTGCATTAGAGCGAGGTTTACCGATGGCCGATCCTGAAAGTGAAAAGTTACAGAAGGTTATGGCGCGGCGGGGCCTTGGCTCCCGGCGCGAGATCGAAACCTGGATTCAAGAAGGAAGAATCAAGGTCAATGGTAAACCGGCGACGTTAGGCGACCGTGTTACCCGGGAGGATCAGATACTGCTGGATGGGCATAAAATCCCGGATGAGATCACTGACGAAGTGCAGGTGCTGATCTACAACAAACCCGAAGGGCAGGTTACAACGCGCAACGATCCGGAAGGCCGGCCGACTGTGTATGACCGGCTCCCCAAACCGAGTCAGGGGCGTTGGATTGCCATCGGCCGGTTGGATATCAATACCACCGGCCTGCTACTTTTTACCACCGATGGCGAACTGGCCAACAGGCTGATGCATCCTTCCTCGAATATTGATCGCGAGTATGTTACCCGCGTACTGGGAGAAGTAGATGACGCTATGTTGACGCGCCTAAAAGAAGGAGTACTGCTGGAAGACGGCGTGGGCAAGTTCAGTGACATATCTGAAGCCAGTGGCACCGGGGCGAACAAATGGTATCACGTGGTCATTCAAGAAGGACGAAACCGCGAGGTGCGCCGGTTATGGGAGTCTCAAGGGGTTCAGGTCAATCGGCTTAAGCGGGTTAGGTTCGGCTTTATTTTTCTCCCCAGCCGCTTAGCCCTGGGCCGCTGGGAGTTAATGCGGCAAAAGGATGTTGATGTCCTTTATGACATGGCGAACCTGCCAAGAAAGAAGGTACTTGATTTAACTCCTGGCAAGCAGTCTCAGATTAAGCGTCAGATGAACAAAAAGGGACGGGGGAAAAGTGCGCCGGAATCAAATCTCAACCCCGCTGATAAGAACCGCCGGAAACGGCCTAATAAGCGAGAAGAAATCTGGTCTAGCGGACGCCCCCAGGACAGCACTCCATCTCGCGGCAGGTCTCGATCCGGAAAATCGCAGATGGATGGCAGCAGCCAACCTGGCCGGGAAAAACGTCGACCGGCAACAAACGGGGGAGGTACAGGAACTTCTCGGAGATCTAAGCGTTAGCTGTCCCTATCCAACGCGTTGATTATTGGTATTTGACTCAACCGTAGCCAAATTCGGTTGTTGAAAGTCTTCCGCCAGGAAAGTTCGATTGCGGCCATTGCTTTTGGCGGCATAGAGCGCATCATCTGCGCGGTTGATAAAACTCATCTTGCCTTCGAAATCCTGGTGCGTTGCCAAGCCGATGCTGACGGTCACAGGAATACGTTTGCCGTTATAACAGAAAGTCGTGTTTTCTATTGCTTCGCGAATTCGATCAGCGATGGCGTATGCCCCTTGCACATCGGTCTTGGTTAACAGCACGGCAAACTCTTCGCCGCCCAACCGAAATACCAGGTCCGAATCGCGACAGTTGGTGCACATCACGTCCACAAACTGTTTCAGAACCGCATCACCGGCGGCATGTCCATGGGTGTCGTTTACCTTTTTGAAGAAGTCGATATCGAAAATAGCCAATGACAATTTAGACCCATAGCGTTGGGATAAGGCGACTTCCCGGTGAATCTGGTAGTCGAATGCCCGTTTGTTCGCTACACCGGTAAGTGCATCCGACATCGCGGCATTCACCGCTTCCTGATAATGTAAGCTGTTGCGCAGCGGGTAGACCAGGCAACCCAACAGAGTTTCAATCATCACCATTTCGTCTTCGCTGAAACGTTTGTTGCGGGTAAATTCGATATTGCCCAATAGTTGGCGCTCAATGGTCAGGTTGTAGTCCAGGCTGTGTCGAGCCCGTTTTAACGGAGCGATTTCATGGGATTCCAGGTTAGTCGTCAGCCTGCAGTTAACTTTGCCGACTAGGCTGGTAACGCCGGAGACGAACCAATCGAGAATCTGTTCGGCTTCAAGGGTGGTCTGCAATTTTCGTATCAGCATGGAGCAGACTTCATCCAGGAGCCTCTTTTGTGTTGTCTTCTCAGCCGCTAATGAGAGCACTGGCTTATCGGTGTTGCCGGACTCATTGTGGATTTGTGACATATCAGCTCCTGAAACTACACTTTGCAGAATTTTTAATGTTCGAAGCGAATAAAGTGCCAGTTTTTAAAAATTAAATTAAAACAGTAGATTATAAGATTCTTGAGGTGTTGTTTTGGCAATTTCTGCCAAAATGTCGGCGATTTTTCTTGCCGCTTGTTGAGGTGAAAGTCAAAAAGTCGACAACTCTTGCCGCTTTTCCAAATAGAGTTATATTCCGGACGGAATCGCCTAATGGATTGAACTTCAATACCACTGTCGAATCACATCTTCCCACCCAGCACCGGATTGAGTATAGAAATGCTGAAGAGTTCTTCTCACCAGTCAGGTGACGATGAATATCCGTAATTTTCCATGTGCGTCTCTAGGTTGCACTTTTTTACGTTCAACCGGGCTATTGAAGATGAAAAAGGCTGGAAATCAGGGGTAGTAACGCTATGCTTTCAGGAATGTTTTAGTGCGCAAATCGAAGCGCGCGTTAGATGCACAATTAATAGGATTTGAGACAGATGGCAGATAATAAGTTTCGGCTAGTTACTCGCAGTGATTTCGACGGCTTGGTATGCGCGGTCCTGCTAAGACATCTAGATTTAATCGATGACATCAAGTTTGTCCATCCCAAAGACATGCAGGATGAAAAAGTCGAGATAACCGGTAATGACATCACCACCAATCTACCTTATGTCGCCGACGCGCATTTGGCCTTCGATCACCACTTTTCGGAAACGCTCCGCAATACCGGCAACAACCCTAATCACATCATAGATCCAAATGCGCCTTCTGCCGCGCGCGTGGTTTGGGACCACTACGGCGGCTTCTCCACGTTCCCCGCAAGTTGGGAAGAGATGATGGCAGCAGTGGATAAGGGGGACTCCGCGCAATTTTCCAAAGATGAGGTGCTTGACCCGAGCGGCTGGGAACTGCTGAACTTCCTAATGGATGCACGCACCGGGCTAGGCCGGTTCCGGGAATTCCGGATATCCAATTATGACCTGATGATGGATCTGATCGATTATTGCAAAAACCACACAATCGACGAAATCCTGGAACTCCCGGATGTTCAGGAACGGGTAAAACTCTATTTCGAACACGAACCTTTGTTTAAAGAACAGATAAAGCGCTGCACCAAAGTACATGGCCATTTGGTCGTGCTGGACCTCCAAGATGAAGAGATCATATATGCAGGCAACCGATTCGTTATCTACGCCCTGTTTCCCGATAGCAATATCTCCATCCACAGACTCTGGGGCTTGCGTCAGCAAAACACCGTATTCGCCACCGGCAAATCGATCTTCAATCGAACCAGCCGTATCAATGTCGGCGAACTGATGCTGAAGTATGGCGGCGGCGGTCACGATGCGGCAGGAACTTGCCAGGTGGATAATGATCAGGCGGATCGGGTGTTGAATGAGTTGATTGAGACGATTGTGACTAGTGGTTAGTGTTCTAAGAATTGTGAGATATCTCTTACATGTAAAATGGAAGTTGCTGACATCGTTTTAGCAGGCACATTTAAAAGTGGCGTCTAAATGCTGATATTATTACTCGATTAGCTTACCCATAAGAAAATATGATCAGCTAAAAGACATACTAGATGCAGCGACATAGGCTTTAATCTGTGCCGGCACAAGACCCGGTTCATATTGAAATCCCAGCAACCGTAAGTCTCCATATCAAATGCTTATGTGTTAAGTCGGAAGATTCATTTTTCCGACTTCCCGACTGTCACAATTTCTTACAAAAAATTTGGATGAATCTTACCCAATAGCGCGCTAACTTAGAGTGTAAATATTCTCCGAGTATCGTTAGTTGTGAAACTTATCCACTGTTGTTCTGCGATTTTCGTTCGACTAGTCGTCCTTTTTCTTTTTTTGTTGGCCTCCCGAGCATACAGCTTTACCTATTTATTGGTCAGTGACGAAGATCTGTTGGCTGAGTCGGAATTGGTGATTGCCGGAAACGTTGTCTCACAGCTTCCACGGCTTGACAGTAATGGCTTTGTGGTGGCCACGGACTATGCCGTTCAAGTCGATGAACTTATAAAAGGCAGTGCGGAGGGCAGCGTCATAGTCAGAATCCCTGGCACTCGGTTAGATGTTGCTAAGCGGTTGATTGTCGATGGTGCGCCGCATTTTGATGTCGGCGCCCGGATTTTACTGTTTTTACAGAGTGGCTCTTCAAACACTTACCACCTACAACAGTTTGCCCTAGGCGCATTTGAAATACACACCATTGACGATGCGTTGTACGCGGTTCGCGAGCTGCAAGGAACGGATATCGCAAAACATGGTCAGGTAAGTTCTTTTAAACAGGCAGTTAAGCTCAGACGCCACAGAGAACCTTCTAAAGTTCGCCGACTTGATGGTTTTATTCAGCATCTTAAAGCTGTTCAAGAGCCCGTAGAAGTCGAACAGAACAGTGCTTTGAAGCAGCTCCCAAGACAGTCTCAGGCATCAACTTCCTATTTTGTTACCGATCCACATCTCCTGGCGAAGCTGCCGTCCAGCTCGGTGTTTGCCTATACGCTGACGGGCTCTCGCTGGGAAAACGGCGGTCAGGTAACCATGTTTCGCAATGGCGGAGATGATTACGCTAGTCAGGTATCGAGTGCCGCAGCAGCCTGGAATAACGTATCCAACACGACCATCGCTTTTTCTATCGGCGGCACTACCAGTTCCACCGACATTAGTTCCAGTATGTCTCAAAACGTCATTTTGTTTAACGACCCGACCAACTTTATCAGTGGAAGTTTTTCGTGCTCCAGTGGCGGTACTTTGGCAGTAGCCAGTGGCTGGTTGATTGGCAGTCATTTACATCAGAGCCAGGTGTTTCTATCCGATGCCAGCGCATTTGTTGTCGTGCAGGATGGTGTTGAGTGTTTCTTTGACCAGTTCGGCAAAGAAAATGCGGAAGAAGTGATGGCGCATGAATATGGCCATGTTCTGGGGCTTGATCACGATAATGAGGCAGAGGCTTTGATGAATGCCTTTGCCCATGGCGACGGCCGAGGTGCTCAGCTTGCCGCAACCGACATTCAAGGTATCCGGTTTTTATACGGAACCGGCGTAGGAGACGATGGCGGAGATGACAGCGGCGGTGGCGGTGATGACGGCGATGACGGTGGCGGCGATGACGGTGGCGATGGTGGCAATGGCGGTGATGGCGGTGATGGCGGTGATGGCGGCGATGAACCAACGAACATCGCGCCGGCCATATCGGGCACCAAGAGCATCGTTGTAGAGAGTGGAGACTCTGCGGAGTTAACTCTAACGCTGCAAGACGATGGGCCAATCGAGCAGGTTAGCCTGTCTGCATCATCATTGAATCCTGCACTGATCGCCGATGAGGGTATCGAAATAAGTGGCGACGATGCCGAACGTATCGTTCGCGTCACGCCGACGGTGGGAGAAACCGGACAAGCGCAGATTGCGGTTATCGCCGACGATGGCGAGTTACAATCTCAGAGGTCATTCACGGTT
>JANQMN010000038.1 GCA_028280065.1 Hahella sp.
ACCACCTACGAAGAATATGTTTCCCTTCACCACTATGCCAACGTAGTATTCAATGTGTTGCGTGGCGGTACGTTTGTCGATCAGTATAGCGTCCCGTCGGCGGACTTTGCGCAGACCGTTAAACATTTTAATCGTGAGGTCTACATAAGGCATATTCCGTTTCTGGAAGGCTTGTCCGAGCGCATTAGTATCGTTGAACTGCAACGTGCCGTGAAGGCGCAAAACGATCGGCAACTGGAACGCCTGTGTAACGAGTATCTGCCTATAACCTTCGGCCGCCGGCACGGCGACCCGAGCCGCCCATGGAACCAGTTTGCCATTAGATTGAAAGATGAAAATGGCGGGCGTCTGCTTTCTTATCAGGGAAACTGGCGAGACATTTTCCAAAACTGGGAAGCGCTCACTTTTAGCTTTCCGGAGTTCATCGAAAGTGTCATCACGAAATTTGTCAATGCCTCCACGGCGGATGGATATAACCCTTACCGGATTACCAAGAACGGCATTGATTGGGAAATCGAAGAGCCGGAAGATCCCTGGAGCTTTATCGGTTATTGGGGTGATCACCAGATTATCTATTTGCTCAAGTTGCTTGAGCACAGTAAGAATTTTCATCCCGAAAAGCTGGATGAGCTGTTGTTTAAGGAGGTTTTTTGCTATGCCAATGTGCCTTATCGCATCAAACCTTTTTCAGCGCTTCTTAAGAATGCCAAGGATACAGTCCTCTACGACGAGGCATTGGAAGAAGAAATCGGACAGCGGATAACCACGATTGGCGCCGATGGCAAACTTCTGCTCGACGCAGACGGATCAGTATATCAGGTTAACTTAATTGAAAAGCTGTTAGTCCCCTTGTTAACCAAGTTAAGTAATCTCGTGGCGGATGGCGGCATATGGTTGAATACCCAGCGTCCGGAGTGGAACGATGCCAATAATGCGCTGGTCGGCCAGGGTTTATCCATGGTGACGCTTTACTATATGCGTCGTTATGTAGGCTTTTTGCGGCCTTTGTTTGCCAGCACCGATAAGGCCGTGGTGGAATTGTCTACCGAAGTTATCGATTGGCTAAGCGAAACCGCGGAGGCATTGCATGAACTTAGCAGTCTTCTAGCGACAGGGTCGCTCAGTAACGAGCAGCGCTTTGCCGGTATGGCCAGGCTTGGCGAAGCAGGCAGTCAATACCGACGGAAGATTTACCAACAGCCGTCGTTTACCGGCAAGAGCGAACTGGTGCTGACCGAGGTGGCGGCATTGCTGGATGATGCTCAACTGGTTATAGATCGGAGCATCAGCACCAATCGGAGAGACGACGGTCTTTATCATGCTTATAACCTGCTGCAGCTGGAAAGTGGGTCAACCACGGTTAATTATTTGTATCCGATGCTGGAAGGCCAGGTGGCGGTTTTGAGTTCCGGCGCAATCGCTCCCCGAGAGGCGGTTAATCTGCTGACAGCGCTTTTTGAAAGCGCTATCTATCGGCCCGACCAAGAGACCTTCATGTTGTACCCGGATAGAGAGTTGCCGGGATTTCTCGCCAAAAACAGGATTCCCGCCAATGCAATGGACTCATTGCCGCTTTTGGCGCGGATGGCGGAGAAGGGCGACGAGCGTCTAGTGTCCAGGGATGCCGAAGGAACCTACCGATTTAATGCCGATTTTACCAATGCCGGAGACCTATGGCAGGCGTTAGAGGGTGTTACAGAAGACTATGGCGATGATATCCGTGCGATAGCGGATCAAGTGGTCGCTCTCTATGAGCAAGTATTTAATCATCAGGCCTTTACCGGGCGTTCCGGGGGGATGTTCGGTTTTGAAGGCCTGGGCTGTATTTACTGGCATATGGTTGCCAAATTACTCTTGGCTGTGCAGGAAATTTTCTTTGCCGCCCTGGACCGGCAAGCTGATCGCGACATCTGCCGGCAGTTGGGTAAGCTCTACTATCGGGTTCGGCAAGGCATAGGTTTCAATAAAACGCCTGAAGAATACGGTGCCTTTCCAACAGATCCCTATTCGCATACACCGAAGCATGCAGGCGCCCAGCAGCCGGGAATGACCGGCCAAGTGAAAGAGGAAGTTCTCAGCCGGTTTGGTGAACTAGGCATCCGCGTAAGCAACGGCGTGGTTGCATTCAAGCCCGGTTTACTGCGCGCCCGGGAGTTCCTCGGCAATAAATCGGCGTTACGTTATCTCGATGTCGATAACGCCTGGCAACGGATAACCGTGCCGTCTGGCTGCTTAGCCTTTACCTGGTGCCAGGTTCCGATCCTGTATGAGTTGAATGACAGTGTTGGCCCTTCATTGACAATTCTGGATGAACAAGGTTCGGAAAAGTCTTCTTCGGAACCTGTGCTTTCTCGTAACGATAGCCAGGAAATTTTCCAGCGTACAGGTCGAATTCGCCAAATCCGCCTGGTCGCCAATACCAGCCAGTTGTTTGCCGATTAGGCAGCACAATTGACCGGCATGACAATCAACAACAATCAAGCAGGGAGCCGACTCCCCGCACCTGGAGGTCAGTATGTCACGAACTAGCAAGCAATATATGGGGCTGGCCGGAGACGCTTTTTCTGGTTTGTCTCTGGAAGAGTTAAAAAGCCGGGTACGAAAGATTTTGGAAAACAAGATCCACGGAATTTCATTTAGCCCCTACGTGGAGGGGCAGGGGCCGGGAACTGTTTTGGAAGAACAGCAAATCCGCGACAGGCTGGCGATTATTTCATCTTCCGTCAACTGGATACGTTCTTTTTCATGTACTGAAGGCAATGAACTGATACCGAAAATAGCCACTGAAAATGGTCTTAAAACCATGGTTGGCGTATGGCTTGACGATGACTTGGAGAATAATGAGAAAGAACTCAGGAACGCCATCGAAGTGGCAGATGCCGGCTATGTGAACATCCTCGCTGTCGGCAATGAGGTGCTTCTGCGCGGAGACTTGACCAAAGACCGACTTATTGACTATATCCTGCGAGCCAAACAAGCGCTGCCGAATATCGAAGTAGGCTACGTCGACGCTTACTTTGAGTTTGAAGATCACCCTGAAGTAACGGCAATTTGCGATGTGATTCTGGCAAACTGTTACCCCTTCTGGGAGGGCTGCCCCGCAGAACATTCGCTGCTCTACATGAAAGAGATGCATCGCCGAGCCATGCGTGCCGCTAATGGTAAGAAAGTCATTATTAGCGAAACCGGCTGGCCAAATTTGGGAACTCCGGATCGTGGTGCGGTACCTTCCTATGAAAATGCCATAAAGTACTTTGTCAACACTTATCAATGGGCGGACGAAGACGGCATTGAACTGTTTTATTTCTCCTCGTATGACGAAGCCTGGAAGTTAGCGGATGAAGGCGATGTAGGCGCTTACTGGGGACTTTGGGATAAGGACGGCAATCCCAAATATACCCGATAGCATCCTACTAAGCGCGATTTACCGGTGGATGGTGAAATTCGGGCTGGCCTTTGCCGGCTTGCTCAGCGGAATGATCCTAAGCGCTATCGGTTTTAATCAAGCGGTTGCCCAACAAACCGATGAAGCCCTAACCTTGTTAAGGCTACCCTACATTGTCGTGCCGATAACGGGTACGTTATTGGCGATTTTTATCATGCGCAACTACGATCTCGATGAAGAAAAGGCGCATGAAATCAGGCTTGCGCTAGAGGCGCGAAGAGGCGTAACCGAGCCGACCTAATCGGTGACCAAGATAAACCGGCCCTTCCGATTGCCGATTAGCAACTCGATGGGGCGGGGCTCTTCGACAAATTGCAGGTCTTCATTTTAAAGACTGAGTTCCTTCGGGCTCAGTTTCAGGCGAACCGTCTGTCGAGCTTGAGGAAATCATAAATGACTTGGACAGCTGCCGGCGGCTGATAAAGGGTATTCTTCGAATGGGAGTGCGACTTCGTAATAATACGAATAGGCTGTCTGCGTTGTATAAATACAATGGTCTTGCGAATCTACTAAGGAGAAAACGCAATGAAGAAGATGATTGTATATCTGGAAAAAGTGATCCTGAGCGATGTACCTAAGATTGCGGAGGAAGAGTGCCGTAAATCTGAGCTGACGCGTAAGGGTTTGTCTTGGAACTACGTTTGGATCGCCCGATAAGTTATCAACAGATAAAATAAAGAAAAAATGAGTTCTTACCAACAAGAAAAACAGTCTGCATTGAAAAGCGTAAGACGCACCGGTACTTACGCTTCAAACTCTTCTGCTTCACAATAAGGCCCAGCTTAACTTCTTCGTTCTTCGAAACCATTTGCAGTCAACTTAAAACCGTCAAGTTTTCCCTGTCGCTCGTTAAAAAGCTAAGTCTGCCGATACGAAATGATCCGGATGTATTGGGTGGAACTGCCTAAATTTCAATGTTAGCGTCCAAGTATCCGAGATGAAAATAGCAGTCGAAGTCGACACTTGCGATGTCGATTTACGGCGAGGAGTACGGGTTAAAGTATGGCTGCAGAAACGCCGACCATTGAAGATGACCGGGCTGTATTTGAACAATTGCTCAAGATAAAGTGCCTTGAGATCCCGTTGGTGAATGGTGTAATCCGCTTGGATGAGAAGGAAACGGCGGAGTTAAAGAGTGCTTTGTCAATCATTATCCAGCGTCGCATCATCGGCAAGATGGATCACAATTATCATTCGGCACTGGAAGAACAGGCAGAAGTTTAATCTGTTAACAGAGTTTACAGCATTTTACCGGTTGGCCGTTCCGAGTTTATCCGCGTTTATCTAAACTGCTTCATGAAATAAACGCAAAGTGAGGCTTGGAACAAAATGGCTACTAAAAATCCACATTCAAATCAGTCTGATGCCAATTCAAGGAAAGAGAAAAGTCCTCCTCGCAAACAGGACGGTTTTTGGGAAATGAGTGCCCAGGAAGCGTTGCGGGTTGACATAGTAACCACTCCGAAGAGGAGTTCGGGACGGGCTTAACTGCACCCCTGATTGCTTCCCCGTAAAACATCAATTCCCTAAAGGCAACAGTCTTAATATTCAATAAGTGGTTATTTCTATATAAGTGCTGGGGTTATTCGTATAATTAGCCGGAGAAACCAGTATTAAGTAGTAATATTACTAATATTCTTTTTTGCTCCCCATTGTAAAATGCACTCATCATTAACAATGACGGAGGAAGAAAAAATGGCAAAAGTTGTCAACTATCTATTTAATCGTACTAAAGCTTGGGAAGACTATTATCACCTGCGGCGTCTACCGGATCGACTGTTGGAAGATATGGGAATCGAACGTCAGGATCTTAAATCGATTTTAAAGAACCCATCGAAGCGATAAACACGCTCGATAGTCACCAAGCATGGTTACCATACAAAAACAACATCCTGACATGTCTTGACAAGCGCACCGATTGCCTCTGGTGCGCTTTTGATCTCTCCTAAATATCCCGTTATCGCATAACATCCCGTCCGGAAACAAACTATCGATTTGCATTCTTCGATGGCCGCGGCTAGTTACACTTCCCACTTGATGGTACGATTCGCTACTTCTGGTAGTGTTTGCATCTTAAAGCCAAGGGATTCAATCTGGAATGAAATATTTGCGGTCGTTTAATCAGAAAATGCGTGAACTTCGCCACAAAAAGAAGTTGACTACCGAAGATATTGCCGTGTTCTGTATGGTTGACGAATCGGCTGTTCGGTCCTGGGAAGCCGTCGGCGATGTCCAGAGAAGCT
>JANQMN010000055.1 GCA_028280065.1 Hahella sp.
CCGCTTCCTGCGAAATTCGAAAAATGTTCGGTAACACTTTTCCGGGAAAGCTCACGCGCACATAAGTGCCAAACTTTACTGTCGGCAATGTGCTGTTGAGGCTGTAAGGGTCGGTGATTCTTACGACCAGATGAGTCATCCGGGTAGCACTGTCCACCACGCCTAAATCCCTTGCAATGATACCCTCACGACTGACACCTTCGGGTCCGGGCAGTTCAATGGTGGCGGCCAAACCGGTAATACTCCTGGAAAGAAATGGTTGGTCAAAGCCGGCGATAGGCAACATGATTTCCGCCGTTTCGATATTATTCAGTACAGCGACCGGAGCGCCGACCGAAACGAACTGCCCGACCCCGATGGAACGGGAGATTATCAACGCATCGTAAGGCGCGACGACTTCACAGTCGGCAAGGTCCCGCCGGGCGCGCTGCAGAGAAGCTTTGGCGGATTTGACCGCAGCTTCAGCACTTAGTACCTGGGGTTTACGCAAAAACAAATCCGTATGGCGCTTGTTCACCCGGCGGGCTTCTTCCGCGGCAACCTGTGCCCGCGCGTTTTCCTCAATCAATGCCGCCTCAGCCCGGACCAGTTCGGCTTCAGCCTGCAATACTGCTGCCTGGTAGTTGCTTTTATCGATGGTAAATAGTATTTCACCGCGCTTTACCAGGCCACCCGGAACAAAATTCGGGTGCCAGTTGAGAACTTCGCCGGATACCTGAGCAGCAAGCTGGGTCTGCTCCAACGGCATTACCTCACCATGGCTTTCAATGAATACCTGGTGATCCCGCGCAACCATGGTTTGCACTTCGACAGTAGGACGCACATCTACGGATTTCTCTTCTTCGGGTTGTTTCTCAGTTGCTTTGATGGCATAAAAACCCCCGCCACCAATGCCGATAACCAAGAAAGGCACTAAAACCTTACTCCAATTAATTTTCATATTTCCTGTTCCAATCCAAGCTTTTGCGCGGCCGACCATACTAGCAAATTGCTGAAATGCAGTCGCGTTTTTATCTGAGGAATATGGGATTATTCGAATCCCTGACGATGCCGAAAGGCCGACGGAATGGCCCTATCTAAATTGTTAGACGCAATTTATGCTAATTTGGATTCAATTAATTGCAGCTGAATAAAGATTTACTCGGAAAGCAAACATGGGCCGGTAGAAAACGGCAAGAACGCAGCGGCAACCCAAGAAAGTTAAGGTGCCGACCACAGACAAACGTCTGTGGTCGAGGTGGTGTAGACCTTGATGAAATTCCACGGTAATCACGTTAATCCAAGGATATTTCAGTCAAGTTACAATCAGCAGCCGAATGTATAGACGTCTTTCACACAAATCCAGCAGTTGGCGGGATGTTTAGCCAAACCTTCCGCGAATATAATCCTGGGTCAGTTTTTCTTTGGGATTGGCAAAGAGATCTTCCGTCGTGCCCGTCTCAACCAGCTCGCCCAAGTGAAAGTAGGCGGTCGCATCGGAAATTCTCGCCGCCTGTTGCATATTGTGCGTCACAATAACAATGGTGAACTTCTCTCTCAACTGCATCATGAGGTCTTCTATCACACCGGTTGAAATCGGGTCCAGGGCCGATGTCGGCTCGTCCATCAAAATGACCGTCGGTTTCACCGCTATGGTCCGGGCAATGCATAAGCGCTGCTGCTGGCCGCCCGACAAACTGGTTCCGGGCGAGTGCAGCTTATCTTTCACCTCACTCCATAACCCGGCTGACTTTAGCGACGACTCGACCAAGGATTCCGCCTCAGTCCCCTTTTTTACCAGTTTGTGCTTTAGCGGGGCATAAGTAATGTTTTCGAAGATCGACTTTGGAAATGGATTCGGTTGCTGAAACACCATTCCCACGCGCTTCCTTACTGCCACTTCGTCGACGTCCTTGTCGTAAATATTCTTGCCGTCAACGATCACCCTGCCCTGGATCTGAACCTCGTCGATCAGGTCATTCATCCGGTTCAAACAACGCAGAAAGGTGGACTTTCCGCAGCCTGAGGGGCCAATTAAGGCAGTAATCTCTCGCTCATTAATTGCCAAGTCCACAGCTTTGAGTGCGTGATTATCGCCATAATGCAGATTCAGATTTTCTGCCACAATCTTGAACTGTGACGTATCACCATTTAGTTTCATACTTTTTCCTAAGATAAATCGCGGTGGCATTCAGGGAAATCAGTATCACCAATATGACAATTATTCCGGCGGCGGTTTTTTCCACATAGGCGCGTTCCGGCATGCCCGCCCAGGTAAACACCTGCGCCGGCAGCACAGTGGCAGCCTCGACAATGGATTGTGGCGTGTCCGGAATAAACGCGATCATGCCGATAATGATCAACGGTGCGGTTTCCCCTATCGCCTGCGCCAGGCCGATAATGGAGCCGGTCAATATGCCGGGCATGGCAATGGGAACGACATGATCCTTAACAATATCCAATTTCGTCAGCCCTAAGCCATATCCCGCCTGCCGAATGGACGCCGGGACACTTCTTAACGCCGCGCGGGCGCTGACGATGATGATCGGCAGGGTCATCAGCGCCAGGGTCATACCGCCGACCAGGGGTGTGCTTCGCGGTAGCCCGAACAGATTGATAAACACCGAGAGTCCTAGCAGGCCAAATAAAATGGACGGAATAGCGGCGAGATTGTTGATATTGACTTCGATAAAGTGAGTAAATGCGTTGTCTTTGGCAAATTCTTCAAGATAGACCGCAGTCATGACACCAATCGGAAAGGCAATTGCCATGGTGACCAACATGGTTAACACAGATCCCACGATGGCTGATCGGATTCCGGCATATTCCGGTATTTTCGAGTCGCCATTGTTAAAGAACACACCGTTCCAATCCAGTTTGATAGTATTTTCTGTTTTCAAACGTTCGATAAACGCAATCTCTTTTTCCTTCAAATTGTGGTAATGGCCTTTCAAATACTGGTCGACCTGATCGTCCGCCAGCACCCAAAGTAACTGGGTCGTACCCAATAAGCCCGGATCTTCTTCCATTTGCCTTGGAATGTTTCGCAGCCAGGCGCGGCTGACCACCTTACGGTATTCCTTAGGGACTGCCGTGCGGGTGAATTTCTTTGCCCGTTCGGAATAGCTGACTTCCACCTGCACGTAGGCCTGCCAGGTAGCCGGCAGGGCGGTACGCACCATATCAAACAGGAAGAAGAGCAAGAATCCCAGGGTAAAAAGTATCGACAACCGGCTTAGCAGCTTCAGCATATAGGCTGATCGGTGCCGGTGTTTGAGCGAAGGATCGTAAAAAGGATTATTGCTCATAGGGTATTGATCCGGTACTTCGCTTTGAATTTACGAATCTGCATGACAGAGACCATATTCAGCGCCAGGGTAATAACGAACAAGATCAGACCTAAAGCAAAGGCAGAGAGCGTTTGCGGGGAATCGAAGGCATGATCCCCTACGAGTGAATCGACGATACGCACGGTCACAGTGGTCATATCTTCCAAAGGATTCCAGGTCAGATTCGGCCTTAAGCCAGCGGCCATGACCACGATCATGGTTTCCCCGATCGCTTTGGAAAAGCCCAATAGGGAGGCTGAGATAATTCCAGGGGTCGCTGCAGGAAGCACAATATTCCTTATCGTTTCGCTGTGGGTCATGCCTAAGGCATAAGAGGCATTGCGTTGGGCGCTTGGCACCGCTCTCAGTACGTCATCGCTTAGAGAGGAAATGACAGGTATAATCATCACCCCCATGACAATGCCACAGGCCAAGGCACTGTTGTAGGTGGCCGTGATATCAAAACCGGCAAACAGGTCGACTACAGCCGGCGCGACAGTTAGCGCCGCAAAAAAACCATAAACGACCGTGGGAATACCGGCCAGGATTTCCAAGAGCGGCTTTAGCACTTTACGAACATTGGAGCCGGCATACTCGCTCATATAGATAGCATTACCCAGTCCAACAGGTATCGCCACCGACAACGCAATGGCAGTTATCATAAAGGTACCGGCAAATATGGGTACCGAACCAAAGACGCTTTCCTGCTTGGAAACATACCACTCGGTTCCGGTAACAAAGGTCCAAAAGCTCTTTAGCTGAAAAAACTCTATCGCTTGAAACAGAATCGAAAACAGAATGCCGATCGTGGTAACTATCGAAATGACCGAAGCCACAACTAGTAAGGTGACGATCGCTTTTTCTTTGTAACTACGTCGGTGATTGGTGAGGGTAAATACGCTCAAAGCAGACCCTGGTAATAAGTTGGACAGTTGCGGGATACAACGGAAACAGGTAATCCAATCTAGCCGACGGATTACCTGAACAAGGCTGTGACAGACCCAAGCGCATGGCCTGGGTCTACAACACCCTTAGGCGTTACTTGGTCCAGCCAGGAATCCAAGAACGGTCGTATTCGGTGATAGACAAGCTAGTGTCATCATCTTCAAATACGTTAGTCAGCGTATCGAAGTAGGCTTCAGTTGCATCATCGCGATAGAGAGCCGCGGCATCGGCGTTGTTCTTGATCGCTATACCTGCACCGGCTGTTTCGATTCCAGCAAGCGTGAAGGTTATGTCGTCACTGATACGAATCGCGTCTGCAGTAGCATCCACTGTCGTATCCAGCACCGTTACCTGAACGTTGTTGAATACATAGCCGGTACCTTCACGTAGACGAATCGCACGGCCTTTGGCCTTAAGAATGGCATCTATAAGAACAGGCTTGGACTGCGGGTCTCCACCGTCAGTGGAGTTAAGGCCATCCGCTTCGATAACCCGAGAGTCTACTTCATCGTCAACAACAGACTGTTCGGCGTAAACGTTGGACATTGTGCCGGTGTAACCCTGGTCAGTGTCCAGGCTGTCGTCCCCCGCGTTGTAGACATAAAGTCCATTGACGTTGACCGTGCCGCCCCACATTTCGATACCATCGTCCGCAGAGCCGATAGACGCTACATTTTCGATGATGGTGCCGGAACCGACAGAACCTAAGGAAATACCGTTAAGCTCTTTGTCTTTCTCGACTTCGAAACCAGTGTATTTAACGACTACATAGCGAAGGATACCGCTGTTGTCGTCTTCAATGGTTACGCCGTCGGCTGGCCCATATAGCTGGGTTCCCGCTTCGTAGGTACGCTCACCACGGTTGTTGGTAGACTGGCCGAGAATTGTCAAACCGCCCCATTGACCTTGCTCTTCACCCGTGTTTAATCCGGCAATATCCTGTGCAGAGGTAAATACGATCGGATTTGCCGCGGTGCCGTCAGCCATAATCATGGCACCGCGGTTAATGGCCAGGTAAGAAGAACCGGTTACGCCAAAGATGGTGGTGCCGGCTTCGATGGTCAACGTTGCGGGAGCAATTACATTAACCTCGCCGTTAAGTGCATAGAGATTGCTGGCAGACCAGGTGGTGTCCGTCGTGATATCACCCTGAACAACAACCGTTTCCTTATCTTGAACACCTTCAATGGCCCAATCGAATACAGAAACATCGGCCCCGGTGATAATATTGTCAGCGGCAACTTCCGCCATGAAGGGTGACCCGTCGCTATCCAGGAAGCCTTCGTCAACATCATCGCCGGAAACACCGACGGTCGCATGAACATCGCTCAAGCCATCGAAGTAAGCCTTGGTATCCGCATCGCGATACAGACCTAAACCGGTGGCAACTTCGCCGTTGGCCGTAATGTCACCGGCAGCAGAGTCACTCACCGAATAAGAAACGGCTTCATTGTTGATACCGATACCGCCGCCTTCAGTCTGGATCAAAGCCGTGTTAAAAGTCACGTCATCACTGATACGAATCGCCGCCACATCGGCAAAGTAACTATCAGACTCAGGATCGGCCGAACTGGACTTCACGTTTACCTGAACATTGTCAAAAATGTAGCCTGTACCTTCACGCAAGCGAATGGCGCGGCCTATAGTATCCAGCGTAGCGTTACGCAGAGTCGGCACAGCAACCGGATCACCGGCGGATGTCGTATCAAAGCTGTCAGCTTCGATACCACGAGAATCGGTCTCGTCGTCTACGACAACTTGCTGAACATAAACATTGTCGATAGTCCCAACATAGCCCTGGTCGGTGTCGATAGAGTCGTCACCAGCGTTATAAACATAAAGATTGGTAACGTTTACGGTACCGCCCCAAAGCTCGATACCGTCATCCGCGGAACCGATGATGGCAATATTCTCGATTTTGGTGCCAGAACCTACCGAACCGAGAGAAAGACCGTTCAGCTCCTTATCCACTTCCACTTCAAAGCCGGAGTATTTGATAATGACGTATTCCAACTCACCGCTACCGTCAGCAGGATCGGCCACACCATCAACAGGTCCATACAACTGAGTGCCGGCTTCGTAGGTGCGTTCGCCTTTGTTGTTGGTAGACTTGCCGAGGATAGTCAAACCACCCCATTGGCCCTGGTCGTTTTGCTCAGCCTGGCCGGCTACATCCAGGGCAGAGGTAAAAGTAACAGGTTCGTCGGCCGTGCCGTTGGCGTAGATTTTAGCGCCGCGGTTAATTGCCAGGTAAGAGCTTCCAGTCTCACCAAACAGAGTCGTTCCCGCCGGAATGGTTAACTGGGCACCGTCGAGGAAGTTAACTTCACCGTCAATCGAATACAGTCCGCCGGCGAGCAGCGCGACGTTTTCAGAAAAGTCGCCCTTCAGTTCGTTGTTACGAGCAACATAGGCGGCAGTACCCTCAACTGAAGTATCCGGGCAGTCTGCCAAAGTTACGCTCGGGCCTTGTGAAGCAAGCAGCAACTCTACTTCCGAATCGGTGTAGTCGGCTGTGCTCTGGGTGAAACATTCGGCGACGAGCACCTTGTTGGCAACAACTGTTTGGTCATCGGGAAATGCGCCATTGATGAATGCCAATAACAAATCATCCGGCAGTACCAGGCCTTGTTCTACTTGACCTACCCAGTAATCCCGACCGGCTTCGTCGAATGTCCGATTGAACAGGTTTTGATAAATCGTCTCAACCAACTCGACAGTGCCTAGTTGACCGTAGTTTTCGAGATACTCCGGCTGCTCGTTAACCAGGTTAGCGCGAAGCTGTTCCAGGCTAAGAATTCCACCGTCGATTTCAGTCGTCCAGTAGTCCAACCCAGGCTTATCGGCGGGACGCCCCAAATAAGCGATGTACAGTTGCTGTACTTCTTCAGAAGTCGTTAATGCGGAAGCATTCATACTTACAGCTGAGCTGGCGACAGCAGCAGCTAGAGCAGTCATGCTCGCAGATGTCTTGAATTTAGTAAAATCCATAGGAAGAATTCCTCAATTATTCTATTGAATTGCCAGGCAAACCGACTTGGACAGTAGATGATATTTATGACAGATATCAGGCAATTTGATGAAATAAATATTACAACCGGAAACATCCCAATAAATAACGTAAATTATTGAAACAAAAAGATTTTCAAGAGCATACTTAAAGACAATAGGATGCCGTGCCGGGCGATTTTCGCCATCGCCGGCAGGTACAATATGACGCAATCAGCGCGCTGTACTTCCCCGTTACAAATCCGCCTTCGCAGAATCTATTCGAGATCCCTCAACGCTAGTTTAAGCTCGTCAAGCGTTATCGATTCTTTGCTATCAACACGCTCCATAGCTGCGTCGATTCGACCTTCATCCATCGGAATCAGTCCGATTTCGGTTAACAGCCCTTCTTCTCCGATAATCGCTGGGTCCAGAAACATGGCGAGAAATTCTTCCATGGCCGGTACTTCCTTAATGTGATCGTTCTTCACATAGATAAACAAACTCCGGGATATGGGATATTTTTTTGAAGCAATATTCTCTGAAGTGGGTTTATAACCATTGATATTTATCCCGCTGATAATATCGCTGTTTTCTGCCAGAAAGCTGTAGCCGAAAATGCCAAAGGCATCCTTATCCTTGGTGAGTTTCTGCACGATCAGATTATCGTTCTCGCCGCTGGGGATATACAGGCCGTCGGTACGGATAAGGCGGTAGCCTTTCAGACCCGCATCGCGATAAACCTTCATACCTTCGGTTTGATACTGTAAAACGATTTCTTCAAATGCGTCTCTGGTACCGGAACTCACCGGCGGACCATAGACTTTTATTTTGCGGCGGGGAAGATCGGGATTCACCTCATCCCAATATTCATAGGTGTTTTCAACCAGTCCGTTCCCCGACTTGTTCGGCACCATCTTCGCCAGCGCCAGTAGCAGGTCACGCACCGTTAGTTCAATCGGGTCTTTGTCGACGTTCTGCGCGATAACAATGCCGTCATACCCGAACATCACCTCGGAAATATTGCTCACGCCATTGCGTTGACAGAGTTCAAGTTCTTTGATTTTGATACGCCGGCTAGCATTGGTAATATCGGGCGTATTCATGCCGTTTCCGGAGCAAAACAGTTTCATGCCGCCACCGGTACCGGTGGATTCGACTATCGGTGTCGGGTAGCGTGAAACGCTGCCGAACTCCTCTGCCACAAAACTGGAAAACGGATACACGGTGGAACTGCCGACAACCTTAATTTGCTCGCGGGCAAAGGCAGGTTGACACAACAGAAGAACAAAGAAGGCGAAAAAGAGTTTTTTCATTTTGGTGCCTCGAGGATAAAGCTGGAATCATGTTTTACGTCGCTGGAAAACGGGAATGAGATTTCATCGCCATCCATGGTCAGAGCAACCAATCCGTTACCGCCTTCCTTGTAGGCAAGCTGTTTCAATGGAATCCCAAAGCCGTTTATCCCTGCCATAGCGGCAGTTCTGGCGGGTTCGAATAGTCCTACATACCTGCGGTTCTTTTTAACGACCTTTAAGCACTCAGTTCCATATGCGGACTGCGTCAGTTTATAACCCGCAGGACAAACCGACTCGGTTACTTCAGCGTTACTCAAAAAAGCGGCATAAGCAGCTTTCTTTAGTTTGAATTTGACTCGCAGCGAGGAGTTCGCACCCAATTTTTGCCACTGCATTTGACTATTGAGTAGCTGTCCGGCGAACAGCGTACCTTTGGTAAAGCTGCCCGCTTCCTCCGACACGAATACATAGAGATTGCCGGAGTGATTGGCATCAAGCATATAGAGGGTTTTTTGGTCCGGCATTAGAACAAGCTCATCGGCAAACACTCTGCCTACGGCGTAGTTTTTGATGACCTTGACCTGCCCTTTTGCATCCAAGATGACCGCTTCATTTACCCATCCATAGTTATAGGGGTTCACCAAATCGGCTTTATTTTTGAAAAAGCTCTTAAAGGTGTCGACAAATTCGTCGGGAGCGGCAGCATCGATATTCCGGGATTCGCTAAACAGGATGGTATTCCAGGGTGTTTGGGTAACCGCATCAGGGTGAGTTATGCCGCTGACAGAGGCCAGTTCCACAGCGGCCGTATCGACTAAGCCGTCCTGCATTTCGTTGTGCAAAGTTAAAAATATCGAACCGATGGAGTGATTAAACAACGACAGCGTAAATGCCTTGTCTTCAACCGCTAGCTTGGTATCGGAAGTTTGGCTTTCATAAATCAACGGCCTGCCGTCTATAATCACCGGATCATTCTGATAATCTCTGGCAAGACCGAAAATATGCCGTCCGATGATGGTGCCGGAGGTCAAAGAAGCCTCAAATACTTCCGCCTGCTGTGCAAGACTTACAGGCGTCCGTAGGCCGCCAAGGCACAGGAGCAGACAACTCACTAGGCTACGCATCGCAGCTATGTTACGCGTCGCAACGAAGATCGTCGGTAACAGACGGAAAACTATTAGACGGCTATATTTCATTTCGCTAGTACTTCATTGAAAAGCTTAAGTTGAACTCCCGGCCGGGCTGAATTCTGGAGGTGGTTCGTCCACCCTGCTCTTCGGTAATTTCGCTATCCAGAATATTCTTGACTTTAAAAGTCAGGGTGTAGCCGATTCTCTTTTCCTGTTCGTCGTAGGTATCGTTCAAGCCCCATTTAAGGACGAAATCGAGTCGATGAAAGGGTTGTTCGTAGATATCCGGATTGCCGTTGATACCCAGGCTGGAGATGCGCTCTCCATAGACGTTATAGAGGAAGATCGCACTGCGGCGGGTAAAGAAATTGTCGTAGCCGAACTTCAAGTTGAAGACATAGGGAGATTGTCCTTGCATGGGCCGGCTTTCGGTTGTGAGGAAGGGAATGAACTGGTCATTCTCATTCTCCGGCGCTTCCTTATCGAGGGTTATTTCTGAATCTATCCAGGCAAAATTACTGCTGACGAAATAGTTTTTCAAGGCGGGAAAATAGGATTCGAGGTTTTTCCTGAAACCGGCTTCCACACCTAAACTTTGCGCACTCTGGGCATTGCGAAAGGAGATTTCGATATCCACGTCGTTGATGGTGCGCACGGTTTCAATCGGGTCGGTAAAGTCCTTGACGAAAACGCCAAAGGAAAGAAATTCATCGAAACTGGGATACCATTCATATTTCAGATCCCAGTTGGTAATCTCCGTGGGCCGAAGCTCATCGAATCCGTATATGATGTTGCCCGTTAATGGATCCTTGTAGCGGTTGGGGCTGAACTCCCTGAAATCCGGACGGCTGATGGTTTCGCTGTAGCCAAAGCGTATTTGCTGTTCATCGTCCAACCGATAGGTTATCCCCAAAAAGGGTAACTTATCGTCGGTAAGTAACTCTGTGGTATCTTCTTCCGTACCCACCTTCAAGGTTTGGGTGGACTTCTCGGCCCGAAATCCGAAGTTAAGATCCAAGAACTCGTATGGCGAAATCAACTGGTTGAAGTAGAAGGCAAATATGTCTTGCCTGGCAGTATAAAAATCGTCCGGCTTATAAGAGTCGAGAACGTCCAGGGTGTCGTTTTCTACATTCTCTTCCGAAAGGGCTTCATCGACCGGACTGAGATCCAAGGTGTTATCGTACTTGATCTTGAACCGGCGGTTGTCCAGGTTGCGGGCCTTGTCATACTCGAACCAGCCGATCCGCGTATAGTTCGTTCTATTATTGAAATCAAAAGGCAATTCAATATCCAGCCGCTTGTTGTCCACAGAATCCTCGAGATCGGAATACAGATAGAAAAGCTTTTTCGCATCAATAACATAACCAATACTTTCTTCTTTATATTCGTATTCAAAGGTGCCGGGTTCCAGTCGAGTTGCATCAGCGCTTTCAATACCCCAGCTAACCTTTATGTCATCGAAATACTCGCCTTGCGACTCGCCTAAATAATGCTCCCCGTTAAACTGGTGGGCGGTTAGATTTCGCTCGACATATTGCAGGAAAGTTCGCTCACTGAACCGGTCTTCGACCAGTTCGTTCTCCACCCCAAAATTGGTCAGATCTTCCTTATCGGTAATGTCCAGGTAGGTGTACTTGAGTTTCTGACCTTCCTGATTATCGATAGCGAAACTAATAAGACCGCCGTATTCTTCCGTGATTTTCGTGACATCGAAGCTATTATCCTCCAAGTGAACAACGTTGTCGGAAGATTCACTGAACTGATATTCATCCTGTTCGACCGCCGACGAGCCTTCTTTGGTTTTATAGAAGGCCGAGCCGGCAAAACCGTATCTCAGTCCACCGGAGGTTTTGAAGCTTTGCCCCAAGGAAAGCGACAGGCTGCCGCCGGGTTCGAGCTTTTTGTCTTCCAACCCATAGTCACGGTAGCGCACCATGGCCAAATTCAGCTCGCGTTTTTCTTCCTCGGTAAGCCCTTCCGCCAGCACCAGGTCACCCAGTTTGATTTCCCGGGTGAGGACACCAAAGTCCTCACTGAAGTCGAGAATAAGATCGGGTAGCGGCCTGTCATTATCATTACTGACTTGAACGGTATCTCCGGTGGAATCACTGTAATCAACGCTGATGGAGCCGGAGATGTAGTTATCTTCCTCGGGAATATCCTTGGTATTGATCAGGACGGTCCCACCGCCAAAAGTTCCGGGCAATTCACTCGAATAAGTTTTCTGAATACTCATGCTCTGAATGACGCCAGTCGGAAAAATATCCAGTGGCACAACCCGTTTGGTAGGCTCGGGGGACGGTATATTGAGACCATTCAATAAAACCGAACTGTAGCGTTCACCCAAGCCGCGAACGAAGACAAACTTGCCATCGACAATGGTAATCGCCGTAACACGCTTGAGCGCCCCGGAAGCTGACGAGTCACCGGACTTGCTAAACTGTTCGCTGGAAATCGCCTCGGCAAGCACATCGCTGTCACGCACTTCCGAAATCGTCGATGCAAGACTGCCTTCTACAAACGGCGCGGTGACAACATATTCATCCAACACGATATCGGATTGAATCAGTGCAGTCGCCTCTTCATGCAGGGCATCGGCTTTCACGGATACATCCCTCATTACCTGCATGACATACCGAGGATGCACCAAGGAGATGTCGTATTCGCCTTCGGACAGTTCAACTTCGGCAATCCCCTGCTCATTGGAACTGGCCTCCACTGCGTAGCCCCGGAAGTACAACTTGACATTGGCAACCGGACTATCATCCTGACTATCCCGCACGGCCAAACGCAAAGTACCCTTGGGGCCTGTCTGCTCCTTTACTTCTTCGTATTCAAACTCCTGATCGTATGCCGCCAACGGAAGGTCCAGAACAACATCCGCGCCTTTGCTCCTGAGATTCAGAAATACCTGGCTCTGAAGGCTTTTTAATAGGTTCACCTCGGTCAATGCAAACAGTTCTTCGCCCTGGTAATAGCCGATTTCATATTCTTCGGCGGGCAGGGAAAAGCTGGCGACGCCAAACTCATTTGTCAGTTGTTCGACGTCTCCGGCCTGAACCCGAATTTCCGGCTGAGGCACGCCGTTCTTAAAAACGAAAATGAACAGATTCTCCGCCGCGAGCAAAACCCCGGGAAAACAAAAAAATGAGAGCAATACGGCAGCTTTAGCTACACTCAAGCGGTTCATTTTGACACTTCTCAATTTCTTTAAAGAGTTGCGATGCTTTGGCAAACAGCTGCACATCCTGCACTTGTTTCAGGTAGTTTTTCGCCGAGTCGAAATCGCCGATTCGAAAATAGGCATACCCCAGTGCGTAAACGATATTGTCGTCGGCAAGCAGGTCATATCGCTTAAGCGCTTCCGCTTTGGCGACCAGCGATTCATAGTCTTCCAGAGCCAAATCTATCCCCAATCGCTGCTGGAATTTTTGCGCCTGGTTACCGATTCGCCGATTCAATTGCAATGAGCGAATCGGATCTCCGGCTTTTAAGTAGAGGGTAGCGGCCTTATATGAAAATTTCGGGAAGCGAATGGAAGCCCAGTCCATCACCAGGGCCGCCATCAGATATTCTTCCTGATCGATATAAATCTGCCCGAGCATTTCCAACAGCTTGTCGTCTCCCGGATGTTTGATGACCGCTTCTTCCATCAACACCGCGGCAGCTGCATATTGGCCGCTTTCACGCAATGCGAAGGCGATGCCCAGATAATCCTTTGCCGAATAATCTTGCTTCGACAGATACTGCTCTGCGTACTGTTGAGCATGCTGGTAATAGCCCAGTTCAAGCAGATAGTAGAATTTTTGACTGTAAAATCTCGGGTAGTCCGGAAAACGGGCAATCCCTGCATCCAGCACCGACCAGGCGGTTTCCAGGTCACCTAACTGTTTGTAAGACTCCGCCTTGATCACGTACATCTGATCGATCTTCAAGGCAGCTTCACCGGCATTGTCCAGCGCCTCGATGACTTCCCCGTATTCTTGATTCTGCCAGTGGTTTCTGGCGATATAGAGGTAGATTGACTGGTTATCCTGACCTCTTCTGATCGATTCATCGAAAAAGATATTTGAGATAGTCGGATAGCCCATTTCATGGTGCAGAACGCCTTTTAACGTGTAGTAGCGTTTAAAATCAAAGTCGGGTTTGGCAACATTCGCCTTTTCCAGGACCGTCTTCGCACGCTGGATATAGCCATCGCTAAGCAGGGTGGCTCCCAGATTGACATAGTCAATCCGTGCCTCGTCAGCATCCTGAGCGAAACCCAGGGCAGTGATGAGCGCTAGTATAAATACGAGTCCGATTCTCATGGCCTTAATTCAACTTAAACACGATTTTCTGGGTTGCCCACACGCTCACTTTCTCGCCGTTATAGGTGGCCGGCTCGAATTTCCAGCTTCGAATGGTACTGTCCGCTTTAAGATCAAAAATATCCTTCGGTTTGGAGTCGATAATCTCGACATCCTCCACGTTTCCCTGGGTATTGATCAGCACATTCATGGTCACGAAGCCGCTCACCCCCTGCTTGCGCGCCAACTCGGGATAAACAATCGGCGAGCGCCGTTTGACTTTGGGTGGGGTATCGACACTACTGTCATCCATGGCCTGATTGGTATCGGAGTCGAGCAGATCCGAATCTTTAAATTGGGCGAATTCGGCTTCATCAAACTGCGGTACGCCAAAGCTCAACCCGGAACCTGCAAGGGAATCCCCGATATTCGAAGGCTTGATGCTAGGCAGTCTATCAACCTGGCGGCGCTGCCGTTTCTGCTCTTGTTTCTTAGGCTTGGGTTTCTTGAGCTGCTTTTTTTTTTCGATATCAAAATTGACAGATCTTTGCCCGAGTGATTCGCGTTCGAAGTCCGACTCGTTAAGGCCGATGACGATCACAAAGGTGAGATAGGGGACTGTTAGCGCCGTAAAAATAGCGATCAGGCGTTTAAGCGTGGCAGTCATTTCAGGCAGAACACCTATAGTCCGGTTTCTTGTTCGGTGGCCACACCAACATCCGTCGCACCGGAGAGTTTGGCTTGATCAACCACTTCCAAAACCAGCTTGGCGGCGACATTTTCGTCGGTCACGACAAGCACCGATTTATCGGTACTTACCCGCAACATGTCCCGCAGTTTGCTCTGCAGGCTGTATATTCGCACCGGTTGGTTATCGACATAAACATCGCCAAGCTTGTCGATAAATATTCGGATAGCTTTGGTCGACGCCGCAGCGGCACTTGCCGCACTGGGACGATCCAGTTCCAGTTTCATATCTTTGACGAAAGTCGTCGTTACCATGAAAAAGATCAGCAGAATAAACACCATGTCGATCAATGGCGAGATATCGATTTTGCCTTCTTCTTCGTGCTCGTGCCGGTACCGCATAATTTAATACTTCACTATGTTTTTCTTTCTGGCGCAGACGATGTCGCGGATCTGGTCCAGTTCCAGTTTCAGATTGCGTTCCCGTCTTTCAATGATGCGGCCAAGCAGCAATCCCGGAATCGAAACGGCCAGCCCCATCTGGGTAGTAAACAAGGCCTTGCTAATGCCGCCCGCGATACCGCCCGATTGACTAAACAGCACCATTTCGCCCAATGAATCGAATGTCTCGATCATGCCGTCAACGGTTCCAAGCAGTCCCAACAAAGGCGCGACCGCCACCAGGGTCCTGACTAGCATGCGATGTTGACCCAGTTGCAGTTTGCGCGAATAGAAGTCTTCGTTAATAACCTGCTTGAGTTGTTCTCTGCTGCCGGTACTTTTCGATGCCTTCACTGCAAACAAAGCCGCTTCCGCAACAAGCGAATTTGACTTAACTTTGCCTTTTTTTCTCGCTTTTCGAATTGTCTCCCTGGGATTCATTCGATGAGAGCGGATATTCAAGGCGCGATAGGCCAATGCATACCAGAGCACTATCGAGCAAACGATCAAAGGCGGCATCACAAAACCGCCCATTTCGATGTAGTCTAAAAGCAGGTTATAACCAGGCACGTTACTATCCGGACGCTACTTGCAGCGTTAATTAGTTTTCATCCTGAAACGGCATCCATGCCATTTCGCGGAGTCGAAACTGAAAATTTTGATTTCCAGTTTCTGGCAAAATCAATAGCTTATGCTATCGATTTTGTTAGCACCTCCATGTGCTAAGCTAGTTCTCTCCCAGAAATATTCGATTCTGGGAGAGAACTAGCTAGCCACAACCGCATCTTTATGCGTGTTGATCATGTTCAGTGCGGCCCGTTCAAGATCGCTTTTAGTGCGGCTGGCCCAACTGGTCAGAAGATTCCCGATTAGCAACAAGGGAATCGCGACAACCAAGCCAAACTTAGTGGTTATCAACGCTTCTGAAATGCCGGTAGACAACAGTTTCGGATCGCCTGTACCAAATTCGGTGATGATGTCAAAGGTGCTGATCATGCCGGTCACTGTTCCAAGCAGACCTAGCAATGGAGAAACGGCTGCAATGACCAGAATCGCGGAGCCAAACCGGTCGATACGGCTGCTTTCATAAAGAATGGATTCGCTGACGATATCCTCGATATGATCGCGATCTTTCTCCAAGTTACGCAATGTGGCGGCGATAACCCGGCTGGCGCTGCTGATATTCTTTTTGCAGACTTTCAGGGCGTCCTTGAGTGAACCGCTGGCCACCAGCTCATTCACTTTGTTGGTGATTTTCTGAATATTTGCGCCGAACATTACCAGCAAAACAATTCGAATCAGGGCGAGGATGACACCCACAATACCCAGGGCAATAATGACTTTTCCGATCAGCCCCCCGGCTTCGAGATCTTCATCGAAGGATTTCTCTTCCTGTTTTTCGATAGCCTGCTCGGGATTGTCATAAAGAAACGTATCCAGAACTGCGGGCCGCAAATTATCCGCCAGTGCCGTGGCAGATTGGGCCGATTGTCCATCCCAAAGCTTGAACATGCCGTTCCCGGCCGGCGCTAATGCGCCTGAGAACTGCTCGCTAACTCCCCATCTGGCAATCCGGCCGAGACGGATCACCTCCCCGTGCACCATTTCTCCGGTCAAGCCAAAGAACTGGCCCTGCTCTCTGTGGACTTCACCATCCTTTGCGATTCGGCTGTTCGCCGCGGTCAGCGCATCTTGTAACTGTGCATCCTGTTCCTTGGCCTCATCTACTTCCAAACCGATTTTTTTCAATGAGTCCCGTGCCTGAATCAAGGTAGTTTCAAGCAGCAGTTGGTCAGATTCGTTAAAATCGACATCGCGGGTGGCGTCCAAAATCAGCTGATTCAACCGGTCAACCCGGTTGCGCTTGGCAAGGTATTGCGCCTCCAGCCCATCCAGCTCATCGGAAATTCTTGTGGTCAGTCCCTGGTGACGGTTGGTGAGATCGGCCAAGCGGCTTTCCAATGCTTTCTTTTCAGCCAATAGATAGGCGTACTCTTTTTGGTAGGCCGTTTGTAATTCATCCGCATAGGAAGCAACCGAAGCAAAAACAGCCAATAAAATAATGAAAATGTATCGCATATCAGCCCTGCGGAATTATGTTGGGAATGGCAAACATGCCGTTGCGGAGATTTTTCGTGAAAGAGTCAAACAAGTCTTCGAGCCTGGCGATGTTTTCCGCCCCCTTAATCTCTTCTTTTTGCCATTGCCCCTGTTTCTTTCTCAGCACGCCGAAATCCCCTTCCGACGACCGGTAGAACATCGCCACTTTGCCGACTCGCAACACTTTGACCAGGGTCGATTCGCCGTCAATTTCCAGTGTTTCGTTGTAAATTCCCGAGCTCCTTCCCAGGATCAGCTCATCTTCCACGAAAGCCCACAGTTGGTTGGCGGCCTTGTTTGGGGAAATAATGCTGGTCTCCAACCGATGCTCGATGTCATCGAGGGCTTGCAACCGATCAGACAACTTAAACGGTAGGGAGCCGGCGACGGTTTGGCGTAAATCTTCAATGGCTGCCAGCAATACCGGACTGACTTGATCAAAGGCGGCAAATTTCTCAGCGTTTTCCTGGCGTAGTTTCTCCAGTTCTACCTGGAGTTCCTTGATATTGAGATCCGCTCTACTGCTCTTTACTTCCAAATCGCTACGCTGGTTGGAGAAGGCGCGCATTTCATCGTTAAATGTTTCTTTCTCAAAGCGGATTTGGTCATGCAACTGGGCGATTTCCTGGCGAATCTTCACCAGTTCCTGAGAAATATTTTTCAATGATCTCAGATCTTCGTCAGCGGCCTGGACAGGCACCGCCGCTATCAGGAAGCCGATGCAAAAAAGGATGAAAGGGAAAAATTTAAGTCGCACGGGTTTACTTCTCACGTGTTTAGAAAACGCTAATTTAGAACCGGGGACCTTATAACAAAGTTGTTACGGAAATATTTCACACCCTCTACATCGATCCAGAGCGTTAGGAACAGTCAGGTTGCATTGAGGGCTTTTGGAAAGCGTCTACAATGAATGAAGACAATAAATATCGGTAATTGCCGGTAAAAACGGACGTTTCACAGCGGTGGTCATCAAGCCTTCAAAAAAAGCCATTAGATTCAAAAACCTTGCATCATGGGGTACTTTCAAATCCGGGGTTTTTAGCTGTCGGGTTGGCATCCATGTCTATTTGTCTAGACCCCTTCGACAGGCTTCTCCATGCATCATACTGGCAAAGAAAAATGCCGCCGGTAAGCTGTTGCAAAAAATGGCTGCGCCTTAACTGATCCATGACCGGGCCTTTGACTTCCGACAAATGCAAGCTGACGCCGCTGTCATTTAGCCGTTCGTTTATCGCCTCAAGACTCTCCAATGCGGAAGCATCAATCAGATTGACCGCAGGACACATCAACACTAGATGTTTCACTTGTGGACGCAGCGCGATCTGGTCATAAACCAAATCCTCCAGATAGCGGGCGTTGGCAAAATAAAGACTTTCATCAATCCGGAGCATAAGGACTGTCGGGTCGGTGTCTACCTGGTGCCGATCGACATTGCGAAAATGCTGGGTTCCGGGCACCAAGCCGACAATCGCACTGTGGGGTTTACTGGTGCGGTATAGATGCAACAGCAGTGAAAGCCCGACACCGCTGACAACACCTGCTTCCACCCCGACTAACAAAGTCACAAGGATAGTAACCATCATGGCACTGAAGTCGCTTCGTGAGTAATCCCAGGTACGCTTTATCGACTTCAAATCTACCAACGACAGCACCGCGACAATAATCGTAGCGGCAAGCGTGGCTTTGGGTAAAAAATGGATCAACGGTGTCAGGAGCAGCGTCACCATGAGTATCCCGGCGGCGGTAAAAGCCCCTGCGGCGGGCGTCTCGGCGCCGGCATCAAAGTTCACGACGGATCGCGAAAACCCGCCGGTAACGGGGAACCCACCGGAAACCGCACTGGCGACGTTCGAACTACCCAAGGCAATGAGCTCCTGATTGGGACGGATTCGCTGGCGGCGCTTGGCTGCCAGGGTTTGGGCAACCGATACCGATTCGACAAACCCAATGACACTGATTAGCAAGGCAGCTAGAAACAACTCCTGCCAAAGCGCGAAATCAAATGTGGGGATCGCGAGTGCGAGTAAACCTTGGGGGATAGCGCCTACCACACTAATGCCCCGGTCATCCAACCCCCAGTAATAGGTAATGGCGGTCGTGGCTACGACCGCCATTACCGGACCGGCCTTAGCGGCCAGATCCGCCAGGCGGCCATTTAGCCCGAACCCTATCAAGACGGCATTCAACCGGGATCTTACCCACAGCAGGAATCCCAAGGTGCCGACTCCGAGCAGTAGCGTGTTTAGATTGATATTGCCTAATCCCTCGGCCAAGGTTAAGCCAATTTCCAGCAGACTATGCCCGTTCGCCGAAATACCCAGTATATGTTTCAGCTGACTGGCGGCAATAATGATACCGGATGCAGTAATGAATCCGGAGATTACCGGGTGGCTTAGGAAGTTGGCCAGAATTCCCAGCTTAAAAAAACCCATAAGGAGAAGGATGAGCCCTGACAGTAGGGCCAACACAATTGCCGCCGTAAGGTATTCCGCAGATCCCTGCTGGGCAAGATTGCCGGCCGCTGCTGCAGTCATCAAAGAGACGACGGCGACCGGACCAACCGCGAGAGACCGGCTGGTACCAAACAGGGCATAGGCAACCAACGGCAGAATACTGGCATACAGGCCGACTTCGGGTGGCAAGCCCGCCAGCAAAGCGTATGCCAAAGATTGAGGAATCAGCATGATGGTGACAATGACAGCCGCGACGAGGTCGCTGGTCAACACTCGCTTGTTATAGGTTTTAGCCCACTCCAGGCAGGGCAGAAAACGTTTCATCCAGATCCCCCAACTTCGTTAGTTTGCCTGCCTAAACCGTTTTGCCAACGCCTAATCACGCTGAAACAGGTTAATGGGAACCTTTAGATACACCTGACCATTGGCCTCGGGTGGAGGAAACTGTCCGGACCGCATGTTGACCTGTACTGACGGCAGCATCAAATTCGGCATCTCCAACGTTGCATCGCGGGTTGTGCGCATCTCCACGAAATCGTCTTCACTGACACCTTCACCGGCATGAATGTTTTGCCAACGCTGTTCCGCTACGGACGTCTGATATAGGTGCTCGTCCCGGCCTGGGGCTTTATAGTCATGGCACATAAAAAGCCTGGTTTCGTCCGGAAGCATATAAAGCCGTTGAATGGAGTGGTACAACTGTCTTGCGTCGCCACCGGGAAAATCGCATCGTGCCGTACCATAGTCCGGCATAAACAGCGTATCGCCAACAAACGCCGCATCTCCGAACACATAGGTCATGCAAGCCGGCGTGTGCCCTGGCGTATGTACGGCCTTGCCACGTAGGTTTCCGATTTCGATCACATTGCCATCCTCAAGCAATCGGTCAAACTGACTACCATCGCGGGCAAACTCTTTTTCTGCATTAAACGCATTACCAAATGTCTCCTGCACCGCAATAATCTTGCTTCCAATGGCAATTGGCGCACCCGTGTGCTGTTTCAGAAAGGGAGCTGCGGAGAGATGGTCGGCATGAACGTGGGTTTCCAATATCCAATCAACGGTGAGCTTTCCGGCATTTACAAATTCCAGGATTCGCTCCGCCGAAGCAGTCGACGTTGTACCTGAGGCATAATCGAAATCCAGCACTGAATCGACAATGGCGGCATGTTTGCTTTCCGGGTCCTGCACCACATAACTGTATGTACTGGTGGCACGGTCGAAAAAGGCAGTGACAATCGGGCGGAGCATATTAGCATTCTATTATATAACTAAATAATATATGCTTATATATTTTTTATATAATAGATGGAGAAGGTTAAAATGTAAACAGTGGCCTCACGATCAGAGTCATACGGAGAGCGTTCTCCGAGTGATTATCTACGCCAATCGTCTCGCATGGCCTCAGCGGCGCTTTTCGTGCTAGCCTCCGTGTACTCGGCAAGCCGGCGTTTCATAAAGCGGCTTTCCATAATCATGATGATCCCACCGAATAAGAAGACGAAGAATAGAGAAACGGCAAAAAAGCCAATGGTTAGAAATAGATGGAACAGCAAAAGAACGAAAGGTGATGCCAGAATAAGTCCGATGCCAAACTTCATGCGAATACACATTTGTTAACTCCTGATTATTCCGGCAATCTTGCAAACACTGCGATTTGTAGTGGCAAGATGATTTATTCGCCAATATGTTATCACTGCATCCTCAAAGTTTAGTTACCGAGATCAATATCCCGAACGGTAAACTGTATCTCCATCACCCGGTGCTGGAAGATTCCGGGTGCGCTTATTCGGTTCTTCAACAAGGATTGGCCTGGCGCCAGGACAGGATTCAAGTGCATGGCAGGCAAGTGAACATCCCCAGACTACAAGCCTGGTATGGCGAACCCCATTGCCGATACACTTATTCGGGTCTTACGATGCAGCCAATCCCCATGCCGGCGCCGCTGATGGCCTTGAAATCAATCGCCGAGCAAATCACGGGAAGTTTCTTTAACGCTGTACTTTGCAATCTGTATAGAGATGGCCAGGATAGTGTCGGCTGGCATGCGGACAATGAACCGGAACTGGGCAAAAATCCGGTCATTGCGTCTTATAGTTTTGGCGCGGAACGGCGGTTCCTGATTAAACCGAAAAAGGGCAAACAACCAGCGCAAGCGTTAAAACTATGCGATAACAGTTTATTGGTCATGGGCGGAGAGATGCAGCACCATTGGAATCATCAGTTACCGAAAACCAAGCAATCGGTCGGACCTAGAATAAACCTGACCTTTCGCTTTATTCATCCGGAATAACTTGTTATTTGCTTTGTAAAGTCAAAACTTTCAGACGCGCCAGTATAACAACCGCCGAGATCCGCAGGTTTGCAAACTGAGTAGTACTCGACTGTAGTACTTTGTTTTTAATTACATATTCCCTTCAGGCCAGGAATCTAGAGCAAAATAGCGTTCAGAAATGCTCGCCCACTCGTTAGTTCCTTCTCTTAACCTCCCGACAACGTCCCAAATTTTTTCAGCAAGGTCCGGATAGGTTTGGTAAAACTGATGGGACAATAGCAGATAATAAGCCTTTGACGTGATTGGTGTTTCAACCCGCCTGATGTTTTTATACTTATGCATGTACTGCCCGCCAGAGGTATGATGTGCGGCAATGGCTCCCAATCGTTCCCTTGCAAGGATGTCATACATCTGATCGGGAGATCCAAAAGTAACATAACTAGCCCCAAGTTTTTCCAGATGATCAATTATCGATAGACCAAGACCCACCCCTATGGTTTGCTCATGCGCATCTAATGTCTTGCCGTCCCAATTTATTGGCGAGTTTTCGTGGATATAAAAGAAGTAGCTTGAGTTATAAACTCGCCGTGATTCATCCAATTGACCGGCTTTTCGAGGATAAACGCCATGCTTTTCGCGTTTCTTCTTATAACTCCCGGTCATTACTGCATCCACGATCCCCTTTTCCAAATTGTACAAGCAACGTTTGTAGGGACAACGCATAAATGAAAAGGGAATGCCAATTTCCTTCTCAACGAGACGCAAAGTTTCAAATGCCACGCCAGGGTATTTGGAGTTTTCAGTACCAGGTTTCCCCCGATTGGGAAAGCTAATCGTTTCATTCAAAGCAACGGCAATTTTGTCCGGGAGTGCTCTTCCAAACGATCCCGATGAAATAAACACCATTAAAAACAATAACAAAAGCTTCATTAGAGCGTACCTCCATAAGCTTGGGTCTACTCATTCGAAAATTCTCACTTTACATTAAAGACCATTCCGTCGGAGTCGGTGAAGTAACAACTAGAAGTTGGTGATCCGGTTAGAAGCCGATTGCTGAATTTGAAACGTAAGACTTACAAAGATTGGAAATCGCGCGGAGCGGGTCATCCACATATAGCATAGTTTGGTCTGCAATAGCAGCCCAACTGAGCTTGAGCCATGAGGTTTCGTATGTCGACTATCCCGAACAATTCTGAACTTCTGTATACCAATCAGTGCGCGAACTCTCGCTGTATAGTGCCACTGATTCCGATATGTAAGATCGAGACTCTAAAGAGCTGATGTAAAGGGTAGATCGTAGGAAGTAGCCACCCGGTTGGTGCTTAATCTTTGAATCCGGGTGGATTTAGCTGATTTGAGTAGAACGCTAAAGAGACCTTGCGACAATTTCCTTCATAATTTCATTGGTGCCGGCATAAATCTTCTGTACTCTGGCATCTGCCCAGGCCCGGGCAATCGGATAGTCCCACATATAGCCGTAACCGCCATGCAACTGCATACATTCATCCATTACCTTGCATTGAAGGTCGGTCGTCCACTGCTTTAGCATCGCGGCAGTCGGGATATCCAACTTCTTCTGAAGATGCATTTCAAGGCATTTATCCAAAAAACAGCGACCTGCGGTGATATCGGCCTTGAGTTCCGCCAATGTAAAGCGGGTATTTTGGAATGACATGATCGGCTTTTTAAATGCCTTGCGCTCTTTACAATATTCGATGGTCCATTCCAATGCCGCTTCACTGCCGGCAATCGCGCTGATGGCAACAATCAACCGCTCCTGAGGAAGCTCGTTCATGAGTGCTATAAAACCGCTGTTTTCGGGGCCTAGAAGATTTTCAACCGGCACCTTTACATCCTGGAAAAACAGTTCAGAGGTATCCTGGGCTTTCATCCCCACCTTTTCCAGATTGTTTCCTTTACTGAAGCCATCCCACGTGCTTTCCACGAGAAACAGACTTGTACCTTTAGCGCCTTCTTTAGGATCCGTCTTCGCAACCACTATCACCAAATCCGCATGCTGACCATTGGTAATAAAGGTTTTTGAGCCATTCAGGATATAGTGATCACGCTGCTTAATCGCCGAAGTCTTCACGCCCTGTAAATCGGAACCGGCACCGGGTTCGGTCATGGCAATCGCAGTAACCATTTCACCACGGGCCAGCTTAGGCAGATACTTTTGCTTTTGCGCTTCCGAGCCATAGTGAAGGATGTAGGGGGCAACGATATCGGAGTGCAGTCCAAACCCGATTCCGGACAATCCGTGGCGGGCAATTTCTTCCGAGATAACGGCATTGAAGCGAAAATCCGCACCGGCGCCACCGTACTCTTCAGGCATGTCCGGGCATAAAAATCCCATCTCGCCGGCTTTTGTCCAGAGCCCACGATCGACCATACCCTCCTTTTCCCAACGCCGATGATGGGGCACCGCTTCCTGTTCCAGGAACTTGCGAAAAGCGTCGCGAAAACCCTCGGTATCAGCATCAAATATCGGACTCGGAATCATCTTATAACCTCGGCAAATTATTGTTTTTCGTTTGAATAATGCTAGCAATGGCGCTGCGGTATTAGCTATAAGTCCGTATAGTGCGGGCTTCGCCAACTGTATCTCAATGATGAAAACTGTCATTCTGGCTGGCGAAAAAATTCAACAGACAAGCCAACCAAGGCGTTTGAAATCATGAAAAAAAGCGGAAAAATTAGCATTCCCCGCATCGAAAATGACTACAGGACCGTATACTTATAAAAATTGACTATAAAAATGCTCTGCAGGAAGCAAAACTACCAATATGTTGCTATAAATTAATAATCGTCTGCCAATACAGTCCCTACGCAATTATCCTAGCTACCGGGAAAATCCATGGAGAAGCAAACTGAGCTAATTCAATCCGTGCAGTTTCTGCGGCTCACCATCCCGCGGATGAAAAACTTAAATATTCCGATTACGCCAGAGAACTATGCGGTCTGGTACGAGTATTCCAGTGGCCGCACCTTGGAGCTTAACCGCGCTATCGACGATTTGCTGAATAGCGGCGCGGAATTTACCGATGAGGTGAATCGGGAACTCTACGATACCTATATCTCCGACCGCATCCACTCCAGTTTGCTTGGCAGTATCCAGTCCGATACGGAGAGTCTGCTGATCAAACTCTTGCATGAACTGGAAAGCATGCAGGACGGCACGGAGCGTTTTTCCAAAGTCCTGGAAGACAGTGCGATCACCTTGGAAAATAATCCAACCCCGGAGGCAGCGATTGTCACAAGTTTGGTGAGCGCGCTGGTCAAGGAACTGGGAGAAGTCAAAAAATCCAATGTGACCATGGAACAATCATTACGCACCATGACGGATGAGGTGATCGGCCTCCGCCAGGAAATGGAAAAACTTCAAGGCGTGGCAATGACGGATGCTCTGACCGGCATCATGAACCGCCGGGCTTTCGATGAATCCATGGAAGATTTAGTTGTCAATTCGCCAAAGAAGGAAACCACTTTTTGCCTGTTGCTGGCAGATATCGACCACTTTAAAAAGTTTAACGATACCCACGGCCATTCCGCCGGTGACAGGGTGCTGGTGTATGTCGCCACCTTGCTCAAGAAAAATATCAAAGGCGAAGATATTGCAGCCCGCTATGGCGGCGAAGAATTTGCCGTCATCCTGCCGGACACCAAATTCGCCGATGCCATGACCGTTGCCAATCATCTTTGCGATAAAGTGTCCTGCAAGGTATTAACATCCGGCGATGTGGAAAAGGTCACCCTGGGGAAGATCACCATTTCTATCGGTGTCGCTGAATTCAAATATGGAGAAGATCAAAAATCACTGATCGAGCGCGCCGACAAAGCGCTCTATGCCGCAAAAAACCGGGGACGTAACCAAGTGGTCGGCGAGGATACTATCGACTAATATCCGCCACCGATCCGCTCACTTCGTAATTTCTGCGACCTTTCACACGCTACGCCAATGCGGCTTCCAATACCTGGCGGCTGACGTTCAATCCCATATCCCGCCGCTCACTAAGCTTTCTCATCCCATGAGCCTCTAGCTGGGCAACGAACGCATCCACGGAATCCGGCCCGAGATCCACGTCCGCCAGGCGAATCGGCATCTGCATTTGCTTAAAAAATGCCTCTGTATTGGAAATGGCATCGTCAATCTTCCGGTCAGCGTCGCCATCCGTTATACCCCAGACATTTTCCGCGTACTGCAAGAGCTTTTCCTGTTTTTGCTCTTTTCGCACTTTCATTACCGCCGGCAGGACGATTGCCAGTGTTCTGGCGTGGTCTATTCCATGGAGAGCCGTTAGCTCGTGGCCGATCATATGGGTGCTCCAATCCTGCGGCACGCCTGCCCCCAGAAGGCCGTTGAGAGCAACGGTGGCGCACCACATGAGGTTCGCGCGGACATCGTAATCCTGCGGATTGGCCAGTGCCTTGGGACCCTCGCTGATCAGAATTTTTAGCAGGCTCTCGGCGAAAGCGTCCTGAACCATGGCATTGACGGGATAGGTCAAATATTGCTCCATGATATGGACAAATGCATCCACTACTCCATTGCCGATTTGCCTTTCGGACAATGTCAAAGTGGTCAATGGGTCCAACACCGCAAAGGTGGGATGGACGTGAGGAGAAACAAAAGAAAGCTTATCCTGATCACGGGTGACCACGGCGGCCGCATTGGATTCCGAGCCGGTTGCAGGGAGAGTCAAAACAACACCCAACGGCAGTGCCTGGGTGATTTGCCCGCTTCCCGCCAGAATATCCCAGGGATCTTCGCCCTTGTAACAGGCAGCGGCAGCGATGTACTTGGAGCCGTCTACTACGGAACCACCGCCAACGGCAAGAATATAGTCTATTTCATGCTCTTCGATAATTGGCAGGGCTTTCATCAGTGTGGCATAGGTCGGATTAGGTTCAATACCGCCAAATTCCCAAAATGAATGGCCGATCAAGGCGGCGGCAATCTGATCGTAGACACCATTTCGCTTAATGGATCCACCGCCATAGGTCACCAGTATCTTAGCGTCTGAAGGAATTTCATGGGCTAACTGTTTTATTTGGTCCTTACCGAAATGAACTTTTGTCGGATTGTGAAAAGTAAAGTTATACATGAGCGCTCCAAAATAGAAGGGACAGCTGAATCCCGAAACCGGAAATCTAGGCTCTGCTGAAATATTTGATTTTGAGTATGCTGTAAAGGAATGCCTCAACTATAGGACGAAAATTTACTATTTGTCATCCGCAGCCGGGATTTTTTCAGGTTTTATCCAGTGGCGGGCAACGCTTCTTCAATGCGCTTTCGCCGCCCTGACTGGCTAATCGCTACCCCGGTAAACACCAGCCCGATCGCCAACCATTGATAAAGGCCGATTTTCTCCGCCAGCATGAGCATGGATAAAAACAAAGTAAACACCGGCAATAAATTTGTATAGCCCGCTGTCGTGGTAGCTGAAAGCCGAGTCAGTGAATAGTTGTACAACCCGTAAGCGCCAATCGAAACCACCACGCCGAGATATCCGATGACGAGGAGCGTGCCGGGATTCCAAGTTTCCGGCCACTCTGCCATGGCAGCCAGTGGCGCAAAAAAGAATACTCCGGTAAAGGTTTGTATGGCCGTTAAAACCACCACGGAATAGCGGCGAGCGAGATGTTTCACTAATAGTGTGTAACCAACGGCGCTGACCATTGCCATAAATTCCAGAAAATTGCCGAGCAAGGGATTAGGCGCTTGGCTGAAATCGGCCGCCGACAATGTCATCCACACAACCCCGGCAACTGCAACCAGGAAACCGAGCCACTGCCTGACCGCGATTTGCTCACGCAAAAACAGAAAAGCGCCGACAGCGACCATCAGCGGCAACATGGAAGTCACCATGCCTGCCTGTCCGGCACTGGTATATTGCAAGGCTGCGGCTTCAAAAATAAAGTACAGGCAGGGTTCAAACAGCGCCATTCCCAACAGATACTTGGCATCCCCCTTTTGGTAACGGAAACCTTTACGCAGCCAGGGAATAAACAGCAAAAATACGAGGCTACCGGCAAGCATGCGAAGAAATATCACCACCATCGGAGACACTTCATTGACCGCCACTTTCAGGGCGATAAATGAACTGCTCCAAATCAGCATGGCAGTTAGCACTGCCAGGTGGTAACGCAGGTCGGAATCTGGTGTCACCGGTCAGCGGACTTCTTTTTTCAGTACCCAGGTGCCGTCTGTCAAACGCACATATTCAGTGGGTCCGGCTTTATCGATCAGTTTTTTGCCGGCCAGCTTACCGACAGTTTCAACGCTGGTGCTGTTTTTCGCGGCAATCCGCTGATAAGCTTTCTGGCGCTTTTGATTGACACTGACAACCAGAGATTCGGCCTCGGCGCTGCGCTTTACAATTCCGAGATAGCCGTCCGGTTGTTCGCCGACAATTCCCTGCTCTTTTGCCGTGGTCAGATCGATTCCAAGGGCAAAACCACTAAGCAAAAACATCAGAATAAAAACTAGTGACTTCATTTTCATTGCGCTTTCTCCGTCATCTATATCCTGTGATTAAAATAAACCGTCTTCTTCGGCAAACAGATCTTCCAGGTCTCTCTCGACTTTCACCCGGATTTCATGCTCAATTTTAACATTGAGATTAATCGTAATCGGCTTATCCGGTACCGCCACTTCCACTGTGGGAGTGCATGCAGCCAGCCCCCCCAGCACCAAAATAATCAAACAGGATAACGTAAAATTCTTAACCATGTTAATTGCTCATCAGGTGTAAAAAACCAAAATCTTTACCCACTACTATAAGAGGCGAATTTGAACTCTAGCTGAATGCTCTAGCGGTTATAGGCCCGCTGAATCCGGCGTTCAATCTCCTGGGGCAAAGTTGCACTGCGCAACAGCTCGATAATGTTACTTTCCACATTGAGGTTAAAGTCCACTTTCTTGCCCTTCTTAAACGCCGGGTTACTCCCCAATAGCCGGGTGTTGAGCTGAAGCTGTTCCCGATCATCAAAGTTAACGACCATGGATA
Source organism: Hahella sp. (assembly GCA_028280065.1). GTDB lineage: Bacteria > Pseudomonadota > Gammaproteobacteria > Pseudomonadales > Oleiphilaceae > Hahella. Next base: position 28,928 of record JANQMN010000055.1, read on the forward strand.
GCGCATCATATTCGAAATTTTCCAAAATTTGCAGAACCTCGCCGAGTTGCGGATTGACCCCGGCAATGGATTGCCAATAGCTTTTGTCCCTGAGTTTTATATGGCCGGGCGACTGCGCAGCGCCCTGCCCATCTTCAACGATCACCTTGCCTTTGGCTATTCTCACCGGAAGGGTGCCGGAAATTCTGCCAGAGGCATCTATCTTTTCCGACTCTAACGCCACCAACTTCGCCAAGTCGAAGTTTTGGATTGTTATCGGCATACGAATATCTTCGTTGACACAATTAAGAGGAGAGGGTTCCGTCAATTGCGCCATGCCATCAAACAGTTCCATACTGGCCGATTGCAATTGCAAGTCACACCGCAGTTTATCGCCGAAGCCCAGTTTCCCTTCCAGGTTTGCCGCAATATTGGCAAGCGGAATACCGATATCCGCCTCTTTTATCCGCACCTGAAGAGGTTTTTGCAGCCGCAGGCTATCCAGGCCAAAATTCACATCCCCCTGTACATTGATCCCTTTCCAGAAACGTTCGCCTTGCTGCAGCCGCCAATCCCCAAGCTGGAACTGAGAACGCCCATTTACCGAAAAAGCGGAATCCCAACCCAGGTTGATAAAGCTTGTGATGGCAAGTTCGCCCGGTTCGATCGTTATTTCACTGTCGCCAGGCAGCCAGGCCCCGAGCCACTCGCCGGAGGTAGGAGCACCTGCCCCGGCAAATGATATCCAGCCTTTGCTTTGGGATAGATCCATCTTGGCTTCAGTATTCAATCCCAAATCGAGAAACGATAAGACTCCCTTCTTTAATTCAACGGCTTCTTGACTGAATGTCCCGCTGCCGATCACTTCCAACGGCGCATCATGCACTTTTCCACGTAACTCGGAGGTAAGGATAAGATCCGCGGCCAGCAAAGGCGCCGGTCCCTCCAGACCATTCAACTGCCAGTTCTCCAAATGCAAACTGCCCTCGGTGAATGATCCGGCAAGAGCGGGTGCAATATCGCCATGCCACCCTTGCCAATCGAATGCCAATGGCTGGTTACTTCGTATGCGATGCTCCGCATGCAGCCAGCTGAATGCTGTATTAAACAGCATCTTTTGAGGTAAATTGCGTCCATCGCCCAATATTTCAGCGTCGATGCCGACACCGGTTTGCTCCCACACCGAACTCAGATCGAGGAAGGCGAGGATGGAAAAGCTCGGCACTGACGCATCCACATCAAGGGATGTTGCGCGTAATGCGACCCTGCGTAAACAGGAGTAGATATCTACAGGCGTCCAACTTGCTCCGGCCTGGAAAGCCTGTTGATCGTAATTCGATTTTAGAGAGCAACGTAGCGGATCAGACAATTCCATCAGCCAGCTTCGGGGTAGGTAAGGAACCTTGGTTGTGCCGTCTACAAAACCGTTGACCTGTAAACTGGGAAGATGCAAAGAATCGACACTTTGATTCCCGTCTAACTCCAAGAGTTGTTCACTATTCAGGGATAACGAAATTGGCTTGGTGAGATGTAAATCGGCAGTATTTCTGACAACCGCCCGCCAGCGGCCAAAACCAAGCACGTCGGGAAGCTCTGCTTGTATAGTGCCGGACAGATTCAACTGATCAAATTGGTCTAAGGGAACAGGTGCGGCGAGTCGGTACATTTCAGCGTCTGCTAACAGCATTTCCCGCAGTTTCAAGCTGTAGCGCCCGGTAAGTTGCCACTGTCCCAGGCTATTCAGCTCAGCCGCCAGATTCATCCCGGAAACGCCTTGCTGAAGATTCACGGTCAGCCGCGCCGGCGCATCCCACTGAATCTGTCCCTGCAGCAGCGGAAATTGCAACGACTCCCGGGAAACCTGGGAAACTGCAGGCAGCAGGGTAACCTTCGCCTGCAGAACGTTTTCCTGCCGGGTTAGTTCCAAAGAAACCGGTGGAATCCGCGTGAAAGGCCCGACGACTTCCTGAACGGTGAGTTTTAGAAAGGGGATGCGTTGGGCGATATTGTTCAATAGTGCGGTTAACGCCACCGGTGCCGGTTCGACGCCGGACTTGTCTTGCACTGCGCCAATGGTAAGACGTTCAATGTTAGCCGAAAGAGATTTCTCGATTTCCCGGCAACAACGCCAGCTAATCTGAATACCTCGGGCGGTAAGCCGACGGGTTTCTGCTTCCAAGGTTATTTCCGTTACATACCAACCCTGAAAATCGGGCCGGCCGACATCGATGGAGCGAATTTCAACGCCGGCCGTCGCCGCCATTTTCGCCGCCAGCGGCGGCAACCAATTCGGCGCCGTCCACCAACTGGCGATTGCAACCAGCAAGACCGATAGCAACAGCGCTGCCAGGCTGCGCCGTAAATATTTTAGCCAAGCCAACGTCAGCCACCCTTGTATTTATAAAACTGATAGGCAGTGCGGCCACTGCGACCGCCTCTTTGGGTAGCAAATTGTATGGCTTCGCGGTGCAGCTGATCGGGATCTCCGGTGAATCCTTGAAAATAGTGGTCGATAATTCTCAAGTATTCCTTCTGGTTAAAGGGGTAGAAGGAAACCCACAAGCCAAACCGGTCTGACAGGGATATTTTTTCCTCGATACTCTCGCCATGATGAATCTCGGTACCGACCAGTTTGCTCTGCAGATTTTCATCCATATACTCAGGCAATAGATGCCGCCGGTTAGAAGTGGCGTAAACCAGGACATTTTCCGGAGGCAGTTCAATAGAGCCTTCCAGCACACTTTTCAAGGCCTTGTAGGTCTTCTCGCCGGCTTCAAACGAAAGATCGTCGCAATACACAACGAAGCGATATTCGAGATCACGAATTTCATCGACAATTTCCGGCAGGTGGACCAAATCGTCTTTATCGACTTCGACAATACGCAACCCCTGCGCGAAGTAGGCATTGAGAAGGGCTTTGATCAGCGAGGACTTGCCGGTTCCCCGAGACCCCCAGAGCAAAACGTTGTTTGCCGGCAATCCTCGTAAAAACTTTTCCGTGTTGTGGACCAATGCCTGTTTCTGGTTATCCACACCCAGCAGGTCGTCCATGCGGATTGGATCAATGCGTTGCACAACACGCAATCTAGCCTTGTTTTGACGCCAAATTGCCGCAGGAACATTCTGCCAATCTATCATCGTGATTACCCGTTTTCCGGCGTTGAACCTTGTCTTCCCCATTTAGGCGTCAACTGCTGCTCGATACCTATGTGACTTAGGATTCTGGCAACGACGAAATCAATCATGTCGTCAATAGTCTTCGGTTTATGATAAAAGCCGGGGCTAGCCGGAAGAATCACGACCCCCTGCTGTGAAAGTTTCAGCATATTTTCCAGATGCAAGGTGGAATACGGGGCTTCTCTCGGCACCAAAATCAACTGCTTGCGTTCCTTTAAGACCACATCGGCAGCCCGCTCAATCAAATTGTTACTGGCGCCGCAGGCGACTGCAGAAAGGGTCCCGGTACTACAGGGGCAAATTACCATGGTGCCCGGCGACCCGGACCCGGAGGCAACCGGCGACATCCAATCTTCCTTGCTGAATACATGCAATTGGCCCTCCCGCACTTGCAACTCTTCTGCCAGATACGCCTGCAACCGTGCCGCCTGTCCGGGCAACTTCAGGTCTGCTTCGGTCGCCGCCACGACATAGGCGGCTTTGGACACCATTAAATAGACCCGGACATCCGATTTCAGCAAGACCTGCAATAAACGATAGCCGTATTGAAAACCGGAAGCGCCGGTAATGGCCAGAGTAACCGTTCTGGCAGCTGGATCGCCTGAGTTAGCTGTATTAACCGTTTCGCTGGTCATATTTTTAGATCGTCATGCGTATTTTTGTCGAAGTTTTTCAGGTAAACCGGCAAAACCGCCATTGCTCATGAGTACCACATGCGCCGGCCCTTCGATCGACTCGATAAACCGTTCCAACTCTTGGGCGGATTCGAAACGCCTATGGGCTTCTCCTGCATTCGCAAGGGCTTCCTGCAACCAGTCATAGCTTTCAAAGTCCGCCCATAGGACTCTATCCGCCATGCGGGTAGAGTCTACCAGGGTGTGCTGATGAAAACCGAGTTTCATGGTGTTGGAGCGTGGTTCAATCACAGCATAAATGGTTTCTGTACCGACCCGGTGGCGCAGCCCCTCCAACGTGGTGGCAATCGCCGTGGGATGGTGGGCAAAATCGTCATAGATCCGGACATTGCCTTTCTCAGCCAGTTTTTCCATTCGACGTTTCACTCCGGGAAACTCCGAAAGATAGGGAATTGCATATTGCGGCTTGATCCCGATATGACGGGCGGCCAACAAGGCTGCCAGGCCATTTTCGATATTGTGGCGTCCGGTCATGCACCACTCCACGATACCGGCCGACATGCCATCCAGGAAAACTTCAAAGCGGCTACCATCCTTGCTTAAGGGTTGCGCGGCAATATTTCCGGCTCCGGTTTCTTTCCGGCTCAGGGGCATGGTGGCGTCCGGATCGGCAGGCTCTTTAATACTAAAGACCTTATGTTCGGACCACAGGCCGCGGCTTAGGGTCTGTTCAATCGCCGGGACGGCCTTTGGTGTAATAATTTCCCCCTGATTGGGGACGGTGCGGACAAGGTGATGAAACTGGGTTTGGATCGCCTCCACGTCCTTGAAGATATCGGCATGGTCAAACTCCAGGTTATTGATGATTAAGGTTCGCGGCCGGTAATGGACGAACTTGGACCGCTTATCAAAAAACGCCGTATCGTATTCGTCGGCTTCAATCACAAAAAATGCGGTATCGCCCAACCTGGCTGACGTCGCAAATCCATTGGAAACGCCGCCTATCAGGAAACCGGGCGCCAGGCCGGCCTGATCCAATACCCAGGCTAGCATACTGGTGGTGGTGGTTTTACCATGAGTACCGCTGACCGCCAGCACCCAACGGTCCTTAAGCACCTGCTCAGCCAACCACTGAGGGCCACTGGTGTAAGGGACGCCTTTGTTGAGCACAAATTCCACGATAGGGTTGCCACGGCTCATGGCATTGCCAATCACGACCATATCGGGCATTGGATCCAAATGCGAAGGTTCGTACCCCTCCCGCAACTGGATACCGTTGTTCAACAACTGGGTACTCATGGGCGGGTAAATATTTTGATCGGAACCGCTCACCCGATATCCCAATTCTTTGGCCAGAATCGCCAAACTACCCATGAATGTACCGCAGATACCGAGAATGTGAATGTGCATGAATCCACCATCGACAAGAGTGACTTTAACCGTAAAGCAAAACAGTTAATAGTTTACCTAAGCAAGTATCAATATGTTTTTGAATTATATTTAACTTTAGCCTTGATCCCGAAATAAAAAAGCGAAGTATTCAGGATTTCACCGGGGATGAGATGCGAGAAGAATCAATAAGGCGGGAAGGAGTGGTCAGCCGCGACCACTCCACTGAGGATTAGGGTTACTCTCCTTTGTACAGAATGCCGTTCACAAGCAACTTTAGAGAATTGGCAATCACTGTTTCATCCAAATGCGTCTCGTCACTGGGAAAAGTTCCGTCGGCGCAACGATACATGCCGTCAATCCACAAACTGGCAATGCCGTGCACCATAGACCAGGCGCCGTTTGCCAAAATGCGTGCATCGTCCTGAACGAAATGTTTGCGGTTAATGCCTTCCTGAATGACAGTCAAAATCATGGCAAAGGCTCTTTGCCCCGCCTCGACCAACTCCGGGAATTCCATAGGGGATTCCAATACCGGGCCGAACATCAGTTTATAAAGCTCCGGGTTCGCCCGCGCGAAGTCGATATACGCCAAGCCGATATCGATGAACTTCTGAGCATCATCTTCCGCAGCATCCACGGCCGCCTGGGTGACTTCGGTCAGTTGCCGGTGGCCATGCGCCGCCAGCGCGGCTAAAAGCGCATTTTTATCGGGAAAATGCCGATAGGGAGCTGTCTGGGATACGCCGATATCGCGGGCTAGGGCGCGAAGACTGATTTTGTCAGGGCCAACTTGCTTGAGATGTTCTAAAGCCTGTTTGAGTAATTCTCGTCGCAAATTACCGTGATGGTAGGATTGTGTGGCTTCTGCTAACGCTGAGTTAGTCAAATTCTTACCCTCTGATACTGCTTTTTACGGCCAGTCGTGAAGACCAAATGCATCACACCTTTTTCAGATCGTTAAACCTGTAGGGAATGATAATAGTTACCTGCAGTATACACCACCATGTTTACAATGAAAACTTTACTCTACAGACGAAAAAAAGCCGGCATGGCACCGGCAAACCGCTTGACGGGTAGTCAAAGGGAGGGTAAATCAGCTCACCAAGTATGCTTCTCGGCAGCAGAATTGCTTACGAATATTATTTCTTCGCCATCAATGACAATGCGTTGGTAGTAAGAGTAAGGCTGCTCCAAAGTAACGGTCTTCACTCGAGGCGTGGCCAATCCCCGGTTTACTTTGTCAATATCCAGCAGCATCAGGTAGTTTTGCTCCATGGGCACGATGTCCGCCACTAACCGATCATTGTCGGCATCGGTATTCGGCAAAGGTTCCGCGCCATCGCCAATCCCGCCATCGGGTTCAACAGGGATCGGCTGATCACCCAAATCGGGAAGCGGTCCGGCTCCGTCGCCAATTCCGCCGTCCGGTTCAACAGGCATGGGCATGTCGGTAGAATTGTTGGTCACGGTTGCATCGCCGGTTCCGGTTTCATCAACTTCTTCCGGAGCGACAACGCCATCATCGACCCAAACTTGCGGATACACCGTGAAAGGAAACGCTGCCTTTGCCCATTGCACATCGCCATCGGTAACAGCCGCGAATGCGTGATGGTCATAGCTTAGCGTCGTCCATGCGCCAAGATAACTTGGGAACGTCTCCTGGGTGATCAGGCTCGGCTGGGTAATATCTGAAATATCAAACAGATTGACCTGCAGCTCGCGAGGCCACTGGCCATTGTGACCAACACCCAAGAGCAGATCACCGGAAATCGGGTGCAGGTATTCCGAGACTCCCGGTAACTCCAACTCGCCTGCAATAAAGGGTGCGCCCGGATTGCTGATATCGATGGCATAGAGCGGATCGATCTGTTCGAAGGTCACGACAAATGCCGTATCGTCGAAAAACCGCACGGCAAATACATCTTCTCCCGGCTTACCGATGGTTTGCGGTTGACTATCGTTCGGCAGTTGAGCGACCACCGAAAGCACATTCTCCTCGCTAGCATCCTCCCGAAGAACGGTAAATCGATGGTCAAAATCGCCGTCCTTCCAGGTTGTGGAGAGGGCAAATAAGTCACCGTTCTGCGCATAGAGATGGAAACTATACTCACCGCCCCTGACATAACCGGGAACCTTGCCGGTACCCCGATAGGCAGTACCCGAATCATCCAAAGCAAACTTATGGATTAACGTCCCATCTTCAGCGTAGTCGGTCAGATACAGGCTATCTGTGGAGATGAAGAACGCCTGGGCAAAAGATGTTGTGCAGGTCGAGTGTATGTCGCTGGTATCGTCCAGATTCACTGTGGTAATGGTGAGGATCTGGGGCGTGCCATAGAATTCCGTATCGTTTTCCAAAACCAGGCAGTCGCTGGCATCCACTAAAGCTACTTCTTCACCTTTATTCAGCCGATAGCCCGGCAAAATATCGGTAGCGGTTAAAGCGTCAATGGCAGGAAATTCGCCTTCCTCATTTCTATCTTCCATAGGATAGACGTCAAAATAGGGTAAAAATCCGGTCACTAAAATCAGCCGGTTTTCTATCATTCTGCTTGCCAGCAAACTGCCTTCAAGTTCGAGCGTTTCACTGATTTCAGGATTCTGCGGCAAGCCACTGACCAAGCTAATAGTAGTGGTGGACGCGGTGGGTCCCGGCCAGATCTCAGCAAAAGCATAATAAGAGTGTTCAGTGGAGACAGCGACAATCTGCTTCTCACCAGCAGGTTCCCGAAGGTACATACCAACCAGACTGGACTCGCCAAGATCAACGGAATTTACGACTTCCGGTTCCTCCGGTTCAGTATCAATGACGCTCAAGCGATTATACCATCGCCAATCTTCTTCATAGCCGGTTTGATAGGCATATAGGTAGCGACCATCATATTTGACATAGTCACTTTCATCGACATCATCCAAAATTGTATTGGTGCCGGAGGTGTCGGAGTCCAAGGACTCGCCGGCATCCGGTGCCGCCGGGGCATCCACGGTACGCACAGTCTCATTAAACAGGCCATCGAACTCGGTACTCCCGGTATCGAAGTTCTTCTTCAACAAGTCCTTATACTGTTCGACGAAGGATTCAGTAGAGGTAGGAGTGGTCAATACTTGCGCATTATTGTCCACAGGTGGCGGCGACTCAGTCCCTCCGGTGCCACTATTCGAGCTGCCGCCGCAGCCGGTTAAACCGGTAACCCCAACCAGGCAGCCAATCACCAGGGATGATCGCCAGCCTTTGCTTTTTAAAGTATTCATACGTCCTCCATTACCTCTTTTGTTTGTGTCGCTCATCAATTCGCAGTGTCTGCGATGAGCTTTCTTAAATTTTAACCAGAAGTGTTTTAATTGGCTATGGGAATTTTTCCCACACACAACGAAATAGTATGCGGGAAATTTTCCCTCGTCAACCGGAAAAACGATTTTTATTTCATTTCTTCGAAGGTCTTCGTGAATCCCGAGGCCCTTTTGAGCAGACCATTCGCATTGGCGGACCGTAAGTAAAAATCAACTCCACAAATGAAGGAAAAGTAGGTTTTGCGGAAAATAGCCATACTCGGCGGCTCGGGGGGTATAGGAATAGAGCTGGTAAAGCAGTGTTTGAATCGGTTTTCAAAAGTTGAGGTATTTGCAACCTACCATCGACACCCGCCGGAGTTCCATCATTCGCGATTGCGTTGGTGTAGGCTCGATGCGACGAGAGAAACGCACTATGCCGCGTTGGCGGACGCCATCGATAACTTTGATTGGCTCCTAAATGCCATCGGGTTTCTTCACAACAACGCGAAGGGACCTGAAAAATCACTTAAGCATTTTGATACTGAGTTTTTTCTGCAAAATATCCATGTAAATACCCTGCCTTCCATCCTCGCCGCAAAACACTTGGGAGCGGGGCTAAAGCACTCGAAGCAAGGCGTTTTTGCCGCGATTTCGGCCAAAGTAGGCAGTATATCCGATAACCAGCTTGGTGGATGGATTAGCTACCGTGCCAGCAAGGCAGCGTTGAATATGGCGCTTAAGACGATAGCGCTGGAATGGCGTCGTTCCATGAAAAAAGTTTGCGTGACCGCAATTCACCCTGGTACTACTGACACTCGGTTATCAGAACCTTTCCAGGCGAATGTCCCTGTAGGCAAACTCTTCAGTCCTCAGCAGACCGCGACATACATTAGCAATATCGTTGAACAGCTTACGCCTCAGCAAACGGGTAAGTTCTTTAGCTGGGACGGTGCGGAACTGCCCTGGTGACTGGAGGATGTCAGCGACGGAAATGAAATCGATGAACGTAGAGTTGCGCTGCCATTCTCATGGCAGCTCCATATGACTTCTGAATGATTATTGCGAAATCATCGCCAAGTTCTGTTCGGTTTTACGAATCCACACTTCTACCCGCCCGTTACGGCTGGCTCCGGACTTGCCACCGGCCTGTGCCACAGGCATATACTGTCCGTAGCCGGTATAAGCCTTGACTTCGATGCCTTTGTCACGAAAAGCCCGATGTACGCTGTGTGCACGTAACTCGGATATCTGCTGGGCACGAAACTCGTTGGACTGCTGATCGGCAAAGCCAATCAGGAGCAAATGCCGAGGTTCAAGCTGCTGCTGTTCGAGGTACTGCATTACCCGCTGAATATCACGTAAAGCCTTATTGTCCAATCGGGTTCGGCCTTCGGCAAAACGAAAGTTTACCGAGAGCCGGCGATAGTTCTTGGTTAAACGCTTAAAGGACTGGGGTACGGTGTTATCCAGTTCCGCCTCAACGGCGATGATATTCTGCTCGACAAACCCAATGTCACCGACAATCTTTTGCCCGGATTGCGAAAGAGAAAACTCAATAAACTGGTTTACCCAGTCGTTGGCAGACTTACCTGGCGTATAGAAAAACAGCCGCCGTGAAAGTGGATAGTCTTCCGTCGCGATGCTGAGCCGGGTCGGTAGAATCGCAGGGCTATCACCATCGGCTATTGCCAATGCCTTGTTGCTGCCGACAAATGCGTAACCTGTAAAGCCGATGCCTTGCTTATCTTGGTAAACGTCTGAGGAAAGTTCCGCATTGGACTCGTAGCGTTTGGCATCGCCACGCAACTTTTTCTTGCCGAGCACCAGGCTGTTAAAAGTATCGAACGTACCGGAGTTATTATCCCTGGCGTAGAGGTGAATCGGTCCGCTGCGACCGCCAACGTCTTTCCAATCCGCAATTTCGCCAGAAAAAATCCCGTTTAACTGCTGCTTGGTTAGCTGCTTGAGAGGGTTGTTCGGATGCACAATGATCGCCAATCCGTCGATCGCGATAACATGTTCCGCCACCATGCTGGTCAAATCGGCCCGTGCCGCGAACTTGCTGACTTCCTTATCCTTGGCCGGTCTTGACGACGCCCATACATCCGCCTGATCGGCTTCCAGCGCTTTGAATCCAGTACTGGAGCCATGGGCAGCGACCTTAATCCTGGCCTTGCCGTCACCGGCCAGCGCAACCACAAAACGCTCATTTTCAACTGTAGTGGATTCGATATCCGGCGTTTCGCCACCCTGGTCTTGCAAATAGGATTTGACGAGAGCCGGCGCAAGTTCCGCACCTATCGTATTTGATCCGTGGATTTCGAATAAGGGTTGTGTCCCGGCTTGCAAAACAGCTTTTTCCGCTGCGATGGATGGCTGTATGGCCATGCTTAACAGCGCAGTTGAAAAGGCTAGAATTCTTGTTCTTTTGGACGACGTCGAATGCATGAATACCACCATTACCTTTGTCAAAATGAGTCAATGAATACAACAAAACTGTGCAAGACGCCGTAGCGTCACTGCGAACCATTTCTTACCAGTGGAGTTGTTTTTATTGGACTGATCTTGAACTGTGTGGCGACACGCCGCCTACCTGCGTTCTACATTCACAAACATGCGATTACAGTTCGAATAAGAAACGCGCCGCATTGTAGGGAAGTCAGGCATCCGGAAAAACACCTGCTGTCATACAAAATGCACTCTTTGACAATGGTTTGCATTATTGTATGGACAAGTAGGTAATATCATCTATGCTTCCTTGCCTGTCAGTTGCTGCCGTAAGTTTGGCAGGGATTCCAATTTCTTGCCCTGATACTTGGACCTGACCACCCGCAAAGAGCCGCTATTGCAGCCGGCATGCGTATCGTTCCTCGAAAAGGCTACACGGCATTGTTGGCAAAAGAAACCCCAATCGCTATAACCCGGCTGTGCCGCTGTATTATTCGTCGATTCGCTTTTTACATTGCCTTGGACGATCCGGAAAACTTTATCCCGTATAGTGGTGCGTGGGTCAACCGGAATTCTATCGGCTTGCAAACGCTGGGTTTTCGTAAGTTCTTTATAGGATTTAAGCACTCTATCCTCCTCATTGCATTTACCCTTTAACTTCATGATTATTCATCGTTTACGGCGACTAATCAGGAAAATCCTATTGCTATTCCCGAGTAAAACACTAAAGTATAGCAAAACTTGATTGACACTATTTTGCAGCACACAGCATGTTTCCGAAAAGCACTCGACAAAATACGCTCACTGTACGCAATGGCGCTGCCGGCAACTCCTTGTTCCCCGAAGCGGAGACGGACTTTCAGGCGTTTATTCTGGATACGGCACAACTGGCCGTGCGCGAAAGTATTACCCTGAAGAGCACTCGGGATTCCATCTGGCTGGTGGATGCCGGGAGCCTGCTGTTGCGTTATCGCTCCGGCTCCAACCGAATCCTGCAGTTCAGCTTTCCCGGAGAAGCGATTCCGCTAAACATGATGCCCGGCACCCATGACGAAAGCAATATGACTGCGCTGGAGCAAACCCGGCTGATTTGCATCGACCTGCATCGTTACCTGGCGCACGCCGAGTGCAACCCACCCATTCAGCAGCATTTTTTCAGCAACTTAAGCCAACGTATGGTGCGGTTCCAACAGTTTCGTTCGAAACTGCGCTTCAATAATTCCGCCGAACACAAAATCGCTTCGCTGATTGCCTACTGGCTTGAACATAAGCCCTATGCCCACTTCATCCCGCTCATTGCAAGCGACATTGCGGCATTTCTCGTGTTACCCATTTCCCAAGTCAAAACGGTGCTTGATGCACTCAGCGCGCAAGGCAAAATCGAGGCAACCGGGTTCGGCCTGACACTTATTGATACTGAGACCTTGGCAAGTCTTTCAGAATAAGCTTGTTCCTAAAGCCATGTTCGGCCCAGGCAAACCCCCTCGCTGAAATCCACCACTTTTCATATTGTTTGCAAATTGTTTCCTTACTAGTCGTCTATGCTATTGCTAAACATTTGTGCTTTTTAGGGTGGCTTTAATGAAAAAAACAGTAACACGACTTCTACCAATCGCCTGGCTGGCAACATGTTTCACGCCATTTCAACTAACCCATGCAGAGCTTTCCGTATCGGAACAGATACAACAAATCTATATCGGCTATCTCGGCCGCGCAGCAGACGCCGACGGCTTGGCTTATTGGACCAACGAAGTAAATCAGGGATTGATTACCGTGGATCAAATCCGTATCAACATTGTCAATGAGCAGCCGGAGTATCTGGAAAACTATGGCCAGCTCACTTATCCGGAGTTAGCCATAGCGGTCTATCAAAACCTACTCAACCGGGAACCCGATCAGGCCGGTCTTGACTATTGGGTGAATGAACTTGACACCGGCAGTATTGCGCCGGAGGACCTCATCATCGCCTACATCAACGGTATTTCGTCAGAAGAAGATGAAGCCATCATGGAGAACAAACTGACAGTGGCCGAATGCTATACCGGCAACCCGGACATCTACAGCGAGGACGATATCGAGATAATCATTTCCGCGCTGGATAGCAGCGACAGTTATGCGCAATGCCCTCCGGTTGCCGATGCCGGCGAGGATCAAACCGTGGAGGATAATACGATTGTCATGCTGTCAGGTTCGGGGCAGGACGTCGAAGGTGGCCTGAGTTTCGCCTGGGAGCAAACCGATGGGTTGAGCGTATCCTTGACAGACGCTATGGAAATGACCGCAAGCTTCACCACTCCCAACTTAAATCTTGATCAGACGGATACCCTTATATTTACCTTGACCGTCACGGACGATGCCGGCGCGATCTCCCTGGATATGGTTGCCGTAACTGTCACCGGTACCGAAGATCCGCTGGTGAATACCTATAAAATCGTAGATACCAATCAAACGACCTGTTTTAACTCGAATACCGGCAACACGACTTCCTGCAACGGCTCCGGACAGGATGCCGATTATTCGGGCAACCAACCCAGCTATACAGTAAGCAATTCGGGGTTGACCGTATCAGATAACGTAACCGGTTTGGTTTGGACCCAGACACCCGACCTGGACGGCGACGGCGACGTCACTGCTGACGACAAGCTTACCCAAGGAGAAGCGGTTTCCTACTGTAACAACTTGAACCTTGATGGCCGTTCAGACTGGCGCTTGCCTTCCATCAAGGAGTCTTACTCGTTGATTTTATTCAGTGGCAAAGATCCAAGTAACTACACCGGCACGGATACCTCCGGTCTCTCGTTGTTTATCGACGATAGTTTTCAACGTGCATTTGGCGATACCGCTTCAGGAGAGCGAATTATCGATGGCCAGTATGCCTCCACAACGCTCTACGTCTCAACGACCATGAATAACGATCCCACTATGTTCGGCGTCAATTTCGTTGACGGACGCATCAAGGGCTACCCCTATGAACGACAAGATTTCTATGTCCTCTGCGTGGCGGGCAATGAAGATTATGGCACCAACGAGTACCTCGACAACGGCGACGAAACCGTCAGCGACTTGGCGACCGGCTTAATGTGGCAACAGAACGATAGTCTCGCCACGGATTGGGAGGATGCCTTGGACCAGTGTGAAAGCGCCGGAACAGGTGCGCATAATGATTGGAGACTACCGAATGTGAAGGAATTGCAGAGCCTTGTCGATTACAGCCGTTCACCGGATACCGATGGCAGCGCCGCAATTGATCCTATCTTTAATGCAACCTCGTTTCTGAATGAAGAGAGCATCACGGATTGGGGTTTTTATTGGAGTTCGACAACCCACGTCAATAGCCAAGACGATGGCAGCAATGGCGCCTATGTGTCATTCGGTCGCGCGCTCGGCTATATGAACTCGCAAATCCTTGATGTTCATGGAGCGGGAGCCCAACGCAGCAACGACAAACTGGATGTCTCGACGGAGCCCGGTGCGAGCTCTGCAACTGTCAACGGAACCTTCTACTACAAGGGTCCGCAGGGAGACATTTTGCGCAACGAGAATATGGTGAGGTGTGTGCGCGACATTTAGGGCAACCCCGAGCTTTGTCGCCACAACTGACGATCTAGAACCGGCGGTGGTTCCGCACCGCCAGCTCCATGCGATCCAACGCTTTTACCAGCAAATCCCTCTGGCAGCCGAAATTCAGCCGCACATAGTTTTCGTCACCAAAATCGGAACCCGGTGAAAAACCCACGCCGTTCGCCTCAAAGAATTTAGGTGCATTATCCAATTGCAGTTCACTGATGTTGATCCACGCCAAAAAAGTGGCCTCGCTTGGGATCATGCTCATACCGGCAATGGTACCGACACGTTCAGCGATTATTCGTTGGTTTTCCCGCAAATAGGCAATAAGGTCCTGTCGCCAAGGTTCACCGGTTTGAAAAGCAGCGGCGGCGGCCACAGTCCCGAGAATATTAACGTGCCCCACCAGTCCATACTGGAGCTTCGCGTAACGCTGACGCAAGTCCGGATCTTCGATTATCGCGAATGCGGCATCCAGTCCGGCGATATTAAAGGTTTTACTGGGCGCCATCAGCGTAATGGTCCGGCGGCTGATTTCAGGGCTCAAACTCGCGATTGGAATATGCTGCTTTCCGTTGAGAATCAGGTCGCAGTGAATCTCGTCTGAGCAAATCAATAGATCCTGTTTTTCACAGACGTCAGCGAGAGCGAGTAATTCTTCACGATCATACACTTTACCAATTGGATTATGCGGATTGCAGAACAACATGACGCCAACATCCGCAGTGATATTGGCCTGCATATCATCCAGATCGAGTTTCCATACACCATTATCCAGGAGTGTGTTAAAGCCTCGATCGGCAAATTCCAGGATTGGGCTGTGAAATCTCAGATGGGGGTAGACAGGCAAGGTAGTAATCCCGGCTGACTTGCCCCGCTGCGCTGACAATGCTCTGGCGATATTGAGTCCTTTCACTACGCCAGGCGTCGGTACAATCCAGGCGGGCTGGACTTCCCAGCGATAATGATATTTGCAGTGTTCTACAATCGACTGCCGCCAATCGGCGCTATCCGATCCGTACCCCAAAACCCCGTGATCAATTCGTCGCTTAATCGCGTCGCGAATCTCCTGCGGTACCTGAAAATCCATATCAGCGACCCACATCGGAATAATGTCACGGTCTGCATAGCGTTTCCATTTTATCGAATCAGAAGAATCGCGATCAATTGCCGGCCCGAACAACTCAGTCATTTTGCGTCATAACCCTTTTGATAAGTGAACAAGGACAGTAAAAAATATCTGCTTCAAGGTAAAGCCTGGAGATGCAGCAAGTCTGTAGAAACGGTTCCGTTCTGATTGAACTGATGTTCGCCAAAGTTAGTTTTTTTACTCTAGCTCGAAGACGTAGGGTAGCAGAGCAACCAGATAACAAGAGAGCATTCAATTATGGGTAAGCTAGCCGCCACACAGGCACAAGTCGAAGATTTCATCGGCAATACAATCGGTCAAGCGGAAGATTATTATTTGTCGTTAACCGCCAAACCTTTTGAAATAGCCAACAAATTTCATGCCAAGCATGATCGTCTGATCAAACAAGCCACTGATCAATTGCGTCGCTGGAACGTCGATTCAGGAAAACTGGCCATGAAACTGATCGTTAAACTGGAAGGTGAAGAAACCAAGTCGGTAAAAGCCAAGCGTTCTGTCAATCGTGCCGGCGCCAAAGCAAAGTCCAATGTAAAAAGAAGCGCCAAAAAAGCCAAGGCCTATATCGATAAGATGGATGTCGAAGCCTAGTTCCCGCTTTCTTTAACAAGCCTGCATGCGGCCGCTGCAGGCTTGCTCGATACTCCTTCCCATCTCCGCATTTGCCATTTCAAATTGGCGGTCTAGTACACACCGTCTATATTAAAGAAAAAACATTCACGGGTTGTTCCCATGAGACTAACAGTCATTGCACGGGTTATTGCAGGCTTTGCCCTAACTGCACTGCTTATTCTGGTCGTTATCGGTTTGGCAATCAACAGTCAGCGAGAAGCCTCCGCCGATCTCGACAGCATCGCCCGCCAGGCATTCCCTGCGGAAAAATCCGCCAGCCTGCTGCGTGTTTATCTCCTCAATACCAACAAGGTGCTGATGCAACATGCGATTCAAGACTCCATGGACAATATCGGTCACTATCGCACCCAAATTGAACGCACCGAAAAGCTGCTGGACGAAGAACTCAGCAATCTTAAATCGCTCTCCCAGAACCGGCCAAAATGGATAGAGAAGCTCGACCTCATCACCCCGCTCATTAACAAAGTTAAGCAGGATATTAAGCACCAGTTGGATACTCACGAACAGGAAATTCCCAAACAAATCCAGGTTTTTCAGGGGCTTTCCGAATTTAACGATGAATGGTCGTTTTTCGAATCGGATCTGAGTGACGCCATTATCGACCTCTACGGCATAGACGAATCCCTGGTCCTGGAAGCGCAGTATTTTCAGCAGCAGGGTAATGGTTTCAGCGCTTCGTTAGGGGCTTTGCTGGGAATTTGGACGGAGTCAGAGTTAGCCGGGGCACATAGTCTACAGTCCGATCGCCTTCGGGAAATGCAAAGCCGAATCGATATCTTTAACAACAGCGCCCCAGATGTAGGAGAGAAATTAGGCTTTTATATCCCGCTCGTCGAGAAGGCGTTGGCGGAAGATGGCGGCCTATATGCACTGCAAGGGGAGTTGATAACCCTGAAGCAAACCAGCAAGCAACTATTATTTGAGATCAGCCGTCAGGTCAACACCATTGAAGACCAACTTACTGAATTAAGCGGGTTGGCGCAGAATCTCAGTCAAACCGTCGAGCAAGAGGCAGATGCCAGTCAACGGGCAAATCGAACACTGCTGATGGGCGTCGGATTAGTGGCCTTGGCCATTGCTTTGATCGTCAGCTTCAGCATAGTTACCAGTATTCGCAAACCGTTGCAGCAAACGTTGAAGATGTTGAAAACCCTGGCGAAAGGTGACTTGACGCCCCGAATTCAATATCAGAAACAGGATGAGTTCGGCGATATCGGTCGCGAGATGAATAATTTTGTCAAACAGTTTACCCAGGTAATTTTGCGCATCAGGAGCGCATCGGACGAAGTTGTAAAAGCCACGGTGGGCGCCAGAGAACTCAATACCAGTTCTGTCAATCAGCTGAGAACGCAACGGGATCAAACCGACATGGTCGCTACGGCGACCACGCAACTTCAGAGCGCAGTGGAAGAAGTTGCCCGAAATGCGGAGGAGACCAGCTCCGAGGTCACCAAAGTCAACCAATCCGCGCATGACAATCAGCAGAACATGCGCGCTTCGGTAAATTCCATGGAAGAATTGGAGCAGTCCCTGCTCAGAGCCGCTGAGGAGGTGGGCGTTCTGCAGAAGGAAACCGATGAGATAGGCTCTATTCTGGAAGTTATCCAAGGCATCGCCGACCAAACCAACCTACTGGCGCTGAACGCCGCCATTGAGGCGGCACGCGCCGGTGAGCAAGGCAGAGGATTTGCCGTGGTCGCAGATGAGGTGCGCAACCTTGCAGGTAAAACCCGTCAGGCTACCGAAGAAATTTATGAAATGATCGGCCGGCTGCAGTCACAGGCAAATCAAACATCGAAAAGCATGCAAGGCAACCAGGGACTGGCACAAAAAGTGGTAGGCCATGCCACCAACACACAGTCGCTACTGGATGAAATGGTCGAGTGTTTACAGCGCATTACCGACATGGGGAACTTAATCGCCACCGCTTCTGTCGAACAACAGGCAGTTACCAGGGAAGTGGGCGAGCATATTGTAGAAATCGCCTCTTCCGCTGAAAAAGTGGTTGAAAACGCTGAAACCAACATCAGCGCTCTGGAAAAACTCGAATCGAGTGCCGATGAGCAACTGAAATTGGTCAGCGAGTTCAGAGTATCCACTGGTGACTAGAAACTATCTACCACCGATTACCCCATGGAAGCGGGCCGATAGCGTCACATCCTCCTAGCAGCAGCTTTGAGTAGCTGCTTCCTTTGGAGCGCAACATGCGCCTGCTGCCGATGTCTTCGCCGAAAAGACTTCGATATCTTCCATCGTTTGGTATGCTTCCCAGGCGATACCCGATGGATCTTTTACCCAGGATTTGTCAGATTTGGCATAACAACATTGGGTTTCTCCTTCATCGAAAACCGACAACTCCGCCTTGGCCAAGCGTTCCCGAATACCGGTCAGTTCATCCGCGTCTTCCGCCTGCAATCCCAAATGGTCTACTCCTTTGGCTCCTGCGTGGTTGGAGATGGCGAAATTCACCCTGGGATCTTCCAACTGCCATTTTGCGTAGTCGGGTTTTACCTTGGTCGGTTCAGCACCGAACAATGCAGAATAAAACCGGATACTAGTGTCCAGGTTCTCTACCGCGATATGGATATGCATTCGTTTCATAAGAATCTCCTCTGAGTTCAGCACGTTGGTTTGCAACAACCGCGCATTTCAATGATGGCGCGGCCGGTGTTTTGATCCTGTTTCATATCAACAAACTCTTGTCCACAGCAATTCCGGATCAGGAAGCTGATGGTTTCCTGCATCACTGGGTAATTTGCGCGATAAATTAAACTCCTCCCTTGCCTTTCCACAGTGACGATTTGCGCCTTCAGCAAATGGCTCAAATGAAAAGACAAGGTATTTGCAGGTACTTGCAACACCTGGCTCAGTGCTCCCGCCGACAGGCCCGATGACCCTGCTTGCACCAACTCGCGAAAAGCATGGAGACGCGTCTCCTGACTTAGGGAGGCAAAAACTTCTGTAGCACTTTTTATTTCCATATTTCCAGAATAATGGAAATAAATAACAAAAATCAACCCTCTCTTGCCTTTGTACCGTATTACTCATCAGCCGCAATCAAAATCGCGAGCAGCTATTTTACTGGATCGGACCACTAAGCCCACGCACTGTCGATCTATTCAAGTTAAAAACGAACCCGGCAAAAATCACCCGGCTTGAAGACCTAAGAGATTACCGTATCGGCATCATGCGCGGCGAGCCAATGCATCAGTATTTTATTGACAAAGGCTTGAAGGCCAATCTGGACATCACTTCCACCCATGAAAACAACATTCGAAAACTCTTTCGGGAAAGATTCGATCTGATCACTGGCAATGAATTATCGCTACGCTATCAGATCAAGAAATATGGGTTTTCTTCAGAGGCTATTGAAAAGGCATTTCCGCTGGTCGATAAAGGAGGTTACTACATGGCAGTCAACCGCCAAACAAGTATTGAAATTGTAGAAAAGTTAGAAGCCGCATTTAACGAATTGCAGAATTCCGGCAAACTGCAACTCATCACAGGCAATTGGCTGAGATAATCGGCAGCCGCCCGCTTAGAGCAAGCCTAAGGTTGGGAGGAAGACTGTTCAATCTCCATCTGCTGCACGGCAATGACCGCCTGGGTTCTATTACGCACCCCCAGTTTTCGAAACAATGCGGTGATATGCGCCTTAACGGTGGCTTCCGAAACATCCAGTTCATAGGCTATCTGTTTATTCAGCAGACCTTCAGTGAGCATACCAAGAACTCTGAACTGTTGCGGGGTCAGCGTTGCCAGCCGTTCCGAAAAATCGGTGTCTTCCACCCGAACCGAATCTATCTTCGCCGCCACCTCAGTCGGTAACCAGACCTCGCCGTTGAGCACCTGCTGGATCGCACCGGAAATTTCATCCAGTGTCGCGGATTTTGGAATAAAGCCGGACGCACCATAATCGATAGCCCGGCGGATTACCTGCAAGTCCTCACTACCGGATACCACTACTACCGGTAATCCCGGAAACTGGCCGCGCATGAATACCAGGCCGGAAAATCCATGGGCACCCGGCATGTTCAGATCCAGCAATACGAGATCGGCATCCTGATTGGCCTCAACGGCATCTTGGAGGGTGGCGATGCTGTCACATTCAACAATATCGACAGACTTGATTGCCTGATTTACTGCCTGCTTTAATGCCGCCCGGAACAATGGGTGGTCATCGGCAATAATAATTTGTTGTGACATTAACATGAGCCCCTCTTAGATCTGCATAACGTTATTTTTGTCGAGCATAATACGCGAATAAGCAAAAAGTAGCACACAAATCTAACGAACAGCCAAGCATGCTTCTTTAGTATAAGAAATGACCCCGCATTTGCGGGGTTTGAGGGGGAGCTTGGCGGAACTTAGGCGTTGGCAGCCTGGCCTGCTTCCTGTCGGGCGGTTTCCTCGGGAGCTACCACATCCCGCGTTACAATCGTTCGCCGAGGCTTTAACGCATAGCAGTTTAATCCGGGAATATGAATTTGCCGCATATAGTGCTGCCAATCGAAGTTGGAAGCATCTACCGGGAACAGTTTTTTATCGGTTTCCCCCATCCGCTCGGCAAGATCGAGCAGCTTGCGGTTACTGAATCTATACTTGGGCGCTGTGTAGAAGGAAAAAATCGTCGCCAGCTTCAGGGTTGTTTGAAGATTATGCAAAGTTCGGGTGTTCCGCCCTTTACCAACCAGTTCCAAAGCTCTCATGGTGGTCTGCAGCGTCCGGTAGACCAGCGTACCGGCTGTATTGAAAACCAGTCTCGGCACCATTACAAAGGGTCTTTCAGGTTTTTTAGGAAATAACCGTTTAAGCTTGGCATGATTGGATTCCGCTTCACTTTGCACGAAACCGATCAGATCACTGATTCGCAATGGATTCACATCGCTGCTGGCGCATTGATAGATGCGCAGTTGCGGAGGTGCCTTCAATGCTTCAGCCGCACTTAGCAGAATGCTGTTCGCCACCAAATCGGCGGGAATAATATCCAATACGGCATGCTTGTTACCCGGAAAGAAAGAAACCTTTTCCCGCGCGTACGCCAGGATGATGGCATCCGCCACTTTTACTCCTTCTATCCATCCGGGTTTGGGACCCTGCAGGGTGCTTTCCACAATTGAAGGGCGCAATATGGTCAATTTCTTGCCGTAAAGGGCTTTCATCAGGAGCTGCTCACCCATCCATTTGGTCAATGTATAGGTATCGTTCCAGCCCAGCTTCTGTGCCTGTTTAATGCCTAATTCAATCAGCGCCTTTTCTCTGATCTCAGGATCACCGAACCGGGCTTCCACCGTACTAATCCGCGCCTGCATCCGTTCTATTAAATCCTCCACTTCGAAATACCCGAACGGCGAGCGGGTAATCCCGTCACCGGTAGGATGCACGTTATCCTCTTCCATCAGGCCCTTATTAAAGCCGTTGACATAACAGGTGGAAACTTGGACCACGGGGATATCGCCGGCGGCTTCCGCGAGACTCACAATATTGTTGAGGCAAAGGGTATTAATTTGCAGGGCGGCATCCAAGGCTTCGCGAAAGTTAACACTGGCGGCGGAGTTGACGATCAAATCGATGTTCCCTGCCAGCTGCTGAAACTCCGTTTCAGTCAGGCCGAATCGCGGCGCGGTAAGTTCACCTTCCACGCAGGTGATCTTAGCATCGCAGAGTTTCTCGAAAGAACCGGCTACATCGTCCGAAAATTCTTCTCTGAGCCGGTCGAAAACGGAAGATTGCGCGATATCGTTGCTAAACCGAAGCGAGGCATCGGGAAACTTGCGGTTGCCCCGCAACAGGAGATATATCTGTCCGACATCCGGCACATCACGTAGTAATTTTTCTAATACAACTTTCCCGACAAAACCGCTCGTGCCAGTAATGAATACATTCTTGCCTGCCAAGGCAGCGCTGGTTTTAGACTCTATCATTGCCGGCTTCTCCTGTTTTCCGTGGTTTCCTGGCTGGGATTAAAGACACTGGTTGAGATGCATAGGCTAAAATGCAATCGTGATATTTATATTTACATTTGGTTACATCTTGTAATGTGACGCAATTATCAAAAAGTCGTGCATCACTTTGGACAACTTTCCAGCGTGATTAACCTCACAGCAAGAATCCGACCAGGTTTCCAATTCCGGCCCGTATTGTTCTACAATCTGGTTAAAAACCAGTCGAGCGTAATACGCATAAATTCGTCTTTATCCTGGTCCATATGCCCTAAATGGCCGCTATTGGGAAGCAAATGCAGGGCTTTGTCAGACCGGAGCTTGCCATATAAAAGCTCTGCCGAGCGGGGAATATCAATCTGATCCTGGGCGCCGTGAATCACACAAACAGGGCACAAAATTTGATCAATGCGCTTTAATGTATCAACCATAAAACTCTCGGCAGCGCCCGGCAGGGGCATCTGAGAATAGGCTTCCACGATATAAGGATCCTCCAGAACAGCTTTGTTTACCCGCGGATCAACGGCTGCCTTGGCATTCTTCAAGGCGAACTGAAACGGTAGGTAAAGTCCCTCCTGGTTGAATTTGCTCTTGATCCTGCCGATTCCGCTGAGCAATTTAAAAATCGGCACCTCATACCACTTGATCACATTGCGAACCGTTGCATCCAGCGTCACCAAAGCCTTTAGCGGCAATCCTTGAACGGCGGCCTCCAACACCGCAGTGCCCCCGGAGGAAAATCCAAATCCGCCAATCCGGCTGCCATCCACATCCGGAACTTGCTCCAGGTAACCGATGGCAGATCGGATATCGGCGACCCATTCACGCATTTCCACATGATAGCGCCGCCCGCCGGACTCGCCATGGCCGTGCATATCCAACGTCAACGCCGCAATACGATTGACGGCTAAATACTCCGCCAGTTCAAAAAAATGCTCTTTATAGTCAAATGCGCCATGGCAAATAATCACACAAGGAACATTGCGCCTGTCGCCGGGCAAGAATAGCCGGCCCACCAATTTTTCATTCAACGATTGTGTATTTATTATCTGCTGCATAAATGTGCACCCGAACTCCCATTGGTCGCCAAATCGCGATATCAAGAATTTACCCCAGGATATAAACAGTGTTCCGTCAGGCCAACCGATTCGCCATGTTCCCGGAAGATTCCGGCCTTCAGCACTGTGATGCCGCCCACAGCCGATTTATAGATTGTCTGACAATCTAAGTAAATATCTGAATTATTTTGCCTTTTTATTCAGTTTCGTTAACTCGTGCAACATAAAACTGCGGCCTACCGCACAGTCTTGTAACAGGATGTTAATTAGTATCCTTTCCAACAACAAAGAGAACCTGAGCTAAATACTAATAACAATCTAGAAGCTTTATTAAGAAAGGTAGGCACCATGTCATCAAATGCAGTAACCATCAAGGATCCTTCACAAGGATCTGGCGCCACTTCCTCAAACAAGGACAAATACCGTTTGATCGGTCCCTTGTACGATTTCCTCAGCGCTTTGTACAGCGGCAAATCGATTCACCAATGCAAAGTCAGCATGCTGAATACCAATACCGTTAACCCAGGTGACAAAGTACTGGTCGCCGGTGTCGGGCACGGCAAAGATGCTATTCACGCCGCGGAACTAGGCGCCGAGGTGACGGTTGTCGACCTCTCTGAAACCATGTTGCGTAAATTCCAAGAGGGTTTGCAGGCGGCAGGTAAAGCGGAACTGAATATACGTCAGGTACACGCCGACATCTTTAAATTCGACGAGATTGAACAATACGACATCGTGGTCGCCAACTTCTTCCTGAACGTTTTCGACGAAGACACCATGGCAAAGGTACTAAGCCACCTGATAACCCTTACCAAGGCAAACGGGCATGTTGTGGTCGGTGACTTTGCCTTCCCTACCGGCAACCTGTTCTCCCGTTTCTTTAAAAAGACTTACTGGTACATTGCAGTGACCATCTTCTGGGTATTCTGCAATAACGCCATGCACAGTATTTACAACTACCCGGCACACATGGAACGCCAGGGGCTGATTCTAAAAGACAGAAAATTCTTCAAACTGCTGAATATTAATTGCTACTGGTCCATTCTCGGACAGAAGCCAGCCAAATAATGCAGAAAAATAAAGAATAATGAAACGAGGGGTTTGCACATGAGTCAACAAGTAATTGCATTAGATTCGCTGGCGGGAGTACGCCTCGGTGATTTCGATCAAACCGACCGGGTACGCTATCTAAAAGAGTTCGGCCGACATTCGCAATCGTTTTCTACCCTGCAGCCGGGCATGAAGTTCTTCGACCTGGAAGGGATCGGTTATATCGGCTATATGCGCAAATGGGGCAACATCTTCGTGCTTTCCGATCCGGTCTGCGCCCCGGAAAACTTCGAGTTAATTCTCACCGCTTTCCATAAGAAACATCCGGGGGCGAATTACATCCAGGTCAGCAAGCCGGTAACCGACATTTTGCATAGCAAGTTCGGCCTCTACGGCACCCAATTCGGTTCGGAGTCCCGCATCGATTTGACTGCCTGGAACCTGAAAGGTAAGAAAAAGCAGGTGCTAAGAACGGCAATAAATCAGGCGGAAAAACAGGGGATCACGGTAAAAGAACGTTTTAGTGACGACCATACCAGGGAAATCTCAGAAGCCTGGATTCGCACCCGAAAATGTAAAAGCAATGAAATCCGTTTTCTGATTCGTCCCATGAACATGCAGTACAAGGAAAACGAACGGCATTTCTACGCCTATCAAGACGGCAAAGCGGTAGGCTTTATTTACTTCGATCCAATCTACGACAAAAACAAAATTGTCAGCTATGTACCGAATATCTCAAGAGCAAATGCCGAGTTTAAACAAGGCATCTTCTATACCATCATGACCCACGCAATGGAAGTGTTTCAGGAAGAAGGCGTGCCCTTTGTCGACCTTGGCCTGATTCCGCTTATGTGCGCGCCGGAAGACGAACAACAAGAGAGCAAGCTGCTTAAAAAGCTGTGCCGTTTTGTCTGGGAAAAAGGAAATTTTCTCTATAACTTCAAGGGACTGGCGTTTACTAAAATGCGTTTTCGGGGATCGGTGGAAAAAACCTACTGCTGCCACCCAAGACCCCTGCCTCTTGTGGAGTTCCTGGCCATGTTCAAATTGACAAAACTGATATAACCACAACTGAAACAACGATAATCACAACCTCTTTACGCCCGCGGGATTGCGGGCTTTATTTTGCCTGAGCAATGGGCTGCAGCCGGCTCCACCACATGACGACGACGATCATGGCAATCATCAGGGTGCATAAAAGCAACAGGCTTTGCCAGCCAAACTGCACCACTACCCATCCGGAACTTAAGGATACAATCGCCTGAATACCGAACACCAAAAAGTCGTTCAAAGGCTGGATTTTGAACCTTTCATTCGGTTGATAGCAGAACGGCAATAACGCGGTGCCGCCGACAAACAAAAAGTTCCAGCCGATCCCCAGTAAAACCAGCGCCCACCAATAATGCATCAGATGATGCCCCGACATAGCCACCAGAAGGCAAATAACATAGGCTGCCACACCCGCCCCCAGAATCGACCGAAACCCGAAGCGCGCAATCAACCAGCCGGTAAAAAAGGAAGGTGCAAACATGGCGAGAATGTGCGACTGAATGACCCATTTGGTATCCATCAGGCTATGCCCATCAATGGTATGCATGTTCAACGGAGTCGCCGTCATCATGAAGGCCATCATTGCATACCCCATGGCGGCGGCTGTAATCGCCATCCATAACAGCGAATTACGTAGTATTTCCGATACCGGGCGCCCCTCAGTCCGATGGGCGGTCTCCTGAATCTGTTGATTGCGGTAACAGCATAGGAGAATCAGAAGTGCCACCAGGGTGACACCTGCGAGTAGCACAAAGGCGCCGGCAAACACCTGCTGATTCTCCACTGGCGTGGAAATTTCCAAAAGCCGGCTAAACCAATCACCAAATACCACAAGTTCAGGGCCGAGATAGGCGGCGACCAGACCACCGAGAATTACCCTTGACGCTGCCTTGCCGGCTAACTCCGGTGGCACGGCCTCCATCGCGGCGAAGCGGTACTGTTGGGCTATGGAGAGGCTACTTCCCATCAGCAATCCTGCAAAACAAAACAGCCAAAAGCTCGCTTGGGTTAAGCTGTATCCGGCTAATAACGCTGCGATTGTCGCCAGCAGGGTGCCGCAAACGAAAATTCGCTTTCTGCCCCACAAGTGCATCAATCGTGCAGCGGGAACGACGCTGATTGCAGTCCCCACCACCATTATCGCTAGCGGCAGAGTAGACAATTCAGGCGTCGGCGCCAGGTCCTTACCGACAATTCCTCCGGCAAAAACCAGCAAGGGCGCTACAGACATGGACAACGCCTGCACCAACATCAGTATCCAGACAGTCATGGGCATGCCGCTATTCCTCCTTGCGGATCTTACGAATGGATCAGTCGGCAGCAGTCCCTGTGCGGATACGCTGGACAACCGTTTCAATCAATTGCCGGGCAATGGTTTGCAGCGGTGGTATGTTGGGCAGCTCATCAATATGAAACCACCCTGCATCACGCAGCTCCTTTTGCTCAACCTTCAGTTCCCCGGAAGCGTGTTCAGCGATATAGCCCAGCATCAGTTGGTGCGGGAATGGCCACGCCTGGGACGAATGGTATTGGATATTGGTAACCCGTAAACCCGACTCTTCGGCGACTTCACGGTGGACCGCTTCTTCCGCACTCTCGCCGCATTCGATAAAACCCGCCAAACAGCTGTACATGTCACTGCGATAGCGATGCGACTGGACGAGTAACAGCTGCTGGTCCTTGACCACCAAAACAATGATGCAGGGGGAAATCTTCGGATAGGATTTGTAGCTGCAAGCCGGACAACTGAGACACCGGTCATTCTCAACGAAGCGGAAGGACTCTCCGCAGCGACTGCAATAATTCTGCGTACTTAACCAAAACAACAATTGGGAAGCCGCGTTGACTATTTTAAAACTGTCGGCACTGCAAGCGATCAAATAGTCTCGCAAACCAATCGCTTGCCAGCCTTCGGGCACCTCGGCGATACGAACCACCTGGCAGGTCACGTCATTGATTTTACCCAAAAGCAATGATTCCGAGCTCAAAAAGCCCAGGTTTTCCCTGGTCCAGGGCGGCTCCTTCATTGGATCGGCTTGCATGACCGGGCTGAGAAGCAAATCATCGCCGGAAAAATAAATCCAGAATCCTTGATGACCATCCAGACCGGAAACCACAGCAGGGTGATACACAAAATCGACCTGTTGCATTCGCCCTCCAAAATAGTGTCAGGAGCCAAACAGCCCGGCTGCTGTTTCAGAATAAAAAAAGGAAAGTAGAAAGAGGTACTTACAAAACTCCAATTCGAGCTTCCTGGCAAGGCCAAAAATGCACGGAAAAGCGGGAGCCGCCCTGCGAAGTTTACACGAAGTAAATGAGCATTTGAGTACTTTTTTAACGCCGCCAGGGAGTGCGAAGTGGAGTTTTGTAAGTGCCTCGAAGAGCATTGGACACCAAATACCATTCAGTGTCCAATGCCGGTTTAGCGAGAAATCAAGCGCTTCTGGAGCGCCGCCGCCACCATGCGCCGGCGATGGCGATCAGGGTTAACACTAACGGGACCGCACCGATATTTATCAATTTCAAACGCGTCGCCAGATCTTCAATGTTTTGATCCAAGCTCCTTTGTACCTCCCGCAGTTCTTTGCGGATACGCAGTTTTTCCTGCTGAAAGTTCAACAGTGCCTGCTCCTGTTCCGGCGATAGCAGGGCATTGTCATCG